>NZ_JBIANZ010000004.1:0-631734 GCF_042875075.1 Streptomyces sp. NPDC003720
TGTTCCTAGACAGCTCCACCACATCGGAGGTCTTCGCTATGTTCAAGACCCACCGGTGTCAACAACGCTCGTGATCAATACACCTAGGGCCTGTCCGCGCCGGGGGCGGGCGGAGCTTCGCCGGGCGGGGTCTGGCGGCCGCCCGGGTGGCGGTGGCGCCAGATGAGGAAGACCGCGCCGGAGACGACGGCCCACCCCACCAGCACGAGGAACGGGAAGGCGTGCTGGTGGCCGCGGAAGTAGACGGCGGTGTGCTGGGCGTTCACGGAGGCTCCCGGCGGCAGCCAGCGGCCGATGACGCCGAGCGGGGAGGGCAGCAGGGGCCAGGAGACGGCGCCGCCGGACGAGGGGTTGCCGAGGAGGACCATCAGTCCCCAGGTGGGCAGCATGGCCCAGCGGCCGACCAGGGTGTTGAACATCGTGAACACCATGCCGCTGGCGAACATCGTCAGGGCGAGGATCAGCCAGGACTCCGCGAACGGCAGGTCCAGTGCGCCGAGCAGCCAGTCCACCACCGCGGCGATGGTGAACCCGCCCAGCACGCTGTATCCAGCGGTGTAGGCGATGCGTTCCGCCGGGTTCAGGGCCCGTGCGTGCACGCTGAGCTGGATGGAGCCGACGAAGCCGATGATCACCGCGGCGAGTGAGATGTAGAAGAGGGCGAGGCCGCGCGGGTCGCCCCGCTGCAGGGGCTTGAGGTCCCGCACCTTCACGGTGGTGCCGGTGGCCTCGCTGACCTGCACCGCGGCCTGGGCGAGGAGCTGGGAGACGGACGCCCCGGAGGCGGAGGAGACGTCCAGGATGATCGTGCGGCCGTCGGCGGGCGCCTCGAAGACCGCGAACACCTTCTGTTCGTCGACGGCCCGCACGGCGTCCGGCCGGTTGGCGTAGGGGTGGAGCGCGAGGGAGGCGTCCAGGGCGTGTTCCATGCCGTCGATGAACCGCCGGGCGGCCGGTTCGTCGTGGGGGCCGACGACGGCGGTGGGGATGGTGTGCGGGGTGGGGCTGGCCATCGCGTAGGTGTAGGAGCCGGCGAAGAGTCCGGCCACGGCGGCGAGGATCAGCAGCAGGACGGTGGCGGGCAGGAAGGGTGATTCGCGGAAGGCGGCCCAGCGTTCGGCCCAGGTGGGCGGCCGGCCGTGGGCGCCGTGCGGCGAATCGGACATATCGCTCACGCTAGTTCATCGGCCTCCTCTCCGGCGGCAGGCGGCCGCCCGCCCCGCACGCGGCGCGCGGAGGGCCCCGGCGCGGCCCGCGGGCAAATCGTTCGCCAGGGATTTCCGTGAGGTGAGATCCTGGACCGCGTATGTCTACGCATCCCGCCCCCGCCCTCGGCTCCCTCGCCCCCCGTCTGACCGAGCTTTCGCTGCGCGACGCGCACCGGCTCGGCCGGCGGCTCGAGGGCGCGCGCAAGATCCGTAAGCCGGAGGCCCGCGCGGCCGTCCTCGCCGAGATCGAGGGCGAGGTCGCCAGGGCCGAGGCCCGGATGGACGAGCGGCGCTCCCGTGTGCCCGCCGTCGGCTATCCGGAGCAACTGCCGGTCAGTCAGAAGAAGGACGAGATCGCGGCCGCCATCCGTGATCACCAGGTCGTGATCGTGGCCGGTGAGACGGGTTCGGGCAAGACGACCCAGATCCCGAAGATCTGCCTGGAGCTGGGCCGTGGTGTGCGCGGCATGATCGGGCACACGCAGCCGCGCCGGATCGCCGCGCGCACGGTCGCCGAGCGGGTCGCGGAGGAGCTGCGGACGCCGCTCGGGGAGGCCGTCGGCTGGAAGGTCCGTTTCACGGACCAGGTGAACCAGGACGCCACGTTCATCAAGCTGATGACGGACGGCATCCTGCTCGCGGAGATCCAGACGGACCGTGAGCTGCGGGCCTACGACACGATCATCATCGACGAGGCCCACGAGCGGTCCCTGAACATCGACTTCCTGCTGGGTTATCTGGCGCAGCTGCTGCCGCGCCGGCCGGATCTGAAGGTCGTCATCACGTCCGCGACCATCGATCCCGAGCGCTTCTCCCGGCATTTCGGTGACGCGCCGATCGTGGAGGTCAGTGGGCGGACGTATCCGGTGGAGGTGCGGTATCGGCCGCTGCTGGAGGAGGACTCGGACGACGCGGACCGGGACCAGATCACCGCGATCACCGACGCCGTCGAGGAGCTGATGGCGGAGGGGAAGGGCGACATCCTCGTCTTCCTGTCGGGCGAGCGGGAGATCCGGGACACAGCGGACGCTCTGACCAGGAAGAACTACCGGTTCACGGAGATCCTGCCGCTGTACGCGCGGCTGTCGCACGCCGAGCAGCACCGGGTCTTCCAGCCGCACACCGGGCGCCGGATCGTGCTGGCGACGAACGTCGCGGAGACGTCCCTGACGGTGCCGGGGATCAAGTACGTGATCGACCCCGGTTTCGCCCGGATCTCCCGGTACAGCCACCGTACGAAGGTGCAGCGGCTGCCCATCGAGCCGGTGTCGCAGGCGAGCGCCAACCAGCGCAAGGGCCGCTGCGGCCGTACCTCGGACGGCATCTGCATCCGGTTGTACGGGGAGGACGACTTCCTCGCGCGGCCGGAGTTCACGGACGCGGAGATCCTGCGGACGAACCTGGCGAGCGTCATCCTGCAGATGACCGCGGCCGGCCTCGGCGACATCGAGAAGTTCCCGTTCATCGATCCGCCGGACCACCGCAACATCCGCGACGGTGTGCAGCTGCTGCAGGAGCTGGGCGCGCTGGACCCGGACCAGAAGGACCCGCGCAAGCGGCTGACGGACACCGGGCGCAAGCTGGCCCAGCTGCCGGTCGACCCGCGGCTGGCGCGGATGGTGCTGGAGGCCGACCGGAACGGCTGCGTCCGCGAGGTGATGGTGATCGCGGCCGCGCTGTCGATCCAGGACCCGCGGGAGCGTCCGGCGGAGAAGCAGGCCCAGGCGGACCAGCAGCACGCCCGGTTCAAGGACGAGACGAGCGACTTCCTGGCGTATCTGAACCTGTGGCGGTACGTCCGTGAGCAGCAGAAGGAGCGGGGTTCCAGCTCGTTCCGGCGGATGTGCAAGCAGGAGTACCTGAACTTCCTGCGGATCCGCGAGTGGCAGGACATCTACACCCAGCTGCGCACGGTGGCCAAGCAGATGGGCATCCACCTCGCCGAGGAGGAGGCCCCGGCCGACCGGATCCATGTGTCCCTGCTCGCCGGCCTGTTGTCCCACATCGGGATGAAGGACGTGAAGGACGGCAACAAGAACGAGTATCTGGGCGCCCGCAACGCCAAGTTCGCGGTGTTCCCGGGTTCGGCGCTGTTCCGCAAGCAGCCGAGGTTCGTGATGTCGGCTGAGCTGGTGGAGACGAGCCGGCTGTGGGCCCGGGTCAACGCGAAGATCGAGCCGGAGTGGGTGGAGCCGCTCGCGGGCCATCTGCTGAAGCGGACCTACAGCGAGCCGCACTGGGAGAAGGACCAGGCGGCGGTGATGGCGTTCGAGAAGGTGACGCTGTACGGCGTGCCGATCGTCGCCCAGCGGAAGGTGAACTACGGCCGGATCGACCCGGAGGTCTCGCGGGAGCTGTTCATCCGCAACGCGCTGGTGGAGGGCGACTGGCGTACGCACCACAAGTTCTTCGCCGACAACCGCAGGCTGCTCAGCGAGGTCGAGGAGCTGGAGCACCGGGCGCGGCGCCGGGACATCGTCGTGGACGACGAGACGCTGTTCGACTTCTACGACCAGCGGGTGCCCGAACACGTGGTGTCCGGGGCGCATTTCGACTCCTGGTGGAAGCGGAAGCGACACGAGCAGCCGGAGTTCCTGGACTTCGAGCGGGAGATGCTGATCCGGGAGTCGGCGGAGGCGGTCACCAAGGCCGACTATCCGGACACCTGGCGGCAGGGGCCGTTGAAGTTCCGGGTGACGTACCAGTTCGAGCCGGGTGCGGACGCGGACGGCGTCACGGTGCACATTCCGCTGCAGGTGCTGAACCAGGTCACCGACGAGGGCTTCGACTGGCAGATCCCGGGCCTGCGGGAGGAGGTGGTGACGGAGCTGATCCGTTCCCTCCCGAAACCGGTCCGCCGCAACTACGTGCCGGCGCCGAACTACGCCCGGGCGTTCCTGGAGCGGGCGGTGCCGTTGCAGGAGCCGTTGACGGTGACGATGGCGCGTGAGCTGAGGCGCATGGTCGGTGTGCCGTTCGACGCGGAGGACTTCGACTGGTCGAAGGTTCCGGACCATCTGCGGATCACCTTCCGCATCGTCGACGAGCGGCGGCGCAAGCTCGCCGAGGACAAGGACCTGGAGGCGCTGCGGCTGAGTCTGAAGCCGAAGGCGCGCAAGGCGCTGTCGCAGGCCGCCGCGGCCACGGCCTCCCGGCAGGGCGGGGAGTCGCTGGAGCGCTCGGGTCTGACGGACTGGACGATCGGCGCGCTGAGCCGGGTCTTCGAGACGCGCCGGGCGGGGCAGCCGGTGAAGGCGTATCCGGCGCTGGTGGACGACGGCGACACGGTCTCGGTGCGGCTGTTCGACATGGAGGAGGAGCAGGCGGAGGCGATGTGGCGGGGTACCCGCCGGCTGATCCTGCGCAACATCCCGGTGAATCCGGCGAAGTTCGCGAGCGACCGCCTCACGAACGCGCAGAAGCTGGCTCTGTCCGCCAATCCGCACGGTTCCGTGCAGGCGCTCTTCGACGACTGCGCGATGGCGGCGGCGGACAAGCTGATCGGGGACTTCGGCGGGCCGGTGTGGGACGAGGAGTCGTACCGGAAGCTGTACGACAAGGTGCGCGCGGAGATCGTCGACACGACGGTCCGTGCGGTCGGGCAGGTGCAGCAGGTGCTGGCGGCCTGGCAGGCCTGTGAGCGCCGTCTGAAGGCCGTGCGCAGCCCCGCGCTGCTGGCGAACCTGGCGGACGTCCGCAAGCAGCTGGACGCGCTGGTGAAGCCCGGTTTCGTGACGTGGGCGGGGATAGGGCGGCTGCCGGACCTGATGCGCTACCTGGTGGCGGCGGACCGGCGTCTGCAGCAGATGCCGACGGGCGTCCAGCGGGACACCACCCGTATGGAGAAGGTCCACGAGATGCAGGACGAGTACGCCTGGCTGCTGGAGCAGCTCCCGCAGGGGCGGCCGGTGCCGCGGCAGGTGCTGGACATCCGCTGGATGATCGAGGAGCTGCGGGTGAGCTACTTCGCCCATGCGCTGGGCACGGCGTACCCGGTCTCGGACAAGCGGATCGTGAAGGCGATCGACGCGGCGGCTCCGTAGCCGGGCGGATACGGTGGGTGAGTTCGACCAGGGGGCTCACCCTCCTGTACAGTCCTTCTCGCAGCACAGCGCAACACCGAGTGCCGCGAAACCTGGTCCTGTGGAGCAGTTTGGAGTGCTCGCCACCCTGTCAAGGTGGAGGCCGCGGGTTCAAATCCCGTCAGGACCGCAAGTGAGAAGGGCCCCGAGAGGGGCCCTTCTTCTTTTTGCCGTCGCGCTGCCCGAGCGCTGCCCGCGTGCCGCCGCCGGGCGCGGCTCCGGCCCCGCCCCGGCCGCTCCCCTGCCGCTCTCCGGGCCCTGAGGGGCCGCCCGCGCCCTTGACGGCGTCTTCCGCGCTCGGTACCCAGAAGGCAGGGCGTGTTCCGTCCCGGGGGCCCGTGGAGGTGGCGTATGGCGGCATCGGCCAGGCACGAGACGCGGGCGCTGCTGCGGGCGCATCTGTCGGCCGCCTCGTCCTACGGGCATCTCACGCGCCACTGCCCGGTCTGTCATCGCCTGCTGCGGCTGGTGCTGGACGCCGGCCCTTATCCCCAGGACGTGGACGAGGAGCCCGTCGCGGAGGAGCGGCCGCGCAGCGCCTGATCCTCGCCCGGGCGGTCCAACACCCGTGTGTGCGGGGGGTGCTGGAGCACGCGGGGCCCCAATAGCGCACGCGTGCCGCAGGCTTCAAGCACCCTGGCGTGTGACGGGAGTCACCGCATGAGTTTTCAAAACTGCGGAACTTACCCCCCTCATACAACGGGTCGATTTAATATGTGCAATTGCACCGCCGTCGGAGTGCGCACACAGCCGATCCGACAGCCCTCCCCAGAGTCCGACAAGGACGCTCACAACCGCCGCACCGGCCCCGGATCAGCGCACAAAAAAGATCGCGCTGGACCCGGCGGAGTCCAGCGCGATCTACGACGCACCCTGTGTCGCTGCCAACAACGTTCTCTTCGGCTTGGGCGTGGGCCCTGTTGGGGCAGGTCCCGCGTCGCTTGGAGCTAGGGTTTCGGGCGCCTCGGCCTGTTGGGGGAACGACCGTTTCGCCCTGTTTTCAGTTGTTCAGGCCTCGCTGCGCTGCTGCGGGATGCCCGCGAGCAGTGCGCGGACCTCGGCTTCGCGGTAGCGGCGGTGCCCGCCGAGCGTACGGATCGACGTGAGCTTGCCGGCCTTCGCCCACCGCGTGACCGTCTTGGGGTCGACGCGGAACATGGTGGCGACCTCAGCCGGGGTCAGCAGCGGCTCGGCATCAGGGGTGCGAGCGGTCATGAGCGGCCTCCTCGGGAGAACCGAACCTTCTCGGTTCTTTCCTCTAAATTCTGCACCTTGACCCGCGTTGCCCGAAATGGTGGACGCGGGTCGAGTCGGTTATAGGACGAACGGCTTGTCCTCGGCACTACAACTACACCATCTGTCCAGCCGCGTCGGCCAAACCGATGGAATTGCCCTCCCAGGTGTTCATCAGCGACGGAAGCCGATGGACCATGCCATAGCGGACAGTCACGCCTCTGTGACGATCAGTCACAGCGGCGATCAGGAGTCACCAGACCCCCTATAGCGTGCAATGCGGAGAATCCGCCCATGATGGAGCATAGTTGAGCGGAGGAGCCCTCCCCGGACTCCTTGTCCTATTTTGGCATGAGGGGTGGCAACCAGGGCAAGGCACTTGTAAGTGCTGTCCATCACCCTTGGGACATAAGCCCGGATCGGGACCAACATCCCGTCAGGTGGTCCAAGTGACCTGAACCGTACGCTGTTCGGGGCGATTCGGACCGTGACGTACGTCACTCAGTTCGCGGAGCGCCGGTCCCGTACCGTCCGCCACCGCTCCACCAGCCGCCCGTACGCCTCACCGGCGGCCGCCCCGTCGCCGCGGCGCAGCGCCTCGATGCCGTCCGCCACGTCCGCCGCCGAGTGGTCGTCGGCCAGCTCCCCGGCCGGCACCGCGTGCACCAGGCCGCCGTAGTCCAGCTCGACCACCGAGCGCGGGTGGAACTCCTCCAGCCAGCGGCCGACGTCCACCAGCCCGTCGATCAGCGGCCCTTCCTCGATGGTGTCCTTCAGCGTGCGCAGCGCCCGGGCCACCCGCCGCCGGGCCTGCACCATCGGGGTGCGGTAGCGCAGCATCGCCGGCACCTCGCCGGACGCCTCGTCGTACCGCCGCTCCTCGTCGGCGACCAGCACGAACCAGTTCAGCGGGATCTGCCAGGTCGCGGTGCGGATCCAGGGGCGGGCGTCGGGGTTGCGGGCCAGCCAGCGCTCGTAGTCCTGGGCGGCCTGGCGCCGCACCACCGGCGGCAGCACCGCGTCCAGCACGGGCGGGGGCAGCTCCTCGCCGAGGCCCTCCAGGGCCAGCCAGCCGCGCAGCCGGGTCCGCCAGGGGCAGACGCAGAGCACCCCGTCGGTCTCCAGCACGAAGGCGTCGCCGCTCTCGT
This sequence comes from Streptomyces sp. NPDC003720, assembly GCF_042875075.1. Taxonomy (NCBI): domain Bacteria; kingdom Bacillati; phylum Actinomycetota; class Actinomycetes; order Kitasatosporales; family Streptomycetaceae; genus Streptomyces; species Streptomyces sp. NPDC003720. The sequence continues at coordinate 7,672 of NZ_JBIANZ010000004.1, forward strand.
GCACCGGTACCGGGACCGGCGGGGTGGGCAGCAAGTCGGCGAGCGACCGGCGCAGTTCGTCCTGGTAGGAGGGGCGGTCCGGGCGCCGGGCGTAGCGGGCCCAGTGGGTGCGTTCCGGCTCCGGGAAGGCGGTCAGCGGCTCGTAGACACGCAGGTACGCGGCATACGGGACGACCACCGAGGACACCTTGGGCACGCCTGCTCCCTCCCCATCGGGCCCGGCTCGAAACCACACCAAATCGTTTCACGGCGATACGTGCGTACACGGCCCCAGAGAGTGATCCTGAACACTGCGCGGATGGTGAGGGACCCGAGGCTCTACGCTCATGCCACGACCCCGCCACCCGTACGGGGCCGCACCCCACTCGCCGCTACTTACACAGGAGTCACCACAGTGACCGACGTAACCGGCGCGCCTGCTGATGTCCTGCACACCCTGTTCCAGTCGGACCAGGGCGGCCATGAGCAGGTCGTGCTCTGCCAGGACCGCGCCAGCGGTCTCAGGGCCGTGATCGCCCTCCACTCCACCGCTCTGGGCCCGGCCCTCGGCGGTACGCGCTTCTACCCCTACGCCACCGAGGCCGCGGCCGTCGCCGACGCCCTGAACCTCGCGCGCGGGATGTCGTACAAGAACGCCATGGCCGGTCTGGACCACGGCGGCGGGAAGGCCGTGATCATCGGCGACCCGGAGCGCGACAAGACCGAGGAGCTGCTGCTCGCCTACGGTCGCATGGTCGCCTCGCTCGGCGGTCGCTACGTCACCGCCTGCGACGTCGGCACGTACGTCGCCGACATGGACGTCGTCGCCCGCGAGTGCCGCTGGACCACCGGCCGCTCCCCCGAGAACGGCGGCGCCGGCGACTCCTCCGTGCTCACCGCCTTCGGCGTCTACCAGGGCATGCGCGCCTCCGCCCAGCACCTGTGGGGCGACCCGGTGCTGCGCGGCCGCAAGGTCGGCATCGCCGGCGTCGGCAAGGTCGGGCACCACCTGGTCCGGCACCTGCTGGACGAGGGCGCCGAGGTCGTGATCACGGACGTGCGCGCGGAGGCCGTCCAGCGCGTCCTCGACCAGCACCCCGAGGTGACGGCGGTCGCCGACACCGAGGCGCTGATCCGGGTCGAGGGGCTCGACGTCTACGCCCCGTGCGCGCTCGGCGGCGCCCTGAACGACCTGTCCGTGCCGGTGCTCACCGCCCAGGTGGTCTGCGGCGCGGCCAACAACCAGCTCGCCCACCCGGGCGTGGAGAAGGACCTCGCCGACCGCGGGATCCTCTACGCGCCGGACTACGTGGTGAACGCCGGCGGGGTCATCCAGGTGGCGGACGAGCTGCACGGGTTCGACTTCGACCGGTGCAAGGCCAAGGCGGCGAAGATCTTCGACACCACCCTGGCGATCTTCGCACGTGCGAAGGACGACGGCATTCCGCCGGCCGCGGCGGCCGACCGGATCGCCGAGCAGCGGATGGCCGAGGCCCGCGCGGGCCGCTGATCCGGGCCCCCGCAGGACTCCGGTCGCCGCGATCGGACGTCCGATCGCACAGGTGAGCGGTACCCGCCGGCGGGAACGTGGAGAGAACTCTCACTTCCGTCGGCGGGTCGTACCCCGATAAGTGGTTAAAATCGCCATTGACCAGCGAGGACGGGGCGCCTCGAGGGTCCTGTGCACACGCGCGTGCTGCGGGCGACGTACCGTATGGGCGCGGGCTCAGGTACCGTGGAAGCCCTACGGACCGGCCTCTCCACGGAGGGCCCGTTCCGATCATGAACGCGTGTCAGACTCTGGGGCCGTCGAGCCCCGTCACCGAGGGGGTCGAGCCATGGGGCGCGGCCGGGCCAAGGCCAAGCAGACAAAGGTCGCCCGCCAGCTGAAGTACAACAGCGGTGGGACTGACCTGTCACGTCTGGCCAATGAACTGGGCGCATCGACTTCGAGCCAGCCGCCGAACGGCGAGCCGTTCGAGGACGATGAGGACGAAGACGACGACCTGTACTCGCGCTACGCCGACCTCTATGAGGACGACGAGGACGAGGACGAGGGTCCTTCACAACATCGTCGCGGCGCTTGACCTTGCTTTGAGCACGTATCCGGTCGGTGGCACAGCCACCGACCGGCTTCTGTGCTGTCCGCGGGTTCAGACCGCGTAGTCCCCGACCAGCTCGGCGCCGGTCTCCTTGTCGCCGCGCTCGGTGATCTCACCGGCGACCCACGCGTCGACCCCGCGGTCGGCCAGGGTCGCGAGGGCCACGTCCGTCGACTCCTCGGGAACGATCGCGATCATGCCGACGCCCATGTTGAGCGTCTTCTCCAGCTCCAGGCGCTCGACGTCGCCGGTCCGGCCGACGAGGTCGAACACCGCGCCCGGGGTCCAGGTGGAGCGGTCGACCACGGCGTGCAGCGCGTCGGGGACGACCCGGGCCAGGTTGGCCGCGAGTCCGCCGCCGGTGACGTGGCTGTACGCGTGCACCTCGGTGGTGCGGGTCAGGGCCAGGCAGTCCAGCGAGTAGATCTTGGTGGGCTCCAGCAGCTCCTCGCCGAGGGTGCGGCCCAGCTCGGCCACCTCGGACTCGAGGGCCAGGCCCGCGCGGTCCAGCAGCACATGGCGGACCAGGGAGTACCCGTTGGAGTGAAGCCCGGAGGACGCCATGGCGATCACGGCGTCACCCTTGCGGATACGATCCGGGCCGAGCAGCCGGTCGGCCTCCACGACACCGGTGCCCGCGCCGGCGACGTCGAAGTCGTCCTCGCCCAGCAGACCCGGGTGCTCCGCCGTCTCGCCGCCCACCAGGGCGCAGCCGGCCAGGACGCAGCCCTCCGCGATGCCCTTCACGATCGCCGCGACACGCTCGGGGTGCACCTTGCCGACGCAGATGTAGTCCGTCATGAACAGCGGCTCGGCGCCGCACACCACGATGTCGTCCATGACCATCGCGACCAGGTCGTGGCCGATGGTGTCGTAGACCCCCAGCCGGCGGGCGATGTCGACCTTCGTGCCGACGCCGTCGGTGGCGGAGGCGAGCAGCGGGCGCTCGTAGCGCTTGAGGGCGGAGGCGTCGAAGAGCCCGGCGAAGCCGCCGATGCCGCCCAGCACCTCGGGGCGCCGGGTCTTCTTCACCCACTCCTTCATGAGTTCCACGGCGCGGTCGCCCGCCTCGATGTCGACGCCCGCCGCTGCGTAGCTGGCACCAGTTGTCTCAGACATGACTGTGAGAGCTTTCGTGTCGTACTGCAGGGGTGTTACGGGCGCCGGATCGCGTCGGAGGCGGCCGTGGCGGCCGGGCCGGCCGCGAGCTCGGTCTCCAGCAGCTGCTTGCCGAGCAGCTCCGGGTCCGGCAGGTCCATCGGGTACTCGCCGTCGAAGCAGGCGCGGCACAGGTCCGGCTTGGCGATGGTGGTCGCCTCGATCATGCCGTCGATGGAGATGTAGGCCAGCGAGTCGGCGCCGAGCGAGGTGCCGATCTCGTCGATGGTCATCCCGTTGGCGATCAGCTCCGCGCGCGTGGCGAAGTCGATGCCGAAGAAGCAGGGCCACTTCACGGGCGGGGAGGAGATCCGGATGTGGACCTCGGCCGCGCCCGCCTCGCGCAGCATGCGGACCAGGGCCCGCTGGGTGTTGCCGCGCACGATGGAGTCGTCGACGACGACCAGCCGCTTGCCCTTGATGACTTCCTTCAGGGGGTTCAGCTTCAGGCGGATGCCGAGCTGGCGGATGGTCTGCGAGGGCTGGATGAAGGTCCGGCCGACGTAGGCGTTCTTCACCAGGCCGGCGCCGAACGGGATGCCGGAGGCCTCCGCGTAGCCGATGGCGGCCGGGGTGCCGGATTCCGGGGTCGCTATGACCAGGTCGGCCTCGGCCGGGGCCTCCTTGGCGAGGCGGCGGCCCATCTCCACGCGGGAGAGGTACACGTTCCGGCCGGCGATGTCGGTGTCCGGGCGGGCCAGGTACACGTACTCGAACACACAGCCCTTGGGCTTCGCTTCCGCGAATCGGGAGGTGCGCAGGCCGTTCTCGTCGATGGCGACGAACTCGCCCGGCTCGATCTCCCGCACGAAGCTGGCGCCGCAGATGTCGAGGGCGGCGGACTCGGAGGCGACCACCCAGCCGCGCTCCAGCCGGCCGAGGACCAGCGGGCGGATGCCCTGCGGGTCACGGGCGGCGTAGAGGGTGTGCTCGTCCATGAAGACGAGGCTGAAGGCGCCCTTGACCCGCGGGAGGACCGCGTGGGCGGCCTCCTCGATGGTCAGCGGCTTGCCGTCCTCGTCGACCTGCGCGGCCAGCAGGGCCGTCAGCAGGTCGGTGTCGTTGGTGGCCGCGACCCGGGTGGAGCGGCCGTTGTTGTCCTTGGGCAGGTCGGCGACCATCTCGGCGAGCTGCGCCGTGTTGACCAGGTTGCCGTTGTGGCCGAGCGCGATCGAGCCGTGCGCGGTGGCGCGGAACGTCGGCTGGGCGTTCTCCCACACGGATGCGCCGGTGGTCGAGTAGCGGGCGTGTCCGACCGCGATGTGACCCTGGAGCGAACCGAGCGAGGTCTCGTCGAAGACCTGGGAGACCAGGCCCATGTCCTTGAAGACGAGGATCTGGGAGCCGTTGCTGACCGCGATTCCCGCGGATTCCTGACCCCGGTGCTGGAGGGCGTAGAGCCCGAAGTAAGTGAGCTTTGCGACCTCTTCACCCGGAGCCCAGACACCGAAGACGCCGCAAGCGTCCTGGGGGCCCTTCTCGCCGGGAAGCAGATCGTGATTGAGTCGACCGTCACCACGTGGCACGGCTCCGAGTGTAGGCGAGGTCGACCACTGGTCCGAATTGGGGATGCCCGGCCACCCTGGAGCGGCGTTTACCGATCACCTTGGCGGTTTCCCGGTTTTCGCAGGTCAGCGCTCTGTCATGCGGTGAGGATCGGGCGTGGGCCCGCTCCCCCGGGTCGCACTCCACGGCTTTCTGCGGGGTGCGCGAGTGAGGTGTCGCACATCATTCGCGGGTGGCGCGGCTGAGGTGCAGCCGGTCGCCGTCGCCGTCGGTGAGCGTCAGCTTCCCGTCCGCCGCCCTGGCGGTGATGGTGCCGGTGGTGAGGAAGCGGGCGAAGGCGCGCTCGAAGGTCATGCGGTCCTCGCCGCAGGCCATCTTGGTGGAGCGGATGTCGCCGAACGTGATCCGGTCGCCGTGGACGGTGGCCCGGGCGCCGAAGCCGTTGCAGCCGAGGTTGCCGGCCGCCTTCCCGTCGGCGTCGATCCGCAGGCGCGCGGTGGCGGGCGCCCGCAGGGTGGCGCCGCCTGCGGTGAGGCCGTCGACCCGCCAGTCGACGCCGGTCACGGTGTGCCGTGCGCCGGCCGAGCCGCTGTTCGCCTGCCCGGCGGGCGTGCTGCCACAGGCCACCGTGAGCGGGACGAGCACGGCGGCCGCTGCCAGGGACATGCGCTGCTTGTACCGGTTCATACGGATTCGACGCGGCACCCGGGCCGCCGGTTCCGTCACGCCATGAGCGGCAGCAGCTCCCCGATGCCGGCCCGCTCTCCGCTGGCGCTGACCAGCGCCCCGGCGACGGCGTCCGCGAAGTCCAGCCGGCCGGTGGCCAGCCGGATCCAGGTCAGCGGATCGGTCTCCACGACGCTGGGCGGGGTCCCCCGGGTGTGCCGGGGCCCTTCCACGCACTGCACCACGGCGTACGGCGGCACCCGCACCTCCGTGGAGGCGCCGGGGGCCTTCACGGCGAGGGCGTCGGCGAGGAGCCGGGTGGCGGCGGCCAGCGCCTGGCGGTCGAAGGGCGTCTCCAGGCCGGGCACGGCGGCGTTGAGGTCGTCGGTGTGCACGACGAGTTCCACGGCCCGCGTGACGAGGTAGTCGTCCAGTGGGAGGGCGCCGGCGTTGGTCCGCAGGAGCCGGCCGCCGGGGTGGGCGTCGAGCAGGGTGCGCAGGCCCGCGTCGACCTCGGCGAGGTAGGCGTCGAGGTCGGGCCGCTCGGTGACCAGGCCGCGGGTGAACTCGTCGATCGCGGCCGAGTTCGCGGCGGTGGCGAACGGCCACTCGGCGACCGGGACGTCCTGCTTCGGCGGGGCCGGCAGCTCCGCGGCCCGGTGGACCGCGGTGACGGCCATGCCGATGTGCGCGACCAGCTCCCGTACGGTCCACGAGCCGAGCCGGGTGGGCAGGGCGAGCTGCTCGGGGCCCAGGCCCCGGACGGCCTCCCGTACGTTGCCGAGCTGGGCGAGGACCGCGGCGCGGGTCCTGGCGGGGTCATAGGCGCGAGCACGCCTCTTGGCCGGAGACATGCCAGTGACCCTATGCCGCCAGAGGGCCCGGGATCAGCCGGTTTTCGCCCGGTGAGCCACTCGCCCCGCCGCACGGGGCTTCAGGCCGTCCTCCGAAGCACGGCAGGCGGAGCCGAGGAAGCCAGGCGGTGCGCGGCCCGGGGCGCCGGCCCTCCTCCGACGCACCGCGGGCGGCTCGACCGCGTCCGGGGGCGTCGGTGGCCACGGCTGGGCGACTCGCCGTCGCGCCGGTCTCTCCCGGGCGCTCTTCCGGGCCGGGCCGAAGGCCTGCTTCCGGGGTCGCCGGGACCCGTACGGCACCGGTCGGGCGCTCCTCAGCCACTCCACAGGGGCGCGGGGCGCTCGGCGACCCGGGAACGCGTGCAGGCCCCGTCCGGGGGGCCGGGCGGGGCCTGCGAGGGCGCGGGTGAGGGGTTACGCCAGGAGGGCCGGGATCGTCGCCTCGTGGGCCTCGCGCAGTTCGGCGAGGGTGAGCGCGAACTCGCCCTGGACCTCGACCGAGTCGCCGTCCACGACGCCGACGCGGGTGACCGGGAGGCCGCGTGCGCCGCACATGTCGTTGAAGCGCACCTCCTCCGAGCGCGGCACGGCGACGACGGCGCGGCCGGCCGACTCGGAGAAGAGGAAGGTGAAGGCGTCCAGGCCGTCCGGGACGACCAGGCGCGCTCCCTTCCCGCCGAGCAGCGCCGACTCCACGACCGCCTGGACCAGACCGCCGTCGGACAGGTCGTGCGCGGAGTCGATCATGCCGTCGCGGGAGGCGGAGATCAGGATCTCGGCCAGCAGCCGCTCGCGCTCCAGGTCGACCTTCGGGGGCAGGCCGCCGAGGTGGTCGTGGACCACCTGGGACCAGGCCGAGCCGCCGAACTCCTCACGCGTGTCGCCGAGGAGGTACAGGAGCTGGCCGTCCTCCTGGAAGGCGACCGGGGTGCGGCGGGCCACGTCGTCGATGACGCCGAGGACGGCGACCACCGGCGTCGGGTGGATGGCCGCCTCACCGGTCTGGTTGTAGAGCGAGACGTTGCCGCCGGTCACCGGCGTGCCGAGCTGCAGGCAGCCGTCCGCGAGCCCGCGGATGGCCTCCGCGAACTGCCACATCACCGCCGGGTCCTCGGGCGAGCCGAAGTTCAGGCAGTCGGAGACGGCGAGCGGCCTGGCGCCGGTCGTCGCTACGTTCCGGTAGGCCTCGGCGAGGGCGAGCTGGGCCCCCGTGTACGGGTCCAGCTTCGCGTACCGGCCGTTGCCGTCCGTCGCGATGGCGACGCCGAGACCGGTCTCCTCGTCGATGCGGATCATGCCGGAGTCCTCGGGCTGGGCGAGGACGGTGTTGCCCTGCACGAAGTGGTCGTACTGCGAGGTGATCCACTTCTTGGAGGCCTGGTTGGGGGAGGAGACCAGCTTCAGGACCTGGTCCTTCAGCTCCTCGCCCGTCGCCGGCCGCGGCAGCTTGTTCGCGTCGTCCGCCTGGAGCTCGTCCTGCCAGGACGGGCGGGCGTACGGGCGCTCGTAGGTCGGGCCCTCGTGGGCGACCGTGCGCGGGTCGACGTCGACGATCTTGCCGCCGTGCCAGAAGATCTCCAGCCGGTCGCCGTCGGTGACCTCGCCGATGACGGTGGCGATGACGTCCCACTTGTCGCAGATCTCGAGGAACCGGTCCACCTTCTCCGGCTCGACCACCGCGCACATGCGCTCCTGCGACTCGCTCATGAGGATCTCCTCGGGCGAGAGCGTGGAGTCGCGCAGCGGTACGTCGTCGAGGGTGACGCGCATGCCGCCGGAGCCGTTCGAGGCCAGCTCGGACGTGGCGCAGGACAGACCGGCCGCGCCGAGGTCCTGGATGCCGACGACCAGCTTCTCCTTGAACGCCTCCAGGGTGCACTCGATGAGGAGCTTCTCCTGAAAGGGGTCGCCGACCTGGACGGCGGGGCGCTTGGAGGGCTTGGCGTCGTCGAAGGTCTCGGAGGCGAGGATGGAGGCGCCGCCGATGCCGTCGCCGCCGGTCCGGGCGCCGTACAGGATGACCTTGTTGCCCGCGCCGGACGCCTTGGCGAGGTGGATGTCCTCGTGCCGCATCACACCGATGGCACCGGCGTTGACCAGCGGGTTGCCCTGGTAGCAGGCGTCGAAGACGACCTCGCCGCCGATGTTGGGCAGGCCCAGGCAGTTGCCGTAGCCGCCGATGCCGGCGACGACGCCGGGCAGCACGCGCTTGGTGTCGGGGTGGTCGGCCGCGCCGAAGCGCAGCGGGTCGACCACGGCCACCGGGCGCGCGCCCATCGCGATGATGTCGCGCACGATGCCGCCGACACCCGTGGCCGCGCCCTGGTAGGGCTCGACGTACGACGGGTGGTTGTGCGACTCGACCTTGAAGGTGACCGCGTAGCCCTGGCCGACGTCGACCACGCCGGCGTTCTCGCCGATGCCGACGAGCAGCGCGTCCGACTGGGGCGCCTTCTCGCCGAACTGGCGCAGGTGGACCTTGGAGGACTTGTACGAGCAGTGCTCGGACCACATGACCGAGTACATGGCGAGTTCGGCGCCGGTCGGGCGGCGGCCGAGGATCTCCACCACCCGCTCGTACTCGTCCTTCTTGAGGCCGAGTTCGGCCCAGGGCAGCTCGACGTCGGGGGTCGCGGCCGCGTGCTCGACCGTGTCCAGAGGCGTCCGGCTCATGCGTTGACCAGCTTCTTGAGGATCGAGGTGAAGAAGGGGAGGCCGTCGGTACGGCCCGTACCGATCAGCGGCTCGACGGCGTGCTCGGGGTGCGGCATCAGGCCGACGACGTTCCCGGCCTCGTTGGTGATGCCGGCGATGTCGTTGAGCGAGCCGTTCGGGTTGACGTCGAGGTACCGGAACGCGACCCGGCCCTCCGCCTCCAGCTTGTCCAGCGTGTACTGGTCGGCCACGTAGCGGCCGTCCATGTTCTTCAGCGGGATGTGGATCTCCTGGCCCTGGCGGTAGTCGCCGGTCCACGCCGTCTCCGCGTTCTCCACCCGCAGCCTCTGGTCGCGGCAGATGAAGTGGAGGTGGTCGTTGCCGAGCATGCCGCCCGGCAGGAGGTGGGCCTCGGTGAGGACCTGGAAGCCGTTGCAGATGCCGAGGACCGGAAGTCCGGCCTTCGCCTGCTCGATGACCGTCTCCATCACCGGCGAGAAGCGGGAGATGGCGCCGGCCCGCAGATAGTCGCCGTAGGAGAAACCGCCGGGCAGCACCACGGCGTCGACCTGCTTGAGGTCCTTGTCCTTGTGCCACAGCGCGACCGGTTCGGCACCCGCGATGCGGATCGCGCGCTGGGTGTCCCGGTCATCAAGGCTTCCCGGGAAAGTGACGACGCCAATACGAGCGGTCACTTGGCCGCCTCCGCGACTTCCGCACCCTCTTCCACCTTGACGATGAAGTCCTCGATCACCGTGTTGGCGAGGAAGGATTCCGCAAGATCGTGGATGCGGGCGAGCACGGCCTCGTCGACCGGCCCGTCAACTTCCAGTTCGAAACGCTTTCCCTGACGGACGTCCGAGATCCCCTCGAAACCCAGGCGCGGCAGCGCACGCTGGACCGCCTGGCCCTGGGGGTCGAGGATCTCCGGCTTGAGCATGACGTCGACTACGACGCGTGCCACTGGCACTCCCGGTGTGTGGTGCTGAGCAGGTTCCTTCAGACTACCCGCACAAAATTTCTACGCGAGTAGAGTTGTAGGAAACTACGTGAGCCGCATCACGATCGGGTGACAGGGGCGCTCCCTCGCGAAAAGTTCTGGGAAAGTTCCACAGACCCACCCACGACATCTATTGCACGGGGACACGCGGGCGGATTTAGTCGGGCTTCACTTTGCATTGCCGGGCACTGTACAAATGAATTGGCAATAGCCGATACTCGGCACGTCATCGCTGGATGAGCTGTATCGACGTGCCGCACGAAGGGACCGATATTCGTGGCGCAAAAGGTCGTGGTCACGCTCTTTGACGACATCGACGGCTCGGAAGCGGCGGAGACGATCGCCTTCGGACTCGACGGCAAGTCGTACGAGATCGACCTGAACGAAACCAATGCCGGAGAACTGCGCAAGGCGCTCGCGCCCTACGTGGAGGCGGGCCGCAAGCGCTCGCGGTCCGGCAAGGCGTACAAGCAGACGGAGGTCGCTCCCGACCCGGCGGCCGTCCGCGCCTGGGCCCAGGCGAACAAGATGGACGTGCCGGCGCGTGGACGCATCCCGAAGAAGGTCTACGAGGCGTTCAGCGCCGCGCAGTGAGGGCCCGCGAAGGGGCGAGCCCTCAGGGTCCGTCAGCGGGCCCTGGGGGCCGTGCACTTGGCCGCGCCGGGAGGCGACTTGCGCTACCCCCCTGCTGATCAGCTAATGTCTGGGACACGCCGAGGGGCGAGGCCGGAAGGCCGGATCCCGCGGACCGTGCGGGTGTAGTTCAGTAGTAGAACATCCCCCTTCCAGGGGGAAGGCGCAGTGTGCAATTCCTGTCACCCGCTCTGGCACCGGTCGTCCCGACCACTCCTGTGGATCAGGTAGGCTGGTGCTCGCACCGATCGGTGGGAGCCGGTCGGGGGCAGTGCGGACGTAGCTCAGTTGGTAGAGCGCAACCTTGCCAAGGTTGAGGTCGCGAGTTCGAGCCTCGTCGTCCGCTCGGGAGAAAAGCCCCGGTCTTCTGGACCGGGGCTTTTTCGTGCACCCGCTTCTTCCGAACGTTCTCTCCGGGCGCCGGACATGTGAGGGTTGCCACATCCTCGCGGCCCGCACCGGGGCACGCCCGCGTGCGACGGCCCAGGCGCATCACCCGCACCACGCACCCCGCAATCCCCTGCGCCGACGTGGAGTTGACCCCCGCCGGCGACTCGCCGGACGTGCGGGACCCGCCCTGCCGGGATCCGGCGGCCTCCGGTGCGGGGGCCGCCGTGCGGCAGTGCGTCCCGCGCGCCCGTCGGGTTGGGTATAGTTGCTCTCGCGCCACGGCGCAGTGCGGACGTAGCTCAGTTGGTAGAGCGCAACCTTGCCAAGGTTGAGGTCGCGAGTTCGAGCCTCGTCGTCCGCTCCAGAGAAGAAGCCCCCGGTTCCGGCCGGGGGCTTTCTTCGTGCCCCGGAACTTCTCCGGGGCACGACGCGTCAGGACCAGGCGGTGCCGGTCAGCCGCTCGTACGCGTCCACGTACTTCTGCCGGGTCGCCTCGACCACCCGCTGCGGCAACGCCGGCGGCGGCTGCTCGCTCCGGCGGTCCCAGCCGGACTCGGCGGACGTCAGCCAGTCCCGGACGTACTGCTTGTCGTACGACGGCTGCGCGCGGCCGGGCTGCCACTGGTCGGCCGGCCAGAAGCGCGAGGAGTCCGGGGTGAGCACCTCGTCGGCGAGGACCAGCGTGTCGCCGTCGAAGCCGAACTCGAACTTGGTGTCGGCCAGGATGATCCCGCGGTCGCGGGCGATGTCCCGGGCGCGGGAGTACACGGCGAGCGTGGACTGCCGGAGCTGGGCGGCGGTGTCCGCGCCGACCTGACGGGCGACCTCCTCGTAGGAGACGTTCTCGTCGTGCTCGCCGACCTCGGCCTTGGTGGCCGGGGTGAAGATCGGGGCGGGCAGCTCCGAGCCGTCCACCAGGCCCTCGGGCAGGGCCAGTCCGCAGACGGTGCGGGACTCGACGTACTCGGCGAGGCCCGAGCCGGTGAGGTAGCCGCGGGCCACGCACTCGACCGGGACCATCCGCAGCGACTTGCAGACCAGCGTGCGGCCCGCCCAGTCGGCGGGGGCGTGCTCGGGGAGCTCGGTGCTGATCACATGGTTCGGGGCCAGGTCGCGCAGCTGCTCGAACCACCACAGGGAAAGCCGGGTGAGGACACGTCCCTTGTCGGGGATCTCCGTGGGCAGCACCCAGTCGTAGGCGGACATGCGGTCGCTGGCGACCATCACGAGGTCGCCCGCCTCGTTCTGGTACAGCTCGCGCACCTTGCCGGTGTGCAGGTGCACCAGGCCCGGAACCTGGATCGGCTCGGGCTTTTCTACGAATCCGGACACGGTTCCTCCCCGTGGTTCTGTCCAAGTGCCTCGATTCTCCCGTATGCGGGTGATCGGGGTGCGCCCAGGGTCAGTCCCGTTTGCAGATGCGGTCCAGCAGGTTCGCCGTGGCCCGCTGGATGCGCGGGTCCACATGGCCGGGCCGGTCCAGGGACGGCGACCAGGCGAACGTGCCGGAGGCGAACACCCAGGCCCCGGAGGGCGCCCGGTACAGGGAGGTCTCCTGGTGCCGCTGGACGCCGTCGTTGTCGGTGTAGGGGGAGTGCGCGAGCAGGATGCGCTCGTCGTGCTCGGGCAGCGGGGTGCGCGGGAAGTAACGGTCCGCCTCGCCCGCCACGAGGCCCTCGATCTCGTCGCCCTCGCGCGCCCCGGTCGCGTCCCACAGCCAGTGGCCCGCGTTGCGGACGATCAGCGGATGCGGCTCCGGGACGCGGCCGGCGTACTGGATGCCGACGACCTGCTGCTCGGGCCGGTCGATCTCGCGCCACAGCACCGGCTTCCCCGGGCCCTTGCGCTTGCGGCAGGTCAGCAGCCGGTCGGGCACCCCGGACGCGGACGGACCCAGCTCCACCTGCCAGTACATGGTGTTCGCGGACAGGAAGACCAGGGAGGTGCCGTGGTCCCGGGCGTCCTCCACGGCCCGGCGCATCGGCACCGACCAGTACTCGTCGTGGCCGGGGAAGACCAGCCCCCGGTACCGGGTCGGGTCGACGCGGCCGGCGTGCAGGTCGCGGGCGTCGGCGTAGGCGATGTCGTAGCCGTAGCGCTCGGCCCAGCGGATGAAGTCGTAGGCGTGGCCGACGTGCAGGGGCAGTCCGGCGCCCGCGTACGGACGGTCGAAGGAGACCGTGGTGGCCGCGTCCGGCTCGCCGAGCAGACAGCCCTTCTCGTCCCAGGCGTGGTACAGGCTGGCGCCGGTGCGGCCGTCCTCCGGGTAGAGGTTGTACGCCTGCCAGGTGATGTCGGGCAGGAGCAGGAGCAGATCGGCCGGGTGGTTGTCGCGGACCGTGAAGGGGACGTGGGAGCGGTAGCCGTCGGCGGTGGTGAGGACGGCCACGTAGGCGCCGACCGCCCAGTTCGCGGGCACCTGGAGGCGCCAGGAGAGCCACCAGTGGTGGCAGGACACCGTGCGGTCGGCGGCCAGCGGCGCGGGCTGGACGATGCCGGAGAGGCGGGGGCTCGTGGTGATCTTCGAGGCGCCGTCGCCGCCGTAGTGGCCGATCCGGTAGATGTCGACGCCGAACTGCTGCGGCGGGTCGACCGTGATGTGGAAGTCGATCGCCTCGCCGGGCGCGACCGCCCCGGAAGAGGTGAAGCCCTTGATCTGGCGGTACACGTCGTCGGCCGAGCGGGGCCCCGGCCCGGACGTGCGCGGCGCGGGGACGCGCGGCCGCTCGCCCGCGGGCTGCTGCGGGCTCGGGTCGACGTACCAGGGCACGACGTGCCCCGTGTCGTCGAAGTACGTCTCACTGCCGCGCAGCCAGGGAACCGGTCCCTGGCCGAAGGGGTCCGTGACGGCGTGCGCGAGCGCTCCGGACTCCCAGCGGCGGATGTGGTCCGAGGCCATGGACGCTCCCCTCCCTCATGCCCCCGTTGCCAGCGTGGTGCGTGCTGCTCGGTCGTGCTGTCGTATGTCGCATGCCTTTGCCATGTGCGCGGTCGGTCCCAGCACATCACATAACGCACGGACCTGGTCACTGTTCGTTGCGAATTGACCTGAACTGGAAGTCTGCCCTCCGTTACGGCGTCGGGTCCGCCGAAGCCTCTCAGGTGGAGCGCCGGGCGAGGCGCCGGGCGCGGTTCAGACGAGCCGGACCGGCTTCTCCGGGCGTATCCCGGACGCGCTCAGCCAGTCCCGGAGCGGGCCGGGGTCGCCCTCCTCGATCAGGTGCAGCACCTTGGGTCCGAGGTCGGCGGCCCGCTCGCCGTCCAGCAGCAGGGAGGGGCCGTCCAGCCAGTCGAGGGCGGGGGTCGCACCGGCCGTGTCCACGGCGGCGCAGCAGACCATCGCCGTGACGTGATCGGCGAGCAGGTCGCGTCCGGTGCGCGGGGGCTGGAGCGGGAACAGCGGCAGGGCGCCGTCGTCCCAGAGCGAGCTGTCCGGGAACAGCCCGGCGGCGGTCGCGCCCTTGGGCGCGGCGGCCTCCTCCCGCGCCAGCTCCGCACTCAGCCCGGCGGCGAGAACCGCGCTGCGCTCGGTGCCGGGGTCGGAGTCGTCGTCGTCCTCCGTGCCGGGAGCGTCGTCCTCCGTGCCGGGAGCGGGGTCCTCGGCGGCGGGGAGGACGTGGTCCGAGGTGCCGGTCGGTTCGGCGGGCGCGGTGGGACGGCCGGTCGGCACGGGGTCCGTGTCGACGGGGGTGCCGGCGTCGGCGGAGGTGCCCGCGTCCGCGGCGGCGGCCGGCCCGGGCGGCTCGTCGCCGGCGTCCGGCTCCAAGGCCGTCGTCCGGCCGCCGTCCGGGCTCCCGGCCGGGTCGCAGGCGGAGCCGGCGGGCGGGTGGCCGTGTTCCGTGAGGTGGTCCAGGACCCGGGCGAGCGTGGGGCCTCCCTGGCCGGGGGCGGCAGGGGCGGGCCGGACGCCGAGGGTGTCCAGGACGCGGTGCAGGCGGGCCGCGTGGGCGCGCCAGGTGCGGTCGACGACCTCCTCCGGGTACGCCTGCCAGTCCACCGGCGCCCAGTCCGGGCCGGTCTCGGCCGGGCCGCCGTGGAACAGGCGGGCGGCGAGCAGGGAGGCGGCCTCGTCCACCGTGCCGGGCTCCTCCAGCAGGTCGCAGGCGGGGCGCTCACCGAGCCGGGAGGCGAAGCCCTCGGCCAGACGGTCGCGCCGGGACAGCTCGGTCAGGGCGGACACCACGCCCGCGTCCAGCCGGGAGGGCCAGCGGCCCATGCGCCAGGCGGGCAGCGCCACCTTGGTCAGCAGCCGGTCCCAGCCCGCGTAGGCGAGGCCGACCTGCTCCTGGGCGACGATCCGCAGGCCGTAGTCCACGGCCTGCGCGCGCTCGGCGGCGGCCGCGGCGACCCCGCGCTCCATCAGGGCCGCGTGCTCGCGGCAGCCGCGCAGCATCAGCCGGGCGACCCAGCCGAGGGTCGCGCACACGACCCGGGTCAGCGGACAGCGGCCGGGCGTCGAGGCGACCGCCACCGCCGCGTCGAGACCACGGACGAAGCGCCGGGCGGCGGCTATGTCCGGGTGCGCGGAAGGGCCCGTACCGGCGACGACCGGGGCGAGGACCGCGCGCAGCTCGCCGACGCGCATCCACCACAGGAACGGGGAGCCGATGACGAGGACGGGGGTGGGGGCGGCCCGCCGGCGGCCGTCGGGGCCCGGTCCGGGACCGGGGCCGGCGGCTTTGTCGTGCGCCGGGCGCTGGGGCGGGCCGTGGGCCGGGTGGGCCCGGTCCTCCAGCCAGCTGTCGCAGTCCGGGGTCAGCGCTATGGCCGAGGGCGCGGGGACGTCGAGCCGGTCGGCGAGGTCGCGCACCAGCCGGTACAGGTCAGGGGCCGACTTCTCGGCGACCGGGACCGTGGGGCTCACGGCCGGCCGGGCACGGGCCACCACCAGCGCTACGCCGGTCGCGGCCAGCAGCACGAGCGCGGCCGGCACACCCACCGCCCAGCGGGCGGTGTCCCAGCCCGGGCCGGTGAGCCGGCCGGTGGCGCCGCCGGTCAGCAGGACCACCTCGACGGCCGCGGGCAGCAGGGCAACCCCCAGGGCCCGGCCGCGGACGCGCAGCACGGCAAGGGCCCGCGAGCGCGCTGCCTGCGCGCCCAACTCGACTCCGGTTCCGGTCATGATCGGACCTCACCCCCTCCCTGCCGGTCCCGCGCTGTCCTGGCGTTGCTCACTCCCCCACTGTGGCACCCGTCACTGACATCGCAATGCCGGTGGGCCAAGTGCCGGAACGCTTGCGCCGCACCATAGTTGGGGCCCCCGCCGCCGTCAGCCGTATGGGGGATTGCTCACTCGATGGAATGGCTCTGGTCAAAGGTGGGCGACAGACAGCAAGGAACAGGCCCCGGATTCGGGGTCCGGGGCCTGGGTGTGCGGGAGGGTGCGGGGCCGGTCAGGCGCCCGCCGCCCGCGCCGCGATGTCCGTGCGGTGCTGGGAGCCGTCGAGGCGGATGCGGTCCACCGCCCGGTACGCCCGCTCACGGGCGGCGGCCAGGTCCGCGCCGGTCGCCGTGACGGAGAGCACCCGCCCGCCCGCGCTGACCACCGCGTCGCCGTCCCGCTTCGTCCCGGCGTGCAGGACGTAGGCGTGCGGGGCGTCCTCGGCGGCCACCTCGTCCAGACCGGTGATGGGGTCGCCGGTGCGCGGGGCGCCGGGGTAGTTGTGCGAGGCGACGACGACGGTGACGGCCGCGTCCTCGCTCCAGCGCAGCGGCTCTAGGTCGGCCAGGGTGCCGTTCGCGGCGGCGAGCAGCACGCCGGCCAGCGGGGTCCGCAGGCGGGCCAGCACGACCTGGGTCTCG
Source organism: Streptomyces sp. NPDC003720 (assembly GCF_042875075.1). Lineage (NCBI taxonomy): Bacteria > Bacillati > Actinomycetota > Actinomycetes > Kitasatosporales > Streptomycetaceae > Streptomyces > Streptomyces sp. NPDC003720. Next base: position 24,417 of record NZ_JBIANZ010000004.1, read on the forward strand.
GGGTCGCCGAAGCGGGCGTTGAACTCGATGACGCGCACGCCGCGCGAGGTGATCGCGAGACCGGCGTACAGCAGCCCGGAGAACGGGGTGCCCCGGCGCCGCATCTCGTCCACGGTCGGCCGCAGCACCGTCTCCAGCACCTCTTCGACCAGCTTGGGGTCCGCCCACGGCAGCGGCGAGTAGGCGCCCATGCCACCGGTGTTGGGGCCCTCGTCGCCGTCCAGGGCCCGCTTGAAGTCCTGGGCGGGCTGGAGCGGTACGACGGTCCGGCCGTCGGTGACGGCGAACAGCGACACCTCGGGGCCGTCGAGGAACTCCTCGATGACCACACGGTCGCAGGCCGCCGCGTGCGCCTTGGCCGCGTCCAGGTCGGAGGTGACCACGACGCCCTTGCCCGCGGCGAGGCCGTCGTCCTTGACGACGTAGGGCGCTCCGAAGGCGTCCAGGGCCTCGGCGACCTCGGCCTCGGTGGTGCAGACGTACGACCGGGCGGTCGGCACTCCGGCCGCCGCCATCACGTCCTTGGCGAACGCCTTGGAACCCTCGAGCCGCGCGGCCTCCCCGGAGGGGCCGAACACCGGGATGCCCGCCTCGCGCACCGCGTCGGCCACCCCGGCGACCAGCGGGGCCTCCGGGCCGACGACGACGAGGCCGGCTCCGAGGTCGGCGGCCAGCGCGGCCACGGCCTTGCCGTCGAGCGCGTCGACCTGGTGCAGCTCCGCCACCTCGGCGATGCCGGCGTTGCCGGGAGCGCAGTGCAGGGCGGTGACGTCGGGGTCGAGGGACAGGGAGCGGCACAGGGCGTGTTCGCGGGCACCGCTGCCGATGACGAGGACCTTCACGGGGCTCAGCCTACTGGCAAGGTCGCCGAAGCCCGCCGGGCGGGTTTCCTGTGGGTTCCTACGAACGCCGGGCCGGACCCGCCGCCGGACGGGCCCCGCTACTCGTGGGTGAACTCCTCCACCACCGTCGCGCCCAATTCCCGCACGATCAGGCCCTGGCCGGACAGCGCGGACTCGTCCAGGTCGGGATCGTCGTCCTCGGGGATGTCGTCCTCGGGCGCGACGGGGGGCGGCTCGGGGGCGCGGGCGGGCTGGGGAGCGGGGGCGGGCCGCGCCGGGGCGGGCTGGCCGCCGCCCCGGGAGGCGCCGGGCGCGGGCGCGGCAGGCTCGGGCGCCGCGGGACGGGGGGCGGCCGGGGCGCCGTAGCCGCCGGCGGGAGCGCCGCCGTAGCCCGCGCCTCCGCCGCCTCCGCCGAAGCCCGGCGCGCCGCCGGACGGCGGGGGTGCGGAGCCGCCCGAGGGGTCGACGACCGCCTCGATCTTCCACTGCACGCTGAACTGCTCGGCCAGCGCCTGGCGCAGCACGTCCTCGCTGCCGCTGCTCGCGAAGTTGTCCCGGGCGCCGGCGTTGACGAAGCCGATCTGGAGGGTGGTGCCGTCGAAGCCGGCCACCTGGGCGTTCTGGCTGAGCAGGATCCAGGTGAAGCGCCGGCGGTTCTTGACGGCCTCGAGGATGTTGGGCCAGAGCACGCGGGGGTCGAGCCCGCCGGCCTGGGGGGCCGCCGGGGCGGGGGCGCTCATCGCGGGGGCGGCCGCCGGCGCGGTCGGCTCCGGGCGCTGCGGCTGGGAGTGGGCCGGAGCGGCGCCACCCTGCTGCGGGCCCGTCGCGGCCGCCGTGGGCCAGCCGCCGGGCCGCCGGCCGCCACCGGCCGCAGCGGCGGTCGGCCAGGCGCCGGGCGCCGGGGCGGCGGCGGGGGCCGGGGCGGCGGCGGGGGCCGGGGGTTCGGGAGCGGCGGGGGGCGACACCGGAGCGGGTGCGGGGGCCTGCGCCTGCGCCACGGGTGCGGGAGCCGCCGGGGCGGGGGCCGAAACCGGAGCGGATGCGGGAGCGGGGGCCGGCGGCTCCCCGGCGCCCGGGCCGGCGTGGACGCCGGGGCCGGCGGGCTGTCCGCCCGGTCCCCGTACGGCCGCGCGGGCCGCGGCGGGACCGCCGCCGGCCGGAGCGGGCGCACCGCCCGGGGCCATGCCCGCGTGGGCGTCGGGACCGGGGACGTAGCCCATGGCGGGCGCACCGCCACCGCCGGAGAAGGCGACGCCGCGCTCCAGCCGGTCGAGGCGGGCCAGGAGGGACCGCTCGTCGCCGTAGGCGGCGGGGAGCAGCACCCGGGCGCAGATCAGTTCGAGCTGGAGGCGCGGGGAGTTGGCGCCGCGCATCTCGGTGAGGCCTTCGTTGACCAGGTCGGCGGCGCGGCTCAGCTCGGCGGCGCCGAAGGTGGAGGCCTGCGCCTGCATGCGCTCCAGCACGTCGGCCGGGGCGTCGATGAGGCCCTTCTCGACGGCGTCCGGGACCGCCGCCAGGATCACCAGGTCCCGCAGCCGCTCCAGCAGGTCAGCCACGAACCGGCGCGGGTCGTTGCCGCCCTCGATGATCCGGTCGACGACCTCGAAGGCGGCGGCCCCGTCACCGGTGGCGAAGGCCTCGACGACGGAGTCGAGCAGCGACCCGTCGGTGTACCCGAGCAGGGAGGTGGCCATGGCGTACGTCACACCGTCCGCCGCGGCGCCGGCGAGGAGCTGGTCCATGACGGACATCGAGTCACGCACGGAACCGGCGCCGGCCCGCACGACGAGCGGCAGCACGCCCTCCTCGACCGGGATGTCCTCCCGTCCGCACACCTCGCCCAGGTAGTCCCGCAGGGTGCCCGGCGGGACGAGCCGGAAGGGGTAGTGATGGGTCCGCGACCGGATGGTCCCGATGACCTTCTCGGGCTCGGTCGTGGCGAAGATGAACTTGAGGTGCTCCGGGGGCTCCTCGACGACCTTCAGCAGCGCGTTGAAACCGGCCGACGTGACCATGTGGGCCTCGTCGATGATGTAGATCTTGTACCGGCTGCTCGCGGGTCCGAAGAAGGCCTTCTCGCGCAGCTCACGGGCGTCGTCCACACCACCGTGAGAGGCCGCGTCGATCTCGATGACGTCGATCGAGCCCGGCCCGTTCCTGGCGAGGTCCCGGCACGACTGGCACTCGCCGCAGGGCGTCGGGGTGGGACCCTGCTCACAGTTGAGGCAGCGGGCCAGGATGCGCGCGCTGGTCGTCTTGCCGCAGCCACGCGGCCCGCTGAACAGGTACGCGTGATTGACCCGGTTGTTCCGCAGCGCCTGCTGCAGCGGGTCGGTGACATGCTCTTGCCCGATGACCTCGCCAAAGGTCTCCGGGCGATAGCGGCGGTACAGCGCGAGAGACGACACGCATACGAGGTTATAGGCGTCCACTGACAACCAACCCCGCCCAAGGTTCCCGCCCCGGACCGGCCCGCCCCGCCCGGGAACGCAAGCGCCCCCCACGCACCCGCCAGAGCCGACCTACCCTTGCTGCCTTCCGGCCCTGGGGGAGTTCAGTCAGATAGCGCCGCGTGAGGGGCTGCGCCCACAGTACCCGATGGCGGCCTGCGAGAACGAGTTCGCGAGCACTCCCCTCGGTCATGTAATGTTTCCGGCGGAGGATTCGCCTAGAGGCCTAGGGCGCACGCTTGGAAAGCGTGTTGGGGGCAACCCCTCACGAGTTCGAATCTCGTATCCTCCGCCAGTGCCTCACCGGGCACGATGTCAAAGGGCCCCACTGCTCGCAGTGGGGCCCTTCGACGTTGTCCGCCCGGTCGGCCGCCGGGGCCGGGCCCGCGGCGTCGAGGACAGGCGAGTGGCCTTCGGCCGGGTTTCCGTCGACGACCGTGCCTGCGAACGCGCGGCAGGTCCGGGAAGTCGTCGCCGTGGTCCCGGCCGCCCGCGCCGGCCCCTCGGCTTCGCCGGGTCAGGCGGTCGCGTCCGGGTCCCAGCCTTCCGGTCCGGCTCCGCGCCAGTCGATCCACGGGGCGCCGGGCACGTCCGACGGGTCGATCTCCAGGCCGGCCCGGCGGAGGAACTCCGCTATGTCGGTCGCGTTGTGGGCGAGGCCCAGGAACTCGCCGTTCACGCGGACGCGCCGGCCGCCGGAGGGCGCCGGGGGATGCACGGTCACGCGGACCGGTCCGGACGGCATGCCCTCGGCGTCGTCCGGGGCGTCGGCGCCCGTGCCCCAGCCGGTCATCGGCGGTACCGCTCGCTCATGGGCCCGTCCGCCCGGCCCAGCTCCCGAAGCTCCCACCAGGCGGCGGGGCCGGGGCGCCGGTGCCGCCAGTACGGATGGAAGAACGTCCGGGTCGACAGCCGGTACAGACGCCGGCGCAGATCCGTGCGGCCAGGATGCTCGGCGAGCTGCCGGTACGTGGCACTCCACTCCTTCTGCGCCTGCGCGAGGTCGTCGGGAAACGTTCGCATGACCGAATTCAATCATGTGTTCGATTTTCTGTGCCAGCGCGGCGGCGGGCGAGCCCCAGGGCCCCGCCGAGGGCGAGCAGGGCGCCCAGGGCCGCGTAGCCGTGGTCGAGGGTGGTGCGCGAGGCGACCAGCGCGACCAGCAACGGGCCTCCCGCGTCGCCGAGTTCCCGGCCGAGCTCGGCGGCGCCCATGGTCTGGCCCAGGCGTTCCGGCGGGGCCGAGGAGGCGAGGGCGGCGAAACCCAGCGGAGTGATCAGGCCGGTGCCGGCGCCGATCAGGACCGCCGCGGACAGCACGCCGGCGAGGCCGGGCAGCATGGCGCAGCCCAGGCCCGCGGCCGCCAGCAGCAGACCCGCGGTGAGTCCGCCCCGTGCGGTGAGGCGCCCCTCGTCCAGAGCCCGCCCCGCTTTCGGCTGGACCACCGCCGCGCACCCGGCCAGCGCCGACACCGCGGCACCGGTGGCCACCGGTCCGAGCCCGGCGGTCCGGCCGGAGACCGGCAGGAATCCCACCCCGGCCGACAGCGCGGCGGTCGCCGCGGCCAGCGCCGACGTCGGGACGAGGAACGCCGGGTCGGCGAGCCGCCGGGCGAGGTCGAGCACCGTCTGCCGGGCCCTGGGCAGCGGGGCCACGACGGGCACGGCTGCGGCGGCCCAGACGGCGACCGCGGCGCCCAGCACGGCGAGGACGGCGAAGAGCAGCCGCAGGCCGCCGGCCCGGACCAGCACGCCGCCGAGCAGCGGGCCCAGCGTGTAGCCGACGGACTTGCAGAAGCCGTAGCCGCCGAACGCCCGGCCGTGTCCGGCCGCCGGGTTCAGCCGGGCGACCAGCGCGGAGGCGGACGGCGAGAACGCGGAGGCCGCGGCGCCCTGCCCGAGGCGCGCCGCCCAGAGCCAGCCCGGGCTGTCCGCCGCCGCGTACAGCGCGGACGCGGCGGCGAAGGCCGCGAGCCCGCCGAGCAGCACCGGACGGGCGCCGATCCGGTCGGCGAGGGTGCCGAACACCGGCTTGAGGACGACCTCGGCGCCGTCGTAGAGAGCGAGCAGTCCACCGAGCACCAGCAGGGAGGTGACCGCGCCCTCGGTGTCGCTGCCGAGGCTCGCGGCGATCCCGTGCGCGCCGAAGGCCGTGGTGAACCCGGCCGCGTACAGCGGCCACATCCGCCGGGCCGACGCGGACCGCGCGCTGCTCGCCCGGCTCATCGCAAGGTCCCTCTCCCCGCCCTTCGGCGGCGGGCACCGGACGGCGCCGTCGCGCCGGGACGGCGCCTCGGGGACCTCGACCGTACTCCGCCGGGGACCGGACGGGCGGGCGCGGCGTCCCCGGGGCGCGGCGCGACCACTGTGACGCGCGGTTCGGCCGGGACGCGTCGGCCTCGCTCGCTCCGGGATCGGGCAGTGGTGCTATCAAGGGGATATGGAGGGATTTTCCGGGCAGCCTGAGGGTTCGGCGGAGCACTGGTCCGCCGGACGTCCCCGACGGCGCCGTACCTCCCTGCTGGATCTGCGCAGCGTGGCCGGTCAGGTGCTCCTGCTGCAGGTCGTGATCGTGGTGCTGCTGGTCGTGGCCGCGGTGACGGCCGTGGTGCTGCAGGCGGAGCGGGACGCGCTGCGGGAGGGCAGCCGGGAGTCGGTCGTCGCGGCGCAGTCGTTCGCGAGCGCCCCCGGCGTGGCCAGGGCGCTGCGCAGCCCGGACCCGACGGTGCTGCTCCAGCCGAAGGCAGAGGCGGCCCGCAAGCGCTCCGGCGTCGACTTCGTCGTCGCCATGAACACCAAGGGCATCCGCTACACGTATCCCTACCCGAGCGAGATCGGCAAGAAGTTCGTCGGCACCATCGGGCCGGCGCTGCAGGGCAAAACGGTCGTCGAGCGGGCCGGCGGACCGCCGCTGCCGACGGGCCGGGGGATGGCCGTGCAGGCGGTGGTCCCGGTGACCGACGCCCAGGGCAAGATCGTCGGCCTGGTCTCCGCCGGGATCACGGTCAAGAACGTGACGGCGATGCCGGAGCTGCCGATCACCCTGGGCGCCGGCGCCGTCGCGCTGGCGCTCGCCGTGACCGGGACGACCCTGGTGTCCCGGCGGCTGCTGCGGCAGACGCGCGGCATGGCCCCCGGGGAGCTGGCGGAGCTGTACGAGCACCACGAGGCGGTGCTGCACGCGGTGCGGGAAGGCGTGCTGATCACCGACGCCGAGGGCCGGCTGCTGCTGGCCAACGAGGAGGCGACCAGGCTGCTCGGGCTGCCGGACCACGCCCGGGGCCGTCCGGTGCGGGAGCTGGACCTGCCGGAGCCGGTCCGGCGGCTGCTGGCCTCGCCGGAGGCGGTCACCGACGCGGTGCATCTCGTGGGGGACCGGCTGCTGGCGATGAACAAGCGGCCCACCTACCCGCGGAGCGGACGCGGGGGCAGCGTGGTGACGCTGCGGGACACCACGGAGCTGGCGGCGATCACCGGCCGCGCCGATGTGGCACGGCAGCGGCTGAACCTGCTGTACGACGCCGGGGTGGGGGTCGGCACGACGCTGGACGTGGGGCGTACGGCCCAGGAGCTGGCCGATGTGGCGGTACCGCGGTTCGCCGACCTGGTGACGGTGGACCTGCTGGACGCGGTGCTGCGCGGGTGGGAGCCGACGGCGGAGGGCTGGCGGCATCTGCGGCGTGCGGCGATCGCCGGAGACCGGGGAGAGGTGCCGGTGTACCGGCTCGGCGAGTTGATCAGCTTCTCGCCTCTCGCCCCGCAGATGCGGACCCTGCAGGAGGGGCACGGGATGCTGGAGCCGGACCTGCGGCAGGCCTCCGGCTGGTGGGAGCAGGATCCGGAGCGGGCCCGGAAGTCCCTGGAGTGCGGGCTGCGTTCGCTGCTGTCGGTGCCGCTGCGGGCCCGGGGCGTGCCGCTCGGCGTGGCCAACTTCTACCGCAGGGCCGAGTCGCAGCCGTTCGAGCCGGAGGACCTCTCCTTCGCCGAGGAACTGGCCGCGCGGGCGGCGGTCGCCGTCGACAACGCCCGCCGGTTCACCCGGGAGCACGCGATGGCGGTGACGCTGCAGCGCAGTCTGTTGCCGCGCGGACAGCCGGAGCAGGACGCGCTGGAGGTCGCCTGGCGGTACCTGCCCGCGGAGGGCGGGGTGGGCGGCGACTGGTTCGACGTCATCCCGCTGTCCGGCGCCCGGGTGGCGCTGGTCATGGGCGACGTCGTGGGGCGCGGGCTGCACGCGGCGGCGACGATGGGCCGGCTGCGCACCGCGGTGCACAACTTCGCCACGCTGGACCTGCCCGTGGACGAGGTGCTCGGGAATCTGGACGACCTGGTCGTCCGCATGGACAACGAGGAGAGCAGGGCGGCGGAGGGCCTGGAGGGCGAGGGCGTGACCGGGGCGACCTGCCTGTACGCGGTCTACGACTCCGTGACCGGGGCCTGCACGGTGGCCCGCGCGGGGCACCCGGAACCGGTGCTCGTGCAGCCGGACGGCACGGTCGACTGCCCGGGCGTACCGGCGTCGGCGCCGCTCGGCCTGGGCGGCTACCCGTTCGAGACCGCCGAGCTCTACCTGCCGGAGGGCGCTCAGCTGCTGCTGTACACGGACGGCCTGGTGGAGGACCGCGGCCAGGACATCGACGTCGGCATGGAGCGGCTGCGCCGGGCGCTGGACGGGGCCGGGGACCGCTCCCCGGAGGAGACCTGCCGGACGGTGATCGACACCCTGAAGCCGGCCCACTCCTCCGACGACATCGCGCTGCTGGCGGCCCGCACCCGGCGGTTCCCGCCCTCGCGGGTGGCCGAGTGGGACGTGCCGTCGGACCCGGCGCTGGTCCCCTCGGTGCGGGCGCGCTGCCGGGAGACGCTGGCGCAGTGGGGGCTGGAGGAGGCCGGTTTCACCACGGAGCTGATCCTCAGCGAGCTGGTCACGAACGCGATCCGGTACGGCGCGCCGCCGGTCACCGCGCGGCTGCTGCACGGCCGCGGTCTGACCTGCGAGGTGTCGGACGGCAGCAGCACCTCGCCGCGGCTGCGGCGGGCGGCGTCCATGGACGAGGGCGGTCGGGGCCTGTTCCTGGTCGCGCAGTTCGCGCAGCGCTGGGGCACCCGGTACACCAGCCGCGGCAAGGTGATCTGGACGGAGCAGCAGCTGCACGACGGCGCCACCGCCGCGGCCGGGCACACGCCGGTCGACTTCCTCCTCGAACAGTTCGACGACCTGGAGCCGTGAACCTGGTTCGACGACCTGGAGCCGTGAACCCGGTTCGACGACCTGGAGCCGTGAACCCGGCCCGGTGCTCGCGCCGCCGGTCAGCCGGGCCGCCGCGCCGTCAGCTCCGCGACGCCGGCGGCCAGGGCGTCCGCCACCGCCCGCGGGGGTGTCTCGGGTGCTCCCCGGTCCTCCTCCGGGCGCGAGGTCCGCGCGGCCAGCGGGAGCTCCACCTGGACGCCTCCGGCGCGGGTCAGGTTCACGGGGTTGCGCGGGTTGAGGCCCCGCAGTCCGGCCGGGATCAGCTCCAGGGCGGTCACGGTCTCGAAGGCGGGGGCGAGCACGGCGAGCGGGCGGCCGAGAACCAGCGCGGCCGCGCGGTTGGCGCCGCCCAGGAAGACCGAGCGGGGGGCGTCGGGCCGCAGGTGGCCGTGCAGGGAGACGGCGAGGGACACGTGCGAGAGGAACTCCCGCAGGGCCTCGCTCGGGGCCTCGGACATCCGGTGCGAGGGGATGTGGACCGGGGTGCCGGCCGGCTGGGTGAAGACCAGTGCGGTCGCTCCGGTGCGGGCCGCCGCCTCGCGGGCCAGTTCCGCCGTGCCGCCCTCCTTGCCGCCGTGCAGGGCCAGCAGGCCGATGTCCGACCGGACGGTCAGAGCGGCCTCGAACTCCACACCCTCGATGACCACCCGCTCGATGTCCACGCGCTCGCCGTGCTCCATGTCGCCCTCTCCCCCGGGTCGGTCACCGCACCACCCGTACGGTCCTCGACACGGTCACCTGGTCCACGTCCGACACCCGGACCGTCACCCTCATGGTCCACGTCCCGGGCATCGGCAGGGCGAAGGAGTCGGCCGCCCAGTAGCCGCCGCGGTCGGTGACCCGGGCGTCCAGGGGGCCGACCCGCTGGGCGGCGAGGGTCATCGTGAGGCGGAGTTCGGGGACGGAGGCCAGGCCGCCGTCGGGGCCGTAGACCACCGCCTGCACGGAGTTCGTGCCGACCCTTCCGGGGTCGAGGGTGATCTGCACCTTGCCGTGGCCGCCGGCGGTGCCGACGTCGAACGGGATCGTGGTGACCGAGGCGGCCGGGATGCCGGCCGGCGCCGCGTCGGACCGCGCCGCCTCGGCCGCCGCCCGGCCCGGCAGGGTGCTGGTCAGCAGGGTGGTCAGGACGAGGACGACGACACCCGTGGCCAGTTCGGCCAGCACGGTGCGGCGCAGCCGATGCGGGGCGGGGGCCGGCGGGGTGTCCGGGCCGGGCGCCGGCCGGGGCCCGGGCGGCAGCGGCGGGCCGGTGGCCGGCTCGGGGACGCGGGCCGGACGGGCCGCCGGGGACGGGCTCATCAGACGGGCCGTCCAGCGCCGGGAGCGGGAGGCGGCCGCGAGGAGCAGGGCCACCGCCGCCAGCTTGGCCAGCAGGACGTGTCCGTACGTCGTGCCGGTGAGCGCCTGGAGGGAGCCCAGTCCCCGCCAGGACTGGTAGACGCCGGTCACCGCGAGGACCGTCACCGAGGCGAAGGCCAGGCGGGAGAAGCGGGCGACGGTCCGCGCCACCGGCTCCGGCGTGCCCACGGGGGCCGGCTCCGCCGCCGGGTCCCGGCGCAGCGTCAGCAGCAGGGCCGCGAGGCCGCCCAGCCAGGCGGCCATGGCCAGCAGGTGCAGGGCCGTGGACGCGATGGCGACCGGCACCTGCGTCCCCGCGGAGGCGTGTTCGGCCGCCGCCCAGGTCAGGGAGAGGGCCACGGAGAAGACGGCGGCCGCGGCCAGCAGGGCCCGGCGGGGGACGCGCCGCCACGCGCCCCGGCGCAGTGCCGGGACGCAGGCGGCCGCGAGGAGCAGCAGGGTCAGGCGGGCGAGCAGGAGTTCACCGGGCCGGGTCGTGGCCGTGCGGGTGAGCGAGGACAGCGCGAACGCCCCCGTGGGCGAGGTGCCCTCCTCGTAGGGCGCCCGCAGCAGGAAGAGAGCGGCGGTCGAGACGAGCAGGACGCCCCAGGCGGCCAGTGCCGGACGGCGCAGCCGGGCGCGGCCGGGCGGCCGGCAGTACGCCGTGAACGCCGCCGTGCCGAGCAGGAGCGTCACGGACAGGTAGGCGAGGTAGCGCGCGATGTCGTAGAGGCCCGTCGTGGCCCGGTTCTCCACGCGGTCCGGGAGCGGGGCGGCCGGCGCCGCCGTGCGCTCGCCCACCGAGAAGGTGAGCGCCCCGGACACCGGGTGGCTGTCCGCCGAGACCACCCGCCAGGTCACCGTGTAGGTGCCGGTCGCGAGCCTGGCGGGCAGCGGGACGCGGGCCGTGTCGGAGCGGCCGGGGGCGTGGTCCGCCTCGCCGGTGCGCAGGCGGTGGTTCTCCGGGTCGTAGACGCGGAACGAGTCCGTGAGCAGGCCGACGGACTCCGTGAAGGTCAGCGTGACCCGGCGCGGGGCGGACTTCAGGACGGTCCCGTCGGCGGGGTCGGTCCCGCGCAGGGCGGCGTGGGCCGAGGCGGGGACCGCGGTGCCGAGCAGGAGCAGGAGCAGGCCCGTGCCGAGCACCGTCAGCCGCCGCAGCCACCGGTGTGCGTCGCGCACTTCAGCCCTCCGTCCCCCGGCCCGGGCGGCCGCATGCGCTCCGGGTCACGTCAGCCCTCCACATACGTACGCGGCGATCGGCCGCCGTGCTCACCGCACCGGCCGGCGGATCACACCGGATCGCCGGGGAAGGCCGCCTCCCGTTCCAGGAAGGCCAGCCGGGCGCGCTTCTCGGGCAGGTGCACGTCGGGGAGGACGACCTCGGGCAGCACGACCTCGGGGCCGGGTGTGAAGCCCTGGCGCCGGAAGCGTTCGACCGCCCCGGTGTTGCGGACGTCCGGGTCGACCACGATCCGGCGGCGGCCGAGCCCCAGCAGGGCGTACGCCGTCATCCCGGTGAGCAGGGCCGAGGTCCAGCCGGGGCGCCGCCCGGCGGGTCCGGCGGGGGCGAGGAGCACGTGGACGCCGATGTCGCCGGGGCGGACCGGGTAGCACTCGCCGACCCGGTCGGCGCCGGGTTCGTAGGTCTGCAGCAGGGCGGCCGGTGCGCCGTCCTTGGTGACGAGGTGGGCGTGGTGGGTGTCGAGGGTCGCCATGTGGGCGTAGACCTCGGTCACCTGAGCGCGGGTCAGACCGGTCATGCCCCAGAACGCGGCGCGTTCCTCGCGCACCCAGGCGTGCACGACCCGCGCGTCGCCCGCCGGATCGAGGGGCCGGACGCGGACGGTGCCGTAGCCGTCGATGTGCCGTTCGAACAAGTCAGACATCGTTCTCCTGGGTTTCCTCGGGGGTGAGCAGGGCCCAGTCGGTGACGACCGGGGCGAGTTCCCCCTCGAGCCACAGGGGGAGCTGGTCGCGGTGGTGCGGTGCGCCGGGGACGCCGTCGGCGCCGAACGGGACCACCCAGCGGCTGTCCTCGCGGCGGGCGAGGTCCCAGACGTAGCGGGCGGCCGGGCCGCGGGCGGCGAGGTCGGTGAGGCCGGGGACGGCCGAGGTGCACAGCACGCAGTCGTGGTCGCCGGCCAGGCCCGGTTCCGGGTGCGGCTCCCGCGCCGGCAGCGCCCTCCAGGGGGCGAGCCGGTGGGTGTCCGACCAGGCGCCGGCCGGCTCCGCGGCGGCGGTCTCCGTCAAGGCGTCCCGTACGACGGCGTCCCGGTCGACGCCGTACAGCTCCTCGGCCGCCAGCAGGTGTTCGAGGGCGTGGCCGACGCGCGGGACGAGGGCCAGCCAGGGGAGCAGGACCTCGGGGTAGGCGGGCGGTTCGGTGAGGGCGGCGAACGCCGGGTGCGCGGCGAGCCGGCGGACGACCGCGGTGCGCACCGCCGCGTAGGCGGCGGCGCCGGTGCTGCCGGCGTCCATGCGGCGGTCCCAGGCCAGCAGCCGGTCGCGGAGGCGGGCCGCCTCGGGGCCGAGGCCGTCGAGGGCGGCGACGCGGTCGAGCAGCGAACCGGCCGAGGCGAGGAACGTGTCGGTGTGGACGGTGTGCAGGTCGGCGGCTGACCAGGTGGGCCGTTCCCGGAGCAGGGCGCGGATGCGGTCGGCGCGGTGCGGCGGCGCGAACTCGACGCCGAGCGGAGCGGCCGGGCCCCGCCGCTGGTTGGCCATCACGGCGATGCCGTCGCCGTCCGGTCGGGCGTACGGCGTCTCGTGCCAGCCGCGCCATTCGTGGCCGGGCCGCCAGGCGGGGACCACCCGGAGCCGGTTGTCGTCGGCGCGCACGGGAACGCGGCCGGCGACCCGGTGCAGCAGCCCGCCCTCGGTGTCGGCGGCCAGCACGACGTTGACCGGCTCGGCCCAGCCGTCGAGCGCCCGGTCGACGTCGCCGGCCCGGCGGGCGCGCAGGAGGGGGAGCAGACAGCCGAAGCCGAGGTCTTCCGTGACGCGGGGCGGATAGCGCAGGGCGAGGGCGACGGGCGGCTCGGCCGGGCCGGTCCCGTCGCCGGCGCCGCGGCCCGGCGGCGGAGCGGCCGTGACGCCCGCCTCCAGGCCCTCCGGGCCGCCGGCGATCACCGGCCCCCGCGCGGTCTCGATCACCTCGATCTCGACCGGGGCCTCCCCGGCGACCTCCACGGTCTCGGTGTGCCGCAGCGCCCGGCGCCAGACCCCGTCGGGGCCGAGGGCCTCCACGCCCGCGCCGGTGCGCCGCAGCCGCTCGCGGTAGACGTCCTGGTAGTCGGCCATGGCGTTGGTGATGGCCCAGGCGACGGTGCCCGTGTGGCCGAAGTGGGCGACGCCGGGCACGCCGGGGACGGCGAGGCCGACGACGTCGAACTCCGGGCAGGCCAGGCGGATCTGCTGGTAGACGCCCGGGTCCTCGATGAAGCGGTGCGGGTCACCGGCGAGGACGGGCCGCCCGGTGCCGGTGCGGTCGCCGGACAGGAGCCAGCTGTTGCTGCCCGCGGTGCCGGGGCCGTCGGTGGCGAACAGGCCGACCGACTCGGGGCCGAGGTGCCGTATCGCCTCCTCGCGCCACAGCTTGGCCGGGAAGCCGGCGAACAGGATGTGCGTGGCGAGCCAGACCCCGAGCGGGGTCCAGGGCTCCCAGCGGCCCGGGGCGAGGCCGGACCGCGCGAACTCGGGCGCCCGGCGGGCGCCGTCGGCCAGTCCCTCGTTGACGCCGTCGACGTACGCCCGGACCCAGTCCGCCGTCTCCGGGTCCCGGCTCTCCAGCGCGACGAAGCAGCGCCGGGCGGTGTCGTCGAGGCGGGCGCGGCGGGCGAACACGTCCCAGGGCAGGGCGGCCGCGCCCAGGAAGGAGGCCGAGGCGCCCCGGGCCCGGTGCCGTTCGACCTCCAGCTGCCAGGCGCGGTCCAGGGCGGTCACCCGGCCCTGGGCGCGGGCCAGGGCGCGGGCGTCGGCGGCCCGCAGATGCGGGATGCCCCAGGCATCGCGGTGGATCTCGCTGGTCACCTCGGAGCACCTCTTCTCTTTAGGTAAGCCTTGCCTAAGTCAAGGAGATCGTACGTGACACCCCGCCGGCCCGAGGGGAGCGGCCCGCACGACCGCGCCCGGCTGCGCCCGGCGCGCCGCCGGGGCACCATCGAGCCATGGACGCGACCGTGCACCTCGCCCAGGACCCCGAGGCCGACGCGCTGCTGGGGCGCAGCCCCCTCGCCGCCCTGACCGGGATGCTGCTGGACCAGCAGATCCCGATGGAGTGGGCCTTCAAGGGCCCGGCGACCATCGCGGGCCGGATGGGCGCCCGGGACCTGGACGCCCACGAGATCGCGGCCATGGACCCGGAGGCGTTCGCCGCGCTGCTCTCCGAGAAGCCCGCCGTGCACCGCTACCCCGGCTCGATGGCCAAGCGGATCCAGCAGTTGTGCCAGTTCCTGGTCGAGCACTACGGCGGGGACGCCGAGGCCGTCTGGCGGGACGCCGGCGACGGGGCCGCGCTGCTGAAGCGGCTGGAGGACCTGCCCGGGTTCGGCCGGCAGAAGGCGCAGATCTTCCTGGCGCTGCTCGGCAAGCAGCTCGGCGTGCGGCCCGCCGGCTGGCGGGAGGCCGCCGGGGCGTACGGGGAGGAGGGCTCCTTCCGGTCCGTCGCCGACATCACCGGACCCGAGTCGCTGACCCGGGTGCGGGCGCACAAGCAGGAGGCGAAGGCGGCGGCCAAGGCCGCCAAGGCGGCGAAGTCCGCGGGGAAGTAGCGCCTCAGCCGGATGGTCCAGTCCGGGTGGCGGGGCCGCCCGGGACGATCCGAGCATGAAGCATGACCGAGGCACCCAGCGGCGGCCCCTCCTGGGACCGTGAGTACGACGACCGGAGCGTCCACGGAGGGCACGCCCCCGACGACCGGAGCGTCCACGGGGGGCACGCCCCCCAGGGCCACCACGAACCCGAACCGCCCCTGGAAGGGCCTCTGCACGCCCTGTCCCGGGCGGCCTGGCAGGTCGTCCTGGGCACCGGGATCGCCTCCCTGGTCCTCGGCGTCCTGGTGCTGGTCTGGCCGGGCCCTTCCCTGCTCGTCGCGGGGGTGCTGTTCGGGATCTACCTCGTCGTCAGCGGCGTCTTCCAGCTCGCCGCCGCCTTCGGCACCCATCAGCGGACCTCGCTGCGCGTGCTCGCCTTCGTCAGCGGCGCCCTGTCGATCCTGCTGGGCCTGTTCTGCTTCCGCGGGCCGATGCAGTCGTCCCTGCTGCTCGCCCTGTGGATCGGCATCGCCTGGCTGATCCGGGGCATCACCCAGACCCTGGCCGCCGCCTCCGACTCCCGGATGCCCGCCCGGGGCTGGCAGATCTTCCTCGGCATCGTCACCTTCGTCGCCGGGATCGTGCTGATCGACTCGCCCTTCACCTCGGTCGCCGTGCTGACCCTGCTCGCCGGCTGGTGGCTGGTGATCGTCGGCATCGTGGAGATCGTCACCGCGATCCGCGTCCGGGGCATGGCCCGGCAGGTCCCGCGCACGGTGTGAGACCGGGGGCGGTGGGCCGAACGGGCGTATCCCGGGCGGCGCGTGCTGCGGCGGGGCGGCCGGGCGGGCACAGACCCGGTGTGAGCAGGACCGTACGTGAATCCCGCAGCCGCATCTGGCTGCGGGTGCTCGTGCTGCTCCTGGCGGTGTGGGTGCCCGGCGCCCATGTGCAGGCCCAGCCGGTGCCCGCCCCGGCCGCGTCGGCCGCGTCGGCCGGCGCCTCGGAGCACGACCACCTGGACACCCTGCCGCGCCCGGCCGCCCGCGTCTCCCACCCGGCCGGGGCCCACGAACGCCCCTCGCCCCTGCCCGCACCGGCGCCCGCCCGTACGGCGGCGCCCGCGCGCCCCGCCGTGCCGCGGCCGCCCGGCGCCGTCTCCCTGCTGCGCACGGTGGTCCTGCGCTGCTGACCGGGCCCTTCCCCCCGGTCCAGTCAGCACTACGCGAGGAACGACCATGCCCACAGACCCGTACGCGGTCCTGCGCGCCCTGCTGCGCGCGGAGGCCAGGCGCAGCGCGCCGGCCCGGCCGGAGAAGACGGACACGCGACCGCAGGGGCCGGCGAAGGAGGACGGCCGCTGATCAGCCGGCGGAGGCGGTCACCGCCTCCGCCGTGCGGTACCGAACAGGGAGCGGCTGATCTCGCGGCCGATCTGGGTGCCGACCGAGCGGGCCAGCGACTTGAACATCCCGCTGCCCACGACCTGTTCGACCAGCGACGGCTCCTCCTTCGGGGCCTTCTTCCCCCGGGTGCGCGCGGCCTCCGCAGCGCCCCCGGCCTCCTGGGCCCGGCCCGGTTCCGGCGCCCCGGGCGCCGGCCGCTCGCTCAGCCGCTCGTACGCCGACTCGCGGTCCACAGCCTGTGCATAACGTCCGTGGAGCGCGGACTCCCGCACGGCCCGGTCGAGTTCCGGCCCGTCCACCGGGCCCATCAGGGACTCCGGGGCGCGCAGCCGGGTCGCGGCGACCGGCGTGGGGGCGCCGGTCTCGCTGAGCACGGTCACCACGGCCTCACCGGTGCCGAGGCCGGTGAGGAGCTCCTCCAGGTCGTAGGCGGAGTCCGGGAAGGTCCTCACGGTCGCCTTCAGGGCCTTCTGGTCGTCCGGCGTGAAGGCCCGCAGCGCGTGCTGGACCCGGTTGCCGAGCTGGCCGAGGACGTCGGACGGCACGTCCTTCGGGGTCTGGGTGACGAAGAAGACGCCGACCCCTTTCGAGCGAATCAGGCGCACGGTCTGGGTGATCGACTCCAGGAACGCCCGGGAGGCGCCGCTGAACAGCAGGTGCGCCTCGTCGAAGAAGAAGACCAGCTTGGGCCGGTCGGCGTCGCCCACCTCGGGCAGGTCGTGGAAGAGGTCGGCGAGCAGCCACATCAGGAAGGTGGAGAAGAGCTGCGGTCTGTCCTGCACGGCGGGGAGTTCCAGGACGGAGACGACGCCCCGCCCGTCCGGCGCCGTGCGCAGCAGCTCGGCCGTGTCGAACTCCGGCTCGCCGAAGAAGTCCGCCATGCCCTGCGCCTCGAAGGCGGTCAGGGAACGCAGGATCACCCCGGCCGTGGCGGTGGAGAGCCCGCCGATGTCCCTCAGCTCGGCCTTGCCCTCGTCCGAGGTGAGGAAGGCGACCACGGCCCTGAGGTCCTTGAGGTCGACCAGCTCCAGGCCCTTGGTGTCGGCGTAGTGGAAGATCAGGCCGAGAGACTGCTCCTGGGTCTGGTTGAGCCGGAGCACCTTGGACAGCAGCACCGGCCCGAAGCTCGTGATCGTGGCCCGCACCGGGATGCCGTGGCCGAGCCCGCCGAGCGCGAGGAACTCCGCGGGGAACCCCGCCGGCGTCCAGCTCTGGCCCGTCTCGGCCGCGCGGCTCCGGACCCGGTCGTTCGACACGCCCGGCCGGGAGATCCCGGAGAGGTCGCCCTTGACGTCCGCGAGGAACACCGGCACGCCCTGCGCGGACAGTTGCTCGGCGATCAGCTGGAGCGTCTTGGTCTTGCCGGTGCCCGTGGCGCCCGCGACCAGTCCGTGCCGGTTGAGCATGGGCAGCGGGACGCGCACCGGCGCCTCCGGGAGACACCGGCCGTCCCAGAGCAGGGCGCCGAGATCGAGGGCGGGACCGGTGAAGCCGTATCCGGCGCGGATCCGCTCGGCCTCGGCGGGCAGCGCCTCGCTGTCACTCATCCACGGCCCCTGTCTCCGATAGCACCCGTTATGAGCCTCTTCGCTCCGGCATTTCCAGCGTCGCACTGCGCCGCCATGGCTGCGCCCGGAACGTCTGGACCGGTAGGCTTTCCGTGTGATCTTCAAGCGCATCGGAAACGGCCGGCCGTACCCCGACCACGGCCGGGAAAGCACCCGGCAGTGGGCGGACGTCGCGCCGCGCCCGGTCCGCCTCGATCAGCTCGTGACCACCAAGCAGCAGCTCGATCTGGAGACCCTGCTGGCCGAGGACTCGACGTTCTACGGCGACCTCTTCGCGCACGTCGTGAAGTGGCAGGGCGATCTCTACCTGGAGGACGGCCTCCACCGAGCGGTGCGCGCCGCCCTCCAGCAGCGCCAGGTGCTGCACGCGCGCGTGCTCGAACTCGACTGAGCCGCACGACACGCCCGTTGCCCCTTTCGGGTTCCGCTGTGCTGCATCTGGTGATCATCTAATAGGCATCGCCGCCCAGGCGCACTACGCTGCGTTCATGAGCATGCTGACTCCTCCCGGCATGGGCGGCCAGTACCGGATCACGGGGGGCAAATACCCTCGGATGCGCCCTCCCCGGCGGCGCGGCAGGCTGGTGGCCGCCGCGGTGGCCTCCGTCGCCGCGCTCGGGCTGATCGGCTGGGGCACCCTGCAGCTCATCGACGTCTTCACCGGCGGCGACAAGTCCGCGGCGGCCGGCACCAAGGCCGAGTGCCCGGTCGCGAAGGCCTCCGCCGCGCCCGCCAGGGCCCTGCCCGAGCCCCGCACGATCACCGTGAACGTCTACAACGCGACGACCCGCAGCGGTCTCGCCAAGGCCACCGCGGACGAGCTGAAGAAGCGCGGCTTCAAGATCGGCGACGTGGGCAACGCGCCCAAGGAGTACGACAAGAAGGTCAAGGGCGCCGGAGTGCTCCTCGGCCCCGCCACCGCGCTGGACACCTCGCTGCCGGTGCTCGCCACCCAGCTGCCCGGCGCCGAGCGCCGCACCGAGGCCGGCCGCAAGGGGGCCGGCCTCGACCTGATCATCGGCGACAAGTTCGGCAGCCTGGCCCAGCGGGCCGCCGCCGACCAGGCCCTGGCCCGGCTGACCGAACCGAAGCGGACGACCGCCGCGTCGCAGAAGGGCTGCTGAACAGGGCCCTGTCCAGGGCCCGTCCGGCGGATCACGCCGGCGGCCCGGACCCCGGCTCGCCCACCCGCACCGGCGGGGAGGCGCCGGCCGGGGCGGGCCCGGAACGCCGGACGGGTTCTACTCGGCCGCGCCGTACAGCCGGTCGCCCGCGTCCCCGAGGCCGGGGATGATGTAGCCCTGCTCGTTCAGGTGGTCGTCCACGGCCGCCGTGACGACCGTGACCGGGGTGCCCGCGAGCTCCCGCTCCATGACCTCGACGCCCTCCGGCGCCGCGAGCAGGACCACGGCGGTGACGTCGTCGGCGCCGCGCTTGATCAGCTCCTGGATGGCCGCGACCAGCGTGCCGCCGGTCGCCAGCATCGGGTCGAGGACGTACACCTGGCGGCCGGAGAGGTCCTCCGGCATGCGCGAGGCGTACGTGGAGGCCTGCAGCGTCTCCTCGTTGCGGATCATGCCCAGGAAGCCCACCTCGGCGGTCGGCAGCAGCCGGACCATGCCGTCCAGCATGCCGAGACCGGCGCGCAGGATCGGCACCACCAGCGGGCGCGGCCGGGCGAGCTTGACGCCGGTGGTCCGGGCGACCGGCGTCTGGACGTCGACGGCCTCGGTGCGCACGTCCCGCGTGGCCTCGTAGGCGAGCAGGGTGACCAGTTCGTCGGCGAGCCGGCGGAAGGTCGCGGAGTCGGTGCGCTGGTCGCGCAGCGTGGTGAGCTTGTGAGCGACCAGGGGGTGGTCGACGACGTGGAGACGCATGTCCCTAACAGTAACCGCGCTCGGCCGCACTCCGCGCTGGCATCAAACCGCCCGACGGAGGGAAAGTGGGAGGGACGGACCCGGGGTGGTGTGACTGTGCCTGACCTGCCTGATCACGAGACCGACGCCGCCGTGGACGCCGGGAGCACAGGCCCCCGGCGGCCCGAGACGGACGCCGAGCGCCGGCGCCGCCGCGCCCAGTTCCTGCGCGATCTCGCCGAGGCCCGGGCACTGCGCGACCGCGTCCAGCCCCGGCGGGCCAAGGCGGCCCGGTTGCGCCACGCCATGCGGATGCGAACCTTCCGCTGGTAGGGGGATTCCGTCGTACGGTCGGGTGGGAAGAGACCCGTGGGAAGACAGCCGGTGGGAAAGACCGGTGAACGAACCGGTGTTGCCCGGGTGGACGTGCGTGAGCGCCGGTCTGGCCGCGTACGATCCGCAGGTGGCGGCAACGGACGTACGCGTGGACCGGCCACGGATCCACGATCGAAACTGCCGGACACAGGGAGCCGAAGACGTCCCCTGAACGTCTTGTTTCTGCCACGATTCCGATTGGGCGGAGCCCGGAGCACGGGCTCCGGCCGCTCAGAGACCTCCGCCGGGGGGACCCCCAACCGGCACGCCTATGACCAGTGGGAGAGTCACGGTGTACTTCGCCGCACTGCTCGCGCGCACCGAAGACGGGTGGGAAGCGAGCGACACAGAGCTCGATGATGTGGAGACCCTGTCGGATCTCGCCGACCTGGCCCGGGAAGCCTCTCCCGAAGAGGACACCGTGCTGGTCCTGATCGAGCAGGAGGACGCCTGGTTCGGTGTCGTCCGCGTGGACGGCGAGGAGGACCCTCGCATCTACGTCTCGGACGCGGCCGCCGCCGCCCGCAGCGCCTACGGGGAGCTGCTGCTCACCGACGAGCTGCTGGGCCGGGAGCCGGGCGCGGACGACGTCCCCGACCTGGATTCGCTCGATCTCGACGGCACGGAGGACGGCGAGTCCGACGACGCCGAGGACGACGGGGACGCCGTCGCCTCCGACGCGGTGCCGCACAGCCCGGTGGGCGACAGCGAGATCCTCGACGACCTCGGCATCGGGGAGAAGGAGCTGCGCACCCTGGAGGCCGACGACGCCCTGGGCACGATCGCCGAGGCCCTGGGCGCCTCGGAGGTGCTGGAGACCGTCCGCTGAGCACCGAGGACACCACCGGCGCACCGGACCCGGTGCGCGATCCCTGGCGGCCCGCGATGCGGCTCGCCCTGGAGGAGGCCCGGCGGGCGGTGGAGGGCGGCGACGTCCCCGTCGGCGCCGTCCTGCTGTCCCCGGACGGCACGACGGTGCTGGCCGTCGGGCACAACGAGCGCGAGGCCACCGGCGACCCGACGGCGCACGCGGAGGTCCTGGCCGTCCGGCGGGCCGCCGCGCTGCTCGGGCAGTGGCGGCTGGCCGGCTGCACGCTGGTCGTCACGCTGGAGCCCTGCACGATGTGCGCGGGCGCGCTGGTCCAGTCCCGGGTGGACCGGGTGGTCTACGGCGCCCGGGACGAGAAGGCCGGAGCGGCCGGCTCGCTGTGGGACGTCGTGCGCGACCGGCGGCTCAACCACCGCCCGGAGGTCGTCGAGGGCGTCCTGGCCGAGGACTGCGCCCGGGTGCTCACGGAGTTCTTCCGGGACCGCTGAATTCCGATTTCAAACCACGCCCCACCTTGCTGTAAGGTCTCCCTCGGTAGCGTGTCCGAGCGGCCGAAGGAGCTCGCCTCGAAAGCGAGTGTGGCGCAAGTCACCGAGGGTTCAAATCCCTCCGCTACCGCTTCGCACGAGAGGCCCGGTCCGATGGACCGGGCCTCTCGTCGCATTCCCAACTCCCCGGACACCGGCCCGTGTTCCGGTCCGTCACGACTCGCACACGATTACCAGGCCTGAACACACGAGCGGGCGGATAAACTCACCGCCGACAACAGGACAGCCGAAGAGTCGCAGCAGGGGCAGGGGAGGCCGCGGTGGCGGTGAACGCCAAGAAGATCGCCGTGTACGTGCTCGCGGTCTTCGCGCTGTACGTGATCATCACCGACCCGGCCAAGGCGGCCGACTACGTCCAGATAGGCTTCGAGGGCATATCGGACGCGGCCAAGGCCGTGGGCGACTTCATGACCTGGGTCGCCGACGGAGCACAGAGCTGAGGTACACCCCATGATCCGTCATCTGGTCCTGTTCAGGCTCAACGAGGGCGTCGAGCGCGACGATCCGCGGGTCGTGGCGGGCGTGGCGGCCTTCCGGGCGCTCGGCGGCCGGATCGAGGAGCTGCGGTTCTGGGAGTGCGCCTGGAACATCAGCGACCGGCCCATCGCCTACGACTTCGCGATCAACTCGGCGGTCGAGGACCGGGACGCGCTGCGGCGCTACCTCGAGCACCCGGCCCACCAGGCCGGCGTCGCGCTGTGGCGGGAGTTCGCCACGTGGGTGATCGCCGACTACGAGTTCTGACCCCCGCACGCCCCGAGCCCCCCGTCGCGAGGACGGGGGGCTCTTGCGCGTCTCGGGCCCCGAACCGAGCGCTACTTGGCCACAACACGGCGTTATACGGTGCTTGCACACAGTGCACATGTCTTGTGATGCTATGACCGCTTTTGACGGATGACTGACCGATGAAGAGGTGGCGTTGACCGTGTCGGCCAGTACTGCGCCGCCCCAGGACGAGGTGCCCAGCCCCGCCCCTCCGACCCCCGAGAAGCGCCGCGGCGCCGACACCCGCGCCCTGACCCAGGTGCTCTTCGCCGAGCTGAAGAACCTGACGCCGGGCACGCCGGAGCACGACCGGGTGCGCGGAGCGCTGATCGAGGCCAACCTCCCGCTCGTGCGCTACGCGGCCGCCCGCTTCCGCTCCCGCAACGAGCCGATGGAGGACGTCGTCCAGGTCGGCACCATCGGCCTCATCAACGCCATCGACCGCTTCGACCCGGAGCGGGGGGTGCAGTTCCCGACCTTCGCGATGCCGACCGTGGTCGGCGAGATCAAGCGGTACTTCCGGGACAACGTCCGCACGGTCCACGTACCGCGCCGGCTGCACGAGCTGTGGGTGCAGGTCAACAGCGCGACCGAGGACCTCACCACGGCCTTCGGACGCTCCCCGACGACCGCCGAGATCGCCGAGCGGCTCAGGATCGGCGAGGACGAGGTGCTCTCCTGCATCGAGGCGGGACGCTCGTACCACGCCACCTCCCTGGAGGCCGCGCAGGAGGGGGACGGGATGCCCGGCCTGCTGGACCGCATCGGCTACGAGGACCCGGCGCTGGACGGCGTGGAGCACCGCGACCTGGTCCGCCACCTCCTGGTCCAGCTCCCCGAACGGGAGCAGAGAATTCTGCTCCTGCGCTACTACAGCAATCTGACCCAGTCGCAGATCAGCGCGGAACTCGGTGTGTCCCAGATGCACGTGTCCCGGCTACTCGCGCGTAGCTTCCAGCGGCTGCGATCCGCGAATCGCATCGAGGCATAACCGGCGCACGGGAGCACACTCCGGAAAAGGCCAGCCCACGGCGGATCGAAAGCGGGATCGATCACTCACCGGGAAGAGCGAATCCCCCATCGGTGCGGATCCCGACAGTTGTGCGCCGAAAGACCGTCAGACCCCTTCTTTCCAGGGCCGATTCACGGCTGGCATGTCGACATGTCACTACAGCGTGTTGCCGACATGTGACATTCTGCGGGAAGAGCGTTTGCCGGAGCTCCGGCTCCGGTATTCAGGTGAGGGCTGCGTTGCTCGAAAGGCGACGCCGCCGCGACCGTCCCGCGACCCAAAGGGGGTGGCATGTCCGCAGACCAGGGCAGCTCGAAGGTCCTCACGCCCACGAGCGAGGCAGCGCCCAAGGAGCTCCACGCTCTCGACGTCCTCGACGGCATCGAGGGCGTCACGGCCCTCGACGCCGTGCCGGCCCAGGCCGACCCGGCCGCCGCTCCTGCCCCGGCCCCGCCGGTCGCGGCGGACATCGACACCCGGACCCTGTCCCGGTCCCTGTTCCTGCGGCTCGCCGCACTCGACGAGAGCAGCCCCGAGCGTGCCTACGTCCGGGACACCCTGATCGAGCTCAACCTCCCCCTCGTGCGCTACGCGGCGGCCCGCTTCCGCTCCCGCAACGAGCCGATGGAGGACATCGTCCAGGTCGGCACCATCGGCCTGATCAAGGCGATCGACCGCTTCGACTGCGAACGGGGCGTGGAGTTCCCGACGTTCGCGATGCCGACGGTCGTGGGCGAGATCAAGCGGTTCTTCCGTGACACCTCGTGGTCGGTGCGCGTCCCGCGCCGGCTGCAGGAGCTGCGCCTGGCCCTCACCAAGGCCAGCGACGAGCTGTCCCAGAAGCTGGACCGCTCCCCGACGGTCACCGAGCTGGCCGCCGTGCTCGGCGTCTCCGAGGAGGACGTGGTCGACGGCCTCGCGGTCGGCAACGCCTACACCGCCTCCTCGCTCGACTCCCCGGCCCCCGAGGACGACGGCGGCGAGGGCTCCCTCGCCGACCGCCTCGGCTACGAGGACACCGCGCTGGAGGGCGTGGAGTACCGGGAGTCCCTGAAGCCGCTGCTGGCCAAGCTCCCGCCCCGGGAGCGCCGGATCATCATGCTGCGCTTCTTCGCCAACATGACCCAGTCGCAGATCGGCGAGGAGGTCGGCATCTCCCAGATGCACGTCTCCCGGCTGCTGACCCGGACCCTGGCCCAGCTGCGGGAGGGCCTCATCTCGGACTGACGGGCACCCGGACAGGGCCGCCGACGCGCCGTTGCGGCAGCGTCGGCGGCCTTCGTGTGTCCGGGCTGCCGGGTGTCCTACTTGAGCGCGAGCCAGGCGACGGCGGCGACGACGACCACGGCCGCCACGATGCCGATGATCAGGCCGACCCGGGGTCCGGACGAGGCGGGCTGCTGCTGCTGCCGGCCCTGGGGGCCCTCGTCGACGAACGCGCGGAACATCTGGGTGCTGCCTGCGGGGTCGTAATTGCCCTGAGGGCCCTGGGTGTTAGCCATGGCCCGAGACACTAGCGAATCCGGGGGTGCGACCCAAGTGGGGGTCCACCAGGACGGACGGGGCACGGGCGGCCACTCCGACCAGCGTGTTTACGTTCGCAATACTTGCCTTTGCCAAGTTTTTGCGCCGACGGGCCCCTACTTGTTTGCCTGCAGCAACCAACCGGCTCTATGGTTGCCCTAAGCAACGAATACGGGAGGTGCGATGGCCGAGCGGGCGCAGTACGAGGAGCTGGTGCGTCAGTTCAGCGCCTTCGGCGCCGTGAAACGGGACCTGGGACGGATACTGCCGTCGGAGTGCCCGGCCGGCGCGGCCGCCGTGCTGACCCTGCTCGGCCGTCACGGCGACATGCGCATGAGCAAGCTCGCGGAGCTGCTCTCCGTGGACATGTCCGTCACCAGCCGGCACGTCGCGCACGTCGTCGCGCGCGGCTGGATCGAGCGGCTCCCGGACCCCGCGGACAAGCGCTCGCGCATCCTGCGCCTGACGCCCGAGGGCCTGGAGCAGCTGGACGAGCTGTCCCGGCGGACCACGCACCTGCTGGCGGAGCGGCTGGCCGACTGGACCGACGACGAGGTCGGCCTGCTCATCGAGCTGATGGCGCGCCTGCGCGCGTCCTTCGGCGACTGCCGCTCGACGCCGGTCCGGATCCCCGCGCCCGTAGTCGAAGAGACCACCCGTACACCCGCAAGCACGTAAGTAAAGGAAGCCCATGGCAACGACCACACCAGCCGGTGTGCGGGCTCACGCCAAGCACGGGGGAGGCACAGGTCAAGCCCCGATGACCCACCGGCAGATCATGGAGGCCCTGTCCGGGCTCATGCTCGGCATGTTCGTGGCGATCCTGTCGTCCACGATCGTCTCCAACGCCCTGCCGGAGATCATCGGCGACCTCGGCGGCGGTCAGTCCGCCTACACCTGGGTGGTCACGGCCGCCCTGCTGTCGATGACCGCGGCCACTCCCCTGTGGGGCAAGCTCGCCGACCTGTACAGCAAGAAGGCGCTCGTCCAGATAGCCCTGGTCATCTACGTCGTCGCGTCGATGGCGGCCGGCCTGTCGCAGAACCCCGGCATGCTGATCGTCTGCCGCGTGGTGCAGGGCATCGGCGTCGGCGGTCTGTCGGCCCTGGCCCAGATCGTCATGGCGGCGATGATCTCCCCGCGTGAGCGGGGCCGTTACTCCGGTTACCTCGGCGCCACCTTCGCCGTCGCCACCGTCGGCGGCCCGCTGCTCGGCGGTGTCATCACCGACACCTCCTGGCTGGGCTGGCGCTGGTGCTTCTACGTCGGCGTCCCCTTCGCCGTCATCGCGCTGATCGTGCTGCAGAAGACCCTGCACCTCCCCGTGGTCAAGCGCGAGGTCAAGGTCGACTGGGGCGGCGCGACGCTCATCTCCGCGGCCGTCTCCCTGCTGCTCATCTGGGTCACCTTCGCCGGTGACAAGTACGACTGGGTGTCCTGGCAGACCTACGCGATGGTCGGCGGCTCGGTCGTGCTCGGCGCGCTCTTCGTCCTCGTCGAGGCGAAGGCCAAGGAGCCGATCATCCCGCTGCGCCTGTTCCGCAACAGCACCATCACCCTGGCGTCGCTCGCCTCGCTGTTCGTCGGTGTCGCGATGTTCACCGGCACCGTGTTCTTCAGCCAGTACTTCCAGCTCGCCCGCGACAAGTCCCCGACGATGTCGGGCGTGCTGACCATCCCGATGATCGGCGGCCTGTTCGTCTCCTCGACCGTGTCGGGTCAGTTCATCACCCGCACCGGCCGCTGGAAGGCCTGGCTGGTCAGCGGCGGCGTGCTGGTGACGGCCGGCCTGGCCCTGCTGGGCGGCATCCGGTACGACACCGACTACTGGAAGATGGCCATCTTCATGGCCCTGCTGGGTCTCGGCATCGGCATGATGATGCAGAACCTGGTCCTCGCCACGCAGAACCAGGTGGCGCCCTCGGACCTCGGCTCGGCCAGCTCCACGGTCACCTTCTTCCGCTCCCTCGGCGGTGCGGTCGGCGTCTCCGCCCTCGGCGCGGTGATGTCCCGCCGGATCACCCACTACGTCACGGACGGCATCGGGTCCCTGAGCCCCAAGTACCAGGCCGCCATGGCCGGCTCGGGTTCCACCGACACCATCCCGGACATGGACAAGCTGCCGCTGCCCATCCGGACGCTGCTGGAGAGCGCCTACGGCCACGGCATCGCCGACGTCTTCTACATCGCGGCCGCCCTCGCCGCCGTCGCCTTCCTGATCACGCTGTTCATCAAGGAGGTCCCGCTGAAGACCAAGGGCGCCCTGGCCCAGGCCGCGGACGCCGACGCGCCCGCCCTGGACCCGGCCGCCGCCCCGGTCGTCGCCGAGGCGCAGGCCGTTCCGGCCGCGGTCGCCGCGACCACCGGCACCGGGTCCGAAGGCGCCGCTCCGGCGGCCGCCGCGCAGCCGGTGACCGCGGTCGCCACGGTCGCGGAGCCGGGCGCCGGCGGCGGCACCCCGGTGCACGGATTCGTCCGCGGCGCCGAGAGCGCCCCGGTCCCGCAGGCAGCGGTCACGCTGATCTCGCTGTCCGGTCGCCAGCTCGGCCGCTCGGTCGCCCAGGCCGACGGTTCCTACGCGGTGGACGCGCCGGGCACCGGCTCGTACGTCCTGATCGCCTCCGCCGACGGCTTCCAGCCGCAGGCCTCCACGATCGTGGTCGGCGAGGAGCCGCTGTCCTACGACATCCTGCTCAGCGGCACCAGCGGGCTGACCGGTGTGGTCCGCTCGGCCGGCAACGCGCTGCCGGTCAAGGACGCGATGGTCATCGTCACCGACGTGCGCGGCGACCTGCTGGCCACCGCCGCCAGCGGTGAGCAGGGCGAGTTCGCCTTCACCGACCTGGTGCCGGGCGCGGTCACCGTCGCGGTCAACGCGAGCGGCTTCCGGCCGCGCGCCCTGCCGGTCGAGGTCGCCACGGCCGGGATCACCCGGATCGAGGTCGACCTGGACGCCGGCGCCCGGCTGCAGGGTGTCGTGCGGGCCCCGCACGGTCCGCTGGCCGACGCCCGCGTGACCCTGGTCGACCAGGCGGGCAACGTGGTCGGCACGGCCACCACCGGGACGGACGGGGCGTACGCCTTCACCGACCTGGACGGCGGCGACTACACCGTCATCGCGACGGGTTACCCGCCGGTGGCCACCGCCCTGTCGGTGCACGGCACCGGAGTCGACGACCACGACATCGAACTCGCCCACCCCGGCGAATAGTTCGACCCCCGGCCCGTGACGGCGCGCGCCTTGAGCGGAGACGCGCCCGTCACGGGCCGGCCTCATACGACCGAATTATCTGGCTTTTCAGGGAGAAAACGGGATGGGACTGTCCGCGAGGATCCGTACCCGGGACGGATGGGCCGTGTCGCACGCGGTCGTCACGATGACCGACATGACCGGTGCGCAGGTGCTGCGGGCCGAGGCGGACGCCGAGGGCGCCGTACGGGACGTCACCGAGCTGGCGCCGGGGGCGTACACGGTGATCGTGACCGCCGTCGGCTACGCGCCCGCCGCCTCCAGCGCCATCGTCACCGCGAGCGGGCGGGCCGAGGTCGGCACCGTCACGCTGGCCCGGCAGGACGGCGCCGAACTGCCGCCGCCCGGCCCGTGGACCATCGACCCGGCGCACTCCTCCGTCGCCGCGGTCGCCCAGCACCTGGGCATCTCCAGCGTGCACGGCAGGTTCACGGAGTTCGGCGGGACCATCGAGATCGCGCCGGACGACGTCACCAAGTCCCGCGTCGAGGCGGTCATCCGGGCCGCGTCCGTCGACACGGGCAACGGCATGCGGGACACGCACCTGCGCTCCGCGGACTTCCTCGACGTCGAACGGCATCCGGAGATCAGCTACCGCTCCACGGGCGTGACGGTGGCCGGCCCGGACCGCTGGACCGTGCACGGCGAGCTGTCGATGCACGGCGTGATCCGGCCGGTCGACCTGGACCTGGCCTATCTCGGCACCGGCGCCGACCCGTGGGGCGGCACCCGGGCGGCCTTCCGCGCGACCACCGAACTGCACCGCGAGGACTTCGCGATGAACTACAACCAGGTCCTCCAGGCGGGCATCGCCGCCATCGGCACGACCCTCCGGGTCGAGCTGGACATCCAGGCGGTCCAGGGCGAGGCACTGCCCGCCGCCTGACGGGAACGGCCGACGGCCCGCCGCCACTCGCAGTGGCGGCGGGCCGTCGGCGTCGTTCCGGGCGGCTCAGTTCTCCGTGGCGCCCACGATGCGCCGGGCCAGGTCCCGCAGTTTGACGTTCTCCCGCTGGGACGCGCGCACCAGGCTCTCGAAGGCCGCCGCCGCGTCGATCTCCAGGCGCTCCATGAGCACGCCGGTGGCCTGGCCGATCAGGTCCCTGGTGTGCATGGCCTCGGTGAGCTGCTCCTGCACGGTCACCGAGTTCAGGGCGAGGCTGACGTGCGCGGTGAAGAGGCGGCCGAGGCGGGCGGTGGTGTCGTCGAAGGCCTTCGGCTTGCCGGAGTAGGCGGTGAGCACGGTGAGCCGGCGCCGGTCGGCGCGCAGCCGCAGCGACAGCACCGAGCGCAGCCCCAGGTCCGACAGCGGTCCCGGCCCCCGCTCGTCCTCGCTCCCGCTCTCGTCGTCGCCGCCGTCGCCGTCGCCCTCGGGCAGCCGCACCACCGGCGAGGTCCACAGCCGTTCCCAGTGCGGCAGCTCGGGGGCCTCGGCGTCCCGCACGATGTCGTCGGTCCAGGCGACCGTACGGCGGCCCTCACCACGGTCGATCTCCAGGACGCCGGCGTGCTCGGCGCCGGGCAGCAGCTCCACGGCCAGCCGGACGGCGGTGCGCAGCGTGGCCTGCGGGGTGGTGGTCTCGTGCAGCTGCCGAGCCGCCAGCGTGAGCGCCTCCGCCAGCTCCAGGCCGGCCGGAGAGCGGGTCACGTCGAAAAAGTCAGGGGAAGCCACCACGAACCTCTCGGATGTCACGGCCATACGGCCATGCTCAGGAGAGCTCCGCAGCACATTCCTGACTGCGAGCACACGACAACAGCACTTTAGCTGCTCCGTTGCGGTGAAGTGACGCCCGGACGAGCCTGTGCCCGACAGGGTCAGGCTCACCGGGCCCCGCTCGCCCTAGGCTGCCTCCATGGCACCGAACATCGCGACGAACACCCGTGTATCGCAGGCCGAGCTGCTGGACTTCGTACGCCCCCGGCACCGCGCCATCCTGCTCACCCGCCGGGCCGACGGCAGCCCCCAGGGCTCCCCGCTCACCTGCGGGGTGGACGACTCGGGCCGGATCGTGGCCTCCACCTACCCCGAGCGCGCCAAGACCCGCAACGCCAAGCGGGACGCCCGGGTCAGCCTGATCGTCCTCAGCGACGAGTGGAACGGGCCGTGGGTCCAGATCGACGGCACGGCCGAGGTCATCGACACCCCCGACTCGGTCGAGCCCCTGGTCGAGTACTACCGCAACATCGCCGGTGAGCACCCGGACTGGGACGAGTACCGCGAGGCGATGCGCAAGCAGGGCAAGTCGATCATCCGGGTGACGCCGGAACGCTGGGGCCCGGTGGCGACCGGCGGCTTCCCGGCCCGGCTGGTGGAGGGCGACTAGCCGGCGCCCGCGACCGGCCCGCCGGCGGCGGCCGGCCGGTCGCGGTCAGCCCCTGGCGACCATCGCCTCGATGCCGGCGATCAGCAGGTCGAGGGCGAAACGGAAGTCCCGGTCCATCATCTCGTCGACCGTGTCGCCGCCCCGGGCCGCCATCAGTTCCCGGGACTCCCGGAACATCTCGGCGGTCCCCGGGTCCTGCTCGACCAGGCTCACGGCCTGGCGGTAGTACTCGTCCGCGGTCAGCCCCGTGTCCGCCGTCCGGGCCCGGAAGTGGGCCTCGACCGTGCCGTGGCCGTACACGAACTGGAAGACGGCCGAGATGGCGCCGGTGACGCCGTGCGCGGGCAGTCCGGCGCGGCGGACGACCCGCTGGACCACGTGGGAGAACGCCTGCCAGTTGGGGCCGATGTTGAGGTAGCGCCCCGCCAGCGGCGACAGCCAGGCGTGGCGCACCAGCAGCGCCCGGTACTCGCCGGCCAGTGCCCGCAGCTGCTCGCGCCAGTCGGCGCCGCCGTCCTCCGGGTCCGGCAGCACGAGTTCGCCGTAGGCGGCGTCCAGGGCGAGTTCGAGGAGGTCGTCCTTGGTGTCGACGTACCAGTACAGGGACATCGCGGTGACGTTCAGCTCGGCGGCCAGCCGCCGCATGGAGAACCCCGCCATGCCCTCGGCGTCCAGCAGCCGCACGCCGGCCGCGGTGATCCGCTCCCGGTCCAGGCCCGAGGGCTGGCCGCCCCGTCCGCCGCGCCGTGTCCTCGCCGCCAGCCAGACACTGCCCCGCGCCGACCCGTCACCGGTCCTGGCCACCGACGCACCTCTCTCGAACTCCGGTCACCGCCCCGGACGCGGGGCGCGCGGCCGTGTCGGTACGGGGCTCCACCGCGTGGGCGCGGCCGGCCGCACACCGCCCGCAGCGCCACGCATACCCAGGGTCGCGAGCTCTTAGGCGGTCCATGTGCCGGCCGGGGTGGGCGGACCCGCCGTGCACCGCACGGCCGGGGCCCCGCGGTGCACGGCGGGTCCGCCCCGGCCGTCCTTCGTCAGCCGCTCCGGGTCAGGTCGTAGAAGGTGGCCGAACCGACCGTCACCTTCTTGAAATTGGCCTGCACCCACGAGCTGATCTTCGACGCCGACCCGCTGCCGTCGCCGCCCATGCCACCGCCCATGCCGCCGCCGGCGATGAAGTAGTGGATCTTCCCTGCGGCCACGTACTCCTTGAACCGGGCCAGGGTCGGGGACGGATCGGTGCCGTTGAAGCCGCCGATCGCCATCACGGGGTCGCCGGTGGCGAGCTGGTAGCTCGCGGAGTTCTGGGAGCCGATGGCGGCGGCTGCCCAGGTGTAGTCACCCGCGTCCTCCTCCAGCAGCTTCCTGGCGGCGGAGCCGACCTGAGCGCCGTTCAGCAGACCGCCGGCGCCCGTGCGACCGCCCTCGCCCATGGCGCCGCCGCCCGGGAAGCGGTTCCCGTTCTGCGGCGCCTGACCCTGGCCCTGGGTGCTGCCGTTCCGGCCCGGCATCCCCCCGCCGGGGAAGCCCTGACCCTGCCCCGGCGGGTTCCCGTTCCCGTTGGGCTGTCCCTGCTGTCCCCGGCCCGGCATTCCGCCGCCGAGGCCGCCCGGCATGCCGCCGCCGTCGCCGCCGCCCGGGCGGCCGCCGCCGAAGCCCATCGTGCTCGCGCCCGCCGGACCGGCCGTCGGGATCGAGCCGGTGTGCGCCGAGTCCACCGTGCTGAGGGTGTACGCGGCCGGGCCGGCCAGCGCCACTACCAGGCCCGCCGCCGCCGCGCCGAGGGCCAGTCGCCGGGAGATCCGCCCGGCGAAGACGAGCCCGAACGCGGCCGCCAGGCCGCCGACCAGCACCAGCCACCGCAGCCAGGGCAGGTAGTCGGGGGTGCGGTCGAGCAGGACGTACCCCCAGGCGGCCGCCGCCACCACGGCGGCGGCGAGGGTGATCGACGCCCAGGTCTCCCGCCGCCGTTCCCACAGCAGTCCGGCGCCCATGCCGGTGACGGCCGCGACGTAGGGGGCGAGGGCCACCGTGTAGTACTGGTGGAAGATGCCCGCCATGTAGCTGAAGACCACCATGGTCATGAGCAGCGAGCCGCCCCACACCAGGAACGAGGCGCGCGTCACGGACGTACGGCGGAGCCTGCGCGTCGCCCACAGGCCGGCGGCCAGCAGGATCAGCGCGGCCGGGATCAGCCAGGAGATCTGGCTGCCGATCTCCGAGCCGAACATCCGGTCCCAGCCGGTCTCGCCCCACTGGCCGGAGCCGCCCCTGCCGCCGACGCTGCCTGTCTCGTCGCCGCTGATCCGCCCGAGGCCGTTGTAGCCGAAGGTCAGTTCGAGGAAGCTGTTGTTCTGCGAACCGCCGATGTACGGGCGGGAGGAGGCCGGCCACAGCTCCACGACCGCCACCCACCAGCCGCCCGCCACCACGAGCGCGACGGTCGCCAGCGCCAGTTGCGCGAGCCGTTTCCGCAGCCGGACCGGACCGCACACGGCGTAGACGACGGCCAGCGGTGGCAGGATCAGGAAGGCCTGCAGGGTCTTGGCGAGGAACGCGAAGCCGATCGCGACGCCCGCCCACACCAGCCACCGGGTCCGCCCGTCCTCCACCGCGCGCACGACGAAGTAGCAGGCCAGCGACATCAGCAGGGCCAGCAGCGCGTCCGGGTTGTTGAACCGGAACATCAGCGCGGCGACCGGGGTGAGCGCGAGGACCGCGCCCGCGACCAGGCCGGCGGCGGGGCTGAACCGGCGGCGCACCGCGGCGTACACGACCGCCACCGTGCCGACGCCCATGAGCACCTGGGGCGTGAGGACCGCCCACGAGTTCAGGCCGAAGATCCGCACCGACAGCTCCATCGGCCACATGAAGGCCGAGGGCTTGTCGACGGTGATGGCGTTGCCCGCGTCCAGCGAGCCGAAGAAGAACGCCTTCCAGGACTTGCCGCCCGCCTGGACGGCGGCCGAGTAGAAGGAGTTGGCGTAGCCGGAGGCGCTCAGGCCGTACAGGTAGGTGGCGAGGGTGAGGGCCAGCAGGCCGAGGAGGGCGGGCCGCGCCCAGCGCGGGTCCTCGGGGCGGCCGCGCCACACCCGGGGCACCAGGGGCCGGCGGGGCTCGGCCGTCTCCGGGGCCGGCGGGGGAGCCGAGGGGGGCGGGCCCCAGCCGGCGGCGGCGCCCTGCTGGGCGGGCTGGTCGAAGTGCGTGCTCATCGGGGGTCCCCCGGGTCGGTGTCGTGAGGGCGCACCGGCTGCAGCGGCAGGGTGCCGTCCGCGGCTTCACCGGCGCGGACCTGGGCGGTCGTTTCGTGGTGGCCGTACGCCGGGTGTGGCAGCGGGCGGCGCGGGAGCGGCCCGTCCGGCCGGTACGGCGCGGGCGTGGCGTGGGCCGGCGCGGACGCCGTGGCGTACGTCGGCGAGGACGCCGTGGCGCGGGCCGGCGTTGACGGGGTGTACGCGGACGGGGTGTACGCGGACGGGGCGTACGGGGACGGGGTGTACGCGGACGGGGCGAGTGCCGACGGGCTGTGCGCGGACGGGGTGAAGTGCGGGCCGTCCTCCGGGCGGTCCGGGAACACCCAGGCCCGGAAGAGCAGGAAGCGCAGCACGGTCGCCGCGAGGTTGGCGGCGATGAGCACCGCCAGCTCGGTGGAGTGCGCGGGGCTGCCGCCCGCCGCGTTCAGGGCGGCCAGGGAGCCGCTGGTCAGGGCGAGTCCGATGGCGAAGACGACCAGGCCCTGCGCCTGGTGCCGGACCGCGCCGCCCCGGCCGCGCACCCCGAAGGTCAGCCGGCGGTTGGCGGCCGTGTTGGCGACCGCCGAGACCAGCAGCGCGAGCGCGTTGGCCACCTGCGAGCCGGAGAACTGCCGGAAGGCGCTGTACAGCAGCAGGTAGAACAGCGTCGACAGGCCGCCGACCACGCAGAACCCGACGAGCTGGCGGGCGAGGCCGCGGGGCACGTCCTGGATCTCGCGGTCGCGCGGGTCGTCCCCGAAGGGCCGGGCGAGCCGGTCCAGCGGCAGCGAACCGGTGGCCAGCGCCCGGCCGACGCGCCACACGCCCTTGAGGTCGTCGGTAGCGGTCCGCACGATGTGCACCGTCGAGTCGGGGTCGTCGACCCAGTCGACCGGCACCTCGTGGATCCGCAGCCCGGCCCGCTCGGCGAGCACCAGCATCTCGGTGTCGAAGAACCAGCCGGTGTCCTGCACCAGCGGCAGCAGCACCTGCGCCACGTCCCGCCGGATGGCCTTGAAGCCGCACTGCGCGTCCGAGAACCGGGCCTGCAGCGAGCCGCGCAGGATCAGGTTGTAGGCCCGGCTGATGAACTCCCGCTTGGGGCCCCGCACCACCCGTGAGGCACGGGCGAGCCGGGAGCCGATCGCCAGGTCGGAGTGGCCCGAGATCAGCGGCGCCACCAGCGGCAGCAGGGCGTTGAGGTCGGTGGACAGGTCGACGTCCATGTACGCGAGGACCGGCGCCTCGGAGGCGGACCACACCGTCCGCAGGGCCCGGCCGCGGCCCTTCTGCTCCAGCCGGCAGGTGGTGACCTCGGGGAGCTGGGCCGCCAGCCGTGCCGCCACCTGGGGCGTGCCGTCCGTGGAGGCGTTGTCCGCGACGGTGATGCGGAAGGCGTACGGGAAGGTGCGCGCGAGGTGCTCGCGCAGTCTGCGCACGCACGGCTCGAGGTCCTTCTCCTCGTTGTAGACGGGGACCACTACGTCCAGGACAGG
Source organism: Streptomyces sp. NPDC003720 (assembly GCF_042875075.1). Taxonomy (NCBI): domain Bacteria; kingdom Bacillati; phylum Actinomycetota; class Actinomycetes; order Kitasatosporales; family Streptomycetaceae; genus Streptomyces; species Streptomyces sp. NPDC003720. The sequence goes on from NZ_JBIANZ010000004.1 coordinate 59,243, forward strand.
CGTACCGGCGTTTCCGGCCGGGAGGTGCTCCCGCGCCGGCAGGGCGCCGGGAGAAGGGTCGGTTCGCATGACGCCGACTCTCGTCAGGCGCCCTGTTCCGCCCATGTGGTGGCCCTGTGCTGTGCCTGTGAGTACGAGTCCCGGTCCGTACCGGGGGCCGGATTCACCTCGGCGGGGCCGAGCGCGGGCAGGTGCACGGTGAAGACCGTCCGCCCCGGCACGCTGTCCACGGTCACGGCGCCGCCGTGCGCGGCCGCGACGGCCTGCACGATGGCGAGCCCCAGACCGGTGGACCCGGTGGCCCGTGAGCGGGCGGAGTCCCCGCGGGCGAACCGCTCGAAGACGCGCGGCAGCAGGCCGGCCGGGATGCCCGGCCCGTTGTCCTCGACGTCGACGCGGAGCCACGCCCCGCGCCGCCGCACGCGCGCGGTGACGGTCGTCCCCGGCGGGGTGTGGTTGCGGGCGTTGCCCAGCAGGTTGACCAGCACCTGCTGCAGGCGGGCCGCGTCCGCGGAGACCGGGGCCGGTGCGTCGGGCAGGTCGAGCCGCCAGTTGTGGTCAAGACCGGCCGCGCGGGCGTCGCTGACGGTGTCGACGACGAGCGGCACGAGATCGGTCTGCTCGAACCGCAGCGGGCGTCCGGCGTCGAGCCGGGCCAGCAGGAGGAGGTCCTCGACGAGCAGCGTCATCCGCCCCGCCTCGGACTCGATGCGGCCGAGGGCGTGCCGCGTGTCGGGGCCGACCTCCTCGCGTCCGCGCCGGGTGAGTTCGGCGTAGCCGCGGATGGAGGCGAGCGGGGTGCGCAGTTCGTGGCTGGCGTCCGCGACGAACTGCCGTACCCGGGTCTCGCTCTGCTGCCGGGCGTGCAGCGCGCCGTGCACGTGGTCCAGCAGGCGGTTGAGCGCGGCGCCCACCTGGCCGACCTCGCTGTGCGGGTCGCACTCGGCGTCGGGCACCCGCTCGCTCAGGTTCACCTCGCCGGTGTGCAGGCGTAGTTCGGAGACCCGGGTGGCGGTGGCGGCGACCCTCCGCAGGGGGCGGGTGGCGACACCGACCAGCGCGTAGCCCGCGATGACGGCGGCGGCCAGACCGGCCGCGGTGACGCTGATCTCGACGAGGATCAGGGTGTCGATCGTGTTGTCGACCGAGGTCGTCGGTACGGCGACGTAGTAGGCGCCGTTGTCGCCGGTCCGGTACTCGACCCGGTACTCGCCGAGGCCGGGCAGGCCGACGGTGTGCTGTCCCCCGTCCTCCCGCGGCACCGCCTGGAGGACGGCGATCTGCGCCTTGGTCAGCGGCTTCGGCTTCATCTCGTAGTCGCTGGGGGACTGCTTGCCGCGCTCGGCCTCGGTGATCACACCGTCCTCGACCACGGCCGCGACGGTGCCCTGCGGCTGCGGGCCCTTCGTGACGAAGTCGGTGAGGACCGGGGGACGGGTCCTGGGCTTCTGCCCGTGCGGCGCCATGCCGCCCCCGGGCTGCTCGCCCGGCGGGCCGAAGGAACCGGACGCGCGTGCGGCGACCTCGTCGAGCTGGCCGTTGAGCTGGTCGTACAGATGCGAGCGCAGCGCCAGCGTGGTGACGGTGCCGATCACCGAGCAGACCACGGCGATCAGCATCACCGACGCGACGACGAGCCGGGTCCGCAGGGTGCGCGGCTGGCCCGCTCGTCTGCGCGGACGCGGCCGTCGTCGTCCGGTCATGACACGGCGGGCTTGATCAGGTAGCCGGCTCCGCGCCGGGTGTGGATCATCGGTTCCCGGCCGGCGTCGATCTTCCTGCGCAGATAGGAGATGTACAGCTCGACCACGTTGGCCTGCCCGCCGAAGTCGTACGACCACACGCGGTCCAGGATCTGCGCCTTGCTGAGCACCCGCCGCGGGTTGCGCATCAGGAAGCGCAGCAGCTCGAACTCGGTCGCGGTCAGGTGGATGTTGTCCCCGCCCCGCGACACCTCGTGACTGTCCTCGTCCAGGGTCAGGTCGCCGACGACGAGAGTGGAGTCGGACCGCCGGTCGGCGGCGCCGGAGCGCCGGATCAGCCCGCGCAACCGGGCCACGACCTCCTCCAGGCTGAACGGCTTGGTGACGTAGTCGTCGCCGCCCGCGGTGAGCCCGGCGATCCGGTCCTCCACCGCGTCCTTGGCGGTCAGGAAGAGCACGGGCACGTCGGGCAGTTCGCGGCGCAGCCGCTGGAGGACGGCCAGGCCGTCCATGTCCGGCAGCATCATGTCCAGGACGACGGCGTCGGGCCGGAACTCGCGGGCCGTCCGGACGGCGCCCTGCCCGTCGCCCGCGCTCCTGATCTGCCAGCCCTCGTAGCGCAGAGCCATGCTCAGCAGTTCGGTGATCGACAGCTCGTCGTCCACCACAAGCACGCGGACGGGGCTCCCGTCCGGCCTCAGCAGTTCGGTGCGCCCCTGGGGCGAGATCGTGGTCATGCCGGACACCCTGTCGGGGCCCTCTGAGAAGACGCTTTCCCCCGTCTGTGATTTCCCTGAGAAACACACAGGCGGCTCTCAGGGAACACCTGGGAACCGCCCGTCCCCGCACGCGCCTTCAGAACAACCCGTCCGGCTCCCTGGCGAACTCCCGCACGGAGAGGCTGATTTCACCGGCTTCCGACGACCGGGGGGCCACCTCCCAACCGGTCATCAGACGCGTGTCGAGGACGACGACCCCGTGCCGTCCGCCGACCGCCAGATGCAGATCGGGCCCGGCGGCAGCGACCAGCTCCCCGCTCACGGCCCCGCCCGGCACCAGCTCCGTCACGTCGCCGGTGGCGGCCCGCGCCGCCGGGGCGAGGAGCCCGAATCGCTCCACGTGGTCCACCACCCGGCAGGGCTCCCGGCCCAGCGACTCCGGCCAGCCGCCGAGAGCGACGGCCCGCGCGTGCAACTCCTCCACCTCGGAGGCCCGTTCGGCCGCCGTCCCGGGCAGGGCCGCCCGCACCGCCCGCTTTTCGGCGTACGGGATCCGGTCCGGCACCCGGAGCGCGGCCCGCAGCAGCTCCTCCGTCCGCCGGGCGGCCATCAGCGGGCCGGCGCCCAGCCAGGAGAAGCAGACGGCGCCCTGCTCCAGCAGCCGGGCCGGACCGCGCTCGACGGCGGTGATCCCGACCTTGACCATGCCGGGCCCGAACCAGGCCAGGTACACCCGGTACGGCCGCGGATCGTCGGCCAGGGTGTCGGCGGCCACCGAGTGCGCCCGGTCCAGCCGCGCGCACTCCTCGCACCGGGCGCCTCTGCTCCGGCCCGGCACCCCGGCCGCCACCGGACACGCGTTCCCCCGCGCCCCCACACACCGCCGCACGGCCCCCTCCGGCACGGCGAAGGCCACCCGCTTCCCCCAGGACAGCCCACTGCGCCGGCCCCCGTCCCAGACCAGCACGGGGCCGTCCGCCGTCCACCGCAGCCCCGAGCACTTCCACACGCGTCGCATCACCCGCGAGCGTAAGGGCGACCACTGACAGCACCCCGGGCCCCTGGCCGGCCCGGAGGTTTCACTCGACAGGTGCCAGAGGCCTGGCTCCGGCGCCGGCCTCACCCGGCACCACCACGACCCGCGCGCGCCGCCGCCCCCGTCCCGCGAGGCGGCAGCCGACGCAGCCCGGGTGCCCTTCGCGGGCCTGGGCGTCCCGGACCCGCATGCCCCACTGGTCCCGCGGCCGCACGCCGGGCGGCTTGCCCCAGCCGGACAGGTGCAGCGCCCAGGTCACCAGCACGCTCGCCGCGACGACCACCAGGCCGCCGGCCACCCCTGCCGCCGAGGCCGCGCAGACGCCCCAGCCCAGCACGGCGGTTCCGGCGGTCGCGACACCGACACCGGTCCAGCCGGCGATCGTGTGACCCTCGTCGTACAGACTCATACGGCAGCCTCCAAGGAAAGCGACAGCTTTCCCTCACGAGCTAAGACATTTACCGAACGAATATCTCACGAGCTAAGGGATTACGGAAGATGGACGGCACGCCCCGACCGCCCGCCGCTCCGGCGCAGGCGCTGTCGGCGATGGACCACCTGATCGCCGCCCACCTGATCGGCCAGCAGGAACTGGCCCGGCGACTGGGCCTGAACGTCACCGACCTCACCTGCTTCGGCTTCGTCCTGGAGGCGGGCGAGGCACTGCTCACGGCCGGCGACCTCGCGGCCCGGGCCCATGTGACCACCGGCGCGGTCACCGGAATCCTCAACCGTCTCGAACGCGCGGGCTTCGTCACCCGCCGCCCCGACCCGGCCGACCGCCGCCGCGTCCGGGTGGCCCCCGTCCCGGACGCCGTGACCCGCGTCGAGGCCGTGTACGCCGGCCACTACCAGCGCGTCACGGCCCTGTTCGCCGACTACTCCCCCGAGGAACTCTCGGTCATCACCGACTGGTTCACCCGGGCGACGGCCCTGGCCCACGAGTACCTGGAGAAGCTGAACCGCAACGACCCGGAGGAGGACTGCTGACCGCCCACCCCGGCACCGGGCTCGCGCCACCGCCGGCGACCGTCCACACCCGGCGTCGATCCGCGGGCCCGGGGCCTCGGGGCCGACGCTTTCGTCGGGGTCGACACGGTGGCCGCATCCCTACAAAACGCCGAAGGCCCCGGATCTCTCCGGGGCCTTCAACCTGTGTGCACTCGGCAGGATTCGAACCTGCAACCTTCTGATCCGTAGTCAGATGCTCTATCCGTTAAGCTACGAGTGCTTGTTCTTTTGTTTTCGTCTTCCGCTCCCGGCCCTTCCGGCCCGCTCGCGGCGACAGGAAGAACATTACATGACTGCCGCCGTCATGTGAAATCCGATCCGCATACCCCTTGTGACCTGCGAAAACGTGGATCAGGGCGGTTGGAGCCGACAACGCCGAAGCCCCGGTCCTGGGACCGGGGCTTCGGGATGAGCGCGGAGGCGGAGGGATTTGAACCCTCGATGGGCTTTAAGACCCAAACCGCATTAGCAGTGCGGCGCCATAGACCGGACTAGGCGACGCCTCCAGCACAACCACTCACGCGAGCGCGCGACTGGTGCGTGCAGATGATGACACAGTCGAGCGTGCTGTCACCAATCGACCCCTACGGTACTAGGCACCCGGGTCACAGGGCAAAGGGCTTCGCCCGGCGGTGCGGCGCCGCAACGTCCGGGCGCCGTGGGCGTTGATCAGGGCATGGTCTCTGTCATGTCGGTCGTCCCGCGGGGCGTCCTGGTGTCGGCCCTCGCCGCCCTCTCGGTCCCGTCCCTGTCCGTCCTCACCGCCGCACCGGCAACGGCCGCCCCGGCGGCAACAGCGTCCCCGGCAGTAACGGCGGCATCGGCGGCCCCGGCTGCCACCGCCGCGTCCGCCGCGCACCGCGCGTCCGCCGCGCACCCCATGTCCGCGACGCACCCCGCGTCCGCCGTGCCCACCCCGCCCGGCGCGGCCCTCATGCCCCCGCCGGCGCGGCCCGAGGACGAGACCGGTGATCACCTGACCGTCGTCGTTCGGCACGCCGGCCGCGGGCTGGACGGTACGTACCAGGTGTCCTGCCACCCCACGGCCGGGACCCACCCGGACGCGGCGGGAGCCTGCCGGACGCTGGACGCGAACACGCAGTGGGGGCGGGACACCTTCGCCCCGGTCGCCCCCGACAGCGTCTGCACCCTGGTCTACGGCGGGCCGGCCACCGCCCGGGTCACCGGCACCTGGGCCGGCCGCCCGGTCGACGCCGCGTACGACCGGGGCAACGGGTGCGAGATCGCGCGGTGGGACCGGATGGTGCCGCTGCTGCCGGACCTCGGTTCGCCCGCCTAGGCGGTGCCCGGCGCGGCCGCCGCGCAGGTGGCGGCCGTCGCTCACGTAAAGGTCCCGCGAAGGTCTCGCGGAGCCCGGACCAGGGCGCGGCACGACCGGGACGCGGCCCGGCCGCACGACGGACGCGTACGGTCACATGTTCGCCGTCACTTCGTCGTGCGACCTCCCTCTCATCCGGCGTCGCGAGCGCAACCCGTGCCTTTAGACTCCCTCGCGTGACACCCTGCGGGCCGGTTGGCAAGATGGCCCGAGCGGTAGGCAAGGTGCGGTAACAAGGAGGAAGCGTCTCGTGAGCAGCAGGCCATCCCGAGGCGCTGCTCGCCTCGCAGCCATACTCGACGCGCTGCCCGATGCGTTGGTCCTGGTCAACGCCAACGGAACCGTCGTCAACGCCAACACCATCGCCCTGGAGGCCTTCGAGGCGCCGGGGACAGCGCTCGTCGGGCGCGGGCTGCTCGATCTGCTGCCGCAGTTCGACTCCCGGCTCATCCCCGGCTCCATGCGGCGGCCCGATCACATGGACCCGCGCGGGCGGACCAAGCCGACCCGCATGATCGCGCGGCGGACCGACGGGACGGAGTTCCCGGTCGAGGTCACGAGCGCGAATCTGGAGAACGGGCAGCAGGCGTACGACGGTTACGGCTACACCGGTGACGAGCTGCTGATGCTCGTGGTGCGGGACCTGTCGGGAACCGTGGACACCGAGGCCGAGCTGGCCCGTTCGCAGCGGCAGACCGAGATGATCCTGCGGGCGGCCTCGGAGGGCGTCGTCGGCACGGACACCGACGGGCGGATCGTGCTGGTCAATCCGGCCGCCGCCCAGATACTGGGATACCGGGCCGGTGAGCTGGGCGGCAAGGAGCTGCACACCCTCGTGCTGCACTCGCGCGCCGACGGCTCGCCCTTCCCGTACGCGGAGTCCCCGCTCGCCGACACCCTGCGCTCCGGACGCAAGCACCGGGTGCGCGGCCAGGTGCTGTGGTCCAAGGCCGGGGAGCAGGTCGCGGTCGATCTGACCACCGCGCCCGTGCGCGACGGCGACCAGCTCGTCGGCGCCGTGATGACCTTCGCCGACCGCCGGCCGTACGACGACCTCGCCGACGAGAAGTCCGCCCTGGAGAAGGCGCACGCCGAGGAGTTGGAGCGGCTCTCCGAGGAGCACGCCTCCGACCTGACCGCGCTGCGCCAGGCGCACGTCACCGAACTCGAGGAACTGCGCGAGCAGCACCAGGAGGAGCTGGCGGCCGGCGAGGACCGGTACGCCGCCCTCGGCGAGCGGGAGAAGGACCGTTACGAGGCGCTCGCCGGGCGGCACGAGCAACTGCTCACGCTGCTGGGGCGGTCGCTGCGCGGGCCGCTGGACGAACTCCGCCGCGAGCTGGCCGTTCTCGCCGCCGACGACGCCGGCCAGCTCTGGCCCGAGGCCAACCAGGTGCTGCACCACCTGTCCGCCGGGTACTCGCGCATCACCACGCTGATCGACAACGTGCTCGGCTACCAGCACCTCGACGCGGGCAGCGAGGACATCACCCGGACGAAGGTGATGCTGGACGCCGTCGTCGCGGCCGGTGTGGACGGGGCCGTCGAGCTGATCGGGCCGGGCCGGGTGCAGTTCGCCGTGCACGCGCCGCCCATCGAGGCCGAGGTCGACGCCCAGCGTCTCGCCACCGCGCTCGCGCATCTCGTCGCCGACGTGGCCGGGGTCGACGCCACCGGCAACGCGCCCGTATCGGCGGGCGGATACATGGACAACACGGTCGTGGTCGCGGCCGCCCAGCGCGGTGAGGTCGCGCGGATCGAGGTGCGCGGGCCGTACAGCGGGGGAGACCCGGTGCACGAGCCGATCGTGCGGGGCATCGTCCGGGCGCACGGCGGGGTGCTGCAGACGCACGAGGTGCCCGGCATGAGCGGCAGCGCGTTCGTGCTCGAAGTGCCGCTCGGCGGTGGGGCCGGGGCGGTCGCCGCCCCGGCCCCGGCCGCGGTGGAGGCCGCGGCGGAGAGCGCCGGACCGGGTGCCGGTGGCGGACGGCGCCGGGCCCGCCGGGCCTCGACCGACGCCTTCCTGGAGAGCGACGTTCCGGCCGAGTCCGGTGAGCCCGCCGACGGCGGGGCGGAGTCGCCCTCGCCGACCGGGCGCCGCAGGCGTGCGGCGGCCGCCGTCGAGGCGGCGGCGCCGGTCGTGGCCGAGGCCCAGGACGGCGCGACCGGACGGCGGCGCGGCCGGGCCGCCGATCTCGGCGCCGGTGGCGAGGGCGTGAGCGAGGGCGCCGTGATGACGGCGGCCGAGCATGCCGCGGGCACTGCCGCCGTGGGCAACGGGCTCGGCGCCGCCGTGCCCCCGCAAGGTGTGCCCGTGCCTTCGGGCCGCCGTGCCCGGCGTGACTCCGACGCACCGCAGGCCGCCCTGCCGCCCGCGCTGCCCGCGGCCGGTGCGGAGCAGGCCGGTGCGGAGCAGGCCGGTGCGGCCGACGACGCGCAGCCGACCGGCCGGCGCCGCCGGGCCCTGGCCGCGGCGCAGGAGCGGGCGGCGGCGCAGGAGGCCGGCGCCCGTACGGTCTTCGCCCTGCCGCCCGCCGACGCCGACCGCTCGCCCGGACCCACCGCGACGGCGACGGGTGTCGCCCAGGTGACCGGTCAGGCGCCGGTGGCCGCTCAGGCACCGGTGACCGCTCAGCCCCCGGTGGCCGTCGCCGGCGGCACTGACGGCACGGACGACGACGGTCGGCACGACGCCATGACGCCCGATCAGGCCGAGGACCACACCCCGCCGCAGCCGCACCCCACCAGCGCGCCGACCGGCCGCCGCCGACGGGCCGTGGCCCGGCCGGACGAGGCGGCGCGGGCGGCGGAGCCGGTTCAGGGCGCCGCCCCGGCCGGGGACGCGCACGCCCAGACGGGTCCCGCTCAGGCGGCTCCGGCCGTCCCGGCCCAGGCGGGTCCTGCGCAGCCGGTTCCCGGGCAGGCCGTCGCCGGGCCGGCCGGGCAGCCGATGCCGACGCCGGGGCACGGGCTTCCGGCGCAGGGTGCGGCCGCGGCGGCGGGCCCCGGGCAGCCGGGCGGTGCGCCTCAGGCCGGTGCGCCGGCTCAGGCCGGTCCCGGTCAGCCGGCGGCGCTGCCGCACGCCTCCGTCCCCGCGCAGGGCACCCACGGCCAGGGCGTACCCGTACCCCCCGGCCGGCCCGTTCCGGCACAGGTGGCGCCGGGCGGACCCGTACCCGCACAGGGCGCTCACGGCCGGCCCGTACCGCCCGCGCAGGGCACCCACGGCCAGGGCGTACCCGTGCAGGGCGCCCCGGCCCAGGCGGTGCCCGTGCCCGCGCAGGCCGGGCCCGAGGCGCACCCCCCGGTCCAGGGGCAGCGGGCCGTCGGGCAGACCGCTCCCCCGGCCGGTGCTCCGGCCGCCCAGCCGCTGCCCGCCGAGGCGGCCGCCGGCCGGGCGCCGGCAGCCCAGGGCGGGCCGGCCACCCCGGCCGCAGGCGCCCCCGCGGCCGCCGTGCCGCACCAGTGGCCCGGCGCCGACGCCACCTCCGGCGCGGGCGTGGCCGTACCCCCGGCCGGTCCGGCCGCCACCCCCGCCACCGGCACCCCGCTTCCCGCGGAACACGCCGCCGCTCAGCCGCTGCCGCCCGCGCAGCCCCTGCCCGCCGAGGCGCCGGGGAACGCCGGCGATCCGAACTCCACTCAGGGCCGGGCGATCAGTGTCCGTACGCTCGGGCAGGGCGTGCCGTTCGCGCGGCAGGCCCTGCAGGTGCAGCAGCCGACGCCCACCCCGCCCCCGCACACCCCCGGCGGATCCGGGCGCCGGCGGAAGCTGGGCACGCCGCCCGACCCGGCCGCACGCCAGGAGGCGCAGCCGGAGCAGGGCGCCCGGCCGCATCCGCCGGCCGAACAGCCGCCCGCCCAGCCCTCGCTCGCCGGGCAGTCCAGGCTCGCCCCCACCGCCGAGGGCGGCGGACGGTCGTACGCCATAGGCGCCCCGGACGCGAACGCGGCCGAGGGACCGGAGCCGCTGGACGGTCCCGGCGGGGCCGTGGAGGTCGCCGACACCCCGCGCCCGCAGCCGCTGGACGACGAGCTGCCGCCGGAGCCGCTGGACAACCCCCGCCGGCTGCTGGTGTGGCCCGCACCGGACGTGACGACCCAGCAGGCGCTGAGCGACCGCGGCTACCGGCCGGTCGTCGTGCACTCCCGTGAGGAGGTCGACGCGCAGATCGCGGCCTTCCCCGCCGCGCTGTTCGTGGACCCGCTCACCGGCCCGATCACCCGTACCGCGCTGCAGTCGCTGCGCCAGGCGGCGGTCGCCGCCGAGGTCCCGGTGCTGGTCACGGCCGGACTGGGGCAGGCGACGCGCGAGGCGGCGTACGGCGCCGACCCCGCCGTCCTGCTGAAGGCGCTGGCGCCGCGGGACAGCGAGCAGCATCCGCCGCGCGTGCTGCTGATCGAGGAGCACGCGGAGATCGCGCTGGCGCTGACGTCGACGCTGGAGCGGCGCGGTATGCAGGTGGCGCGGGCCGCGAGCGACGGCGACGCGGTGACGCTGGCGGGGCAGTTCCGGCCGAACCTCGTGGTGATGGACCTGATGCAGGTGCACCGCCGGCAGGACGGGTTCAGCGGGATCATCGACTGGCTGCGCGCGAACGGGCAGCTCAACCGCACCCCGCTCGTCGTCTACACCGCGGCCGTCGATCCGGCCGACCTGCCCAGGCTGGCCTCCGGTGAGACCGTGCTGTTCCTCGCCGAGCGGTCCACCAGCCCCGAGGTGCAGAGCCGGATCGTCGACCTGCTGGCCGGCATCGGCACGAACTGAGCGGCGACGGCGCTCCGCCGTCGTACCCGCCCCGCACGAACGGACAGCCCCCGGCGCGCAGCCGGGGGCCGTCCGTTCACACGGCGATCGTCAGCCGAGCCTGGTCACGTCCAGGTCGCCTGCCGCGTACTGCCTGCGGAGCACCTTCTTGTCGAACTTGCCGACGCTGGTCTTCGGGACCGTCGGGATGATCGTCCAGCGCTCGGGGAGCTGCCACCGGGCGATCTTTCCCTCCTCGGCGAGGAACGCGCGCAGCGTCTCGAAGTCGGCGCTCGCGCCCTCCCGCAGGACCACCGTGGCGAGCGGACGCTCGCCCCACTTGTCGTCCGGCACGGCGACCACGGCGGCCTCCGCGACGTCCGGGTGGGACATCAGCGCGTTCTCCAGCTCGACCGAGGAGATCCACTCGCCGCCGGACTTGATGACGTCCTTGGCGCGGTCGGTGAGGGTGAGGAAGCCGTCGGGCGAGATGGTGCCGACGTCGCCGGTCTTCAGCCAGCCGTCCTCGCTGAACTTGTCGGCGGGACGCAGCGGTTCGCCGTCGGGGCCGTTGTAGTAGGCGCCCGCGATCCACGGGCCGCGCACCTCGAGCTCGCCCGCCGACTCGCCGTCCCACGGGATGCGCTCGCCGCCGGGGCCGGTGAGCCGGGCCTCGACGCCGACCGCGAAGCGGCCCTGGGTCAGGCGGTACCCGAACTCCTCGTCGGTGCCGACCGCGTGGGCCGGCGGGCGGGCCACCGTGCCCAGCGGGGAGGTCTCCGTCATGCCCCAGGCGTGGCAGACCCGCATGCCGAGCGCGTCGAAGGCCTCCATCAGGGAGGGCGGGCAGGCCGATCCGCCGATGGTGACCTGGACGAGGGCGGAGACGTCACGGGGGCGGGCGGTCAGCTCGGCGAGCAGGCCCTGCCAGATGGTGGGGACGGCCGCCGCATGGGTCGGCCGCACCTGTTCGATCATCTCGGCGAGCGGGGCGGGCTGCAGGAAGCGGTCCGGCATCAGCATGTTGACGCCGGTCATGAACGCGGCGTGCGGCAGGCCCCAGGCGTTGACGTGGAACTGGGGGACCACGACCAGCGAGGTGTCCTGGTCGGTCAGGCCCATCGACTCCGCCATGTTGACCTGCATGGAGTGCAGGTAGACCGAACGGTGGCTGTACACCACGCCCTTGGGGTCGCCGGTGGTGCCGGAGGTGTAGCACATCGCGGCGGCCTGGCGCTCGTCCAGCTCCGGCCAGTCGTAGGCGGTGGGCCGGCCGGCGATCAGCTCCTCGTACTCGTGCACGCGCGCGGTGGCGCCCTCGAGCGGGGCGCGGTCGCCGGGGCCGGAGACGACGATGTGCTCCACCGTCGGGAGCTTCGTCAGCAGCGGCGCGAGCAGCGGGATCAGCGAACCGTTGACGATGACGACGCGGTCGGCGGCGTGGTTGACGATCCACACCAGCTGCTCGGCGGGCAGCCGCAGGTTCAGGGTGTGCAGCACCGCGCCCATGGAGGGGATGGCGTAGTACGCCTCGACGTGCTCGGCGTTGTTCCACATCAGCGTCGCGACGCGGTCGTCGTCCCGGACCCCGAGTTCGTCCCGCAGCGCGTGGGCGAGCTGTGCCGAGCGGGCCCCGATCTCGGCGAAGGTGCGGTGGTGCGGCTCGGCCTCTCCGGTCCAGGTGGTCACCCGCGACTCCCCGTGGACCGCCGACCCGTGGGTCAGAATCCTCGAGATCAGCAGCGGTACGTCCTGCATGGTGCTCAGCACGGCGGTCCTCCCGGGCGACTTTGCCTACGCGGTGGTCGAGGTTGCGCTGATTCTGCGCACATACCGCGCGGTATGTCACTAGGAGAGGCGACACAGTTTGACGACGGTCGTCCGAGTCCGGCCGGCCCCGCGCGACGGCCCTAGCGGACCAGGCCCAGTTCGGGGTCCTCGCGCAGCTTGCTCAGGGCCCGGGAGACCGCCGACTTCACCGTGCCCACCGAGACGCCGAGCACCTCGGCCGTCTGGACCTCGCTGAGGTCCTCGTAGTACCTGAGGACGACCATCGCCCGCTGCCGCGCGGGCAGTCTGGTGATCGCGCGCCACATGGCGTCGCGCAGCGCCTGCCGCTCGGCGGGGTCGCCCGCGCCGGGCACGGGCTCGGGTTCGGGCAGCTCCTCGCAGACGAACTCGTCCACCCTGCGCTTGCGCCACTGCGAGGTACGGGTGTTGAGCAGCGCCCGGCGCACATAGCCGTCCAGCGCCCGGTGGTCCTCGATCCGCTCCCAGGCCACATAGGTCTTGGTCAGCGCGGTCTGCAACAGGTCCTCGGCGTCGCTCGGGTTGGCGGTCAGCGACCGCGCGGTGCGCAGCAGCACCGGCTGGCGGGCCCGCACGTACGACGCGAACGACGGGAACGAGTGGGTCTGCCGCGCCGGTGCGGCGGCGGCCGAGGCGCTGGTGCAGACGGGTGTGGTCATGGCTCCACGCTAGGAGCGGACCGGCCGCCCTGGGATCGGCCCCAGGTCCCGATGCCGGGTCCCCCTCAGGTTGTAGGGGTGGGGCCGTCCCCACCTCCTGAAGGTGGACCGCGTGATGACGGCCCCTGAGGGTTCTCCCCTGCGGGCCCGCCCTCGGGCCGCCGGGTTCAGGCCCGCGACCGGCCCTCGGGCCGCCGGGTTCGGACCCGGCGCCGGCGTCCGCGGGTCCTGCCGCCATCGGGGCCGGCGAACCGGGAAACGGCTGCGCGGCGGTGCCGAAGCACCGCCGCGCAGCCGTCCTACGACCCCGAAGCACGCCTCGCGGGGACCCTCACCACAAGGGCCCCCGGCCCCCGGCTCACCACAGCTGGGTGAAGCGGAAGGCCACGTTCTCGGTGCCCTGCTGGAGGGCCGTGAGATCGGAGCCGTTGACCTGTGCGACGTTCCCGCCGTTGTCGCGGCCGACGCCGCTGCCGCCGAGGCTCGTCACGCCGGCGATGGATCCGTCGCCCGCGAGGGCGCCGTCGTCCGCACCCGCGACGCCGGTGAAGAGGGCGGCTGCGAGTGGTAGTGCGGAGACGGCGGCCAGAACGCGGGCGGTACGGATACGTGCCATGTTGTCCCTCCAGAACCGGGCTCCTTCCGGCCGAGGCGGCCGGAAGGTCCGTGAAGTGCGGCTGGCGCCAGGGCGGTTGGCCGACCGCCCCGGCTGGTGTGAACGACGTCGCGCATCCAGACTTGCCCACCGAATCCCGGCGAACCACCACGTAAGCCCTCATTCGCACGCAAGCGTGATGACATATCGATAAACCCCTTTCGCCGCCTTTCCCCACTCCGCGCCGCACCGGCTCGCCACCCGAACTCCCCCCTCCCCGACCGGCACAAGGGACGAATCGTTCCGCCCCGTTCCCGGCGAAAATCCCCCGTTCCCGGCACGTCACCCCGCCTCCCTCTTCCCTTTTTCGAACGTACGTACGAACATGGATCCATGGCCACCACCGACCGGCAGGCCGCGACGCTGGCCCTCGCACACGCCCTGTCAGCCGCCGAGCGCGGACTGGCCGTCATCCCCCTGTCCCGGAGCAAGCTCCCGGCCCTGCGCTCCCCCCACCACGACGACTCCGGCCCGGCCTCCTGCCACGGTGAGTGCGGCCGTTTCGGGCACGGCGTGTACGACGCCTCAACGGACCCCGCCCGTATCCGCGAGCTGTTCGCCGCCGCGCCCTGGGCCGGCGGCTACGGCATCGCCTGCGGGCTGCCCCCGCACCACCTCATCGGCGTCGACCTCGACACCAAGACGGGCACCGACGCCTCGGCCGCGCTGCGCGAACTGGCCCTGCGGCACCTGTTCACGATCCCCGCGACGGTCGTGGTGATCACTCCGAGCGGCGGCCGCCACCTCTGGCTGACCGGCCCGCCGGACGTCGTCGTCCCCAACTCCGCGGGACGGCTCGCCCCCGGCATCGACATCCGGGGCGCAGGCGGCTACCTCGTCGGCCCGGGTTCCCGCACCGACCACGGCGTGTACGCGACCGCCCCGGGGACCGCCCACCTGGGCCCCGCCGCCTGCCCGCCGGCCCTGCTGCACCTGCTCCTGCCCCCGCCGCGCTCGGCACACCCGGCACCGCCGCCGGCGGGCGACCACGGGCGGGGCCTGATCCACTTCGTGCTCACCGCGCACGAGGGCCAGCGCAACACCCGCCTGTTCTGGGCGGCCTGCCGCGCCTACGAGAACGGCATCGGCCCCGCCCTGCTGGTCCCCCTGATCGAAGCGGCCGTCGACACCGGCCTGACCGAACGCGAGGCCCGCGCGACGATCGCCTCGGCCGCCCGCATGACGGGCCACCGGCCCTGACGCCCCGCGCGCCGGGCGTCACCGCCGGGGGTAACCGATGGAACAGGAATCCACCGTTGGTTAGCCTCGCGCGAATGGAGATTCGGGCTTTCGAAGAAAGTGACTGGCCGCAGACCTGGCCGTTCATGGAGCCGATAATCCGCAAGGGGGACACCTTCTGCTACGACCCGCTCCAGAGCGAGGCGCAGGCCCACGAGATGTGGGTGGTCCCGCCGCCGGGGCACGTCGTGGTGGCGGTGGAGGACCGGCGCGTGATCGGCACCTCGAACATGTATCCCAACCGACCGGGGCCCGGTTCGCACATCGCCAGCAGGAACTTCATGGTCGCGCCCGAGGCACGCGGGCGGGGCGTCGGCCGGGCACTGGGCGAGTACCTGCTCGACTGGGCGCGCGGCAGCGGCTTCGCCGGCGTGCAGTTCAACGCCGTCGCGGCCTCCAACGCACCGGCGCTCGGACTGTACGAACGTCTCGGGTTCGCCGTCGTCGGCACCGTTCCCGGCGCGTTCCGGCATCCGTCGCTGGGCCCGGTCGGCCTGCACGTCATGTACCACGCATTCGAAACGGTCCGCGGATAGGCCGCGCCGGGCGGCCGCCCCGCACCGGGCCCGGCGCTAACGTGGCAGCGCGTCGAAAGCCCGACAGCGCCGAAGGAGCACGCGGCATGGAGATCGTGACGTCCCAGAAGATCACCACGTTCCTGATGTTCGAGGGGAACGCGGAGGAGGCGATGGCCTTCTACACCTCGCTCTTCGACGACGGCGAGATCGTCGGCGTCACCCGCTACGGCGCCGACGGCCCCGGCAAGGAGGGGACCGTGCAGCACGCCACGTTCTCGCTCGCCGGCGGGCAGTTCATGTGCATCGACAGCCCCGTGAGCCACGGTTTCACCTTCACCCCCGCGATGTCCCTCTTCGTCCAGTGCGAGGACGAGGCGGAGATCGACCGTCTCTACGCGGCCCTCGTCGACCGGGGCACCGCGCTCATGCCGCTCGGAGACCACGGCTTCAGCCCCAGGTTCGGCTGGGTCAACGACCGCTTCGGCGTCTCCTGGCAGCTGAACCTCCCCGCCTGAGCCCGCCCGCCCCCGGCCCCCGGCGACACCGGCCGGCCGGGAACCCGTATGTCCCCTCTTCCATCCTCCTGATCAACGAGTCCCGAACCGCACTGACCACGACCAGGCGGCCGGGGCTCATCACAGGGGGAAGGACCCGACTCTTGCGCGACAAGTTCGGACGTACGATCACCGGCGCAGCAGTGCTCGCCCTCACCGCCACCGGTGCCATCACGGGAACGGCCAACTGGGCCTGGATGTGAGATGCCCAGGTTCAAGCGGAGCCACACAGCGGCCGGATGGCTGGCGGCAGCCGTGCTGCTGTCGTCCGGATGCACCGCCCTCGACAGCAGCTCTGCCGACGACGCGGGGGAGGGCGCGTCCTACGAGCAGGCGTACGCCGACCACGAGCCGTTGCACGTGGTCGGCTATCCCTCCACCGGCTCATTGCGGGTCGTCCAGGAACTCGTGTGGGACATCGCCGACGGCAAGGCGGACGAGCTGCGCAAGCTGGCCACCGGCGACAGCGGCGAGGCGGAGGCCAGGAAGACCGGCGAGAACTGGATCAAGGCTTTCGGCACCGGCGCCGACGGGAAGGTGACGGGTGACTTCTACGACGGCGGTTCGGAGCGCCAGGTCGTGGTCCTGTACTTCCACGACACCCGGCAGAAAGCGGAGTTCACCGTTCGACTCGACGGCGACACGGGCGGGGAGAACTGGCGCGTCCTGATGAAGTCGCCCGATTTCGAGGACGCCACCCGGACCCCCGGCTGGGCGCCGAAGGAACCGGGAGGAACCGGCTCCAGGATGAAGAACAACGGCTGACCAGCCGGCTCCCACGCGGAAGGGGTGCCCCTCGACGAGGGACACCCCTTCCGGCATGCGACGCTCATGACCTGTGCGGAGGCGGTGGGATTTGAACCCACGGTGACATCGCTGCCACGACGGTTTTCAAGACCGTTCCCTTAGGCCGCTCGGGCACGCCTCCCCGCGGCCGCCCGTGATCGGCGGCGCGCGTACAGATTACCGGGCCGCCGCCGCGGCGTGGGTACACCGGGGTGCCGCCGGTTTCCGAGCGGCACCCCGTGCGGAGGCGTCAGCTGTCGCCCGCCCGGGAGCCCAGGGTGAGGTCCACCGTGTGCTCCTGGCCGCCGCGCTTGT
This sequence comes from Streptomyces sp. NPDC003720, assembly GCF_042875075.1. Classification (NCBI taxonomy): domain Bacteria; kingdom Bacillati; phylum Actinomycetota; class Actinomycetes; order Kitasatosporales; family Streptomycetaceae; genus Streptomyces; species Streptomyces sp. NPDC003720. The sequence goes on from NZ_JBIANZ010000004.1 coordinate 76,333, forward strand.
AGGTGATCGCGACCTTGTCGCCGGGCTTGTGGGTCCAGATCTCGCCGATCAGCGTGGGGCCGCTGTCGATCACGTGGTCGTCCAGCTTGGTGATGACGTCGCCGGGCTTCAGGCCGGCCTTGTCGGCCGGGCCACCGGACTCGACCGCGGCGGAGCCGGACGCGCCCTGGTCGGTGATCTTGGCGCCGGCCGTGGAGTCCTCCAGCGACACCGAGGCGCCGATCTTGGCGTACACCGGCTTGCCGGACTTGATGAGCTGCTGGGCGACGTACTTGGCCTGGTTGATCGGGATCGCGAAGCCGAGGCCGATCGAACCGGACTGCCCGGAGCCGAAGCCGCCGCTGCTGCTGGACTGGATCGCCGAGTTGATGCCGATCACCGCGCCCGAGGCGTTCAGCAGCGGGCCGCCCGAGTTGCCGGGGTTGATCGACGCGTCGGTCTGCAGGGCGCTCATGTAGGACGCCTTGCTGGAGGAGCTGCCGTCGCTGGAGGCCACCGGACGGTTCTTCGCGCTGATGATGCCCGTGGTGACGGTGTTGGACAGCCCGAAGGGGGCGCCGATGGCGATGGTCTCGTCGCCGACGGCCACCTTGTCCGAGTTGCCGAGCGCGAGCGGCTTGAGGTCGGAGGGGGCGTTCTTCAGCTTGATGACGGCGACGTCGTACCCCTGGGCGTGCCCGACGACCTCGGCGTCGTACTTCCTGCCGTTCGGGAAGGTGGCGGAGAGCTTGCCGCCGTCCACCGCGTCGGCCACCACGTGGTTGTTGGTGACGATGTGGCCCTGGGTGTCGAAGACGAACCCGGTGCCCGTGCCGCCCTCGCCGCTGGTGCTCTCCGCCTCGATGGTGACGGTGCTGGGCAGCGCCCGGGAGGCCACGTTGGCGATGGTGCCGGGGGCGCGCTTGACCTGGGAGGCGCCGTCGGAGGCGGAGACGGTGGTGGAGCCGGAGCTGTCGCTGTCCTTGGCCAGGGTGTAGCCGATCCCGCCGCCCAGGCCGCCCGCGACCAGCGCGGCCACCAGGACCGCCGCGACCAGCCCGCCGCGCCCGTTGCCGGGCTTGGGGGCGGGCTGCTGGTACGACGAGCCCCAGCCCGCGCCCGCCGCGCCGGAGCCGCCGTCGCCGTAGGAGGGCGTGGCGGTGGGCGGCGGCCAGGAGCCGTCGGGGGCGGGGGCGCCGGGGGCGCCGTAGGGCTGGTGGGCGTCGGGGGCAGGGCCGGGGGTCCCGTGCGGCGGGCCCGCGGGGGCCTGCGCCGCGGGGGCCGGGTACTGCGCCGGGGTTCCCTGGGGTACCGGCGGCAGCGGGGTCGTCGGCGCGCCCCCGTCGGGCGCGGAGCCCTGCGGGGAAGCAGCGGGAGATGCCACCGGCACGGGAGGTGCGGACGGGGCCGGGGGTACCGCGTTGCCCTCGTTCTCGGTGCTCACAGCTCTTCTCCTCGATCCACGGCTGTTGTTCCAGGTCGCACTCGGACACACTCGCTCAGGCACGCTCGTCGGGGCGTGCACGCCGGTCGCCCGTGCGACAGGGGCCCGGTGCGACAGCTGCGCATGTTTCGGTGTTCCGCTTGTATGCAGTCAGCTTTTCCCATGGGCCGTCAGAGCACCATAAGCGGTGGCTGTGGGTCCAGGGCCACTCTTTATATGGGATATTTCTCGCAAAAGTTTGACCGAGGTGCAGAACGGATGCCACTGCTCGCCGCACGCCCCGTCGGCGCCGCCCCCGTGTATCCCCCGTCGGTGGCACCATGACGCGGTGACCCACGCACCACACCACACCATCCAGGTCGTCGCCCACCGGGGGGCCTCCGAGGACGCGCCGGAGCACACCCTGGCCGCGTACAAGAAGGCGATCGAGGACGGGGCGGACGCCCTCGAGTGCGACGTACGGCTCACCGCCGACGGCCATCTGGTCTGCGTCCACGACCGCCGCGTGAACCGGACCTCCAACGGCCGCGGGGCCGTGTCCGCGCTGGAGCTGGCCGATCTCGCCGCCCTGGACTTCGGCTCATGGAAGACCCGCGAGGCCTGGCGCGGACGGGACGAGGAGCCCGACTGGGAGCACCGGCCGGAGGACCCGGCGGACACCTCGGTGCTCACGCTGGAGCGGTTGCTCGAGCTGGTCGCGGACTCCGGGCGCCGGGTGGAACTGGCCATCGAGACGAAGCACCCCACGCGCTGGGCGGGCCAGGTCGAGGACCGGCTGCTGCAGCTGCTGAAACGGTTCGGGCTGGACGCGCCGGCCTCGGCGGCCGAGTCGCCGGTACGGATCATGAGCTTCTCGGCCCGCTCGCTGCACCGGGTGCACGCCGCCGCCCCGACGCTGCCCGCGGTCTACCTGATGCAGTTCGTCTCCCCCCGGCTGCGCGACGGCCGGCTCCCCGCGGGCGTGCGCATCGCGGGCCCCTCGATCCGCATCCTGCGCAGCCACCCGGCGTATGTGGAACGGCTGAAACGAGCCGGCCACCAGGTCCACGTCTGGACCGTGAACGAGCCCGCGGACGTCGACCTGTGCGCCGGCCTGGGCGTCGACGCCATCATCACCAACCGCCCGCGCGCGGTGCTCTCCCGGCTGGGCCGCTGACCGGAAGGGCACACCGGCCGCGCGGGGCCGTCCCGCGCGGCCGGACACAAGAACCGGGTGAGGACCGGTGCACGCCCCTTGACCCCGGCCGGAGGGCTGCAGCATCCTCCGTTCTCGGCCACACCCACGAAATCCAGCCACAGAGTGACCAGGCCGTCACAGGGAGTGCTCCGGCGTATTCGCCATGTGTGCAGACGTTGCGAATGCGTCAGCGGAAGAGGACTGGCCGGTTTCCGGTACAGGCCATTGGGGCATCCACACCGTGGCGTGGGGCGAAGGAGGTCTCGGGGGTGGCGTTGGTGGTGGCACAGGAGGTGCCCACGTCGTCGAGCATGGCCGTTCCCCATGGCCCTGCGGGCGTGGGGAAGGCGAGACACCGGATGCGGGCGCAACTGCGCAGCGGCGGGGTGTCGGAGTCGGTGGTCGACGACGCCGTACTGATCCTTTCCGAACTCTTGAGCAACGCCTGCAAACACGGGCGGCCGCTCGGGGACGCCCCGGCCGGGGACGGCGCGGTACGCGCCGCGTGGAAGGTGGACGCGCGCGGACGGCTCATCGTCGAGGTGACCGACGGCGGCGGCCCGACCCGCCCCGCCCCGGCGACCCCGTCGGTCACCGCGCACGGCGGCCGCGGGCTGAACATCATCACGGCGCTCGCCGACGACTGGGGCGTGCGCGACGACACCCAGGGCGAGGTGACGGTCTGGGTCGTGGTCCACGAGGACGTACACGATCCGGACGCCGGGTGCCGGCGCGGTGGTTTCGCTACGCGCGTCACCGCGGCCCCGGTTGCGGCCATGGCCGAACTGGACTTCGCGGACGCGTTCGACGATCTGGGCTGAGCCCGCGCCCTCGTCGGCGGAGCGCGGGCGTACGCCGCCGGCATCGCCCGCGTGTCCGTTGTCCACAGGTTCCCGTGGGTCAGGGCGTGAACGGCTAGGCTCCCGCCCGTACCAGACGAGCCGTAACCGGGAGACCCCACGATGGCCAAGAAGCGACCCCAGACGAAGGCCAAGCGCCCGCAGCAGGCAGACGGGGACATCCCGGTGGTCGGCGCCCGCGAGCCCTGCCCCTGCGGCAGCGGCCGGCGCTACAAGGCGTGCCACGGCCGGGCCGCCGCGCACGCCGTGACCGAGCTGGTGCGCCGCCCGTTCGAGGGGCTGCCGGGCGAGTGCGACTGGGTGGCGCTGCGCGAGCTGGTGCCGGCCGCCACGGTCGAACTGACCCTCGCCGGCGGCCTGCCCGAGGGCGTCCCCTCGGTCACGCTGGCCACGGTGCTGCCAATGGCCTGGCCCGCGCTGCGCCGCGACGACGGCTCGGTCATGCTCGGCCTGCAGAACGACACGCCCTCCGGGGACATCAGCCGCGACCTCGCCGACACCCTGCGGCGCGCGCTCGAGGCGACGCCGGGCTCCCCGGTGGAGGGCCGCCGCGCGCCCGCCGAGGGCCCCAGGCTGCAGGAGCTGCTGGACCCGGAAGGCCCGTTCGAGCCGGTCGTGCACAGCGGGTTCGAGTTCTGGGTGCCGGACGCGGAGAACGCGACGCCCGAGGTGACCGCCTCTCTCGAGCGGGCCAACGCCGCCGCGATCCCGACCGCGAAGCTGTCCGGGGTGGACGCCGCGTACTGGTGCGAGACCCCGGAGAAGAACCACCTGCGCTGGGTCATGCCGCATCCGGAGGAGCAGCTTCTGGACGCTCTCGCCCGGTTGCACGCGGCGGGCCGGTCCAGCCTCGGCGAGGGCACCCGGCTGGTGGGCTCCTTCCGTGCTCACGGGCTCACGGTGCCGGTCTGGGACCTGCCGAGCGGGGTCACGGCCGAGGACGTGGAGAAGCCGGCCGCCGAGTTCGCCGAGCGGCTCGCCGTCGCCCTCGCGTCCGGAGAGCCGCTCACCCCCGAGGAGCGCCGGGCCCGCGGTGGACTGACCAACCGGCAGGTCACGCTCAGCTGACGTGCCGCGACGACCGCCTCACGGCTGACCGACCGGTCAGCCGTGGGGACGGAACGGGAATCAGGTGACTCCTGTCACAACTGCCCGGACCGGCCGCGGAATCGGTGTCCGAATAGCCGAGATCGAATTTGCTAACCGCCGATCTCTTGTTACCGTTCCAGTAGCCCGGTTGCTGGTGCATCCCCCGTCGCCAGCAACCGGGCCTTTCCATGTCCGCACCCGGTCGACAGACCACCGCGAAGCGTCAACTGCCTTGCGTCAGTTCGGAGTTGCTGCCCGAGCGCAGCAGCAGCGGCTCGTCGGCCCCGCGTACGGCGAACTCGGTGACGGCCGTGTAGGCGTCCGGCGCGCCCCGGGTGTGCTCGCGAGGCGTCTCGCAGGTGGCGGGCTCGTCGTCGGAGCCGGCGGCGCAGTGGATCTGCACGGTCCGGCCGCCGGGTCCCATCATGCTCAGCACGGGTTCCATGGCCTCGCCGGTGGCGTTGCGGAAGTAGGTGCGCGCCCAGGTGTCCTCGCCCTGGGTCAGCACACAGGTCTGCGCCTCGACGCCGTCCGACGACGAGAGTTCCGGCCCGCAGCGGGCCGCGGTGGCCAGACCCAGGCCGAGCACCCGGGGCGAGTGCGAGGGGGCCGCAGAGGGCATCTTCGCGTCGCCGCCCGCAGCCGCTCCGGCGGCGTCACGGCCGCCCGCCCGGGGCGCCGCGGCGTCGCCCACCTGTCCCGTGGACGCCACGGCCAGCGGCAGGGCGACCACGGCCACCACGATGCCCGCGAGGGCGAGCAGACGGAGCCTTCGGGAGTCCGGCCCGCCGCGGTGCGGCGACCGCGTGCGGCCACCCCCAGAAATGCGCAGCATGTAGCGGAAGATAACGATCGCGGACGGGCGGAGGCCGTGTCCGCGCCGGACACTCCTACAACTCGGGCGCGCTCACACCCGTACGAGTGAGGGCGTCGACCACGGCGTCCACCACCGCCTCCACGTCGGGCACCCACGGCGAGGCCGAACCGGGCAGCGGGGCGCGCTCCCAGCGGACGGCGCCCTCACCGGTCTCGGACGGCGGCAGGGCGATGTAGCCGCCCTCTCCGTGGAAACGCAGGGAGCCGGGCACGAAGTCCTTGGCGTAGAGCAGTTCGCCGAGCTGCTCCATGGAGTACGGCTTGACGAGCACCGCCCAGCGGGTGGGCGCGGCGACCACCGGGCCGAGGCGCATGCCCCGCCGGTCGAGCAGGTCGAGGGCGCGGGCCGCCGCGGGCGCCGGCAGGCTGACCGCGCAGGGCGCCGTGCCGCCGGTGGCGAGGACGATCGGCGCGGCCGGCCGGTTGGTCCACCACCAGTGCACCATGCGCGCGTCGGTGGTGGCCGCGAGCAGGCCGGGGTCGAAGGGGTGGGCGCCGGGCACCGTGCACTCCGGGTCCGGGCAGGCGCATCGGGCCCGGCCCTGCGGGTCGGGCGCCACACCCGGGAGTACCGGCCACTGCCATTCCGTCGCGAAGGTCAGGGCCGCGCTGATCGGCTCAGGCCTCCCGTCGTTCCGCCTGGACAGGAGCCTGCGTCGCCTTCCGAGGATCTCGCGCATGAGCGCTCGTTCCTTTCCGTTGCACCGCTGGCAACACCGTGGACCACATCACACCATGTGTCGATCACTGCACTGTGCGTACCTGTTGGCGCATCACACCCCCGCGCACGGCGGGGGGACCCCGGGGGTCGGTCGTCGGCCGCGTCCCAAGTGCGTCCATCGGAGCACGGGTGCGGCGCGGGGGTGGCGAAGTATGGCGTTTTGCCGTCGCGCGTGTTTCTCTCCGCCTCCGCCACGGGAGGATGGGGCTCGGCCGTCGATGGTTATGACGTCCGGGTCCGGCGCCAGGTTCCGGGTGGCCCCCAACCACCCCTGGCCTTCATCGAGTACGTACCCAGCACGACCGTTGTGACGCTCCGTGGAACGACGCCAGTCGACCGCAGAGAGCCGTCACCCGAGGCAGTTTTAGGCCAACTTGGCAGTAAGGCAAGGGTTTCGAGAGAAAGCCACTTCAAACCCATGGACACCAGGAATCCCCGCAGGACAATGCTGGACATCCCCTCACGAGTGCGTGTACATGTGGAGACACTGCAGGCGGCGCAGAATGACATGGGGGTTTGCGATGCTTCTGAGCAATACGCACCGGTCTGAAGGCCGGACGCCATGAACGCCCCCCACCCCCCGAAAGTGGCCGGAATCGATCCAACGGTTCCCACTCCCGCACACACTGTCGCGCCCGCACCCCCCGCACCGGACGCCGCCCAGGCACCCGACGCCGCGCTCGCGTCCAGGAGCACCCCCGCTCCCGCCGGCCCCGCCCCCGGGACGCTGCTCCAGGACCGGCTGGCCGGCTGGGTCTCGGATCTCACGACCCTGCACGAACTCACCGAGCGCCTCTCCGCGACCGACGCGCTCGAGCCCGCCCTCCAGGAACTGCTGCACGCCGGTTCCGCCCTGGTCGGCGCGCGCCGCGGCCTGATCGCCCTGGAACCCGGCGACGGACTCGGCCCGTGCACCACCGCCGGTCTCGGACTCGGCCGCGCCGATCTCGGCCACCTCGAGACCGTGCCGCGGGACGCCCTGCCCCACGGCGCCCTCCTGGAAGCCGGCCGGGGCGCCGGCGCGCACGACGGGATCGCCCACCCCGACCTCTTCGCCGAGGACGGTCTCGACCCGCGCCACCGCGAGGTGGCCGCCCGCCTCGGCTACGCCGCCAGCTACGCCCTGCCCCTGTCCACCGGTTCCGCCGGTCACCTCGGCGCCGCCGTGTGGCTCTACGACGAGCCCGCCGAACCGGACGAGCGCCGCCGCCATTTGGCCGGCCTCTACGTCCGGCACGCCTCCGAGCACCTGGCCCGGCTGCTCGAAGTGGAGCGCACGCGCGCGTGCATGGCCACCATCACCGAGGAACTGCTCCCGTCCCGGCTGCCCCGGGTGGCCGGCGTCCAGCTCGCCGCCCGGCACCGCACCTCCCCGCGCGGCGGCGGCGACTGGTACGACGCGCTGCCGCTGCCCGACGCGGCCCTCGGCCTCTCCGTCGGCTCGGTCACCGGCTCCGGGCCCAGCGCGGTCGCCGCCATGGGCCGGCTGCGCGCCTCCCTGCGGGCCTACGCCGTGATGGAGGGCGAGGATCCGGTCGCCGTGCTGTCCGACCTGGAGCTGCTGCTGCGGCTGACCGAGCCCGCGCGTTCGGCCACCGCGCTGTTCGCCTACTGCGAACCGGCGCTGCGCCGGGTCACCCTGGCCGGCGCCGGGCACAGCCCGCCGCTGCTGATCGGCGAGCGGCGCACCGAGTTCGCCGAGACCTCCGTCTCCGCGCCGCTCGGCATGCTCGCCTGCTGGGAGGCGCCCAGCGTGGAGGTGCAGGCCGAGGCCGGGGACACCGTCCTGCTCTACACCGACGGGCTGCTGCACCGTACCGGCGACCCGATGGACCGGGCGTTCGCCCGGCTGCACGCGGCGGCCGCGGGCATCCCGCGCGCGCTGCGCCACGACCCCGAGGCGGTCACCGACCACGTGCTGCGCACGGTGCTGCCGGACGGCCGGGACACGGCGGACAGCCCGGAGGACGTGGTCCTGCTCGCCGCCCGCTTCGACTGAGATCCGCCCGCCGCCGAGGCCCGGGCGGCCCCGGGCCGGCCGGTATGACCGGCCATAACAGCCGTCGCGGCCCCGGGCCGCCTCCGGTGCGACCGTACGATGATGGAGGTCCCCGCTCGGCCACAAGCAGGAGCGTCGCGGGCCCGGGGGAGATCACAAGGCGTATCGAGGAGGATCACGTGGCCGACGAGCTCAACCCGGCTGTCACCGACGAGGCTGCCACCGCAGCAGGTCCGGAAGCCGAGGCCGAGGAGCCCATCAAGCAGCGGAAGAACGGCCTGTACCCGGGCGTCTCCGACGAGCTGGCCGAGAACATGAAGTCCGGCTGGGCCGACACGGAGATGCGTGACCTGCGGCCCGTTCCGCAGGCCGCCGAGACCGCGCGCCGCCGCGCCGCGCTGTCCGCGCGCTTCCCCGGCGAGCGCCTGGTCGTCCCCGCGGGCAACCTGAAGACCCGCTCGAACGACACGGAGTACGCCTTCCGCGCCTCCGTCGAGTACGCCTACCTCACCGGCAACCAGACCGAGGACGGCGTCCTCGTCCTGGAGCCCACCGCCGGCGGGCACCGGGAGACGATCTACCTCCTGCCCCGCTCCGACCGCGAGAACGGCGAGTTCTGGCTGTCCGGCCAGGGCGAGCTGTGGGTGGGCCGCCGCCACTCGCTCACCGAGTCCGAGGCGCTCTACGGCATCCCGGCCGCCGACGTGCGCGAGCTGGCGGAGCTGCTGCGCGAGGCCACCGGCCCGGTCCGGGTCGTACGCGGCCACGACGCCGGCATCGAGGCGGCCCTGACCGACAAGGTCACCGCCGAGCGCGACGAGGAGCTGCGCGTCTTCCTCTCCGAGGCCCGGCTGGTCAAGGACGAGTTCGAGGTCGGCGAGCTGCAGAAGGCCGTCGACTCCACGGTCCGCGGCTTCGAGGACGTGGTGAAGGTCCTCGACAAGGCCGAGGCGACGAGCGAGCGCTACATCGAGGGCACGTTCTTCCTCCGCGCGCGCGTCGAGGGCAACGACATCGGCTACGGCTCCATCTGCGCCTCCGGCCCGCACGCCTGCACGCTGCACTGGGTGCGCAACGACGGCCCGGTGCGCTCCGGCGACCTGCTCCTGCTGGACGCCGGTGTGGAGACGCACACGCTGTACACCGCCGACGTCACGCGCACGCTGCCCGTCAACGGCACGTACAGCGAGATCCAGAAGAAGATCTACGACGCCGTGTACGAGGCCCAGGAGGCCGGCATCGCGGCGGTGAAGCCGGGCGCCAAGTTCCGCGACTTCCACGACGCCGCCCAGCGCGTGCTCGCCGAGCGGCTCGTCGAGTGGGGCCTGGTCGAGGGCCCGGTCGAGCGCGTCCTGGAGCTGGGTCTGCAGCGCCGCTGGACGCTGCACGGCACGGGTCACATGCTCGGCATGGACGTCCACGACTGCGCGGCCGCGCGCACCGAGACGTACGTGGACGGCACCCTGGAGCCGGGCATGGTCCTCACCGTCGAGCCGGGCCTGTACTTCCAGGCCGACGACCTGACGGTCCCGGAGGAGTACCGGGGCATCGGCGTCCGCATCGAGGACGACATCCTCGTCACCGAGGACGGCAACCGGAACCTCTCGGCGGGCCTGCCGCGCCGCTCCGACGAGGTCGAGGCGTGGATGGCGTCGCTCAAGGGCTGACCGCACCCACCGAACGCCGATGGCCTGGCGCCCGCGGGGGCGTCCGGCCATCGGCGTTCGCGGCGGGTCCGGGAGCCTCCCTCACGGAAGGGGGGCGTGGTCGTGGAGCACGCGCTGGAAGAGCCGGCAGTCCCGCCATGCGCCGTTGATGTGCAGGTACCGGGGGGCGAGACCGATCGGCGTGAAACCGCACTTCGCCAGCACCCGCTGCGAGCCGGTGTTGCAGGTCAGCGTCGACGCCTCGATCCGGTGCAGCCCGACCGTGTCCCGGGCGATCCGGCAGACCTGTTCCACCGCGGCGCTGGCCAGCCCCTTGTTCTGCTGGTCCGCCGCGACCCAGTACCCGAGGTGGGAGCTGCAGAAGGGACCGCGGGAGATCCCGGACAGGGTGATCGCCCCGACGATCCGGCCGTCCGCGGCCTCGAACACCCACGGCACCACGGAGCCCTCGGCGCGCTGCCGCAGCAGCCCCGCTATCCGCTCGGCCTGGCCCCCGGCGGTGAAGAAGACCTCCGGCCGGACCGGCTCCCAGGGCTCCAGATGCGCGCGGTTGCGCACGTAGGCGGCGGCGAGCGCGACGGCGTCGTCCGCGGCGAGCGGGCGCAGGACCGCTCCGCCGGGCATCCCCGAACCGCCCAGGTCGTCGACATGCATGCGGGCACCCTAGCGGCGCGGGCCCGGACCGGCGCCCGTCATGCCGTGAGCAGCGACGGGTCCTTCTTCCACTTGAGGATTTTGTCGAAGCTGACCACGGTCCCGCCCCGGCCCGGCTTGCCGCCGATGTGCACGTGATCGGCGAGTTCCCGGATCAGACAGAGCCCGCGGCCGTGCTCGGCGTCCGACCGCGCGGGCCTGAGCTCCTGGGCCATGGTGAAGCCGGGCCCCGAATCGGCCACCTCGATACGGCACTTCTCGCCGTCGAGGTAGGCGGTCACCCGGTACGCCTCCGAGCAGCCCGTGCGGACACCGTCCCCGCCGTGCTCGACCGCGTTCGCGCAGGCCTCGCTGAGGGCGACGGACAGGTCGTAGGAGACCTCCGGGTCGACGCCCGCGGTCTCCATGGTGCCGATGAGCAGCCGGCGGGCGAGCGGGACGCTGGCGGGCTCGCGGCGCAGATGGAGTGACCACCAGATGCTCATGCTCCAGCCTCCCGGCCGCGGCTCGACATACCGTTACCTATTGCCGCGCGTGCCCGGCCGTAAGCACACCGTTCCCGTGCGGCCGCCCAGAAGGACGACGCGCCCCGGACGGAAACGGTGTACGGAAGATCCGATTCCGGCGGAAGGGGATCTTCCGGTCAGGTCAAAGGCGTTCGCGGGATGACCGGATCCGGCGACCTGCCGCGGGTCGCGGTCGGGTCCAGTGCGATGATGACCCCGCCATGACTGCCCCCCACCCCCGCACGGCACCCTCCGGAGCCGGGCTCCGGATGCTACGGGCCGCGGTGTTCGCCGCGGTCTGCGTCGTGCTGGCCGCGGCCGGGCACACGCTGGCCTCCTGCGCGCGGGTACCCCTGTGGACGCTGGGCGCGGGATTCGCGGGCTCCCTGCTGATCGTGGCGCCGCTCGCCGGGCGGGCGCGGTCGCTGCCGGGCATCGCCGCGCTCCTCGCGCTCGGCCAGACCGTGCTGCACACGCTGTTCGGACTGGGCCAGCACGGGGCCGCGGGCGCGACGCCCATGGGCTCCATGACCACGCCGGACAGCGACGGCGTGCTCGTCGAGCGGGCCGCCCGGCTGCTGTGCGGGTCCAGCGCCTCGGCGCTCACCCCCGGGCACGCCTACCGGCTCCTGCTCGACGCGCACCTCGTCGATCCCTCGGGCGCCCCCGCGGGCGCCATGCCCCCCATGCACCACATGGCCGCCGGCTCCGGCGGCTCGCCGGCGTCGATGCTGCCCTCCGTGCCGATGGTCCTCGGCCACATCCTCGCGGCCGTCGTGACCGGCTGGCTGCTGCGCCGGGGCGACCTGGCCGTACTGCGGCTGATCGAGCTGTCGGCGCACGGAGTCACCGAGGGTGCGCTCGTGCGTTCCCTGCGCGCCGCGCTGGCGCTGACCCGCGTCCTGTGCGCCGGGCTGCTGCCCGCGGCCGAGCCGCACGCGCGCGGCCGCCGGGCCGCCCGCGACGAACCGCCCGCCCCGCGCACCACCGCACTGCAGCACACGGTGATCCGGCGCGGCCCGCCCGCGGCCGCGTTCCTCCTCGCCGCCTGACACGACGCGAGCACCACCGCCCCGGAGCCGGAAACGGACGAGCCGGTCGGGAGGGGCCGCCGTCGTGCGGCACGCGCGCGCATCTCACCCGGTGGCACGCCGAACGGCTCCGCCACGCGCACGCGTACTCCCGATCACCACCGAACTCACTCGAAGTGGAGTGCTCCCTGCCATGAAGGCTTCTCGTATCGCCGCCGCCACCGCCGTCGCGGGCTCGGCCGTCCTCGCCCTGTCCGGCCCCGCCTTCGCGCACGTCAGCGTGCAGCCCGAAGGATCCGCGGCCAAGGGCGGCTACGCGGTCGTCGACTTCAAGGTCCCCAACGAGCGCGACGACGCCTCGACCGTCAAGCTCGAGGTGAACTTCCCCGCCGACCACCCGCTGGCCTCCGTCATGCCCCAGCCGCTGCCCGGCTGGAGCGTCAAGGTCACCAAGTCCAAGCTCGACAAGCCGCTGACGATGCACGGCGAGAAGATCGACGAAGCCGTCACCAAGGTCACCTGGACCGCCGACGGCAAGGGCGTGGAACCCGGCTACTTCCAGAAGTTCCCGCTCTCCGTCGGCGCCCTGCCCGAGGACACCGACCAGCTCGTGTTCAAGGCGATCCAGACATACTCCGACAAGGAGGTCGTGCGCTGGATCGAGGTGCCGCAGGAGGGCCAGGCCGAGCCCGAGAACCCGGCCCCGGTGCTGGAGCTGTCCGCCGCCGCCGACGACCACCACGGCACCTCGGCCGCCGCCGACAAGGCCGCCGACGAGACCGACGGCAAGACCGGACAGACCGCCGCCGCCGACGACGACGAGGGCGCGAAGAGCGGCAGCGACACCACCGCCCGCGTGCTCGGCGTGGCCGGCATCGTCATCGGCGCCGCGGGCGTGGCCTACGGCGTCCTCGCGGGCCGCCGCCGGACCGCCTGATCACCGTTCCGCACGCGCACCGGGGGTCGTGCGACCCTTTCACCGGACCCCCGGTGCGCGCCGGAGTCATCACATCTGGGACATTTTTCTATGCGCAAGAAGACGTTCGCCGCGGCCGCGCTGCTCGCCGCCGCCTCCTTCACCCTCTCCGCCTGCGGCAGCGGTGACGACACCTCGTCGCCGGTCTCCGTGGTCTCCGAGGAGTCCGACTCGGGCAAGGCCGCGACCATCCTCGACCGGCCGTTCGAGAAGCCGGACCTGGTCCTGACCGACACGCACGGCAAGAAGTACGACCTGCGCGCCGAGACCAAGGGCCACCCCACGCTCGTCTACTTCGGCTACACGCACTGCCCCGACATCTGCCCGACGACGATGAGCAACATCGCCGTCGCCAAGAAGGCGCTGCCCAAGGCCGAGCAGGACGATCTCAGGGTCGTCTTCGTCACCACCGACCCCGACCGCGACACCCCCGCCGAGCTGGGCAAGTGGCTCAAGGGCATCGACCCTGGGTTCACCGGTCTGACCGGCGACTTCGCCACCATCCAGGCCGGCGCCCGCTCACTGGGCATCTCCATCGAGCCGACGACCAAGGACAAGAACGGCAAGACCGTCTCGGTGCACGGCACCCAGGTCATCGCCTTCTCCCCGAAGACCGACGGCGGCTACGTCCTCTACGGCGAGGACACCACCGTCGACGACTACACCAAGGACCTGCCGAAGCTCGTCGAGGGAGCCAGGCCGTGAGGCGTGCCCTCCTGCCGGCGGCCGCGCTCGCCGGCGCCCTCGCCCTGACCGGCTGCGGCTCCGGTTCCGGAGCGGACTCCGGCTCGGGCTCCGCGGCGGCCGAGCTGTCCGTGAGCTCGGTCTACATGCCCCAGCCGGTCTCCCCCGACATGGCCGCGGGCTTCCTGACGATCACCAACCAGGGCGGCGCGAAGGACGCGCTGACCTCGGTCGGCAGCGACGTCGCCGGCCGGGTCACCATGCACAGCACCGTCGGCGGGGCGATGCGGGAGAAGTCCTCCTTCGCGATACCCGCCCACGGCAGGCTGGTCTTCCGAAGCGGCGGCAACCACCTGATGTTCGAGGAGCTGAAGCGCAGGCCGAAGCAGGGCCAGCACGTGACCCTGAAGCTCACGTTCGCCGAGTCCGGGCCCCTCACCGTCGAGATGCCGGTGAAGTCCGCCACGTACAACCCGTCGACCGGACACTGAGGGAGGGACCACCTTGACGCGGACCATCACCCCCCGCCTGCGCACCCTGGTGCTGCTGCTCATCGCCGTCACCGGCGCGCTGCTCGCGGGCGCCGGTCCGGCCTCCGCGCACGCCGCGCTGACCGGCAGCGACCCCGCGCAGGGGGTGGTGGTCGACAGGGCGCCCGCCCAGGTGTCGCTCACCTTCTCCGAGAAGGTGGCCATGAACGACGACTCGGTGCAGGTCCTCGACCCCAAGGGCCGGAAGGTCCAGGCCGGTGCGCCGGTCAACGTGAGCGGGACCACCTACGCGGTGAAGCTCAAGGGCGGCCTGGCCAAGGGCACCTACACGGTCGGCTACCAGGTCGTCTCGGCGGACAGCCACCCGGTCGCCGGCGCCTACACCTTCTCCATCGGGGCGCCCTCGCAGACGGTCGTCTCCGGTGTCGGCACCACAGCCTCCGACACGGCCGTCGGCCGGCTCTACTCCGTCGGACGGTACGTCTCCTACGCCGGCTTCATCGTGCTCGCGGGCGGCGCCGCCTTCGTGCTGGTCTGCTGGCAGCGCGGCTCGGGCGTACGGCCCCTGCAGCGGCTGGTGGTGGGCGGCTGGCTGGCGCTCACCGCGTCCACGCTCTGGCTGCTGCTCCTGCGCGGCTCGTTCACCTCCTCGGGGAAGTTCGGCGACGTCTTCGACCTGGACCTGCTCGGCCAGGTGCTGCAGACCAAGACCGGCGCGGAGCTGGTCTCCCGGCTGCTGCTGCTCGCCGCCGCCGCACTGTTCATCGCCGTCCTCTTCGGCGCCTACAACCGGCGGGAGGAGGCCGAGGAGAAGCGCGACCTCACCTTCGGGCTGGCCGTCGGCGGAGTGGTCGTGGCCGCCGGGCTCGCGGCGAGCTGGGCCATGGCCGAGCACGCCTCCACCGGACTCCAGCCGGGCATCGCCATGCCCGTGGACGTGGTCCACCTGCTGGCCGTCGCCGCCTGGCTGGGCGGCCTCGTCGCCCTGCTCGTCGCCCTCTACCGGGCGCCCGCCGACACCCCGGTCGAAGCCGCCGCCGTCCACCGCTTCTCCCGTCTCGCCTTCGCCTCCGTCCTCGCCCTGGTCGCCACCGGCGCCTACCAGTCCTGGCGCCAGCTCGGCTCCTGGTCGGCGTTCACCGAGACCCGGTACGGGCAGCTGCTGCTGGTCAAGATCGCGCTGGTGGCCCTGCTGGTCGGCCTCGCGTGGATCTCCCGGCGCTGGACGGGACGGCTCGCGGACCCGGCGGCCGAAGCCGCACCGACCGGGGAGCCCGAGCGGGAGTCCGTCTCCGCGCCGGTCTCCGCCGGCCGGGAGGACGCGGAGGGCGCCCCCGGTGGCGGCGAACGCGCCGCCCAGCTCGCCCGGCAGCGGGCCGCGGTCGACGCCGCCCGGCAGAAGCGCCGGCGGGACGCCGACCCGAACCGCTTCGGGCTGCGCCGCTCGGTGCTCACCGAGGCCGGTGTCGCGGTCGTGCTGCTCGCCGTCACCACCTGGCTGACCCAGACCGAGCCGGGCCGCACCGAGCTGGAGGCCAAGGCCGCCTCCTCGTCCTCCTCCAGTTCCTCGTCGTCGTCCGGCGCGCTGACCCTGGACATGCCCTTCGACACCGGCGGCGCGGACGGCAAGGGCCTGGTCCGGATCGACTTCGACCCCGCGCGCGTGGGCGGCAACGAGGTGCACGTCTACGTCCAGCGGCCCAACGGACGCGCCTTCGACGTCCCCGAGGTGAAGGTCGCCCTCACCCTCGCCGCGAGGAAGATCGGGCCGCTTCCGGTGACCCCGGACCACATCACCACCGGCCACTGGGCGGCGAGCGGGGTGCAGATTCCCATGGCGGGCGACTGGAAGGTCGCCGTGACCGTGCGGACCTCCGACATCGACCAGGCGACCGTCTCCAAGAACGCGCAGATCGGCTGAACCACACCATGCCCGACCAGTCCCTTCCCGAGACCCGCACGCCCGGCTCCCCGGCATCCGGGCCGAGCGCCCACCACGGCGGCGCAGCCGAGGGCCACGGTGGTGTCTCCCGGCGTGCGCTGCTCGGCACCGCCGGGGCCACCGGGCTGGTGCTCGGCGCGGCCGGCGGGGCCGTGGGATACGCCTCGGCGCCCGCCCAGGCCACTCCGCTGACCTCGGTGGGCGCCGGCCGGGCGATGTTTCACGGGAAACATCAGCCCGGCATCACCGAGGGACTCCAGGCACGCGGCCACCTCGTCGCCTTCGACCTCGCGGCGGGGGCGGGCCGCAAGGAGGCTGCGGCCCTGCTGCGCCGCTGGTCGGCGACGGCCGAGCGGCTGATGGCGGGTGAGACGGCCCCGCACGGCGACACCGGTGTGGCCCGCGACGCGGGACCGTCCTCGCTGACGATCACCTTCGGTTTCGGGCACAGCTTCTTCGGCCGGACCGGCCTGGAGAAGCAGCGCCCGGCGGCCCTGGACCCGCTGCCCGACTTCTCCTCCGACCGGCTCGACAAGGCACGCAGCGACGGCGACCTCTGGGTGCAGATCGGCGCCGACGACGCCCTCGTGGCCTTCCACGCACTGCGCGCCATCCAGAAGGACGCCGGGCACGCGGCCCGCGTCCGCTGGCAGATGAACGGCTTCAACCGCAGCCCCGGCGCCACCGCGCACCCCATGACGGCCCGCAACCTCATGGGCCAGATCGACGGCACCCGCAACCCCAAGCCCGCCGACGCCGACTTCGACCGGCGGATCTTCGTACCCGCCTCGGCGGAGCCCGCGTGGATGGCGAACGGCTCCTACGCCGTCGTACGCCGTATCCGCATGCTCCTGGACGACTGGGAGACGCTGTCGCTCGCGGCCCAGGAGGCGGTCATCGGGCGCCGCAAGGACACCGGGGCCCCGCTGTCCGGGGGCGACGAGACGACGCCGATGGACCTGGACAAGACCGACGCCCAGGGCGAGCCGGCCGTTCCCGTCAACGCCCACGCCCGGATCACCCGGCCCGACCGCAACGGCGGCGCGGCCATGCTGCGACGTCCGTTCTCCTACCACGACGGCATCGACCAGGACGGCACGCCGGACGCCGGGCTGCTCTTCGTCTGCTGGCAGGCGGACCCGCTGCGCGGCTTCGTCCCGGTGCAGCGCAAGCTCGACCGGGGCGACGCCCTCTCGCGGTTCATCCGGCACGAGGCCAGCGGCCTGTTCGCGGTGCCCGGCGGCGCGGCCGCGGGAGAGTACGTGGGCCAGCGGCTTCTGGAGGGGTGAATCCGGCCGGGGAATCACCCCTGCGGGGATTCAAACCACCCGGTCGAGTGGCGTCGATGAGACACGGAAGCCGCGCGCCCCGGCGCCCATTAGGGTGAGGACATGCCAGCGAGCTATGCGTATCTCGGTCCCGAAGGCACCTTCACCGAAGTCGCCCTGCGCACGCTTCCGGAGGCGGCCACCCGGGAGCTCATGCCCTACGTCTCGGTGCAGTCGGCGCTGGACGCGGTGCGGGCCGGCGAGGCCGAGGCCGCGTTCGTGCCGATCGAGAACTCCGTCGAGGGCGGCATCACCACCACCCTGGACGAGCTGGTCGCGGGCGAGCCGCTGACGATCTACCGCGAGGTGCTGCTGTCGATCACCTTCGCGCTGCTCGTCCGGCCGGGCACCCGGCTGGCGGACATCAAGACGGTCTCCGCGCATCCGGCGGCCCAGCCGCAGGTGCGCAACT
The DNA here is from genome assembly GCF_042875075.1 of Streptomyces sp. NPDC003720. Lineage (NCBI taxonomy): Bacteria > Bacillati > Actinomycetota > Actinomycetes > Kitasatosporales > Streptomycetaceae > Streptomyces > Streptomyces sp. NPDC003720. The sequence goes on from NZ_JBIANZ010000004.1 coordinate 94,169, forward strand.
GGCTCAGGAACAACCTGCCGGACGTCCACTGGGAGTCGGCCGCCTCGAACGCGGACGCCGCCCGGCTGGTCCAGGAAGGCCAGTACGACGCCGCCTTCGCGGGCGAGTTCGCCGCCGCCCGGTACGGCCTGGAGGCCCTGGAGACCGGTATCCACGACGCGGAGAACGCACAGACCCGCTTCGTGCTCGTCGGCCGCCCGGCCCGGCCCGCGGCACCGACCGGCGCCGACAAGACCTCGGTGGTGCTGTGGCAGCGGGACGACCATCCCGGCGCCCTGCGCGACCTGCTGGGCGAGTTCGCCTCCCGGGGCATCAACCTCATGCTGCTGCAGTCGCGGCCCACCGGCGCCGGCATCGGCAACTACTGCTTCTGCATCGACGCCGAGGGGCACATCTCCGACCGGCGGATGGCCGAGGCGCTGATGGGACTGAAGCGGATCTGCCTCCAGGTGCGGTTCCTCGGCTCCTACCCGCGCGCCGACATCCTCCCCGGCGAGGCCCGGGCCACTCCCGCGGGCACGTCGGACGGGGAGTTCGTGGCGGCCGCCGACTGGGTGGCGCGCTGCCAGGACGGCCGGTTCTGAAGCGGCCGTAGACTGCTTCCGGTCAGTCCTACCTGCATATCTTCGTTATCCACAGAAGTTATCCACAGGTCCGCTTCTCGACCTGGGGACAAGTCGACAAGGGCGCGCGGTCCCGTCGACAAATCGCCCTGCAAGTCCCTCTTGCGGCCACCGTCCCGCACGTCACCCTTCGTCCACCCGTTTCCTTTGGTTCATCTTTTGGGGCGACCCCTTTCCACTCGAAAGTGGGTGTCATCCCAGCTCGCGGCGAGAATTCCTTCGCCGGGCCGAAACTTCCGGAGTGATCAATTCCGGAATCCACAGAGTTTCCGCACAGCCTGTGGATAACTCCCCTGGAGGGCCGGATCGCTGTGGACAACGGCCTCTCCAAGTCCCGCCCTCCACAAGGAAATCCGGTCAACCGGGAATCCGCCGCCTGCCTCGTTCCAGGGATTGAGACACCTTTTCTTGACACCCGCCACCACTCTGCGCAATTGGCCCGAAACGGCATGTAAGGCGCGAGTCGCAATAGTGAGTCGTGACCTGCGAGCTCGCACCGGTAGCCTTGCTCGCGTGATTGACCTTCGCCTGCTCCGTGAGGACCCCGACCGTGTGCGCGCGTCCCAGCGCGCCCGTGGAGAGGACGTCGCGCTCGTCGACTCCCTCCTGTCCGCCGACGAACGGCGCAGGTCCTCCGGCGTCCGCTTCGACGAGCTGCGCGCCGAGCAGAAGTCGCTCGGCAAGCTGATCCCCAAGGCCACTCCGGAGGAGAAGGCCGAGCTGCTGGCGCGCGCCGAGCAGCTCAAGGCCGACGTCAAGGCCGCCGACGCGGAGCGCGACGCGGCCGACGCCGAGACCCAGCGGCTGCTGCAGCAGCTCGGCAACCTCGTCCACCCCGACGTGCCCGTCGGCGGCGAGGAGGACTTCGTCACGCTGGAGACGCACGGCGTCATCCGCGACTTCGGCGCCGAGGGCTTCGAGCCCAAGGACCACCTGGAGCTCGGCCAGGTGCTCGGCGCGATCGACGTCGAGCGCGGCGCCAAGGTCTCCGGCTCCCGCTTCTACTTCCTCACCGGCGTCGGCGCCCTGCTGGAGCTGGCCCTGGTCAACGCGGCGATCGCGCAGGCCACCGAGGCCGGCTTCACGCCGATGCTGACCCCGGCGCTGGTGCGCCCGCAGTCCATGGCGGGCACCGGCTTCCTCGGCCAGGCGGCCCAGGACGTCTACCACCTCGACAAGGACGACCTGTACCTGGTCGGCACCTCCGAGGTCCCGCTGGCGGCCTATCACATGGACGAGATCATCGACGCCGACCGGCTGCCGCTGCGGTACGCGGGCTTCTCGCCCTGCTTCCGCCGCGAGGCCGGCTCGCACGGCAAGGACACGCGGGGCATCTTCCGCGTGCACCAGTTCGACAAGGTCGAGATGTTCTCCTACGTGACTCCCGAGGACTCCCAGCAGGAGCACAAGCGCCTGCTGGAGTGGGAGAAGCAGTGGCTGACCTCGCTGGAGCTCCCGTTCCGCGTCATCGACGTGGCCTCCGCGGACCTCGGCGCCTCGGCCTCCCGTAAGTACGACTGCGAGGCGTGGATCCCGACCCAGGGCAAGTACCGCGAGCTGACGTCGACCTCGGACTGCACCGAGTTCCAGTCCCGCCGCCTGTCGATCCGGATGCGCGACGGCAAGCAGGTCCGCCCGCTGGCCACCCTCAACGGCACCCTGTGCGCCGTACCGCGCACGATCGTGGCGATCCTGGAGAACCACCAGCTGCCCGACGGCTCGGTCCGTGTTCCCGAGGTGCTGCGCCCGTACCTGGGCGGCCGGGAGGTCCTGGAGCCGGTCGCCAAGTGAGCGCCGGATTCCCCTTCCAGCTGATCGCGACCGATCTCGACGGAACGCTCCTGCGCTCCGACGAGTCGATTTCGCGGCGCAACCGTGACGCGCTCGCCGCGGCCACCGCGGCGGGCGCGGCCCACATCGTCGTCACCGGCCGCGCGGTCCCCTGGACCCGCCACATCCTGGACGACCTCGGCTACGACGGCCTCGCCGTCTGCGGCCAGGGCGCCCAGGTGTACGACGCCGGCGCGCACCGCCTGCTGACCTCGGTCACCCTCGACCGGCAGCTCGCGGGCGTGGCCCTGGCGAAGCTCGAGGCCGAGGTGGGGCCGCTGTACCTGGCGGCGAGCCGGGACGGCCTGGACGGCGAGGTGCTGGTGGGGCCGGGCTACGCGGTCACGGGCAACCTCCCCGCCACCCCGTTCACGGACGCGGCCGACCTGTGGTCCGCCCCGTTGAACAAGGTCTACATACAGCACCCGACGCTCGGCGACGACGAGCTGGCGGACGTGGCCCGGCGTGTGGCCGGCGGTTTCGTCACGGTGGCGATGGCGGGCGCGGGCATCGTGGAACTGCTGCCGCTCGGCCTCTCCAAGGCCACGGGCCTGTCCCTGGCCGCCCGCCGGCTGGGGGTCAAGGCCGCGGGCACCATCGCCTTCGGCGACATGCCCAACGACATCCCGATGTTCGCCTGGGCCGCCCACGGCGTGGCCATGGCCAACGCCCACGAGGAACTCCGGGCGGTGGCGGACGAGGTCACCGCCTCCAACGAGGAGGACGGCATCGCGGCGGTCCTGGAGCGGCTGCTGCCGTAGTCCGCGCGACGTACGACGACGGCACCGCCACCCGCCCTGGTGGCAACGTCTCGCGGAGGATGCACGACTCGAACGTGCGCGGGCTCTCACGCCCGACCTCGGCCCGCTCCGGCTCGACCTCGGCCCGGTGATCGAAACCGGCCTCGTGATCGAACACGGTGCGCGCCAGTGCCTTACCGCTCGGCCAATCCTCCGGGTGGGCGGCCCACGCGAGAGCGACATCGCGTGCTCGAAGCGGCCGCCCCGGGCAGCTCCCCTGAGCTCCACGGAGCGGTGGCTTTCACTCCGGAGCCCGCCCCGGGCTGCCCTGACGGGAGCCGGGCGTACTGTCGTGCATGGACATCGCCCAGCTCCTCTCCCGGTCCGTGCGCCGGGTCCGTCCCGGCCGGTGGGGCACAACCACTGTGCTCCGCGCGGGGGTTGGGCGCCACCGGATTAACCGGGCCCGCGACCGTCCTACCGGCGCCGCCATCTGCGCCGGCGCGCCATGCCGAAGAACCATCCCGCGGGCGGCTCGTCCGACCGCCAGGGCTGCGGCTCCGGTGACTCGGCGCGCCAGCGGGCGGCGAGCATCCGGGCCCGCGCGGACGGCTCGGAGGTCTCCGCGGCCCGTACGAACGCCTCGTCCAGGACGGTCTCGTCCCAGTCGTCGCCCTCGGCCCCGGCTCCGCCGTGTGTCCGCTCAGCCATCGCGGCCTCCCAGCCGTACGTCCGCTGCGTCCAGTGTGCCCACGCGGAGGTGAAGGCCCCGTCAAGGTGGACCGGGGCCCCCGCGGAACTACTCCTCGCCCGCCAGCTTCAGTGCCCGCAGCTTCTGCCCGGCGTACCAGGTCGCCAGGACGGTGACCACGACGAGCAGCACGGTGGCCGTCGTCAGCCCGACGTCCGAGGTCACCAGGCCCCCGCCGGCGACCTTCTGGGCGACGGCCAGCGACCACTGCTGGACGCTCAGCGTGCGCGCGCCCGGCACCAGGGAACCGAACAGGGCCTCCCAGACGAGCGCGTAGACGAGCCCGAGGACCACCGCGTGCCGGGACACCGTGCCCAGCAGCAGGAACAGCGCCGAGTAGGCGATGGAGGAGACCAGCGCGGCGACCGTGTAGGCGACGGCGATCTGCTGGCCGTTGCCGTTCAGGATCAGGCCCGCGAGCATGGTCGGCACGGCGGAGAACACCATGGTCACCGCGATCGCGACGATCAGCTTCGTCAGGATGATCGTGGGCCGCTTCAGCGGCTTGGACAGCAGGTACACCACGGAGCCGTCGTCGATCTCCGGGCCGATCGCGCCCGTGCCCGCGATGACTCCGATGATCGGCACCATCGTGGCGAGCGCGAAACCGCCCAGGACGTCGGCGGCCGTCTGGTCGTCCGCGCCGGTCAGGGCGCGCACGGCCACGGAGATCACGAGCAGCAGCAGCGGCAGCGCGCCGAGGATGAGGGCCCGGCGGCGGCCGAGCAGGGCCCGGTAGGTGAGCCGGGCGACGGTGGGGTCGTACATCAGGGCCTCCTACGCCGCGACCAGATACGAGAAGACGGACTCGAGGGACTCGTCGGACGGCGAGACCGTGAGCAGCCGGATGCCGTGGTCCCGGGCGACCTTCGGCAGCAGCGCGGTGAAGCGGCCGAAGTCGACGGCCTGGATGCGCAGCGCGCCCTCGGCGACGTCGACCTCGATGCCGGACGTCGACGGGTCGGCGATCAGCGCGGCCGCGAGGGCGCGGTCGTCGCTGGAACGCACCAGGTAGCGGTGCGGCCGGTCGGTCATCAGGCGGCGGATCCTGCGGAAGTCGCCGCTGGCGGCGTGCCGGCCGGCGACGACCACCTCGATGTGCCGGGCGAGCTGCTCGACCTCCTCGAGGATGTGCGAGGAGAACAGCACCGTGCGGCCCTCGTCGCCCATCCGCCGCAGCAGGTCCATGAGCTGCATGCGCTGGCGCGGGTCCATGCCGTTGAACGGCTCGTCGAGCAGCAGCAGCGAGGGGTCGTGGACCAGCGCGGAGGCCATCTTCACGCGCTGGCGCATGCCCTTGGAGTACGTGGAGATCTTCCGGTCCTGCGCGTACTCCATCTCGACCGTGGCGAGCGCCCGCTGGGCGGCCTTGGCGCCGAGTCCGTGCAGCTCGGCGTTGGCGACGACGAACTCGCGGCCGGTGAGGAAGTCGTACATCGCCTCCCGCTCGGGGACGATGCCGATGTGCTGGTAGATGGCCTCGTTGCGCCACACCGGCTGCCCGTCGAGGGTGACCGAGCCGGTGGAGGGGGCGAGGAAGCCGCCCATCATGTTGATGAGGGTGGACTTTCCCGCGCCGTTCGGGCCGAGCAGGCCGGTGACCCCGGGGCCGATGGTCATGGTGATGTCGTTGACGGCGACCACGTTGCCGAACCAGCGGGAGACGTGGTCGATGCTGAGGGTCGTCACAGCCCCACCTTCTTGTAGCGGCGGATCAGAAGGGCGTAGCACGCGGCGATCAGGCCGAGCGCGACCAGGACGTACACCACGCCCTCGCCGCCGGTCGGGCCGGTGCCGCCGGGGAAGCCGGAGTCGCCGCCGAGGAACGCGGACTGGACGCCGTCGATCAGGGTGACCGGCGAGAACAGGCCGATCCACGGCACGGCGCCGGTGCTGCCCTGCACGTCGGCGATGGCCTGGAGCGTGGAGACGGCTCCGTAGGAGATGGTCAGCACGGCGATCACGGCGGCGATGCCGAAGCCGCGGCGCGGGGTGACGGCGGCGATGACCAGGCCGATCCCGGCGAACAGCAGGGACAGCAGGGCCACGGAGACCAGTCCCTGGGCGAACTCCTCGGTCTGCTGCGCGAAGCCCATCTTGGCCAGCAGCGCGCCCGCGTACATGACCAGCAGGGGAGCGCCGGTGAGGACGAACAGAGCCGAGGCGAGCGCGGCGAACTTCGCCCGCACGTAGTCGGCGGTCTCGATGGGCCGCGAGAAGTACAGCGGCACGGTCTTGAAGCGCAGGTCGCGGGAGACGGACTGGGGCGCCTGCGAGGCGACGTACAGGCTGATCACGGCCTGCATGACGATCGCCCAGCGGGTGTAGGCGTGGGCGAGCGGCAGGGAGTGCGCCTTGGTGGCCACCGCGACGGCCACCATGATGGCCGCGGGCACGCACATCACCACGAACAGCAGCATCGGCAGCACCTTGGACTTCACCGAGCGGCCGAGGCCGTAGGCGCCGCGCAGGGACTGCGAGTACAGCGAGCGGCGGGCGTAGGCGCGGCCCAGCCGCGGGCCGTCGTAGCCGCGGTAGCCGATGTCGTGGATGCGGGACTGGTCGCCGCCGGCGGTCACCGGCGCGGGCTGCTCAACCGCCATGGCCGACGGCCTCCTTCCGCTGCTCGTCGCTGCTGGTGAACACCTCGGAGATGTGGTGCCGGCGCTGCTCCATGCGCACCAGCCCGAGACCGAGGTCGGCGACGACGTCGCGCACCAGGTCGTACGTCTCCTCGCCGGGGGCGGTCAGCAGCAGGATGCGTCCGGCGCCCGGCAGGCCGCCGCCCTCGTCGTGGGTGTCCACCCCGCGCGCGAGAAGCGCCTCGCGGACCGCGCGGGTGCCGTCCGGGTGGCTGTCGCTGTCGGTGACCTCGATCGCGAGGGTGGTCGTGGTCTGGGTGAAGTCGGTGGTGGAGCTGGAGCGCAGCAGCTTGCCGCCGTCGATGACGACGACGTGGTCGCAGGTGCGTTCCAGCTCGCCCAGCAGGTGCGAGGTGACCAGGACCGAGATGCCGAAGTCGGTGTGGATGCGGCGGATCAGGCCGAGCATCTCGTCGCGGCCGACCGGGTCGAGGCCGTTGGTCGGCTCGTCCAGGAAGACCAGCCGCGGGTCGTGCACCAGGGCCTGCGCCAGCTTCACCCGCTGCTTCATGCCGGTGGAGTAGCCGCCGATGGGGCGGTAGCGCTCCTCGTACAGGCCGACATGGCGCAGGGTGTCCGCGGTGCGCTCACGCGCCGCGGTGGGCGGCAGGCCGGACATGCGCGCCATGTGCACGACGAACTCGGTGGCCGAGACGTCGGGCGGCAGGCAGTCGTGCTCCGGCATGTAGCCCACCCGCTCGCGGATGGCGGCGCCCTCGGTCGCCACGTCGAGGCCGAGCACGGCGGCGCGGCCCTCCGTGGCGGGGGACAGACCCAGCAGGATCTTGATCAGGGTGGACTTGCCGGCGCCGTTGGCCCCGACGAGTCCGGTCACACCGGGTCCGATGTCCATGGACAGCCGGTCGAGCGCGGTCACCCGGGGGAACCGCTTGCTCAGGCTCTCGGTCACGATCACAGTCACGCTACGAAGGTAGTGACGCCTGCCACGCCGGTCGTCAGACCTCAGAGCCGTCTTCACGTCAGACTCCAGGAGGACGGCACCCTGAGCGATCCCCTGCCCCGGACCTACCCGGCGGCCCTGCGCCGTCCGTCGTCCACAGCCCTTGATCCAGCCTATTGACGCCGCCTCTAACAACTGGAACATTCGCCGGTGTCAAGTTACGGACGCGTAGCGCAGTCGACGGACGGGGCGGCATGACGACGGCAGTGAGCAGCGAACTCTCCGCGGAGCTGCGGGGATTCAGGCGGGTGCAGCGCCTCGCCTACGAGTGCGCGGAGGCCGTCGCGGCACGTCTGGAGCCGGGCGTCACCGAGCGCGAGGCGGCCCGGATGCAGCGGGAGTGGCTGCGGGAGCGCGGGGTGCGGGACTGGTTCCACCTGCCCTTCGCCTGGTTCGGCGACCGCACGGCGTTCGTGGACTTCCGCCTGCCGCTGCAGTTCTTCCCGACCGGCCGCCGGCTGGAGCCCGGGATGCCGTTCATCCTGGACATGGCCCCGGTCTACGAGGGGTGCACGGCGGACATCGGCTACTCGGGCTCGCTGGGCGTCAACCCGGTGCAGGAGCGGCTGACGGCGGATCTGGAGGCGCACCGCGAGCTGATCCTGCGGGAGGTGCGCGAGCGGCGCCCGCTGCGCGAGATCTACCAGGACGTGGACCGCCTCATGGTGCGCCAGGGCTACGCCAACCGGCACCGCGCGTACCCCTTCGGGGTGATCGCCCACAAGGTGGACCGGGTGCGGGCCCGCCGCTTCTCCCCGCATCTGTTCGGCTTCGGCACGCAGTCCCTCAAGGGGCTCGCCGCCGACGCCCTGCACGGCCACCGCGAGGGCTGGTCGCCCCTGTGGTCGCCGTACCGCTTCTCCGACCACCCGCCGCGGCCGGGGCTGTGGGCGGTCGAACCCCACCTCGGGTTCCGGGGTACCGGCGCGAAGTTCGAGGAGATCCTGGTGGTCACCGACTCCCGGGACCCCGCGGAGAGCGCCTTCTGGCTGGACGACGATCTGCCGCACGTGCGGCGCTGGGCGGAGGCGAAGTGACGCTGAAGGGGGCGCGTGAGCGCCGGGTGGACACCGGAGGGGTCGAGCTGTGCGTGGCCGAGCTGGGCGATCCGCAGGCGCCCACGGTGGTGCTGGTGCACGGCTACCCGGACAGCAAGGAGGTCTGGTCGGAGGTGGCCGCACGCCTCGCGGACCGCTTCCACGTGGTGCTGTACGACGTCCGGGGCCACGGCCGCTCCACGGCGCCGAAGCCGCTGCGCGGCGGCTTCACCCTGGCCAAGCTCACCGACGACTTCCTGGCCGTGGTGGACGCGGTGAGCCCGGACCGGCCGGTGCACCTGGTGGGCCACGACTGGGGCTCGGTGCAGTCCTGGGAGTTCGTCACGGTGGGCCGCACGGAGGGCCGCATCGCCTCCTTCACCTCCATGTCCGGGCCGTCGCTCGACCACTTCGGGCACTGGATCAACGCGCGCGTGAAGCGTCCGACGCCCCGCCGGGTGGGCCAGCTCCTCGGCCAGGGCGCCAAGTCCTGGTACGTCTACCTGCTGCACACCCCCGCCCTGCCGGAACTGGCCTGGCGGGGTCCACTCGGCAAGCGCTGGCCCCGGATCCTGGAGCGGGCCGAGAAGGTCCCCGCCGGTGACTACCCGACCGCGTCGCTGCCCTCCGACGCGGCGCACGGCGCCTGGCTGTACCGGGACAACGTCCGCGCCCGCCTGCGCAGGCCCCGCCCGGACGCGTTCGCGCACGCGCCCGTGCAGCTGATCACGCCCCAGGGCGACGCGTTCCTGTCGGAGCGGCTCTACGACGACCTGGACGCATGGGTGCCGCGGCTGACCCGCCGTACGCTGCCCGCCAAGCACTGGATCCCGCGCACCCGGCCCGACCAGGTGGCCTCCTGGATCGGGGAGTTCGTCTCGAGCGTCGAGGGCGGGCGGCCGGAGCCGAAGGCCGCCGGCCGCCACGCGGACCGGTTCGGCGGGCAGCTGGTGCTCGTCACCGGCGCGGGCAGCGGCATCGGCCGGGCCACGGCGTTCGCCTTCGCCGAGGCCGGGGCACGGGTGGTGGCCGTCGACCGCGACGCCGAGGCGGCCGCCCGCACCGCCGAACTGTCCCGGCTGATCGGCGCCCCCGAGGCCTGGGCCGAGACCGCGGACGTCTCGGACGAGCAGGCCATGGAGCAGCTGGCCGAGCGGGTGCACGGCACGTACGGCGTTCTGGACGTCCTGGTCAACAACGCGGGCATCGGCCTCTCGGGCTCCTTCCTCACCACGACCACCGACGACTGGCGCCAGGTGCTCGGCGTCAACCTGTGGGGTGTCATCCACGGCTGCCGGCTCTTCGGCGCGCGCATGGCCGAGCTCGGGCAGGGCGGCCACATCGTCAACATCGCCTCGGCGGCCGCCTACCAGCCGTCCCGGGCGCTGCCCGCCTACAGCACCTCCAAGGCGGCGGTGCTGATGCTCTCCGAGTGCCTGCGGGCCGAACTCGCCGGACGGGACATCGGGGTCACGGCCGTCTGCCCGGGGCTGGTCAACACCAACATCACCGCCACGGCCCGCTTCACCGGCGTCGACGAGGCCGAGGAACGCCGCCGCCGGCAGCGCTCGGCCCGCCTGTACGGCCTGCGCAACTACCCGCCGGAGAAGGTCGCGGACGCCGTCCTGGACGCGGTGGCCCACAACAGGGCGCTGGTCCCGGTGACCCCGGAAGCCCGGGGCGCCCATCTCCTGTCCCGGTTCCTGCCGGGCGCGCTGCGCAGGCTGGCCCGCGTGAACCCGAGACTGTGAGAAGACGGGACGACTGGGGGCAGTAGGCGATCAAAGCGCGCGCATCGCCCGCTCGTTGTCCACAAGTTGCCCAAACAGCTTGTGGATAACGCCAGTTGTCTGTGGACCAAACCTCGAGACGGAAAACCACCTGCGTGATCCGCGTCTCTCCCGCACCCTGGAGGGATGGACGACAGACGCACCGTGAAGGTGTCGAAGTACCTCTCGAAACACCTCCGCCACCAGCCCGAGCGCATCGGCCTCACGCTGGACCCGGCCGGCTGGGTCGAGATCGACACCCTGATCGCCGCGGCCGCCGCGCACGGATTCCGCTTCACCCGCGAGGAACTCGACCATGTGGTGGCCGCCAACGACAAACGGCGCTTCGCCGTGGAGGGCACCCGGATCCGCGCCAGCCAGGGCCACAGCGTCGAGGTCGACCTCGGCCTGCCCCCCGCGTCCCCGCCGCCGTACCTCTACCACGGCACCGTCGCCCGCAGCCTGGACGCGATCCGCGCCGAGGGCCTGCGGCCCATGAACCGGCACGACGTCCACCTGTCCGCCGACCGCGAGACCGCGACCCGGGTCGGCGCCCGCCGCGGCCGGCCCGTCGTCCTCGCCGTGGACGCGGGCGCCATGCACCGCGACGGCCACGTCTTCCACGTCAGCGCGAACGGGGTGTGGCTCACCCGGGCGGTACCGCCCGGCTACCTGCGCTTCCCCGCCGCGCACTGACCGCCGGCCGGCGCCCTCGCTCGGGACCCGGCCCTTCGTGTCGCCCGGCGGCCACGGACGGTGACCGGTTTCGGCCGTTGCCGGGGCGCCCCCGTACGCTCGGACCCATGAGTCTGCGTCTGAGCACCGTGATCCTGCCGTACCGCCGCTGGAGCGAGGGCGGCCGCGCGGCCTGGGTACGGGCCGAGGAGCTCGGTTTCCACACCGCGTACACCTACGACCACCTGTCCTGGCGCAGCTTCCGCGACGGCCCGTGGTTCGGCGCCGTGCCGACCCTGACCGCCGCCGCGGGCGTCACCGGCCGGCTGCGTCTGGGCACGCTGGTCACCTCCCCGAACTTCCGGCACCCGGTGACCCTCGCCAAGGAACTGATCTCCCTGGACGACATCTCCGGCGGCCGCGTGACCCTGGGCATCGGCGCGGGCGGCACCGGCTTCGACGCCACCGCCCTCGGCCAGGAGCCGTGGACGCCGCGCGAGCGTGCCGACCGGTTCGCCGAGTTCGTGCCGCTGCTCGACCGGCTGCTCACCGAGGACTCCGTGACGTACGAGGGCCGGTTCTACTCGGCGGTGGAGGCGCGCGACATCCCCGGCTGTGTGCAGCGGCCCAGGCTGCCCTTCGCCGTGGCGGCCACCGGCCCCCGCGGGCTGCGGCTCGCCGCGCGGTACGGACAGGCATGGGTGACCACCGGCGACCCGAAGCTGTACGAGAACGGCACCCCTGAGGAATCCGTCGCCGCACTGCGCGGGCAGACCGAGAAGCTGGCCGCGGCCTGCGCGGAGGCCGGCCGGGACGTGGCCGAGCTGGACAAGGTGCTGCTCACCGGCTTCACCCCGGACCGCGGCAGGCCGCTGGAGTCGCTGGACGCGTTCGTGGACTTCGCGGGCCGGCACCGGGAGCTGGGCTTCACCGAGATCGTGCTCCACTGGCCGATCCCGGACTCCGACTTCGCCGCGGACGAGAAGGTCTTCGAGCGGATCGCCATGGAGGGCCTCGCCCAGCTCGCCTGATGCGGGGGCGCGGACGTCGTCCGTCGGCCGACTGTGGTGTGTCGGTGGACTCATCTGTGCGGACTCTCGCACGGGCGTGCGGGCATATGCGCCAGAATGGCCGGGTGACCTCAGCGACCAGACAGCCCGGGACCCCGGCCGCCGCCTTTCGGCCGCGGCTGATCGCCACCGACCTCGACGGCACCCTCCTGCGTGACGACAAGTCGGTCTCCCCGAGGACGGTCGCCGCACTGGCCGCCGCGGAGGAGGCGGGCGTCGAAGTCTTCTTCGTCACCGGCCGGCCGGCCCGGTGGATGGACGTCGTCAGCGAGCACGTGCACGGCCACGGCCTGGCGATCTGCGGCAACGGCGCCGCCGTGGTCGACCTGCACGGCGGCCCGGGAACCCACCGGTTCGTGAAGGTGCGGGAACTGGCCCGCCGGAACGCGCTGGACGCCGTGCGGCTGCTGCGCGACGCGGCCCCCGGCACGGTGTTCGCGGTCGAGCAGACGTACGGCTTCCACCAGGAGCCCGCCTATCCCAAGCTGCACATGGAGACGCCGGACAACCTGCTGCCCGCGGAGGACCTGCTCGCGGCCGACGGCCCGGACTCCGACCAGCCGGTCCTGAAGATCCTCGCCTACCACCCCGACCTCGACCCGGACGCCTTCCTCACGCTGGCCCGGCTGGCGGTCGGCGAGCGCGCCAACGTCACCCGTTCCAGCCCCAGCGCCCTGCTGGAACTCAGCGGCCCCGGCGTCTCCAAGGCCAGCACCCTCGCCCTGTGCTGCGCCGAGCGCGGCATCTCGCACGAGGAGGTCGTCGCCTTCGGCGACATGCCCAACGACGTCGAGATGCTGACCTGGGCGGGCCGGTCGTACGCGATGGGCAACGCCCACCCGGACGTCGTCGCCGCCGCCTCCGGCCGCACCGTCGCGAACAACGAGGACGGCGTGGCGGTCGTCATCGAGCGGCTGCTGGCCGAACGGGACTGACGCCCGCCCGGTCCGGCCGTACCTGTCCCGGCGCGCCCCTCAGCGCGCCGCCACCAGCGACTGGGCGGCCGCCTCCCGGCGGGCCATCGTCCGCAGCGGCCCGTCCACGGCGGCCAGTTCCGCGTACGTTCCCCGCTGCGCCACCCGGCCCTCGGCGAGTACGACCACCTCGTCCACCGCGTCGAGCCCGGCCAGCCGGTGGGTGATCAGCAGCGTCGTACGGCCCTCGGTGGCGGCCAGCAGATCCGCGGTGAGCGCGTCGGCCGTCGGCAGATCCAGGTGCTCGGCGGGCTCGTCCAGCACGAGCACCGGGAAATCGGCCAGCAGCGCGCGGGCCAGGGCGAGGCGCTGCCGCTGACCGCCGGACAGCCGTGCCCCGTGCTCGCCGACGAGCGTGTCCAGCCCGTCCGGCAGTCCGTCCACCCAGTCCAGCAGCCGGGCCCGGGACAGCGCGTCCCGCAGTCCGGGCTCGTCGGCGTCCCTCCGGGCGAGCAGCAGGTTCTCGCGCACCGTGCTGTCGAAGAGGTGGGCGTCCTGGGCGCACAGTCCGACGAGCCGCCGCACGTCGTCGCCGTCCAGGGCGTAGGCATCCACACCGCCGAGCGTGTACGAGCCCGCCCCGGCGTCGAGGAACCGCAGCAGCACCTGGGCGAGGGTCGTCTTCCCGGAACCGGACGCGCCGACCACGGCGATCCGCCGCCCGCGCTCAAGGGTGAGATCCAGTCCGACCAGGGCGTCGCGGTGCCGGCCCGGGTGACGGGCGGTCAGGTCCCGGACCACGAGCGGGAAGGGCGAGACGGGGGCCTGCCGCGGCCGCTCCGGCTCGGTGACGGGCTCCGGGGCGTCGAGCACCTCGAACACCCGCTCCGCGCTGCGGCGCACCCGCTGGCGATGCCGCACGGCGAGCGGCAGCCCCAGTACGGCCTCGAAGACGGCCAGCGGAGTGAGCACCACCACGGCCATCGCCACTCCGCCGAGCCGGCCCGTGGCCACCGCCTGGGCGCCCAGCCACGCGGTCGCGGTGACGGTCAGCCCGCAGACCAGTGCGGTGAGCCCGTCGCCCAGGGCGGTGGCGGTCGCTCCGCGCGCCGCGATCCGGGTGAGCGTGCCGTCGGCCCGCCGGGCCGCTGCGGTGCGGGCCGGCAGGGCGCCGGCGACCGTCAGTTCGGCGGTGCCGGTGAGCAGGTCGGTCACCCGGGTCGCGAGCGCACCGCGGGCGGGCGCCAGTCGCCGCTCGGCGCGCCGGGCCGTGGCGGCGGTGACCAGGGGGACACCGGCGCCCGCCAGGAGCAGACCCGCGGCGAGGGCGGCACCGGCCTCGGGCAGCAGCCAGGCCGTGAAGGCGACGGAGACGGCGGAGACGGCGGCGGCGACCCCGGCGGGCAGCAGCCAGCGCAGCCAGTAGTCCTGGAACGCGTCGACGTCGGCGACCAGCCGGGTCAGCAGGTCGCCGCGGCGGGCCGTCCGCAGACCGGCGGGCGCCAGCCGCTCCAGCCGCCGGTACACGGCGACGCGGGTGTCGGCCAGCATCCGCAGCACGGCGTCGTGCGAGACGAGCCGCTCGGCGTACCGGAAGACGGCCCGGCCGATCCCGAACGCCCGCGTCGCCGTCACGGCCACCATCAGATACAGCACCGGCGGATGCTGCGAGGCCCGGGAGATGAGCCAGCCGGAGGTGGCCATCAGTCCGACCGCGCTGCCCAGCGCCAGAGCGCCGAGCAGCAGCGCGAGCAGCAGCCGGCCGCGCCGGGGACCCGCGAGGGCCCGCACCCGGGACAGGATCCGGCCGCCCCGTGCCGGGACACCGGTGTCAGGCTCCGTCCCGGCCGGGCCGCTCCCCTCGGCCGGGCGCCCGCCGGAACCGCCGGTGCCGGCGGCGGGCGTCACAGCGGCGGCCGTCCCGACGGCGGGCGGCTCGGGGACGTCCAGCCGGACGACCCGGTCCGCCACCTCCAGCAGCGCCGGCCGGTGCGCCACCAGCAGCACCGTGCGGCCGACCGCCAGCCGCCGCACCGCTGCCACGACATCGGCCTCCGTCGCCCCGTCCAGCGCGGCCGTCGGTTCGTCCAGCAGCAGGACGGGCCGGTCGGCGAGGAAGGCGCGGGCCAGCGCGAGCCGCTGGCGCTGGCCGGCGGACAGTCCCGCGCCGTCCTCGCCGAGCACCGTCCCGGCGCCCTCGGGAAGCGCGTCCACGAACTCCAGCGCACCCGCGTCCCGCAGCGCCCGGCGCACGGCGTCGTCGTCCGCCTCGGGCCGGGCCAGCCGTACGTTCTCCGCGATGGTCCCGGCGTACAGGTGCGGCCGCTGCGGCACCCACGCGATCCGCGAGCGCCACTGCGCGAGGTCGAGGTCGGCGAGGTCGGTCCCGGCGACGTGCACCCGGCCGTCGACGGGACGGACGAAGCCCAGCAGCACGTTCAGCAGACTCGTCTTGCCCGCGCCACTCGGTCCGACCAGGGCCACGGTCTCCCCGGGCTCCACGGTGAAGGACACACGCGTCAGGGCGTCGGCCGAGCGCTGGGGATAGCGCACGGTCACCGCGTCGAAAGCGATGGCGCCCGAACGCACCGGCGCCGTGCCGGACGCCGGCACCGGTGTCTCCAGCACGGCGAAGATCTCCTCCGCAGCGGCCAGCCCCTCCGCCGCCGCGTGGTACTGCGCCCCCACCTGACGCAGCGGCAGATAGGCCTCAGGGGCCAGCACCAGGATGACCAGCCCGGTGTACAGGTCCATGTCGCCGTGGACGAGGCGCATGCCGATCGTCACGGCGACCAGCGCGACCGAGAGCGTGGCCAGCAACTCCAGGGCGAACGAGGAGAGAAAGGCGATCCGCAGGGTCCGCATGGTGGCCTGGCGGTACTCCCCGGTGATCCGCCGGATGGACTCGGCCTGTGCCTTGGCCCGGCCGAACACCTTCAGCGTGGGCAGCCCCGCGACCACGTCCAGGAAGTGACCGGACAGCCGGGACAGCAGCCTCCACTGACGGTCCATACGGGACTGGGTGGCCCAGCCGATCAGCATCATGAAGAGGGGGATGAGCGGCAGGGTGGCGACGATGATCGCCGCCGAGACCCAGTCCTCGGTCACGATGCGCGCCAGCACGGCCACCGGGACGACCACCGCGAGCCCCAGCTGGGGGAGGTAGCGGGAGAAGTAGTCGTCGAGGGCGTCGACTCCGCGCGTGGCCAGGGTGACCAGCGAGCCGGTCCGCTGCCCGCCGAGCCAGCCGGGACCCAGCTGCACCGCACGGTCCAGGACGCGTCCGCGCAGTTCCGACTTCACGGCCGAGCTGGCCCGGTGCGCCGCGAGCTCGGTGAGCCATGCGATGACCGACCGGCCCACGGCGACGGAGGCCAACAGCAGCAGGGGCGTGCGCAGTTCGGCACTCGCCTGGCCGCGCTGGAACGCCCCGGTGACCACCTCGGCGATGAGCATCGCCTGGGCGATGACCAGCCCGGCCCCGACGGCTCCCAGAGCGACGACCGCCACCAGGAAGAGACGGGTGGCGCGGGCGTATCGCAGCAGGCGCGGGTCGATCGGTTTCACGTGAAACATGCCCTTCCATCCGGAGGGTGCGTTTCACGTGAAACACACCCTCGGCGGGTCTCAGTGCGCGGCGTCGGCTATGTGCTGCGTACCGATGCGCTTGCGGAACACCCAGTAGGTCCACCCCTGGTAGAGCAGCACGAGCGGGGTGGCGATGGCCGCGCACCAGTTCATGATCTTCAGGGTGTACGGGCTCGACGACGCATTGGTGACCGTGAGGCTCCAGTCACTCTGCAGCGTGGACGGCATGACGTTCGGGAAGAGCGACAGGAAGAGCATCGCCACGGCCGCCACGATCGTCACGCCGGACAGCGCGAACGACCATCCCTCGCGCCCCGCCTGGTTGGCCACCAGCGCCGCCACCAGGGCGACGACCGCCACGACCAGCGCCACCAGGCTCTTGGCGTCACCGCTGTCGGCCTGCGTCCACAGCAGGAAGGCGAGCGCCACCACGGCGGTGACGAGCCCGACCCGCAGCGCCAGCTTCCTCGCCCGCAGCCGGATGTCACCCACGGTCTTCAGTGCGGTGAACACCGCCCCGTGGAAGGTGAACAGCGTCAGCGTCACCAGGCCGCCGAGCAGGGCGTACGGATTGAGCAGATCCAGGAGGCCGCCGACGTATTCGAAGTTCCGGTCGATCTTCACGCCGTGCACGATGTTGCCGAAGGCCACGCCCCACAGGAACGCCGGGACCAGCGAGGTCCAGAAGATGGCCGTCTCCCAGTTGCGCTGCCAGTTCTCCTCGGGCCGCTTGGCCCGGTACTCGAAGGCGACACCCCGGACGATCAGGCAGACCAGGATGACCAGGAGCGGAAGGTAGAAGCCGGAGAAGAGCGTGGCGTACCACTCCGGGAAGGCGGCGAAGGTCGCGCCGCCCGCCGTGAGCAGCCACACCTCGTTGCCGTCCCAGACGGGCCCGATGGTGTTGATGAGCACACGGCGCTCGGGCCGGTCGCGGGCCAGCAGCTTGGTGAGGATGCCGACGCCGAAGTCGAAGCCCTCCAGGAAGAAGTAGCCGGTCCACAGGACGGCGATCAGGACGAACCAGACGTCGTGAAGTTCCATGACTGTCCCCTCGGCCTAGTACGAGAAGGCCATCGGCTTGTCGGCGTCACGGGAGTCGCCGCCGATCTTCGTGGGCGGGTTGAGGTCGGCCTCGGTCAGCTCGGGCGGGCCGGCCTTGACGTACTTCGCGAGCAGCTTGACCTCGACGACGGCGAGGATCGCGTACAGCGCGGTGAAGACGAGCATCGAGGTGAGGACCTCGCCCTGGGAAACGCCGGGGGAGACCGCGTCTCGGGTCTGCAGGACGCCGTAGACGGCCCACGGCTGCCGGCCCATCTCGGTGAAGATCCAGCCCCAGGAGTTGGCGATCAGCGGGAAGGCCAGGGTCCAGATCGCGATGCGCCAGTACCAGGTGGTCAGCTTCGGGCCCAGTGCCTTGTTGGGGAGCAGGACCAGGTGCGGCACCTCGTCGTCGCCCACCCGCAGGTGCTGCGGCAGCATGAACCTCTTGCGGGTCAGCCAGAGCCCGGCGAGGCCGATGGCGAAGGAGGCCATGCCGAAGCCGATCATCCAGCGGAAGCCCCAGAAGGTCACCGGGATGTTGGGCCGGTAGTCGCCGGGCCCGAACTTCTGCTGCTCCGCCTTGTTGACGTCGTTGATGCCGGGCACGTACGAGGTGAAGTCGTCGTTGGCGAGGAAGGACAGCAGGCCCGGGATCTCGACGGCCACGCTGTTGTGGCCCTTCTCCACGTCGCCGTAGGCGAAGACGGAGAACGGCGCAGGTGCCTGCCCGTCCCACAGCGCCTCGGCGGCCGCCATCTTCATCGGCTGCTGCTTGAACATGACCTTGCCGAGCACGTCACCGCTGACCGCCGTGAGCAGGCCGGCGATGACCACGGTGATCAGACCGAGCCGCAGCGAGGTCTTCATCTCGCGGACGTGCTTCTTGCGTGCCAGGTGGTAGGCGGCGATGCCCACCATGAACGCGCCACCGGTCAGGAAGGCGGCGGACAGGGTGTGGAAGGCCTGGCTGAGCGCGGTGTTCTGGGTCAGCACGGCCCAGAAGTCGGTCAGCTCGGCCCGTCCCCGCACC
The DNA here is from genome assembly GCF_042875075.1 of Streptomyces sp. NPDC003720. Taxonomy (NCBI): domain Bacteria; kingdom Bacillati; phylum Actinomycetota; class Actinomycetes; order Kitasatosporales; family Streptomycetaceae; genus Streptomyces; species Streptomyces sp. NPDC003720. The sequence goes on from NZ_JBIANZ010000004.1 coordinate 112,846, forward strand.
TTGTCGATCTTGTAGCCGACCGGGTGCTGCATCCAGGAGTTGGCCGCGAGGATGAAGTACGCCGACAGGATCGTGCCGATCGACACCAGCCAGATGCAGGCCAGGTGGATCTTCTTGGGCAGCTTGTCCCAGCCGAAGATCCACAGGCCGATGAACGTGGACTCGAAGAAGAAGGCGATCAGGGCCTCGAAGGCGAGCGGGGCACCGAAGATGTCACCGACGAAGCGCGAGTAGTCCGACCAGTTCATGCCGAACTGGAACTCCTGCACGATGCCGGTGACCACACCCATCGCGATGTTGATCAGGAAGAGCTTGCCCCAGAACTTCGTCGCCCTGAGGTACTTCTCCTTCTCCGTGCGCACCCACGCCGTCTGCAGCCCGGCCGTCAGCGCGGCCAGGGAGATCGTCAGGGGGACGAACAGGAAGTGGTAGACGGTGGTGATGCCGAACTGCCAGCGCGCCAGTGTCTCCGGCGCCAGAGCCAGGTCCACGTCGTCACTCTCCTTACTACGCCGTGGTACAGCGGCGGTTTGCTCCCTTTGTCCCGTACATACAGGAGCAATCGGGACGCGCTTGTGAACGCGTTCACATTCACAAGCCATTATGACGCACTGGTATTCGGCAACCGCATGGGGGTACCCCTCGTACGCCCACGGCAGAACGGATCAACGAAAAGGGCCCCGCACATGGCGGGGCCCAGTCGTGGCCGACAGCGCTCAGCCGCCGGCCGTCCGTTCTCAGCTCTCCCTGTGGAACGCCTCCGCGACCTTGAGGAAGATGTCGTTCGCCTCGGTCTCCCCGACCGTCACCCGCACGCCCACGCCCGGGAACGGCCGGACCACCACACCGTGCTGCTCGCAGGCCGCGGCGAACTCGACCGTGCGCTCCCCCAGCCGGAGCCACACGAAGTTGGCCTGGGTCTCCGGCACCATCCAGCCCTGCGCGCGCAGCGCGTCGACCACCCGCTTGCGCTCGCACACCAGCGAGCCGACCCGGCCGAGCAGCTCGTCCTCGGCCCGCAGCGAGGCGATCGCCGCCTCCTGCGCGAGCTGGCTGACGCCGAAGGGCACCGCCGTCTTGCGCAGCGCCGCCGCCACCGGCTCATGCGCGATCGCGAAACCGATGCGCAGCCCGGCGAGACCGTAGGCCTTGGAGAACGTGCGCAGGACGCAGACATTGGGCCGCTCCCTGTACAGCTCGACGCCGTCGGGCACCTCGGGATCGCGGATGAACTCACGGTAGGCCTCGTCCAGCACCACGAGCACGTCCTTGGGCACCCGGTCGAGGAACCGTTCCAGCTCGGCTCGCCGCACCACAGTGCCGGTCGGGTTGTTGGGGTTGCAGACGAAGATCAGACGCGTCCGCTCGGTGATCGCGTCCGCCATGGCGTCCAGGTCGTGCACGTCGCCGGGCGTGAGCGGCACCTGGACCGAGCGCGCCCCGCTGATCTGCGTGATGATCGGGTACGCCTCGAAGGAGCGCCAGGCGTACATCACCTCGTCGCCGGGCCCGCTGGTCGCCTGGATCAGCTGCTGGGCGACGCCCACCGAACCGGTCCCGGTGGCCAGGTGGGCGAGCGGGACGCCGAACCGCTCAGACAGCTCCTCCATCAGCCCGCTGCACGCCATGTCCGGGTAGCGGTTGAAGTTGCAGGCGGCCGCGGTCACGCTCTCCATGACGCCGGGGAGCGGAGGATACGGATTCTCATTGGAGGACAGCTTGTAGGCGACCGGCCCGCCGGCCGCGGCCGGCTTGCCCGGCTTGTAGGTGGGGATACCCTCCAGCTCGGCGCGCAGCTTGGGGCTCGTCTCGCTCACCGCAGTCCTCCTCGCGACCACCGGCGACCCGTCGACGCCGCCGGCTTCCAATACTCAACACCTTATGAGGATTCGGTCCCGCTGCGTACAGGTGCGGGAGGACGGGAGTCCCGCCTCTTCCGTCACACAGGCATCAGGGGCATCACCGTACGAAGGCGTACGTTCCAGGGGGCGCGCCACACATATATCTACGCGCCGGTGGCTCACGCCCTGGCGCGCATCCCTCGTGCAGGTGAGTTGAGACCTGTTCGAGACATCGGCCCCTCGGCAGGCCCACACCCGTCGGCACGTCACGTCCTATCATTGGATCGTTCAACTACCTTTGTTTCCAAGGCAGTTAGCCGTCCTCAGCCATGCAGAAACGTGCCTGTCAACGCGTGCATATGCGTCCGCACTACCCCACCGCATGAGCCCTACTATCGGCTCGCCATGACAGCAGCAGGGAAGCACCAGGTGAGCCGCGCGGAAACCTCACGGCGAGGAAGCCGGCCGAGCCGGGCGGGCATCAGAGACGTGGCCGCCGCCGCCGGGGTCTCCATCACGACCGTGTCCGACGCCCTCAACGGCAAGGGCCGGCTCCCGGACGCCACCCGGCGCCATGTCCGCGAAGTCGCCGACCGGCTGGGGTACCGCCCTTCGGCCGCCGCCCGCACCCTCCGTACCGGCAAGTCGGGGCTGATCGGCCTGACCGTGACGACGTACGGGGATGAACCTTTCACCTTCACGGAGTTCGCCTACTTCGCCGAGATGGCCCGGGCCGCCACCTCGGCCGCGCTCGCCCGCGGCTACGCCCTGGTCATCCTGCCCGCGACCTCCCGCCACGACGTGTGGTCCAACGTCGCCCTGGACGGCACGGTCGTCATCGACCCCTCCGACCAGGACCCGGTGGTCAGCGAACTCGTCCGGCAGGGCCTGCCGGTCGTGTCCGACGGCCGCCCGGCCGGCTCGCTCCCGGTCACCGCCTGGGTCGACAACGACCACGAGGCCGCCGTCCTCGACATCCTCGACCACCTCGCCGACGCCGGCGCCCGCCGCATCGGCCTCCTCACCGGCACCACGACGGACACGTACACCCATCTGTCCACCACCGCCTACCTGCGCTGGTGCGAGCGGGTCGGCCAGGACCCGGTCTACGAGGCCTACCCCGCGCACGACCCCTGTGCGGGCGCCGTTGCCGCCGACCGGCTGCTCGCCCGGCCCGACCGGCCCGACGCCGTGTACGGCCTCTTCGATCCCAACGGCACCGACCTCCTCGCCGCAGCCCGGCGCTACGGCCTGCGCGTCCCCGACGACCTGCTGCTGGTGTGCTGCAGCGAGTCCACGGTGTACGCCAACACCGAGCCGCCCATCACCACGCTCTCCCTGAAGCCGCGCCGGATCGGTACGGCCGTGGTGCAGCTGCTCATCGACGCCATCGAGGGCGTCGAGTCGGACCAGCCCGTCGAACAGGTGATACCGACGGAGCTGATCGTGCGTACCTCATCCCAGCGACGGCCTCCCCGCACGACCGTCAGCCCGCCGCGGGCCCCGGAGCGGGGGTAGCGGACGGGTCTCCGCCCGGCGGCCGACCGGGGAGACCAGGGGATGGCCGCCTTTGGGGGGACACGGAGGCGAGGGGGACACGGAGGTCCGGAGCGGCGGGGCCGGGCCCCCGCGCGGCCCACCCGCCCGCCCGGCGCCGCGACGCACGATCGGATCACTCCCCGGGACGGAACGGCCGGCCGTCGCGCGGCACGGATCACCGCTGTCGGGCAACCAGTCGAAACCCCGCCCAAACGGAACGAAAGCCGTGGTGAACTGTCGTCTCGCTCCGATTCACCACCCCTGGGTCATCACACGGAGCGACGCGCATTCCTATGATGGGCCCACGACACCGCGGGGCCGCTGCGACCAGGCAGTCCGAAGCGGTGCAGTTGCGGCGCGATGGTGGAGGGGTCTGATGACTCAGGGGGCCGGTCAGGGACCCGAGACGGAGCGGACGGCGACGTTGCGCGACTTCCGGGTGCCCGCGTACGTCAACGAGACCGGTCCGTACGTCCGCACCCACCCGGGTGACACCGTGCCGCCGATGGACGAGGCCTACCCCGAGGGCTACACGCCCACCCAGCGCGACCTGCCCGTGATCAACCGCGGCGACACGCTGCAGGTGTCCGTCGAGCCGGGCCCGGCGGCTCCGGACCCGCAGCCGTCGACCGGTCCGGGCCCGCTGTACGTCGTGGGCGACGTCCACGGCTACCTGAACGAACTGCTGGCCGCCCTGCGGGAGAAGGGGCTGGTCGACGCCGAGGGCAGGTGGAGCGCGGGCACGGCCCGGCTGTGGTTCCTCGGCGACTTCACCGACCGCGGCCCCGACGGCATCGGCGTCATCGACCTGGTCATGCGGCTGTCCGCCGAGGCGGCGGCCGCCGGCGGCTACTGCAAGGCCCTCATGGGCAACCACGAGCTGCTGCTGCTCGGCGCGAAGCGGTTCGGCGACACCCCGGTCCACTCCGGCGCGGGCACCGCCACCTTCCAGGCGGCCTGGCTGCTCAACGGCGGCCAGAAGACCGACATGGACCGGCTCCAGGACCACCACCTGCAGTGGATGTCCCGTCTCGACGCCGTGGAGGAGGTCGACGGGCATCTGCTCATCCACTCCGACACGACCGCCTACCTCGACTACGGCGACTCGATCGAGGCGGTCAACGACACCGTCCGCGAGACCATCACCCGCAACGACGCGGACGAGGTCTGGGACCTGTTCCGCAAGTTCACCAAGCGGTTCTCCTTCCGCGACGAGGGCGGCGCGGAAGCCGTGCGCTCCCTCCTCGACACGTACGGCGGCACCCGCGTCGTTCACGGTCACAGCCCCATTCCCTACCTGCTCGGCGAGGTCGGCTCCGAGGACACCGAGGAGGACGAGGGCCCCTCGGTGGAGGGACCGCACATCTACGCCGAAGGGCTCGCCATCGCCATGGACGGCGGCGTGACCATGGCCGGGAAGCTGCTGGTGCAGCAACTACCGCTGAGCGTCTGAGCGTTCACGGCACTGATCGGGTCCGTCCGGATGCGACCAGGTCGGCACCCAATTTCCGGCAACCCCCTGTCACCGCGTGGTGTGACGGCTCTACCATCGGCTTATCCGTAGCAGGCTCCCCTCCGTTTCTGCCCGACGGCTCGCCGGCGTGCGAGCCCCAAGCCCTACGGAGCATCGGGGGATGCACATGAACAGCGTTCCGCAGCACCTGCTGAGCGAGGACCGCCAGGAATTCGAGCGGATCCTCGATGAGGCGCTGCGCTCCGCACCCCAGCGACCCGAACTCGCCGCTGTCGGACAGCGGCTCAACCCGGAACAACTGCGCACCATGGCACTCAACGCCACCGCGCTCATCACGGCGGCCGCGGCGACCGAGTACCAGCACTACGTGAAGGCCCGCGAGGAACTGCGCCGCCCGGCGCCGTCCATCCCCTCGGCCGCCGACGACACCGGTTCCGCGGAACCGGGCGCGGGCCCGGTGGGTCTCGCCACCGCCCTCGGCGAGGCCGCCGAGACGACCGGCGCGGGTGCCGTCGCCGTGGTCGCGGTGCTGGCGCCCGTCCTCGCGGGGACGGCCGCGGCGATCTTCCTGCTCGTGGGCTACATCCTGAAGATGCTGGCCCCCGGCCAGGCCTTCGCCCAGACGATGCTCACCGCGGGCTGGGTGTTCGGCGCCGTGACGGCCGCCGCGATCGTCGTCGCCGGTGCCGGGCTGCTGCTCACCGCCCTGCGCAACAGTGCGGCCGCGGAAGCCGGAGCCCATGACGCGGCCGACGCGGAGGTGAGCAGGGCCAGAGAGGCCTGGCGGGAAGCCCTGCTGGAACGCGGTGTCCTGCCGTTCCTGCGGGACGCCCTGGCGCAGCCCGGTACGGAGCCGCTGCACCGCACCGCGCCCGCCGCTCCGACGAACCGCATGCCGCGTCTCGGCTACGGCCGCCCCGGCTTCAGCAGCCCGGACGACGGCTCCGTCTCCGGCCGTCCGAGCTTCAGCAGCCCCGACTACACCAGTCCCGACTTCGGCGGCCCGGAGCACCAGCCGGAATAGCCGGCCCGCGCCCCGCCACGGGGCGCCGGCCGGACCCTGGCCGGCGCCCGTCGCGGCCGGATCAGTCGGCGATCGGCAGGTACACCCGGTTGCCCGACGCCGCGAACTCCTTCGACTTCTGAGGTATGCCCTCCTCGACCTCGGCCCGGGTGCCGCCGTGTTCCCGGCGGATGTCCTGGGAGATCTTCATGCTGCAGAACTTCGGCCCGCACATGGAGCAGAAGTGGGCCGTCTTGGCGGGTTCGGCCGGCAGGGTCTCGTCGTGGAACTCCCGTGCCGTGTCCGGGTCCAGGGCGAGATTGAACTGGTCCTCCCACCGGAACTCGAAGCGGGCGTCGGACAGCGCGTCGTCCCACTCCTGAGCGCCCGGGTGCCCCTTGGCGAGGTCCGCCGCATGGGCGGCGATCTTGTAGGTGATGACCCCGGTCTTCACGTCGTCACGGTTGGGCAGGCCCAGGTGCTCCTTGGGCGTGACGTAGCAGAGCATCGCCGTGCCCCACCAGGCGATCATCGCGGCGCCGATGCCGGAGGTGATGTGGTCGTAGGCCGGCGCGATGTCCGTGGTCAGCGGGCCGAGCGTATAGAACGGAGCTTCATCGCAGATCTCCTGCTGAAGGTCGATGTTCTCCTTGATCTTGTGCATCGGGACATGGCCCGGGCCCTCGATCATGGTCTGTACGTTGAAACGCTTGGCGATCCGGTTGAGTTCCCCGAGCGTGCGCAACTCCGCGAACTGCGCCTCGTCGTTGGCGTCCGCGATCGAGCCGGGCCGCAGCCCGTCGCCCAGCGAGTACGTGACGTCGTACGCGGCAAGGATCTCGCAGAGCTCCTCGAAGTTCTCGTAGAGGAACGACTCCTTGTGGTGCGCCAGGCACCACGCCGCCATGATCGAGCCGCCCCGCGACACGATGCCCGTCTTGCGGTTGGCGGTGAGCGGCACATACGGCAGGCGCACGCCGGCGTGGACGGTCATGTAGTCCACGCCCTGCTCGGCCTGTTCGATGACGGTGTCCTTGTAGATCTCCCAGGTCAGTTCCTCGGCCTTGCCGTCGACCTTCTCCAGTGCCTGGTAGAGCGGAACGGTGCCGATGGGGACGGGGGAGTTGCGCAGCACCCACTCGCGGGTGGTGTGGATGTTGCGGCCGGTGGAGAGGTCCATGACCGTGTCGGCGCCCCAGCGCGTCGCCCAGGTCATCTTCTCGACCTCCTCCTCGATGGAGGAGGTGACCGCGGAGTTGCCGATGTTGGCGTTCACCTTCACCAGGAAGCGCTTGCCGATGATCATCGGCTCGATCTCCGGGTGGTTGACGTTGGCCGGCAGCACCGCGCGGCCCGCCGCGATCTCCTCACGGACCACTTCGGGAGAGACGTTCTCCCGGATGGCCACGTATTCCATCTCCGGCGTGATCTCGCCTCGGCGCGCGTACGCGAGCTGGGTGACCGCCTGACCCTCGCGGCCGCGGCGCGGCTGCCGTGGGCGCCCGGGGAACACCGCGTCCAGGTTGCGCAGTCCGCCGCGCGGCGAGGTGTGCTTGATTCCGTCGTCCTCGGGGCGGACGGGACGGCCCGCGTACTCCTCGGTGTCACCGCGGGCGGTGATCCAGTTCTCCCGCAGCGGCGACAAGCCCCGGCGGACATCGGTGCCGACGAGTGGATCGGTGTACGGGCCCGAGGTGTCGTACAGCGTGACCGACTGCCCGTTGGTGAGGTGCACCTGACGAACCGGCACGCGCAGGTCGGGGCGTGAACCCTCGATGTACGCCTTGTGCCAGCCGACGGACTGTCCGGCCTCCGGGGACTTCTCGCCCTGAACGGAGGCAGGCGTGCGTGCGTCCTTGTTGGTCATGAGACCTACTCCCTACGCCGGCATTACCCGGTAACAGGTTCGGCGGTCGACGCAGCGGCTTCCGTTTCCGGATGTCTCCCGGGGAACGGCGTTCCACGTGAAACATCGCGTATACGGAGGTCAGCGCCCTCTCAGCCCGGTGCTCCGAGCTCCCGCGTGTGCAAAGGTGCCTCCACGCTAGCGTCAGTTCGGGCGCGGTGAACAGTGGGCCCCCGTCGTTCTTGCGATGATCGGGCGGTGACCACGACGGAGCAGCACCCGTACCCGCCCTCCGAGCCGCCGCGCCAGGGCGGCTCCGAACCAGGCCATGGCCATGGCCACTCACACGGTCATAGTCACAACCACGGACCAGCCGCGCCTGTTTCGAAGCACCTGCGCAAGGTGATCGCGGCGATCCTCGTCCCGTTCACCGCCGCCGTCGTGGTGGGCCTGGTGATTCTGTGGCCCGGAGGAGCGCCGCCGCACGAGCGCACCGGTGTCGGCTTCGACAGGCAGACGCAGCAGGCCACGGTCACCCAGGTGACCGAGCTGAGCTGCAAGTCGGCCACCGCCTCGGGCGGTACGGCGGCGGGCGGTAGCTCCGCACCAGGGGACGGCTCGGCCCAGCACGAGGCCAACGGCACCTGCAGGAAGGCGACGATCCGGGTCGACACCGGCAAGGACCAAGGCCGGACCTTCACCGAGATCGTGCAGCCGGACCAGTCACGGCAGTTGCACCAGGGCGAGAAGGTCGTGGTCGCCTACGAGCCCTCGGCGCCGAAGGACCTGCAGTACTCGGTGACCGATGTGAACCGCAAGCTCCCCATGGCGCTGCTGGCGGGCGTCTTCGCGCTCGCCGTCGTGGTGGTGGGCCGGCTGCGCGGGGTCATGGCCCTGGTCGCGCTGGCCGTGAGCTTCATGGTGCTGACGTTCTTCATCCTGCCCGCGATCCTGCAGGGATCGAATCCGCTCGTGGTGGCGGTCGTCGGGTCGAGCGCCATCATGCTCATCGCGCTCTACATGTGCCATGGCCTTTCGGCGCGTACGTCGGTCGCGGTGCTCGGCACCCTTGCCTCCTTGCTGCTCATCGGCGTGCTCGGCTCCGGGTTCATCGACTGGGCCGCGCTGACCGGCAACACGGACGACAGCACCGGACTGATCCACGGCCTGTTCCCGTCGATAGACATGAGCGGTCTGCTGCTGGCCGGGGTCATCATCGGTTCGCTGGGTGTCCTGGACGATGTGACGGTGACCCAGACGTCCGCGGTCTGGGAACTCCACGAGGCGAACCCGGCGATGGGCTGGCGTGAGCTGTACCGGGCGGGCATCCGGATTGGCCGCGACCACATCGCCTCGGTCGTCAACACCCTCGTCCTGGCCTACGCCGGTGCCGCGCTGCCGCTGCTCCTGCTGTTCTCGATCGCGCAGAGCAGCGTGGGCACGGTGGCCAACAGCGAGCTGGTCGCCGAGGAGATCGTGCGCACGCTGGTGGGTTCGATCGGGCTGGTGGCCTCGGTCCCGGTCACCACCGCCCTCGCCGCCCTCGTGGTGTCGGCCGACCGGACCGGGCCGGCCGGTGGTGCGGGCTCCGGGGCGCTGCCCGCCCCGGCACGCGGCGGCCGGGGGCGACGTCGGAAGCGCTGAGCGGGGCAGCAGGCCGGCACACCACCGAAGAAGCGTTCCTGCGGTGTCCCGGGCGGTAGTGGGTGGGCGCGCGTCCGGCGCCCCGCCGCCCACGGACCGTCAGCCGGCGCTCTGCTCCTCGGCCAGGATGCGGTCCAGAGCCTCGTCGAGGTGTGCGTCGAAGTCGGCCAGCGCGCCCTCCTGCCCGAGCGGCACCAGCTTGTCCGTGCGATCGAGGAAGGCCACGAGCGGCGGCGTCGAGGAGCGGAACAGGGCCTGGTCGCTGCCCACCTGAAGCCGGATCAGCACCTCGCCCAGCATCTCGGTGTCGGCGGGGGCGATGTGGACATCACCCTCCCCGCACGGCCGCCCGACTCCGTCGATCAGGAGCTCCCGCCCGAAGGCCCAGGTCACCGGGGCGTCACCGGGCAGATGGAAGGTGAGCCGCACGGCGTAGGGATCACAGGTCTCGTAACGCAACTCCACCGGGATGCGGAAGGAGAGCTCCTCGGACACGAGAAAACTCATCATGACTTCTGCCTGTACGGATTCGCGCATCGCCTACCCCGTCATATGACGTCGACCGGCCGGGAATGATCCCCCTCGACTGTGACTCAAATCTTGCTCAACGTGCACGACAGATCACAAGGAGTGAGATTTCAGATACTGATAGAGAGCGACAGCGCGCCCAGATGGCGCCCGATCCCGGCCTGCAGCCGCAGGGCCGCGGGCAGCAGCTGCTCGCTCTGATGTACGGGGAGTGAGATGGCCATCGCGGCTGCCGTCGTGCCCACCGTGATGGGGATCGCCGCGCAGACCGTCCCGAGCGCGTACTCCTGCCGCTCCACCACCGGCTCCATGCGCGGCGTTCTCGCCAGCCGGCGCAGCAGGGCGTTGTCGTCCCGCACCGAGTACGGCGTCAAGGACCGCACCGGGTAGCGGCTCAGGTGGTCCCGGCGGGCCTCCTCGTCCAGCTGGGAGAGCAGGCACTGCCCGATGGCGTGCGCGTGCCCGGTCTCACGGAAGTCGGCCCACTCCTCGACCGCGGGGGTCTCCCGCGAGTCGGAGACGCACACGACCTCGATCTCACCGGCCCGGTACAGGGCGTAGTACACCGGGGCGCCGAGGGAATCGCGCCAGTAGGCCAGGGTGTCGGCCACCGTGCCGCGACGTTTCTGCTGCGCTCCGCTGCTGCTCAGCCGCTCGGCCGCGTCGCCGAGGAAGAACAGCCCCTTGTCGCGGCGCAGATAGCCCTCGTGCACCAGGGTGCGCAGGAGGTGGTAGGCCGTGGGCAGCGCGAGGCCGGTCTCGCGGGCGAGTTGTTTGGCGGGGGCGCCGTACTCGTGGACCGCGACGGTCTCCAGCAGGCGCATCGCCCGCTGGACGGAGCCGATGAGGGTCGCCGCCTGCGGCTGCTCCGGCACCTCCGGAGGCCGTGCGCGTCCTGGGCCGGCCGCGGGTCGCGGTTGTCCCGGGACGGCCGCCGCACGCGGCCGCTGCACCTGGGGCACGCAGGGTCGCGGTGGAACGGGGGGTGCGTGGGGTTCCGCCGGTGCGGTGTCAACCGTGGCCAAGGGTCACTCCGGGAGCGCGAGGTGGGGCAGCCCGTGCGAACACGGGTGAGGGTGTGTGCCACGCGCGGGGCCGGCCCCGCGCGGATTCCGAACCTAGCCGTCCGCCACCCGGTGCGTACGGCACGCCGGGGAAACTTCCCTCCCCCGAGGGAACCGGTGACTTCCGTTACCGGTCACCGGCTCCCGCGCCCTTACCAGTCGCTGCGCGACGAGGAGTTCGACATGAACTTGCGCACGATGTAGATCAGTCCGCCGACCAGCGCCACGAAGACCAGCGCCTTGAAGAGCAGGCCGATCACGAAGCCGATGACGGTCGCTATCAGGCTGCCGAACACGACCAGGGCGATGACGGGCACCGCGACCCACTTAACCCACCACGGCAGCCCCGCGAAGATCTCTCGCATTGCCCTCGTCCTTTGCTCCGTTGCGTCCACGACGTCCTGCGCGGTCCTGGACACAGTCCCGATGTCTGCCATCGATGCTAGGGCCGCCGAGGGGTCGTGCGGGCGTCTCGCACCCCTTGTCTCCCCCTGACCCGACCCTTAGGGAACCCCGAGCCCGGACCTCACGCCTCGGGCGGAGAGAACACGACCAGTACCCTCAGGTCCTCGCTGATGTGGTGGAACTTGTGGGCGACGCCCGCCGGCACGTACACCACGCTGCCCCGGGCCACCTGGGTGGTCTCCAGGCCGACCGTGATCGACGCACGGCCGCTGACGACGAAGTAGACCTCGTCCTGGTTGTGCGGCTTCTGCGGGTCGTGCTCGCCCGCGTCGAGGGCGTACAGGCCCACCGACATGTTCCGCTCCCGCAGGAACTGCAGGTAGGCCCCCTCGTTGGCGGCGCGCTCCGCCTCCAGTTCGTCCAGCCGGAATACCTTCATCGCCGTTGTCCGCCCTCGCCCCTGCTCGCTCTGGATCCGGTCTGCCACGATCAGACACATGAAGAATTTCGTAGTCAAGACGATCGCCAACGCGGCCGCTCTCGCGATCGCCGTGTGGCTGCTCGACAAGATCACTCTGACGGGGGACAGCACGGGCAAGAAGGCCGGCACGCTGATCGTCGTCGCGTTGATCTTCGGCCTGGTCAACTTCCTGGTCAAGCCGATCGTGAAGGTGCTCACCTTCCCGCTGTTCCTGCTGACGCTGGGGCTGATCACCCTGGTCGTCAACGCGCTGATGCTGCTGCTGACCTCCTGGGTGTGCGGCAAGCTGGACCTGAGCTTCCATGTGGAGGGCTTCTGGACGGCCGTGCTCGGCGGACTGATCATCTCCGTGGTCTCCTGGGCGCTGAACCTCGTCCTGCCCGACGAGGACTGAGCGCGCCATGACCTACCGCGTCTGTTTCGTGTGCACCGGCAACATCTGCCGTTCCCCGATGGCCGAGTCCGTCTTCCGCGCGCGCGTGGCGGAGGCGGGCCTCGAGGACCTGGTGGAGATCGACAGCGCCGGCACCGGCGACTGGCACGAGGGCGAGGCCGCCGACCCGCGCACCGTCAGCGTCCTCGACGAGCGGGGCTACCGCAGCGAGCACGTCGCACGGCGGTTCCAGCCCGCCTGGTTCGCCCGCCTCGACCTGGTGATCGCCCTGGACACCGGCCACCTCAAGGCCCTGCGCCGCCTCGCGCCCACCGAGGCGGACGCTCGCAAGGTCCGTCTGCTGCGCTCCTACGCCCGCCCCTCCTCCGGCCGGCGCACCACGGCGGACGCTCCGGAGGACGCCTGCGACGACCTGGACGTGCCGGACCCGTACTACGGGGGCCCGGACGGCTTCCTGGAGTGCCTTGAGATGGTGGAGGAGGCGAGCACCGGTCTGCTCGCCGCCGTACGGGAACAACTGGAGGGACGGATCGCATGAGCGGATCCATCAAGGGCGCGGACCACACCGGCGACGGGACGCGCGCGGTACGGGCCGGACTGCCCGAGCCGGTCAAGCACGAGCCGACCCTGCCCGGGCCCGTGTTCGCCGCGCACTTCCACCTGCCGGGCGAGGTGACGGGACCGTACTCCTACGGCCGTGACGACAACCCCACCTGGACGAACCTGGAGCGCGCCATCGGCGAGCTGGAGGCACCGGGACGGGAGGACGTCGCGACGCTGGTGTTCGCGTCGGGCATGGCGGCGATCTCGGCGGTGCTGTTCTCCCAGCTGCGCGCCGGCGACGCGGTCGTCCTGCCCTCGGACGGCTACCAGGTGCTGCCGCTGGTCCGCGCCCAGCTGGAGGCCTACGGCGTCGAGGTGCGCACCGCGCCCACCGGTGGAGACGCCCAGCTCGAGGTCCTCGACGGCGCGCGGCTGCTGTGGATCGAGTCGCCCTCGAACCCGGGGCTCGACGTGTGCGACATCCGGCGGCTGGTGGAGGCCGCGCACGCGCGGGGCGCCCTGGTCGCCGTCGACAACACGCTCGCCACTCCGCTCGGCCAGCGTCCGCTGGAGCTGGGCGCCGACTTCTCCGTGGCCAGCGGTACCAAGCAGCTGACCGGCCACGGCGACGTCCTGCTGGGCTACGTCGCGGGACGCGACGACGAGGCGATGGCCGCCGTGCGCCGGTGGCGCAAGATCGTCGGAGCGATCTCCGGGCCGATGGAGGCCTGGCTCGCCCACCGCTCCATCGCCACGCTCCAGCTGCGCGTCGACCGGCAGAACGCCACCGCGCTGGCGGTCGCCGAGGCCCTGCGGCAGCGGCCCGAGGTCTCCGGGCTGCGCTATCCGGGGCTGCCCGACGACCCGTCGCACAAGGTCGCCTCGCAGCAGATGCGCCGCTACGGCTGTGTGGTCTCCTTCACACTGCCCACGCGCGCGCGTGCCGAGCGTTTCCTGGAGGCACTGCACCTGGTCGAGGACGCGACGAGCTTCGGCGGAGTGCGGTCCACCGCCGAGCGCCGCCGCCGCTGGGGCGGGGACGCGGTCTCCGAGGGCTTCATCCGCATGTCCGTCGGCGCGGAGGACCCCGAGGACCTGGTGGCGGACGTGCTGCGCGCGCTCGACGAGTCGGCCGAGTGAGCCGGTCAACGGCTGCGTTCCCAAGTCGGCAGACGGTCCGAGCCTCCCCCCTCGTGGCTCGGACCGTCCTCGGTTCTGCGCGCGAAGAACCGCGCGAACAAGGCTAGTTGACTCTCCGTCAGTGTCCAATCACGGTGGCGACAGAGACCTATCGACTTATTTATAGTTGGTGCCTGCCCGGGGGCCGGAAAAGGGCAGGGAAGGGGAGGGCGCGCCATGGACCTGGCCTTGCTGCGCACTTTCGTCACCGTGCACCGGGCCGGTTCCTTCACCCGCGCCGCGGCCCTGCTCGGCCTCTCCCAGCCGGCGGTCACCTCCCAGATCCGCACCCTGGAGCGGCAGGTGGGCCGCCCGCTGTTCCTGAGACAGGCCCGCGGGGTGACGCCGACGACCGTCGGCGACGAACTCGCGCACAAGGCCGCACCCCACCTCGACGCCCTGGTCGAGATAGCCGAGAGCGCCCCGGACGACGGGCCCTCGTTACGGACGCTGCATCTCGCCGGCCCGCCGGAGTTCACGGCCGAGCGTGCACTTCCCGCGCTGACCCGCCTGACCGGCGAGGACGGCCGGGGCTTCGCGCTCCGCGCCTCCTTCGGCACCGCGGAGGAGGCTCTGGAAGGGCTGGCCGCCGGACACCACGACCTGGCCATCAGCACCGCCCGACCGCGCGGCGCCCTGCTGACCGCGACCCCGCTCTGCGACGAGGAGCATGTGCTGGTCGCCGCTCCCCGCTGGGCCGACCGGATCGGCCCGGGAACGCTGCGCCTCAAGGGGGCGGTGGCCCTGAAGAACCTGCCCGTCGTGGAGGTCCACGAGTCACTGCCGTTCGTCTCGCGCTACTGGGCCTCCGTGTTCGACTCCCGACCGGCCGCCTCGGGCAGGGTCATCGTTCCCGACCTGCGCGCCGTGCTCTCCTGCGCGATCGCGGGCGCGGGACTCGCGGTACTGCCCCGCTATCTGAGCGCCCCTGCCCTGGAAAGCGGCGAGATCACGACGCTGTACGACCCCGCGGTACCGCCGCTGCGCACCTACTTCCTGGCCGTGCGCACCGGATCGCTCGCCATGCCCCACATCGCCCGGGGACACGAGTGGCTGCAGCGAGCCGCGGCCGGCTGGGGCTGAGGCAGTCCGCCCGACTCCACGGCTCGCACACGAGCGGTGTCAAAGGCCTGATGTTTCACGTGGAACGAGCCGGGCCACATTCCCTCCATGACCGTCCGACCCGTGGTCAAGCGCACCGCTCGCGCCGTTCTGCTCGACGGTGACGACCTGATCCTGATCAAGCGCACCAAGCCCGGCATCGATCCCTACTGGGTCACCCCCGGTGGCGGAGTCGAAGCCGCGGACCCGACCGTCGTGGACGCCCTGCACCGAGAGGTGTACGAGGAACTCGGCGCCAAGATCACCGACGTCGTGCCCTGCTTCGTGGACACCGTGGAGCACATCGGCGAGGACGGCGGCGCGACCGGCGTGAAGGTGCAGCACTTCTTCGTCTGCCGGCTGGAGTCCATGGACCCGTCGCTGCGTCACGGCCCCGAGGTGGAGGAACCACTGGGCGAGTACGAGATCGTCCGTGTCCCCTTCACCCGGGTCGGCATCGCGTCCGTCCACCTCGTGCCGTTGTCCCTGAGGCATTACCTCGACGGCAATATCGAGGGGGTACGCGCCATGCACGCCCCCGACCTCGGATAGGAGGCACGGGCCCACGGTCCGAGGAAGTTTCACGTGAAACGCGGTGCTCACGCGGCCCCGCGTGATCGGGCCACGTCCTGGCCGAAAGCGTCCACGTCCGCAGGGAAACAAGTGGACGTACAGGGGGCTGGTCGGACAGCCTGACCTGCGTGCCGACTCCTTCACTCGCCACCCTGCCCATCCGGCGTCTGACGCTCCACGATCTCTCCTCGTGCGCCGACCTGTCCGAGGACCGGGGGTGGCCACGCGAGGAACACAAGTGGGGCTTCCTCCTCACGGCAGGCAAGGGCTACGGCATCGACGACCCCGACGGCGGGCTCGTCGCCGCATGCGTCGTCACCGAGTACGGCTCCTGGGAGCGCTCGTCTCTCGGCGCCATCGGCATGGTCCTCGTTGCCGGACGCCACGCCCGACAGGGCGTCGGACGCCGCTTGATGCGGCATGTCCTGTCACTCATGGACACCACTCCGCTGACCCTGTACGCCACGCCCTTCGGCCGTCCGCTCTACGAGGAGCTCGGTTTCAAGATGACGGGCCGGTCGGAGATGCTGAGAGGGCACTTCGCCCCCGGCGGCCCGGAGTGCCGGGTGGCGACACGGGCGGCCGTCGCCGAGGACCTGCCCGCGATGCTCCGGCTCGACCAAGAGGTGTTCGGCGCCGACCGCACGTCCCTCATCACCCGCCTCCCCTCCTTCGCCGACCAGCTCCGTGTGGCCGAGGAGGACGGTCGGATCATCGGCTACACGGCCGCGTGGCCCAACATGGACACCCATGTCGTCGGCCCGCTGATCGCCCGGGACACGGAGACGGCCATGGCTCTCATCACCTCGCTCGCGGCCCGCACGCACCGCCCGCTGCGCACCGACATCGACGTACGGCACGAGGAGCTGCTGTCCTGGGCCAGGGCACGGGGACTGGCTCCCGTGACCGTCAACGCCGTCATGACGTACGGCATCACGGACCTGCCGGGGGACTGGCGGCGTCGGTTCGCGCCGCTGACCGTGGCCGCGGGCTGAGCGCCGGCCCCCGCTCCGGTGCGAGGGCCGACGCCGCCGGGCGCGGAGACCGGTCAGACGAGCGCCGCAACGGCCGCCGCGGCGAACCCGTGGTCCTGCTCGGGTGCGCCGCCGCCGACGCCGATCGCGCCGATCAGACGGCCGTTCCGGTGGACGGGGAGACCGCCCGCGATGAAGAGCAGGGGCCGGTCGAGGGCGGTGGGCAGCGTGTGGAAGGGGCCGCCCGGCTGTACGGCGTCCACGAGGTCGGCGGTGGCCGCGTTGAGCTGGAGCGCCGTGTAGGCCTTGCGGGTGCTGGTCTCGCCGGAGATCAGCACCGCTCGGTCGTCCCGGCGGAAGGCGAGCAGGTGGCCGCCGGCGTCCAGGACGGTGACGCTGACGGTGACGCCGGCCTCTTCGGCCGCCCGGCGGGCCGTTGCGACGAGCAGCTCTGCGTCCTGGATGGTGAGGGTTGCGGCGGTGGTGGTGCTCATGGGGGGCGTTCTCCTTGTGCGGTGGTGCGTGAGGTGAGGCCGCGCGGGCCGGGGCGCTGACACGCCCGTGCGCCGGGCGACGACCGGCTTCGGACTGCTGTCCGGCGCCGGGGTGGGTTCAGTGGTGGACCGGGGTCCGCTGCCCGGTGGGCGCCGCCGAGGCGATCACCGTGTCGTGCGGACTCTGGCGGCGCTCGAGCGCGGCCGAGAGCACGGCCAGGACCAGTGCGCTCGCGGCGAGGGCGGCACCGACCCAGTTGGGCGCGGTGTAGCCGAGGCCGGCCGCGATGACCATGCCGCCGAGCCAGGCGGAGAGTGCGTTGCCCAGGTTGAAGGCGCCGATGTTGACGGCCGACGCGAGCGTCGGGGCGCCGTGTGCCTGGTCGAGGACGCGCTTCTGCAGCGGCGGAACGGTCGCGAAGCCGAGGGCGCCGATCAGGGCGATGGTCACGGCGGCGGCGATCTTGTTGTGCGCGGTGAGTGCGAAGAGCGCGAGGACGACGGCCAGCGCGCCCAGGGAGACGTACAGCATCGGCATCAGCGCGCGGTCGGCGAACTTGCCGCCGATGAGGTTGCCGCCGACCATGCCGAGGCCGAACAGGACCAGCAGCCAGGTGACCGAGCCGTCGGCGAAGCCCGCGATGTGCGTCATCATCGGCGCGATGTAGGTGATGGCCGCGAAGACCCCGCCGAAGCCGAGGACGGTCATCGCCATGGCGAGCAGCACCTGGGCGTTCTTGAACGCGGCCAGCTCGTGGCGCAGGTGCACGCCCTCCGGCCGTGGCAGGTCCGGCACCAGCCGGGCGATGCCGGCCAGGCCGACGACGCCCAGGGCGGCGACGATGCCGAAGGTGACGCGCCAGCCGACGTTCTGGCCGATCAGCGTGCCGAGCGGAACGCCGACCACGTTGGCGACGGTCAGGCCGGTGAACATCATGGCGATGGCTCCGGCCTTCTTGTGGGGGGCGACCAGTTCGGCCGCGACGACCGAGCCGATGCCGAAGAACGCGCCGTGGGCGAGGGACGCGATCACTCGTCCGATCAGCATGACCGCGAAGGCCGGGGCCACCGCGGAGAGCAGGTTGCCGACGATGAAGAGCCCCATGAGGAGCATCAGCATCCGCTTGCGGGGGACCTTGGTGCCGAGCACGGTCATCAGCGGTGCGCCGATCACCACGCCGAGGGCGTATCCGGTCACGAGCAGGCCGGCCGTGGGGATGGAGACCCCGAAGTCAGCCGCGACCTCAGGCAGCAGCCCCATGATCACGAACTCGGTCGTTCCGATTCCGAAGGCCCCGATCGCGAGGGCCAGAAGCGCGAGAGGCATGTGGAGTACACCCTTCCCAGACGATTGCAGGAGCGCTTTGCGTGCGTTCACAATAGTTGCACACGCGGGCTATATGCAACCGCCGTCTATTGCGGAAATGCTCTACCCTGGATCCAGCCGCTCGGGACGGAGGAAGACGCCCATGACTGCGACGGACCCTGCGCTCACCGCCCTTGCCCAGGGCTGGTGCGCCCTCTCCCTGCTACACGGGAGGATCGAGGCGCACATCGAGCGCGCCCTGCAGGCGAAGCACAACCTGAGCGTGCGCGAGTACTCCCTGCTCGACGTGCTCAGCCGCCAGCACGAGGGCGAGGGCGGCCATCTGCAAATGAAGCAGGTCGCCGACGCGGTCGTCCTCAGCCAGAGCGCCACCACTCGGCTGGTGACCCGTTTGGAGGACCGCGGTCTACTGGAGCGCTACCTGTGCCCCACCGACCGTCGTGGCATCTACACCAACGTCACGGAGACGGGCCTGCGCCTGCTGGACGAAGCGCGACCGACCAATGACGCCGCCCTCCGCGACGCTCTGGACGAGGCGGCCCGGAATCCCGAACTGGCCCCACTGGTGCGGGTCGTGGAGTCCCTGAACGTGCCCGCATAGGGTGCGGCCATGGGAGATCTTGAGATACGCGCGGCGACCGCGCCTGACGTGCCCGCGATCGTGGCCATGCTCGCCGACGATCCGCTCGGGGCCCAGCGTGAATCGCCCGACGACCTGTCGCCGTACCTGGCAGCCCTGGAACGGCTCACCGCGGATCCGAACCAGCGGCTCGTCGTCGCGGTACGCGAGACCCGGGTCGTCGGCACACTCCAGCTCACGATCATTCCCGGCCTCTCCCGCAAGGGAGCCACCCGCTCGATCATCGAAGGCGTGCGCATCCACGCCGACGAGCGAGGCAGCGGTCTGGGTACGCACCTCATCCAGTGGGCGATTGAAGAATCCCGGCGGGCGAACTGCCACTTGGTGCAGCTGACCTCCGACAACAGCCGCACCGACGCCCACCGCTTCTACGAGCGGCTCGGCTTCACCGCCTCCCACGTCGGCTTCAAGCTGCAGCTCTGAAAAGGCCGTTGGCGGGCGTTTCACGTGAAACACCCGCCAACGGCCGTCTTGTTCTGTCAGTCCGCGATCCCTCGCCAGCCCGCCGGATCCACTCCGCCGGGCACCCCGGCGCCGTCCTCATAGGGCTGCCGTGTGAACACGAACGATCCGAGGTCTAGATGGATCACGGACCCGTCCGGGCGCCGCACGGCACGCAGAATCTCTCCCGCGTAGTAACCCTCCAGTCCGGTCCAGGTGCCATCGCCGTTGGAACGGAAGCGCGCCCGCCGCCCGGCACCGACCATCGGCCCCAGGGAGACGAGGCCGTCCGCCGTCACCCGCAGGGCGAAGGCATACGTTCCCCAGTACCACTGCCCGGCCAACTCAAGGACGGCCGGGTCGGCCACATCCAGCGGACGCCAAGGCGCGGGAATCCGGGGCTCGGCCTCCGCGACGATGCGCACGAGATCGGCGCCCACAGCTGACACCGCCGGACCGGACGTGCAGTTGGTCAGCACCACGGCCGCCACGTCGTCCTCCACGCTGATGCTGAGGTTCGCGAGGAACCCCGGCAGCGAGCCGGAGTGACCCACGATCAGCCGGCCGTCACGCCGCTGGATCTGCATGCCCAGGCCGTAGGCGGCGCCGTCGACGACGTCCGAGGTCTCCGCCGGGGCCGCGGGCGTGCGCATCTCCTGGACGGATGCCGCGCTCAGCACCCGGTCGTCTCCCCCGGCCAGGAAGGCGGCGAAGCGCGCCAGATCGGCTGTGGTGGACCAGAGCTGCCCGGCCGGCGCCATCCGGCCCAGATCCTCCAGAGGCTCGGGCAGCAGAGCGTCAGCCCATGGATGCACGGCCCAGCCACCGGCGTGCGGAGCCTGCGGCTGAGCACTGGTACGGGTCAGCCCCAGGGGTTCCAGCACCTCCCTGCCGAGCACATCCGTCCACGCTGCACCCCGCAGTCGCTCCACCAGCGCACCGAGCAGGGTGTAGCCGGGATTGGAGTAGTGGTGCCGCCTGCCGACAGGATGCAGCACCGGCCGCTCTCCCAGGACATCGCTCAGCTCCGGACGCAGCGAACCGGGGGTCCGCTCCCACCAGGGCGCGGGTGACTCCGCCGCGAGACCACTGGTGTGCGCGAGCAGTTGGGCGACGGTCGCCTCCCCCGCGCCGGTGCCCGGAAGATGCTTCTCCAGCGGGTCGTTGAGGTCGAGCAGGCCTTCGTCGCGCAGCCGAAGTACCAGGACGGCGGTGAACGTCTTCGTGATCGAGCCGATCCTGTACTGCACGTTCTCGTCCGGCGCGTGCCCGTCGACCGAGGAGCGCGCACCGTGCCACACGGTCCGCCCGTCCCGTACGACCGCGGCGACCAGCGAGGGTGTCCGCCCTTCGGTCTGGGCGACGGCGATGCGATGCAGCAACGCCCGCCGCGTACCGGGGAGCAGCTCTTCCTGGGATGTCGTCATGCCCCCAGTTCAGCGGCTGTGCCGACGCACGTCGAGTCCATTTCACCGGCCCCGCGCGCGACGACCGCGCCCCATGAGCCGGCCGTCAGGTCTGGGCCATGTCCACGAAGCGTGAGTAGTGGCCCTGGAAGGCCACCGTGATTGTCGCCGTGGGGCCATTTCGGTGCTTGGCCACGATCAGGTCGGCCTCGCCCGCACGCGGGGATTCCTTCTCGTACGCGTCCTCACGGTGCAGCAGGATGACCATGTCGGCGTCCTGCTCGATGGAGCCGGACTCACGCAGGTCGGAGACCATGGGCTTCTTGTCGGTGCGCTGTTCGGGGCCACGGTTGAGCTGGGAGAGCGCGATGACCGGGAGCTCCAGCTCCTTGGCGAGCAGCTTGAGGTTACGGGACATGTCCGAGACCTCCTGCTGACGGCTCTCGGCACGCTTGGAACCGCCGGACTGCATCAGCTGCAGATAGTCGATGACCACGAGCTTCAGGTCGTTGCGCTGCTTCAGCCGCCGGCACTTCGCCCGGATCTCCATCATCGACAGGTTCGGGGAGTCGTCGATGTAGAGCGGGGCGGCGGACACGTCCGGCATACGCCGGGCGAGCCGGGTCCAGTCCTCGTCCGTCATCGTGCCGGACCGCATGTGGTGCAGGGCCACGCGGGCCTCCGCCGACAGCAGTCGCATGGCGATCTCGTTGCGTCCCATTTCCAGGGAGAAGATGACGCTGGGGAGGTTGTTCTTGATCGAGGCCGCCCGGGCGAAGTCCAGCGCGAGCGTGGACTTACCCATGGCGGGGCGGGCCGCGATGACGATCATCTGACCCGGGTGCAGGCCGTTGGTCAGGGAGTCGAAGTCCGTGAACCCGGTCGGCACACCGGTCATCTCGCCGCTGCGCGAGCCGATCGCCTCGATCTCGTCGAGGGCGCCCTCCATGATGTCCCCGAGCGGGAGGTAGTCCTCGCTGGTGCGCTGCTCGGTGACGGCGTAGATCTCGGCCTGGGCACGGTTGACGATCTCGTCCACGTCGTCGTCGGCCGCGTATCCCATCTGCGTGATGCGGGTGCCGGCCTCGACCAGGCGGCGCAGCACCGCGCGCTCGTGCACGATCTCCGCGTAGTACTCGGCGTTCGCCGCGGTCGGCACGGTCTGCACGAGGGTGTGCAGATAGGACGCCCCGCCCACCTTGTTGATCTCACCGCGCTTGGTGAGTTCGGCGGCGATGGTGATCGGGTCGGCCGGCTCGCCCTTGGCGTAGACGTCGAGGATCGCCTGGTAGATCGTCTCGTGCGCGGGCTTGTAGAAGTCGTGGCCCTTGAGGATCTCCACGACGTCGGCGATGGCGTCCTTGGACAGGAGCATGCCACCGAGGACGGACTGCTCGGCGTCCAGGTCTTGCGGAGGCAGCCGTTCGAAGGACGAGCCCCCGCCGTCCCACCCACCGCTGTCCCGGCCCCGGTCGTGCTGTTCGTCACGGCCCCGGCCGCCGTCGCTCCGCCGACGGGAGGCCGGCAGACGATCACTGGGCCCGGCTTCGGCCCACGGATCGTCCAAGGGCTCGGAAATGCTCACCGAGCGACCTCCTCCCGTCCGCACGGCGGACCTAGCCGTGCCCTCTGTTGTACGGCACGACACTGACAAATAAGAGACCCAACTCCGGTTCTCACGCGTTCGTTTTGTGACGCTTCCCGGGTCGGAGGAAGGAGCGGGCGACGGACAACGTTAGGCCTGTCGGCAGCGTCAGCCAATCTGGTTATCCACAGGCCATGTGGACGACGGCCCAGATGCTGTGGAGAACTTCCCGAAACCTGTGCACGACCCGGTGGACAGCGTTGTGAACAAGCCCTCCCCACTCCGCGCTCCACCCCTCTGAACTGCGGATTTACCGTCCACCGGTTGTGCAGAAGAAAAACTTCCCCAGTCGGATCAAGATCGGTATGGATGGTCCGCACGGCCGCACGGCCCACAATCACAAGTAAGGGTCCAAAGCCGATTGCATCTCTTACCTGTGGACGATTAGATTGGTGCTCATGACACAGGCTCCCGCGATCCCCAAGGCCACCCGCCGCAGGCACGACCAGGAGATCATCGCGCTGGCCGTTCCGGCCTTCGGTGCGCTGGTCGCCGAGCCCCTTTTCGTGATGGCCGACAGCGCGATCATCGGCCACCTGGGAACCGCCCAGCTCGCCGGCCTGGGGGTGGCGTCGGCCCTCCTCACCACCGCCGTGAGCGTCTTCGTCTTCCTCGCGTACGCCACCACGGCCGCCGTGGCCCGACGGGTCGGCGCCGGCGATCTCCAGGCGGCCATCCGCCAGGGCATGGACGGCATATGGCTCGCGCTGCTCCTCGGTGCGGCGGTCATCGCCGCCGTCCTCCCCCTGGCCCCGGGCATCGTGGATCTGTTCGGCGCCTCGGCCACCGCGGCGCCGTTCGCCACGACATACCTGCGCATCTCCGCGCTCGGCATCCCGGCGATGCTGATCGTCCTGGCCGCTACCGGTGTACTGCGTGGCCTGCAGGACACCAGGACCCCCCTCTACGTCGCCATCGCGGGTTTCGTGGCCAACGCCGCGCTCAACGTGGGGCTCGTCTACGGCGCCGGACTGGGCATCGCCGGATCCGCCTGGGGCACCGTGATCGCCCAGTGCGGCATGGCGGCGGCCTACCTGATCGTGGTGGTGCGCGGAGCCCGGCGGCACGGGGCCTCGCTGCGACCGGACGCCGCCGGTATCCGGGCCTCCGCACAAGCCGGAGCACCACTGCTCGTCCGCACCCTGTCGTTGCGGGCGATTCTCATGATCGCCACAGCGGTCGCCGCACGCCTCGGCGATGCCGACATCGCCGCACACCAGATCATCCTGTCCCTGTGGAGTCTGCTGGCCTTCGCCCTCGACGCGATCGCCATCGCCGGCCAGGCCATCATCGGTCGCTACCTCGGGGCGAACGATTCCGAGGGCGCCCGGCTGGCCTGCCGTCGGATGGTCCAGTGGGGCGTCGCCACCGGCGTCGGGCTGGGGGGCCTCGTGGTGGCCGCCCGCCCCCTGTTCCTGCCGCTGTTCACCAGCGACTCCCTGGTCAAGGACACGGCACTGCCCGCGCTGCTGATGGTCGCCCTCTCGCAGCCCGTCTGCGGAATCGTGTTCATCCTGGACGGAGTCCTGATGGGCGCCGGAGACGGCCCTTATCTGGCCGGTGCCATGGTCGTCACCCTGGCGGTCTTCGCGCCGGCGGCGCTGCTCGTGCCCGCACTCGGCGGCGGCCTCACCGCCCTCTGGGCAGCCATGACCCTGATGATGACGGTCCGCATGATCACTTTGTGGTTGCGGACCCGCTCGGGTCGCTGGATCGTGACGGGCGCGACCCGCTGAACGGATCAGCCGGCTCGTGTGGACCCGGTTTCACGTGAAACAGGACCGCACCGCGACAAGCCACGCGTCATACGAAGAGGGGCCACCCCGATGGGGTGGCCCCTCTCTCAGCTGTTCAAGCCGAGCGCGGCGTTACGCCGAGACGACCTCGATGCTGACCTTGGCGGCAACCTCGGGGTGCAGACGCACGGACGTCTCGTGGGCGCCCAGGGTCTTGATCGGCGCACCCAGCTCGATGCGGCGCTTGTCGACCTCGGGGCCACCGGAAGCCTTGATCGCGGAAGCGACGTCGGCCGGGGTGACGGAACCGAAGAGACGACCGGCGTCGCCCGAACGGACGGCCAGACGCACCTTGACGCCCTCGAGCTGGGCCTTCACAGCGTTGGCCTGCTCGATGGTCTGGATCTCGTGGATCTTGCGAGCGCGACGGATCTGCTCGACGTCCTTCTCGCCACCCTTGGTCCAGCGAATAGCGAACTTCCGCGGGATCAGGTAGTTGCGAGCGTAGCCGTCCTTGACGTCGACGACGTCGCCGGCGGCACCGAGGCCGGACACCTCGTGGGTGAGGATGATCTTCATTAGTCGGTCACCCTTCCCTTAGCGCGCGGTGGACGTGTAGGGCAGCAGCGCCATCTCACGGCTGTTCTTCACGGCCGTGGCGACGTCACGCTGGTGCTGCGTGCAGTTGCCGGTCACGCGGCGGGCACGGATCTTGCCGCGGTCGGAAATGAACTTCCGCAGCATGTTCGTGTCCTTGTAGTCCACGTACGTGACCTTGTCCTTGCAGAAAGCGCAGACCTTCTTCTTAGGCTTGCGCACAGGCGGCTTCGCCATGATGTTTCTCCTGTGTGATCAAGAAGTGGGGATACGAGCCCTAGAAGGGGGGCTCGTCCGAGTAGCCGCCACCGCCGCCGGAGCCGCCGCCCCAGCCGCCGCCGCCCTGGTTGCCACCGGCGGGAGCGCCGGTCGCCCACGGGTCGTCGGCAGGAGCGCCGCCCTGCTGACCGCCCTGCTGGCCGCCGCCGGAGCCGCCGCCCCAGCCGCCGCCACCCTGGCCGCCACCGCCGCTGTAACCGCCCTGGCCACCGCGTGCGCCACCGGAGGTCTTGGTGACCTTCGCCGTGGCGTTGCGCAGGCTGGCGCCGACTTCCTCGACGTCCAGTTCGTAGACCGTGCGCTTGACGCCCTCACGGTCCTCATAGGACCGCTGCTTCAGCCGGCCCTGCACGATGACGCGCATGCCTCGCTGGAGCGACTCGGCGACGTTCTCCGCCGCCTGGCGCCAGACCGAGCAGGTCAGGAACAGGCTCTCGCCGTCCTTCCACTCGTTCGTCTGGCGGTCGAAGGTGCGGGGAGTGGACGCGACGCGGAACTTCGCGACCGCCGCACCGGACGGGGTGAAGCGCAGCTCGGGGTCGTCGACAAGATTGCCGACTACCGTGATGACGGTCTCGCCTGCCATGGGGAACCTCTCGGCGGGTTTGCTGCTGGCTGCTTGCTGCTACTCGAATCCCGAGATCAGCTGAGCGGGTGGCTCAGTGGGTCTCGGGACGGAGGACCTTGGTCCGGAGGACCGACTCGTTCAGGTTCATCTGGCGGTCGAGCTCCTTGACGACCGCAGGCTCGGCCTGCAGGTCGATGACCGAGTAGATGCCCTCGGGCTTCTTCTTGATCTCGTACGAGAGACGACGACGGCCCCAGGTGTCGACCTTCTCAACCTTGCCGCCGCCATCGCGGACGACGGACAGGAAGTTCTCGATCAGCGGGGAGACAGCGCGCTCCTCGAGATCGGGGTCGAGGATGACCATCACCTCGTAGTGACGCATGTGGAACCCACCTCCTTTGGACTCAGCGGCCACGGTCGTTCCGTGGCAGGAGGGTCGTGATGCGTACGCAACGGTATCGGCCGCCACTGACAATCGACGGGGATCCAGGGATCCCGCAGTGCGGCCGCAGATATTTCTGGCAGGCCTGGGCAGACACCGGTGCAGACGGTACAGACTACCTGCACACCCGCTTCCGGTTGAAATCCGGCGGTGAGCACCGTCAGTCTGTACACATCGGGTGTGTATGGCGCTACGGTGCGCCGCGATCCGCAGGAGGTGCCCCATGGCACAGCAGGCATTGCGACCCAACACCGCCGGATCCCTCTTCGCCACGGACGGCAAGCCCCATCCCCTCCAGGACGCCCTCATGGCGGTGACCCTGGTTCTGGGCGTGCTGGCCTTCATCACGTCCTTCTTCTCCGGTCTCCACCTGATCGCTTCCTGGGCGGGCCTGGTAGGACTCGTGATCGGGGCCTACGGCCAGTGGATCTCGGTGACGACGCGTGAACGGTTCGGCCTGATCCTGGGTCTGGGCGCCTCCGGCGTCGGCTTCATGCTCGGCATGGCGAACGGCGGGCTGTTCGGCGGACTCGTCGGCTGAGCCCGCCGGCCTCGACACCCCGCTGACACACCGCGCGGACGCCCCGGCGAGCGACAGGCCGGGGCGAAGGTGGTGTGCGCCCAGTCGGGGTGGTCGTAAGGCGCAGTAGGCTTCGGCGCGTGAGCCGGAGCCCCTGAACCCATGGGGACACACCAGCCCGAGGAGCGCCCCGACATGAGCCTGACCCTGAGGACCATCAGCCGCGAGCAACATCTGGCCTACATCCAGAGCCTGCCGTCGGCGAGCCACATGCAGGTCCCGGCCTGGGCCGACGTGAAGGCGGAGTGGCGCTCGGAGCACCTCGGCTGGTTCGACGAGCGCACCGGCGACATGGTCGGCGCGGGCCTGGTCCTCTACCGCCAGCTCCCCAAGATCAAGCGCTACCTCGCCTACCTCCCCGAGGGCCCGGTCATCAACTGGTTCGCGCCGAATCTGGACGACTGGATCCAGCCGATGCTGGCCCACCTCAAGCAGCAGGGCGCCTTCTCCGTGAAGATGGGCCCGCCGGTGATCATCCGCCGCTGGAACGCGGAGACCATCAAGAAGGGCATCCAGAGCCCGGACGTGAAGCGCCTGCGCGACATGGAGGCCGACTTCATCGAGCCGCGCGCCTTCGAGGTGGCCGACAAGCTGCGCCGCATGGGCTGGCAGCAGGGCGAGGACGGCGGCGCCGGCTTCGGCGACGTCCAGCCCCGCTACGTCTTCCAGGTGCCGCTGGCGAATCGTTCCCTGGAGGACGTGCACAAGAACTTCAACCAGCTGTGGCGCCGCAACATCAAGAAGGCCGAGAAGGCCGGCGTCGAGGTCGTCCAGGGCGGTTACCAGGACCTCGCCGAGTGGCAGCGGCTGTACGAGATCACGGCCGTGCGCGACCACTTCCGGCCCCGCCCGCTGTCGTACTTCCAGCGCATGTGGACGGCCCTCAACACCGAGGACCCCAACCGCATGCGGCTGTACTTCGCCCGCCACAACGGCGTGAACCTGTCGGCCGCGACCATGCTGATCGTCGGCGGCCACGTCTGGTACTCCTACGGCGCCTCCGACAACATCGGCCGTGAGGTCCGGCCCTCGAACGCGATGCAGTGGCGGATGCTGCGCGACGCCTACGCGCTCGGCGCCACCGTCTACGACCTGCGCGGCATCTCGGACTCGCTGGACGAAACGGACCACCTGTTCGGCCTGATCCAGTTCAAGGTCGGCACCGGCGGCCAGGCCGCGGAGTACCTCGGCGAGTGGGACTTCCCGCTGAACAAGCTGCTCCACAAGGCGCTCGACATCTACATGTCGCGCCGCTGAGCGCGGGACGTTTGATTCCATAGCCTTCACAGCTCTCCACCCCACTGACACACGGCAGCCACGAGAAAGGGTCCGGGTCCGGCCATGGCGCTCACGCTTTACGTCGACACCGCGCGCTGGCGGGCGCACCACAAGCACGTGCAGGAGCAGTTCCCGGGCCTCGTCCCGGTCTGCAAGGGCAACGGCTACGGCTTCGGACACGAACGGCTGTCGGAGGAGGCCACCCGGCTCGGCTCGGACATCCTCGCCGTCGGCACCACGTACGAGGCCGCGCGCATCAAGGACTTCTTCGGCGGCGACCTGCTGGTGCTGACGCCGTACCGGCGCGGCGAGGAGCCCGTTCCGCTGCCGGACCGGGTGATCCGTTCGGTGTCGTCGGTCGACGGCGTGTACGGCCTCGTGGGCGCGCGCGTCGTCATCGAGGTGATGTCCTCGATGAAGCGGCACGGCATCAGTGAGCAGGACCTGCCGCAGCTGCACTCCGCCATAGAGAACGTCCGGCTGGAGGGCTTCGCCATCCACCTGCCGCTGGACCGCACCGACGGCTCGGACGCCGTCGAGGAGGTCATCGGCTGGATGGACCGGCTCCGCGCGGCCCGGCTGCCGCTGCACACGATGTTCGTGAGCCACCTCAAGGCCGATGAACTCGCGCGGCTGCAGCAGCAGTTCCCGCAGACCCGGTTCCGCGCCCGCATCGGCACGCGGCTCTGGCTGGGGGACCACGACGCCACCGAGTACCGCGGCGCGGTCCTGGACGTGACCCGGGTGGCCAAGGGCGACCGCTTCGGCTACCGGCAGCAGAAGGCGGCCTCGGACGGCTTCCTGGTGGTCGTGGCGGGCGGTACGTCGCACGGGGTGGGTCTGGAGGCCCCTAAGGCGCTGCACGGCGTCATGCCGCGCGCCAAGGGCGTCGCACGGGCCGGCCTGGCCACGGTCAACCGGAACCTGTCCCCGTTCGTCTGGGGCGGCAAGCAGCGCTGGTTCGCCGAGCCGCCGCACATGCAGGTGTCGATCCTCTTCGTCCCCTCGGACGCCCCGGAGCCGAAGGTGGGCGACGAGCTGGTGGCCCATCTGCGCCACACCACAACGCAGTTCGACCGGATCGTGGACCGTTAGGCCGAACCGCCGGACGGCACGGGCCCCGAACCAGGAAGGCCGTACACGCATGGCGCGTGTACGGCCTTCTTCCTGCTCATCCAGGCACCGGTTCGCTCAGAGCGAACGCTCCCCGTTCGGCGGCGGGCCCGCCCGTCCCCAGTCCACCTGGGGCGCGTCGAAGTGGGCGGCGTGGCGCGGGGGATGGGCCGCGGCGCCCAGCACGAAGACGTCCTCGGCGCCGTCGAGTACTCCGCCCGAGGGGTCGTCGTCGCCCGAGCGGCGCACCACGTCCCGCTCGGGCATCAGGATGTCCCGCACGACGACGGCGCACAGGTAGAGCGTGCCGAGCAGGTGCACCGCGATCACCCAGTCGTACCCCAGCGTGGGCAGTCCCTTGTGAGCGTCCCCGCTGGTCGTGTAGGCGAGGTAGAACCAGATGCCCAGGAAGTACGCCACCTCGCAGGCCTGCCAGATCAGGAAGTCCCGCCATCTGGGCCGGGCGAGGACGGCCAGCGGCACCAGCCACAGGACGTACTGCGGGGAGTAGACCTTGTTGGTCAGGATGAAGACCGCGACGATCAGGAAGGCCAGCTGGGCGAAGCGCGGCCGGCGCGGGGCGGTCAGCGTCAGCGCGGCGATGCCCAGGGAGCACAGTGCCATCAGAACGACGGCGGCGTTGTTCACGAAGTCGGTGGAGGGCGGGTTGCTCGAGTTCTGCGCCCAGATCAGCCAGAGCGATCCGAAGTCGACGCCCCGGTCGTGGCTGAACGTGTAGAACTTCGACCACCCCTCGAAGGCGAAGAGCATCACCGGCAGGTTCACCACCAGCCAGGCGACGGCCGCACCGCCCACGGCCCGGAAGAACTCCCGCCACTTGCCGGCCCGCCAGCACAGCACCAGCAGAGGGCCCAGGAGAAGGATCGGGTAGAGCTTGGCGGCGGTGGCGAGCCCCAGGAGAACACCGAAGGCCAGTGAGCGGCCCCGCGACCACATCAGCATCGCGGCGGCCGTCAGGGCCACCGCGAGCAGGTCCCAGTTGATGGTGGCGGTCAGGGCGGCCGCGGGGGCCAGAGCGACCAGCAGTCCGTCCCAGGGGCGCCGCGCATGGGTGCGGGTCACGCAGACGGCGACGACGGCCGCGCACGCCATCAGCAGTCCGGCGTTGACGAACCAGTACCACTGCTCCTGGTGCTGAATGCCGCCGCTGCCCGGAGTGAGCCAGGAGGCGACCTCCATGAACACGCCGGTCAGCACCGGGTACTCGAGGTAGTCCATGTCGCCCGGGAGCCGGTCGAAGTACGGCACCAGCCCGTCGGCGAATCCGCGTCCCTGGTAGAGGTGGGGGATGTCCGAGTAGCAGGCGTGGGTGTACTGCGAACTCGCACCGAAGAACCAGGCGCTCTGGTAGCAGGGCGCCTTCTGCACCAGGCCGAGGGCGAACATACCGATCGCCACGAGCACGATGATCCGCAGCGGGGTCCACCAGGTCGTCCCGAGCAGTGCGCGCTGGCCGATCGGCCCGCCGATCAGCTCGCTCCCGGCCGCGGCGACCTCGTCCTCACGGGTCGGCCGCACCGGCTCCGCGCCGACGGGCCGTACGGGCTCGGGCTCGTGCACGCCCGCGGGCGTCATCTCTGCACTGGGCATGGGGCACATCCTGCCGTACGAGTCTGGGTGTACGCCGAGGGCCGCCGCACCTGGTGAGTGCGACGGCCCCATGTTTCACGTGAAACGTGCTTGGCGGTCGATATGGCCACCAATCGGTCAGACCGACCGGTGGGCTAGCCGTTCTGGCCCGAGAAGAGGCCTCCGTTGCCATTGCCTCTGGTGTTGCCGGTCCCGGTCGTGTCCGTGACCGTGGGCGTGGGCGTGGATCCTCCGCCGCCCGTTCCACCTGTGTCCGTGCCACCGTTGCTGCCGTTGCAGTTGTTGCCCCAGCCCCACTGGCAGGTGTCGCTGGGCGACGGAGACGGGGACGGGGACGTGAGGCTCGGCGACGGACTCGGCGAGTCGCTCGGCGTCTGGCTCGGCGTGATGGTGACCGACGGGGTCGGGGAGGGCGCGCCGGCTTCGTCGTGGACCTTGCCGATCCTGAACGCGTCCGGGAAGCCCGGGTCGTTCGCGTTCTTCAGTGCGGCCCTCATGTACTCGGTCCACACCTGCGTCGGGATGTCACCACCGTGGATGGAGTCCTTGCCCGCGGTGCCGTTCATGGAGAGCAGCTTGTGGTTCTTGGGGTTCTCTCGGAACATCGCCACCGAGGTCGACAGCTGCTGGGTGTAACCGACGAACCACGCCGACTTGTTCTTGTCGGTGGTACCGGTCTTGCCCGCCGCCGTACGGCCCAGGGCCTTGGCGTTCTGGGCCGTACCGTTCTGGATCACGTTCTGCAGGACGTCCGTGACGTTGTTGGCGATGTTCGACCCCATCGCCTGCTTGACCTTGGGCTTGGAGAAGCCGGGCTGATCCACGCCGTCCTTCTTGACGGCGGTCACCGAGTACGGGTCCGCCTGCTTGCCCGACGCGGCGAAGGTCGCGTAGGCGTCGGCCATACGGATCGCGCTGGGGGTGGAGGTACCGATGGCGAACGACGGGTTGAGGTCCACCGACATGCTCTGGTCGAGGATGCCGGCCGAGCGGGCGACATCGCGGACGTGTGACATGCCGACATCGACGCCCAACTGCACGAAGGGCGTGTTGATGGACTGCTCCATCGCCTTGCGCAGGGTGATGTAGCCCCACGGGTGCGGGCTCTCGTTCTTCTGGAAGAAGAACGAGTTGTCCTTGTTGAGGTAGTACGACCCGTCCGGCTTCTTCACCTTGAGGTGGTCGTTGCCGTTGTACTTGCTCAGCGGGGAGATTCCCTCGCCGTTGGAGTCGTACGTGCCGTACTGCATGGCCGCTGCCAGCACGAACGGCTTCCACGTCGAACCGACGGGGACACCCTGGGTGTCGGCGTTGTTCGTGAAGTGGCCGTTCTCGTAGCCGTCACCGCCGTACAGGGCGACGATCGCACCGTCTTCGGGAAGCACCGAGGCCGCACCGAACTGGACGTACTTGTCGAGCGCGCGCTTCGGGTTCAGCCGCTCCTTCTGGATCTTCTTCACCGCGGCGCTCAGAGCGTTGACCTTGTCCTTCTTGAAGGTCGTGTAGATCTGGTAGCCACCCTGGTCGAACTGCTGCTCAGAGATGTTCGAGTGGTTCAGGACGTACTTCTTCGCCGTGTCGGCCAGGTAGCTGATCTGGCCGGTCATGCCCTTGGTCGCCTTGCGGTCCTGGGGCATGGGGTACCTCTTGATGGCGTCCTGGTACTGGACGTCGGTGAGGTGCTTGTCCTTGTGCATCTCGCCCAGGATCCAGGCCCACCGGGCCTTGGACCGCTGGAGATTGGCGTCGGCCGTCGCAGACTTGTCGAGGCTCTCGTTGCCCGCCGGGTCGTAGTACGTCGCTCCCTTGAGCAGCGCGGCGAGGAAGGCGCACTCGCTGGGCTTCAGGTCGACGGCGTCCTTGTTGTAGTAGGTCCGCGCGGCGGCCTGAATCCCGTAGGCGCCACGGCCGTAGTACGAGGTGTTGAGGTAGCCCTGCAGAATCTGCGGCTTCTTGAGCTTCGTCCCCACCTTGATGGAGATGAACATCTCCTTGAACTTGCGGGTGACGGTCTGGTCCTGGCTGAGGTACGTGTTCTTGACGTACTGCTGGGTGATCGTCGAACCACCCTGCGTCTGACCGCCGCGCGCCATGTTGGCCAGAGCCCGCGCGATACCCATGGGGTCGACGCCCGAGTCCTGGTAGAAACTCTTGTTCTCGGCCGAGATCACCGCGTACTGCATGGCCTCGGGGATCTTGTCGATGGTGACGTTCTGACGGTTCACGCCCGTGCCCGTCGCGACCATCTGCGACCCGTCGGCCCAGTAGTAGACGTTGTTCTGGGACTTGGCCGCGTCGTTCTCATTGGGGATGGAGACCATCGCGTAACCCACGCCGACCATGGCCACCAGGCTGCCGACGAGGCCGATGAACAGCCCGGTGACGAGCTTCCAGGAAGGCACCCAGCGGTGCCATCCGTCCTGGTTGTGCCGTGGGTAGTCGATGAAACGCTTCTTGGCGGGCGCGGCCGGACGGCCTCTGCCGCGTCCGGGCCCGGCCGGTTCGGCGCCCCTGCGCCGGCCGCCGCCTCGCTGCGCGGCCCGGCGGGCCTCGGCACGGCTGCCGTAGGTGCGCTCCTCACCCCCTGAGCCATAGGACTCCGACCCATAGGAACTGGACCCATAGGAGTCGGCAGAGGACCCGGTGGCGCCTCGCGGTGCCGCACGGCGGCCGGAGGCCGAGCCGGACTGGCCGCGTCGGGCCGCGGCACGTCCGCCTCCCTGCGGCTGCGGCGGTTTGCGACGGTGCTCGCTCATCGAACGACTACTCCTCGGGCAGGCGCACCCTTGCGCGCCTGGAAACGGCGGCTGGTTTCCGGTCCCCCCGAAGTACGGATGTGGTCGGTTCCGCATTCACCCGTACTGCTCCAGGGACGAGGACGCCCCCAGACGTCACTCGGTTCCCGGTGATGTGCATGCCGCACAGACTACGCACCGCCAAAACCCGCCGAGGACCGAAGTTCACCCCAAAACAGGCAACTTGCCTCCTACGAATCGGTGATGTGATCCCGTTCACCGTCCTCCCTCTTGTCGCGTGCGGAAGGCCGTTCTATCGTCGTGATGTATCGAGTCGATACATCAGTGTGAGATAAAGACGCGGTGGACCGAGAGGAGGCGATCATGAGCCGGCGTTCCGGCATCCTGGAGTTCGCCGTCCTCGGCCTGCTGCGCGAGTCCCCGATGCACGGCTATGAGCTGCGCAAACGACTCAACACGTCACTGGGTGTGTTCCGGGCGTTCAGCTACGGGACCCTGTACCCCTGTCTCAAGACGCTGCTCGCCAACGGCTGGTTGATCGAGGAACCGGGCAGCACCCACGAGGACGCCCTGGCCGCTCCCCTCACCGGGCGCCGCGCCAAGATCGTCTACCGGTTGACGGCAGAAGGTAAGGAGCACTTCGAGGAGCTGCTTTCGCAGACCGGTCCCGACGCGTACGAGGACGAGCACTTCGCCGCACGGTTCGCCTTCTTCGGGCAGACCTCGCGCGATGTGCGCATGCGCGTACTGGAGGGCCGGCGCAGCCGCCTGGAGGAGCGTCTCGAGAAGATGCACGCCTCCCTGGCGCGCACCAGGGAGCGCCTCGACGACTACACGCTTGAGCTCCAGCGCCACGGAATGGAGTCCGTGGAGCGCGAAGTGCGCTGGCTGAACGAGCTCATCGAGAGCGAGCGGGCCGGGCGGGACCTGAAGGGTCCCGCGTCCGGGGGCGCCGCTCAGCAGGACACCACCACTGGATCGACGGGCGGCCTGCCCCGGACCGGAGAGAACTTCGGTACGGATACGCCCGGCGACACCGCCACGTGAGTCCCACTCAGGGCCTCACTCGTACACACAGGGAGCAACCGGAATGGGTTCGGTTCGCGTAGCCATCGTCGGCGTGGGCAACTGCGCCGCGTCGCTGGTGCAGGGCGTCGAGTACTACAAGGACGCCGACCCGGCGTCCAAGGTCCCCGGCCTGATGCACGTGCAGTTCGGCGACTACCACGTCGGTGACGTCGAGTTCGTCGCCGCGTTCGACGTCGACGCGAAGAAGGTCGGTCTCGACCTCTCGGACGCCATCGGTGCCAGCGAGAACAACACCATCAAGATCTGCGACGTCCCGAACACGGGCGTCACGGTCCAGCGCGGCCACACCCTCGACGGTCTGGGCAAGTACTACCGGATGACCATCGAGGAGTCCGCCGAGGAGCCCGTGGACGTCGTCCAGGTCCTCAAGGACAAGCAGGTCGACGTCCTCGTCTGCTACCTGCCCGTGGGCTCCGAGGACGCGGCGAAGTTCTACGCCCAGTGCGCCATCGACGCCAAGGTCGCCTTCGTCAACGCCCTCCCGGTCTTCATCGCCGGCACCAAGGAGTGGGCGGACAAGTTCACCGAGGCCGGCGTGCCGATCGTCGGTGACGACATCAAGTCCCAGGTCGGCGCCACCATCACGCACCGCGTGATGGCGAAGCTGTTCGAGGACCGCGGTGTCCGCCTTGAGCGCACGATGCAGCTCAACGTCGGCGGCAACATGGACTTCAAGAACATGCTCGAGCGCGACCGCCTCGAGTCGAAGAAGATCTCCAAGACGCAGGCCGTCACCTCCCAGATCCCCGACCGGGACCTCGGCGAGAAGAACGTCCACATCGGCCCGTCCGACTACGTCGCGTGGCTCGACGACCGCAAGTGGGCGTACGTCCGCCTCGAGGGTCGCGCCTTCGGTGACGTTCCGCTGAACCTGGAGTACAAGCTCGAGGTCTGGGACTCCCCGAACTCCGCGGGCGTCATCATCGACGCGCTGCGCGCCGCGAAGATCGCCAAGGACCGCGGCATCGGCGGCCCGATCCTGTCGGCTTCGAGCTACTTCATGAAGTCCCCGCCGGTCCAGTACTTCGACGACGAGGCCTACGAGAACGTCGAGAAGTTCATCCGCGGCGAGGTCGAGCGCTAAGCACTGCGGTCCGGCCGCCCGGCGCGCCGAAGAGAACGCTCCTGCCAGGGCCGCGAAGGGTCCCCGGGTCTCCTGACCCGGGGACCCTTCGCCTATGTGAGGGTGGGGCCCATGCCCGTCGTCCGTGACCTGCGCGTCCTACTGCGTCTGCGGGACTTCCGCCGCCTGCTGACCGTGCGCCTGCTCTCCCAGGGAGCCGACGGCGTCTACCAGGTCGCCCTGGCCGCCTACGTGGTCTTCTCCCCGGAGAAACAGACCTCGGCGGCGGCGATCGCCTCGGCGATGGCCGTCCTGCTGCTTCCCTACTCGCTGGTCGGCCCCTTCGCCGGCGTCCTGCTGGACCGCTGGCGGCGCCGTCAGGTCTTCCTGTACGGCAACCTGCTGCGCGCCCTGCTGGCCGGAGCGACGGCCGTACTGATGGTCAGCCACGTGCCGAACTGGCTGTTCTACGCCTCCGCGCTGTGTGTGACGGCCGTCAACCGATTCGTACTCGCCGGGCTGTCGGCCGCGCTGCCGCACGTGGTCGACACCGAGCGCCTGGTGATCGCGAACTCCTTGTCGCCCACGGCGGGGACCCTCGCCGCGACGGCCGGGGGCGGCCTGGCCTTCGTGGTCCGGCTGGTGGCGTCCGACTCCGATGCCGCGGTGGTACTGCTGGGGGCGTTCCTCTATCTGTGCGCGGCGCTGACCGCCCTGAGCCTGGCCCCCGCTCTGCTCGGCCCCGACCGGGAGCCCGCACAGCCCCACCTGCGGACCGCGCTGCTGGACACCGCACGTGACCTGCTCTCGGCCGTCCGGCATCTGGCCGCACCCCGCCGCCGGGAGGCTGCCTGGGCGCTGGCCGCCATGACGCTGATGCGCTTCTGCTACGGAGCGCTTCTCGTGCTGCTGCTCATGCTGTGCCGCTACGCACTCTCCACGACCCCCGAGGAGGGGCTGCGACTGCTCGGACTCGGTCTGGCCGTGTCCGGGGCCGGCTTCTTCGCGGCCGCCGTGGTGACCCCCTGGGCGGTGGGGCGGCTCGGGCCGGGCCGCTGGATCGCGCTGTGCGCCGGCACGGCCGCCGTACTGGAGCCCGCCCTGGGCCTCCCCTTCGCCACCGCCCCCCTCCTGACGGCAGCGTTCGTCCTGGGCCTGATCACCCAGGGAGCCAAGATCGCAACGGACACGGTCGTCCAGGCATCGGTGGAGGACGCCTTCCGGGGCCGGATCTTCGCGCTCTACGACGTCCTGTTCAACATCGCCTTCGTCGGGGCCGCCGGAGTCGCCGCACTGATGCTCCCGCCGGACGGGCGTTCGGTCCTGCTGGTGGTGTTCGTCGCGCTGATCTATGGCGGTGTGGCCATGGGCATGACCCGCTTCGAGCGCCACCGTGGCCGGGACAGTCGAGGGGGCGATGTTTCACGTGAAACATCGCCCCCTCGGTAGAACAGCGGATGGTCGTGTTTCACGTGAAACACGACCGGCCACCACACCTCAGTCCTGCTGGGACCACCAGTCCTTGAGGGCCGCCACCGCTTCGTCGTGCGCCATCGGGCCGTTCTCCAGGCGCAGCTCCAGCATGTGCTTGTACGCCTGCCCGATGACGGGGCCGGGACCCACGCCCAGGATCTCCATGATCTGGTTGCCGTCGAGGTCCGGACGGATCGCGTCCAGCTCCTCCTGCTCCTGAAGCTGGCCGATCCGCTCCTCCAGGCCGTCATAGGCGCGCGACAGCGCGACCGCCTTCCGCTTGTTCCGCGTCGTGCAGTCGGACCGGGTCAGCTTGTGCAGACGGTCCAGCAGCGGACCGGCGTCCCGGACGTAGCGCCGCACCGCCGAGTCGGTCCACTCACCGGTGCCGTAGCCGTGGAAGCGCAAGTGGAGCTCGACGAGTCGTGAGACGTCCTTCACGAGCTCGTTCGAGTACTTCAGAGCCGTCATTCGCTTCTTGGTCATCTTCGCGCCGACCACCTCATGGTGGTGGAACGAGACGCGGCCGTCCTTCTCGAAGCGCCGGGTGCGCGGCTTGCCGATGTCATGGAGCAGCGCGGACAGGCGGAGCGCGAGGTCGGGCCCCTCCTGCTCCAGCGCGATCGCCTGCTCCAGCACGATCAGCGTGTGTTCGTAGACGTCCTTGTGCCGGTGGTGCTCGTCACTCTCCAGCCGCAGGGCCGGCAGCTCGGGCAGCACATGGTCGGCCAGCCCGGTGTCGACCAGAAGGGTCAGACCCTTGCGCGGCTGCTCGGAGAGGATCAGCTTGTTCAGCTCGTCCCGGACCCGCTCGGCGGAGACGATCTCGATCCGCCCGGACATCTCCGTCATCGCGGTGACGACCTCGGGAGCGACCTCGAAGTCCAGCTGGGCGGCGAACCGGGCGGCCCGCATCATCCGCAGCGGATCGTCCGAGAACGACTCCTCGGGCGTCCCGGGGGTGCGGAGCACCTGGGACGCGAGATCCTGAAGGCCTCCGTGCGGGTCGATGAACTCCTTCTCCGGCAGCGCCACGGCCATCGCGTTGACCGTGAAGTCGCGACGGACGAGGTCCTCCTCGATCGAGTCGCCGTAGGACACCTCGGGCTTGCGCGAGGTGCGGTCGTACGCCTCCGACCGGTAGGTGGTGATCTCGATCTGGAACTGCCAGTCGGTGTCCTCGACCCGGGCGTTCTTCTGCGCGCCGACCGTCCCGAAGGCGATCCCCACCTCCCAGACGGCGTCCGCCCACGGCCGCACGATCTTCAGTACGTCCTCGGGTCGCGCGTCGGTGGTGAAGTCCAGGTCGTTGCCGAGCCGGCCGAGCAGCGCGTCCCGGACCGAGCCGCCCACCAGGGCGAGCGAGAACCCGGCCGCCTGGAAGCGGCGGGCGAGGTCGTCGGCGACGGGGGCCACCCGCAGCAGCTCGCTGACAGCGCGGTGCTGCGCCTGGCTCAGGGCAGAGGGAGTGTCTTCGTTGGCGTTCGGCACAACAGAAGAGGGTACGTGTCCGCGGCGGCCCAGGTCGCCTCCATTGAGCGGCGCGGACCCTCCCGGCATACCCGCACAAGCCCAGTGCTTACGGCGTACAAGCGCTCTCCCCTCGATACTGGATATAGAGGACGTGGCGCCACTGTTCCCTGGTCTTGCTGGGCAGACCGCGGCACTTCCACTCGGCGCGCCTCGTTACCATGCGTGGACGCACATTCCGACGACCACTGACGACGACGAGGGACGGGCGAGCGCGTGGCCGAGGCGGCTGACTTCCAGGGGACCAGTGCCTCACCTGCCCGCCGGTGGCTGCGGCGCACCGGAGCACTGCTCGCCGGTGCGCCGCTGCTGGCGGGACTCCTGCAGCTGTCCGCCGCCGCGCCCGCGCAGGCCGCCTCGTCCAGCCCGGTGTCCGTCTCCCTGGATTCGCTCACCCCCGGCGCCCCGACGGACGGGGACACGGTCACCGTGTCCGGCACAGTGACGAACACCGGCAAGCAGAACGTCACCGGCGCCCATGTGGGCCTGCGGGTGGGCCCCCTGCTGAACACCCGCTCGGCGATCGACGCCGTCTCCCGCCACCCCGACGACCTCCGTACCCGCACCGGCCCCGAGGTCGGCGGCAAGTACGTGGAGAAGTTCGCCAAGCTCGCCCCCGGCGTCGCGCAGCCCTTCAGCATCTCCGTCCCGGTCGACCAGCTCGACCTGGGCCAGGACGGCGTCTACGAGTTCGGAGTGGCCCTGTCCGGCCAGACCTCCGCCCAGCCCTGGGACCAGACGCTCGGCATCCAGCGGACGTTCCTGCCGTGGCAGCCGTCCGACGCGGACACCAAGACCAGGACCACCGTCCTGTGGCCGCTGATCTCCACGTCCCACATGACGGCGCGGACGGGCCCCGGCGAGCTGCAGACGCCGGTCTTCCTCGACGACGACCTGGCCAAGGAGATCACACCGGGCGGCCGGCTGGCGCAGATGCTGGACCTGGGCAAGGACCTGGACGTCACCTGGGTGATCGATCCGGACCTGCTGGCCTCGGTGGACGCCATGGCGGGCGGTTACCGGCTCCAGGGCGAGGACGGCACCACCAAGGCCGGCCCGCACCAGGCGGTCGCCAAGCAGTGGCTGGCGAAACTGCAGAAGGCCGTCGTGGGCAAGGAGGTCGTCGCCCTGCCCTTCGCCGATCCGGACCTGGCCTCCCTGGCCCACCGCGGCACCAGCGTCACCGGCTCGCTCAGCCACCTCAAGGACGCCACCGACGTCGCCGCCACCACCGTGAAGACCGTGCTTCACGTCACACCGACGACCGACTTCGCCTGGCCCGTGGACGGCGCGGTCGATCCCTCGATCATGAAGGTCGCCACCTCTGCCGGAGCCGACCGCGTGATCGCCAGCAGCGACAGCCTCCAGGAGACCGCCGGACTGCCCTACACCCCGTCCGCGGCCCGCCCCGTCGGCGGCGGTACGACGGCGGTGGTCTCCGACGCACGGCTGTCCACGGCCTTCGAGGACGACCTGACCAAGGCGGGCTCGGCGACGCTCGCCGTCCAGCAGTTCCTGGCGCAGAGCCTCGAGGTGAACGCGCAGACGGACGCGCAGCGCAACATCGTGGTCGCTCCCCAGCGCATGCCGTCGGCGAGCCAGGCCCAGGCGATGGCCGCGGCGGTGAAGCAGCTCCAGGGCAGCACCTGGTCCCAGGCACAGAACCTCACCGCGGCCGCCAAGGCCAAGCCGGACCCGGACGCCACCACCCGCATCCCGTCGACGTCCGCCTACCCGGCCTCGCTGCGCAGGCAGGAACTCCCGAGGACGGCCTTCGAGCAGATCGCCCGCACCCAGGACAAGCTCGACAACTTCAAGGTGGTCCTCAGCGACCAGTCCCGGGTGATCACCCCGTTCGGACGGGCCATAAACCGCGAGATGTCCACGTCCTGGCGCGGTCGCGGCGCGGACGCGGACAGCTTCCGGGGCGATGTCGAGGCCTGGCTCGACGATCTTTCCGACCAGGTCAAACTGATCGACAAGTCCGAGACGAAGCTCTCCGGGCGCAGCGCCACCATTCCGGTGACCGTCCAGAACAACCTCGTGCAGCCCGTGAGCCACCTGGTCCTGCGGCTCACCTCGACGCAGCCGACCCGCCTGAAGATCGGCGGCAAGGCCTACGACGAGCAGCGTGTCGAGGTGTCCGGCGGCCACAGCCAGTCCGTGAAGTTCACCACCGCGGCCAACGCCAACGGCCGCGTCACGGTCACCGCCCAGCTCTACACCCAGGACGGCCAGGAGTACGGCGACCCCGTCAGCTTCGACGTGAAGGTCACCGAGGTCACCCCCACCGTCATGCTGGTCATCGGCGGCGGTGTGCTCCTGCTCGTCCTGGCCGGGTTCCGGATGTACACCCAGCGCAAGCGCGCGGCGGCCCGGCGGGCAGACGACGACGGTCCCGGCACGGAGGGTGGCGGAACCGACGAGGATCCGGGGAACCCCGACGCCTCCGGAGACCGTCTCCCCGACCAGTCCGACGCCCCGTCCGGGGCCGAGGGCCCGGAGCAGCCGAGTGACCCTGCGCCGGACACCGCACCGGAAAACACCGACCCGTCCGGGACGGGTGAGAGAGTGGACCGTTGAGCGATGTCGTGGCCGGTGTGGCCCGGGACGATGAGGTGGGGTAACCATGAACGCGCCGTACGACGGTGATCGCGGCCAGGGCGCGGCCGGCTCGGGCTACCCCGAGCCGCCGCATGAGCCCGGCCAGGTGCCGCCGCAGCACGCGGGGGACATGTACCTCCAGGACGCCTACGACCAGGACCCCTACCGGGCGCAGGACCTCGCCGCCCAGGACCCGGTCGCCGAGGCGCTGTACGACCGTGCCGCGCACCCGCCGCCGCCCCCGGGCACCTACGAGCAGCAGCAGCCGCTGTACGCCCCGCCGGCCCAGTCTCCGCACGCGCCGGACCCGCGGGTCTGGGCGCAGACCCCGGCGCCGGAGCCCGACGGCGCGGCCCCCTTTCTGCCGTACGGCGACGATCCCCGCACGACCCAGTTCGTGGGCGTGGACGACCTGGTCACGCACTCCGGTGAGGAGTACCACGAGCCGGACGCCTTCGCGCACCTCTTCCGGGACCAGCAGCAGGGCGGCGGGCCCGCGCCGATGGATCCCCCGGCCGTCCCCGGGCCGGGCGCGGGTCAGGGTCCCGCAGGCTCCTACCCGGCTCCGCCGAACGCCCAGGGCCCGCAGCACCCGAACCGGTACGCGGAGGTGTCGTACCAGGCAGGGTCCGCCGCGCCCGGCGGCTCCGCTCCGTCTTCCGTGCCGGCACCGGCGGCGGCTTCCGAGCCCGCCGGATCGGCGGCCGCCGCCACGGCCACCGCGCCCGCTCCGAAGAAGGGCGGGAAGGCCGCGGGGCTGCTGAAGTCCAGCGCGGTCATGGCGGCGGGCACGATGGTCTCCCGGCTCACCGGGTTCGTCCGCTCCGCGCTGATCGCCGCCGCTCTGGGTCTCGGCGTGCTCGCCGACTCGTTCCAGGTGGCCTACCAGCTGCCCACGATGATCTACATCCTCACCGTCGGCGGTGGTCTGAACTCCGTCTTCGTGCCCCAGCTCGTGCGCTCCATGAAGGAGGACGAGGACGGCGGCGAGGCCTTCGCCAACCGGCTGCTGACCCTCGTGATGGTGGCCCTGGCCGCGCTGACCGGTCTCGCGATGTTCGCGGCGCCGTTGCTGGTGCGGCTGCTGTCCCCCACCGTCGCCGACAATCCGGCGGCCAACGACGTGGCGGTCACCTTCACCCGCTACTTCCTGCCCTCGATCTTCTTCATGGGCATCCACGTGGTGATGGGTCAGATCCTGAACGCGCGGGGCAGGTTCGGCGCGATGATGTGGACCCCGGTCCTGAACAACATCGTCATCATCGTCTCGCTCGGCATGTTCATCTACGTCTACGGCACCG
Organism: Streptomyces sp. NPDC003720; assembly: GCF_042875075.1. Taxonomy (NCBI): domain Bacteria; kingdom Bacillati; phylum Actinomycetota; class Actinomycetes; order Kitasatosporales; family Streptomycetaceae; genus Streptomyces; species Streptomyces sp. NPDC003720. The sequence goes on from NZ_JBIANZ010000004.1 coordinate 155,408, forward strand.
CGGCCAACTCCCACCTGGGCGTCGAGAGCATCCCGCCCCAGGGCCAGCGGCTGCTCGGCGTCGGTGTGCTGCTCGGTCTGGTGGTGCAGTCGCTCGCGATGATCCCGTACCTGCGGGAGACGGGCTTCCGGATCCGGCTGCGCTTCGACTGGCGGGGCCACGGCCTCGGCAAGGCCGCGATGCTCGCCAAGTGGACGGTCCTGTTCGTGCTGGCCAACCAGTTGGGCGCCATGGTGGTGAGCCAGCTGTCCACCGCGGCCGGCGCCGACTCGGGCGGCAAGGGCACCGGCCTGGCCGCCTACGCCAACGCCCAGCTGATCTGGGGTCTGCCGCAGGCCATCATCACGGTGTCCCTGATGGCGGCGCTGCTGCCGCGCATCTCGCGCTCGGCCGCCGAGGGTGACGGCGGGGCCGTCCGCGACGACATCTCCCAGGGGCTGCGCACCACCGCGGTGGCCATCGTGCCCATCGCCTTCGGCTTCCTCGCGCTCGGCATCCCGATGTGCACGCTGATCTTCGGCTCCGCGGGCATCGGCTCGGCCACCAACATGGGCTACGTGCTGATGGCCTTCGCCCTCGGTCTGATCCCGTACTCGGTGCAGTACGTCGTCCTGCGCGCCTTCTACGCGTACGAGGACACCCGCACCCCCTTCTACAACACCGTCATCGTGGCGGCGGTCAACGCGGCCGCCTCCGGACTCTGCTACTTCCTGCTGCCGGCCCGCTGGGCGGTGGCGGGCATGGCCGCCTCGTACGGCCTCGCCTACGCGATCGGAGTGGGCGTCGCCTGGCGCCGGCTGCGCAAGCGGCTCGGCGGTGACCTGGACGGCGCCCGGGTGCTGCGCACCTACGCCCGGCTGGCCATCGCCTCGCTGCCGGCGGCCCTGCTCAGCGGTGCGGCCTGCTACGGCATCGGGCACACTCTCGGCCAGGGCGTCGTCGGTTCGTTCGCCGCGCTGATCGCCGGTGGCGCGGTCCTGCTCGGCATCTTCTTCGTCGCCGCCCGCAAGATGCGGATCGAGGAGCTCAACTCGCTCGTGGGTATGGTCCGCGGGCGTCTGGGGCGCTGAGGCGGGGGTAGGCGCACAACCATCGTCTGCGGCCGTGTGTCGTGCATAGCAGCGGACTGTGGGCACAATTGGATTCGGCGTCGGACAGCGTGCAACGGATGGGGAGGCAGGGACGACGGTGGCGGAACGGAGCACGGCTGCCGTCGACGTGGCAGACAACAGCGGTGACAAGCCGCTGACCGCCAAGGCGGACCAGTCCACGGCCGACGGGGTGGCCCATAACCCGGAGCGGGACACGGACAGCGACGAGGCACAGGGGAGCGCCGGGACGGAGGGCCCCGGTAAGAAGGCTTCGCCGCCCGAACTGCACAGCGGTCACAAGCTCGCCAGACGCTACCGTCTCGAGGAGTGCGTCACCCGTCTGGACGGATTCAGCAGTTGGCGCGCGGTCGACGAGAAACTCCGTCGTGCCGTCGGCGTCCACATCCTCCCCGCGGATCATGCGCGGGCACGGTCGGTGCTGGCCGCCGCCCGGTCCTCGGCGCTGCTCGGTGATCCGCGCTTCGTCCAGGTCCTGGACGCCGTCGAGGAGAACGACCTCGTCTACGTCGTGCACGAATGGCTGCCCGACGCCACCGAACTGACCGCGCTGCTCGCGGCCGGCCCGCTGGAGCCGCACGACGCCTACCAGATGGTCAGTCAGGTCGCCTCGGCCATGGCCGCCGCCCACCGCGAAGGCCTCGCCCATCTCCGACTGAACCCCAACGCCGTCCTGCGCGCCTCCACCGGTCAGTGGCGCATTCGCGGTCTCGCCGTGAACGCGGCGCTGCGCGGCATCAGCTCCGACACCCCGCAGCGCACGGACACCGAATCCATCGGCGCCCTGCTGTACGCGGCGCTGACCCAGCGCTGGCCGTACGAGAACGACGCCTACGGCCTGTCAGGACTGCCCAAGGACATCGGCCTCATCGCACCGGACCAGGTACGGGCCGGTGTGCACCGCGGCCTGTCCGAACTCGCCATGCGGGCCCTGGTCAACGACGGGGCCACCGCCTCGCGTCACGAGGCCGCGTGCACCACGCCGGAGGAACTGGTCAAGGCGATCGGGGAGATGCCCCGTATCCGCCCGCCAGAGCCGGCTTTCACCGCACCGCCGGAGTACCAGCGCACCACGTACCAGCAGGGCACCTACGGGCGTCCCGCGCCGCACTCCGGCGTCACCCAGCCGCTCGTGTCCCCGCCGCCCCCGCTGCAGAGCCGCACCGGCAAGGTGCTGAAGTGGGCGGTCTCCGCCCTGCTCATCGCCGCGCTCGGCCTGGGGAGCTGGCAGCTCGCGGAGGCCCTGATGGACCAGGGCGACAACTCGAACGACACCAACAACACCCAGACGCAGGACGGCGGCGACAAGAGCCCGAAGAAGCCCACGGACGGCAAGCCCATCGCCATCAAGGGCGCCCGTGACTTCGACCCGTTCGGCACCGACCAGTCCGAGAAGCCGGCCGACATAGACAAGGTCTACGACAGCAGCACCGCTTCCTACTGGCAGACGGACTACTACCTGAGCCCCGAGTTCGGCAATCTGAAGTCGGGAGTCGGCGTCAAGCTCGACCTCGGCAAGGTCCAGCAGGTCGGCCAGGTGAGCATCACGTTCGTGGGTGAGACCTCGGTCGAACTCCGCGCCGCAGACGCGGGCGCGGGATCCGAGCCGACGACCTTCAACGCCTACAGCAAGGTTGCCGGCGGCTCGGGCACCACGGTGACGCTCAAGCCCGGCAAGTCGCTCAAGACGCAGTACCTCCTCGTGTGGTTGACCAAGCTGCCCGCGGACAACGAGGGCCACTGGCGCGGCCGAGTGGCAGACATCAAGGTGACCAGCTGAGGTCTCCACTCGGGAGGGGCCGATGGGAGATGGCGCCGGATACGGCGACGCACGGGACGAGGATCTGCTCGCCCGACACGTAGAGGGCGATCCCAATGCCTTCGCCGAGATCGTCCGGCGGCATCGGGACCGACTCTGGGCCGTGGCGCTGCGGACGCTCGGCGACCGGGAGGAAGCCGCTGACGCCGTCCAGGACGCCCTGGTGTCCGCCTACCGGGCCGCGCACACCTTCCGGGGCCAGTCGGCCGTCACGACCTGGCTGCACCGGATCACCGTGAACGCCTGTCTCGACCGAGCACGGAAGGCCGCCACGCGTAAGACCGCCCCGGTCGATGACACCGAGCGGCTGGAGCAGCTGCTGGAGCCGCATGAGTCGGCCTCGGCTCCCGCCGAGCGCAACGATCTGCACCGGCAGCTCCTCGAGGCGCTCGGCACGCTTCCCTACGACCAGCGCGCGGCTCTGGTCCTCGTGGACATGCAGGGGTATCCGGTCGCCGAGGCCGCCCGGATGCTCGACGTGCCCACCGGCACGGTGAAGAGCCGGTGCGCCCGGGGCAGAGCCAGACTCCTTCCCCTGCTCGGCCATCTGCGGCCCGGAAGCACCGAAGACGGAAAAGAACCCGCTCCGGGACGGAACCGGGTGGAGGGGACATCCGTCCCACCTGCAACGGGCCTTGGCGGCAGAGAAGCCGGGGACGCGGGTCCGAGTGATTCAGCCGTAGCGAAGGGCGGAGGTGGGCGAGCGTGACTTCCACGGCAGACACGGCCGGGCACCCGGACGTCGCGGAGATCTCCGACCTCACCGAAGGTCTGCTCCCACAGGACCGAGGCGCCGAGGTACAGCGGCACCTGGAGGCATGCGAGCCGTGTGCGGACGTCCTTGCCTCACTGGAGGAGATCCGGGGGCTGCTCGGCACCTTCGATGAAGCCCCTCGTATGCCGGCCGACGTTGCCGAGCGCCTCGATGCGGCTCTCGCCGCCGAGTCGCTACCCGTCTCGACCGTCCCTGAGCAGAGCGGTATTCGTGTTTCACGTGAAACATCGATGCAGTCGAACCGCCCCGTTGGTCGTTCCGCCGCTGCGACAGGTCCGGGACGCAAGGACGCACGGCGGGGGCGCCGCCGAAGGACCGTCGTCCTCGGCTCCCTTCTCACCGCGGCGGTCCTGGGCGCCGGGTCCCTTGTGCTGCAGTCCCTCAACGGCGGTGGGTCAGGCACGACGGCCCACGGCACGACGACGCCGTCCGCCGGCAGCTTCTCCGGAGACAGCGTGCAGAGCCAGGTCAAGGGTCTGCTGGCCACGGGCAAGGCCAGGCAGCACCACTCGTCTGAGCCGCGGTCGGGGGTCGAGACCGAGCAGACCGGCCCTGTGTCCACCCAGAGCGCCAATACATTGCTCCAGGATCAGCCCCCGGTCCCTGACTGTGTCCGCCAGGCGATCAACAGCCGGGACGACGTCCTGGGCTCCAAGACCGGCATCTACGGCGGTAAGAGCGCCTACCTAGTCGTGGTGCCCGACACCGAGGACAGCACCCGGGTGACCGCCTATGTCGTCGACGCGGACTGTGTCCATCAGCGTCCCGACTCCGCCGGCAAGGTACTGATGAAACAGTCGTTTCCCCGGTCCTGAGGCGTCGGAGGATTTCTCGGCGTCGGCGCGGTCATCCGTACCCTGTGCCAACCCCCGTGTGCCCGGACACACCGGGAATGCGAACCCCCTAGGATCCGTTGGGTGGGGTGAGAGCTCCGCAAGGGACTCCACCGGTCGACTGACACAGACCAGAGACGAGGAATCAAGCCGTGAGCGACGTCCGTAACGTGATCATCATCGGCTCCGGGCCCGCCGGCTACACGGCGGCGCTCTACACCGCGCGCGCGTCGCTGAAGCCCCTGGTGTTCGAGGGCGCTGTCACCGCCGGCGGTGCCCTGATGAACACCACCGACGTGGAGAACTTCCCGGGCTTCCGCGACGGCATCATGGGCCCCGACCTCATGGACAACATGCGGGCCCAGGCCGAGCGCTTCGGCGCCGAACTGATCCCGGACGACATCGTCTCCGTCGATCTGACCGGTGAGATCAAGACCGTCACGGACACCGCCGGAACGGTCCACCGGGCCAAGGCCGTGATCGTCACGACCGGCTCCCAGCACCGCAAGCTCGGTCTGCCGAACGAGGACGCCCTCTCCGGCCGCGGTGTCTCCTGGTGTGCCACCTGTGACGGGTTCTTCTTCAAGGACCAGGACATCGCCGTGATCGGCGGTGGCGACACCGCGATGGAGGAGGCGACCTTCCTCTCCCGGTTCGCCAAGTCGGTCACGATCGTCCACCGCCGCGACACCCTGCGCGCCTCCAAGGCGATGCAGGAGCGCGCCTTCGGTGACCCGAAGATCAAGTTCGTCTGGGACAGCGAGGTCGCCGAGGTCCAGGGCGACCAGAAGCTCTCCGGTCTCAAGCTGCGCAACATCAAGACCGGCGAGCTGTCGGAGCTGCCGGTGACCGGCCTGTTCATCGCGATCGGCCACGACCCGCGCACCGAGCTCTTCAAGGGCCAGCTGGACCTCGACGAGGAGGGGTACCTGAAGGTCGCCGCCCCGTCCACCCGCACCAACGTGACCGGGGTCTTCGGCGCCGGTGACGTGGTCGACCACACGTACCGGCAGGCGATCACCGCGGCCGGCACCGGCTGCTCCGCCGCTCTCGACGCCGAGCGCTTCCTCGCCGCCCTCGCGGACGAGGACAAGGCTGAGCCCGAGAAGACCGCCGCCGTCTGAAGCGCCGCAGTCTGACCCTCGCCCACTTCCGCCTCACCGCACGACCAAGTTAAGGAGCCCGCCGTGGCCGGCACTCTGAAGAACGTGACCGACGACTCCTTCGAGCAGGACGTCCTCAAGAACGACAAGCCCGTCCTGGTGGACTTCTGGGCCGCCTGGTGCGGTCCGTGCCGCCAGATCGCCCCGTCGCTGGAGGCGATCGCCGCCGAGTACGGCGACAAGATCGAGATCGTCAAGCTCAACATCGACGAGAACCCGGGCACGGCCGCCAAGTACGGCGTCATGTCCATCCCCACCCTGAACGTCTACCAGCGCGGCGAGGTCGCCAAGACGATCGTGGGCGCCAAGCCGAAGGCCGCCATCGTGCGGGACCTCGAGGAGTTCATCGCCGAGTAGTCGGTCGATGCCGTCGCACCGGCGGCGCATGTTTCACGTGAAACACGAATGGGCCAACCCCGACGGGTTGGCCCATTCGCATGGTCTGGCTTCCCTGGCCGCACGTCCGCTACAGCGGCCGCAGTGCCGGCTCCTTCTGCACCGCCCCCAGCAGCCGGTCCAGCGCCAGCTCCACGTCTTCCTTCCAGGAGAGGGTGGAGCGGAGATCCAGTCGCAGACGGGGGTGCGTGGGGTGCTGCCGTACCGTCTTGAACCCCACGGCCAGGAGGTGATCCGCGGGCAGCAGACAGGCGGGCTCTTTCCAGCGGGCGTCACCGAAGGCCTCGATCGCCTTGAAGCCGCGGCGGAGCAGATCCTTGGCGACCGTCTGGACCATCACCCGGCCCAGTCCCTGCCCCTGATAGCGGGGCATGATGAACGCCGTCATGAGCTGGACGGCGTCCGGTGACAGTGGGCTCGTGGGAAAGGCCGTGGAGCGTGGCACGTAGGCCGGCGGCGCGTAGAGCACGAAGCCGACGGGAACGTCGTCGACGTAGACCACGCGGCCGCATGAGCCCCAGTCCAGCAGCACGGCCGAGATCCAGGATTCCTTCTCCAGCGCGGACGTGCCGGCCTTTACCGCGGCCTCGCCGCTGACGGGATCCAGCTCCCAGAAGACACACGAGCGACAGCGCCGGGGTAGGTCCTCGAGGTTGTCCAGCGTGAGCGGTACGAGCCGTCGCCCCATGAAAGCTGTTCCTCGCTTCCTTCACCCGCCGCATCGCGGGCTGCTGTCAGGACGCTCCGTTGTCTGAGCAGACTGCCGACGAACCCGCCGACCACCCCGATGCCCAGGCCCGCGCTCACCAATCCGGTCCGGCTCATCAATCGCATGGCCCCTGTCTCCCCACTCAGAGATCCGCCAGGTGGATGCGCCATACCCATCCGCATCGTATCCACGATGCGATTTCCTCGATACCGCCTCAAAGCAAAGAGCGGACCGCCTTCCGGTACAACCGGACGCCGTCCGCTCTTCAACTCACCAGGGCGGGGAGCGACGGTCAGTCGTCGGACCCGTCGGCTGCGCTCTCCTGAAGGCTCTGCTGGAGAGCCAGGCGCTCACCGGGGGCGAGCGTGTTCAGGATCCGCTCGAGATCCTCCGGGGAGGCGAACTCCACGGTGATCTTGCCCTTCTTCTGGCCCAGTTCGACCTTCACCCGCGTCTCGAAGCGGTCCGAGAGGCGTGTCGCCAGTTCATTGAACGCCGGAGAGACCCGGCCTCCGGCCCGGGGGCCCTTGGACCGCGAAGCCTTCTGAGGCCGTGAGCCCATCAGCGTCACGATCTCCTCGACGGCCCGGACGGACAGCCCCTCCGCCACGATGCGATGAGCGAGCCGGTCCTGCTCCTCCGAGTCCTCGACGGACAGCAGCGCCCTGGCATGACCAGCCGAGAGGACGCCCGCGGCCACCCGCTTCTGCACGGCCGGAGAGAGCCGCAGCAGCCGGAGAGTGTTGGAGACCTGCGGACGCGAGCGCCCGATCCGGTCGGCCAACTGGTCGTGGGTGCAGTTGAAGTCCTTCAGGAGCTGGTCGTAGGCGGCTGCCTCTTCCAGCGGGTTGAGCTGCGCCCGGTGCAGGTTCTCCAGCAGGGCGTCGAGAAGGAGCTTCTCGTCGTCGGTGGCCCGGACGATCGCGGGGATGGCCTCGAGGCCGGCCTCACGGCAGGCCCGCCAGCGGCGCTCGCCCATGATCAGCTCATAGCGGGCGGGCCCGAGCTGCCGGACGACGACCGGCTGGAGGAGACCGACTTCCTTGATGGAGGTGATCAGCTCGTGGAGCGCGTCCTCGTCGAATACCTCACGCGGCTGGCGAGGGTTCGGCGTGATGGAGTCGAGAGGGAGCTCAGCGAAGTGCGCCCCCACCGGCGGCGCGGGGACCTCGGCGGCCGGAGCCGCCGGGGGCTCCTCGGTTTCATGTGAAACAGACGGCAGCGTGGCCACCTTCGCCGCGGCGACGCCACGGTCCGACATCAACGGCACCGCGGACGGTGACGTGGAAACCTGGCCGCCCATCGTGGCCGGAGCCGGCTCCTTCTCAGTCGGGGCAGCGGGGATCAGTGCGCCGAGCCCACGACCCAGCCCCCTCCGTCGCTCGCTCACTGGATGCCCTCCACCATGTTCGGATCGGTCTGGGCGCCGATGTGGGCCTGGCTCGCGTCATAGCTGACGCCAATGCCCCTCAGCGCGATTTCTCGGGCGGCCTCAAGGTAGGAGAGGGCGCCACTCGATCCAGGATCGTAGGTCAGCACCGTCTGCCCGTAACTCGGCGCCTCGGAGATACGGACCGAACGGGGAATGCTCGTCCGCAGCACCTCGTCGCCGAAGTGGGTGCGCACCTCTTCCGCGACCTGGGAGGCAAGACGCGTCCGGCCGTCGTACATGGTGAGCAGGATGGTCGACACGTGCAAGGTGGGGTTGAGATGCCCTCGCACCAAGTCGACGTTGCGCAGCAGCTGCCCCAGGCCCTCAAGCGCGTAGTACTCGCACTGAATGGGGATGAGGACCTCTTGGCCGGCGACGAGAGCGTTGACCGTCAGCAGGCCCAGCGACGGCGGGCAGTCGATGAGGATGTAGTCGAGCGGCTGCTCATACGCCTGGATAGCCCGCTCCAGCCGGCTCTCCCGAGCCACCAGGGAGACAAGCTCGATCTCCGCACCAGCGAGGTCGATCGTGGCCGGGGCGCAGAAGAGGCCTTCGACGTCCGGGACGGGCTGGACGACATCGGCGAGAGGCTTGCTCTCCACCAGGACGTCGTAGATCGACGGGACCTCGGCGTGGTGGTCGATCCCCAGCGCGGTAGAGGCGTTGCCCTGTGGGTCGAGGTCGATCACCAGCACGCGGCCGCCGTGCAGAGCCAGCGAGGCGGCAAGGTTGACGGTCGTCGTCGTCTTACCGACGCCGCCCTTCTGGTTGGCGACCACGATGACTCGGGTCTGCTCGGGTCGTGGCAGGCCTTCGCCGGCGCGCCCCAGAGCTTCCACCGCCAGCTGGGCAGCACGACCGATGGGAGTGTCGTCCATCGGAGGCGGTGTTTCACGTGAAACATCCGCCCCCATCGACTCGGTACGGGGACCGGGGACCGGATCGGTCATCGGTCCCGCGATGTTGGCGTCGGACCGCAAGGATTCACTCTCCTCGACTTCAGGCTCGCAATGAACAGAGCCTCCCATGTCTTCGGGGTCGTGAACCAGTGAGGCCTGTTGTTCTGTGGAGAAATCCACCTCTGTGGACAACTCCGCTGCCTTTCCGAGTGAACCGAGAGGCTTACGGTCACGAGGTTCGGCCGCAGCGCGGCCCCGACTGATGATGCCGTGGAGCAGTGAGCGACGTTTCACGTGAAACACGATGCACAGCTACAGCGATCGGATCTCCGCGACACTCCGGCTTGCATGGGTTTGGCAGCTTGTGTGGAGTACGTCTCGTTCCCGGCACGACCCCGAGACGTCGGTTCTACGGGTCAGCGACGTCGTCGCGCCCGACCCGTTCGAGCGGCCTTGGCGCGCTTGGCGGCGAACCGCACCCCGCCCGGGCTCTCACCAACCTCCACCCGGACGACGGTGGACGGCGGATCCACCACACCGTCGCCGACATGAAGGATGGACGTCGACTCGGCGCCCAGCTTGCTGAGGGCCGTGGCGGCCGCCTTCAGCTCCTCCTCGGCGGTGTCCCCCTTGAGCGCGAGCATCTCCCCGTAGGGACGCAGCAGGGGGATGCCCCAGGTGGCCAGTCGGTCCAGCGGGGCCACGGCGCGAGCGGTCACCACATGGACCGGCGGCAGCTTGCCCATGACCTCCTCGGCCCGGCCACGCACCACGGTGACATGGTCCAGGCCCAGCAGCTCGACCACCTCGGTGAGGAAGTTGGTGCGCCGCAGCAGGGGCTCCAGCAGGGTGATGTTCAGGTCGCTCCGGACCAGGGCCAGCGGGATGCCGGGCAGGCCGGCTCCGGAGCCCACGTCGCACACCGTCACGCCCTCGGGAACCGCCTCCGAGAGGACCGCACAGTTCAGCAGGTGCCGTTCCCACAGGCGGGGCACTTCGCGCGGGCCGATCAGGCCACGCTGCACTCCCGCCTCGGCGAGCAGCTCCGCATAGCGGACCGCATCGGCGAAGCGCTCACCGAACACTTCCCGCGCCTGTTCGGGCGCGGGGGGAAGCTCCGCTGCCTCCGTCACGGGGACCGTCCTTCCGTACAGCGCCGGGCTTCGTGCACCGGCCACCAGAACTACCAGGCTGACAAAGATCGGCCCCGTCTGCAGGCAGACGGGGCCGTGGAACGAGAGGTGCCGATCAGGCGGGCAGTACGACGACGAACCGCTGGGGCTCCTCGCCCTCGGACTCGCTGCGCAGCCCGGCGGTCTTGACCGCGTCGTGCACGACCTTGCGCTCGAACGGCGTCATCGGCTTGAGCTTCACGGGCTCGCCGCTGCTCTTGACCTCGGCGGCGGCCTTGGCACCCAGCTCCGACAGCTCGGTGCGCTTCTTGGCCCGGAAGCCCGCGATGTCCAGCATCAGCCGACTGCGGTCACCGGTCTCCCGGTGCACGGCCAGGCGCGTGAGCTCCTGGAGAGCCTCGAGCACCTCGCCGTCCCGGCCGACCAGCTTCTGCAGGTCACGGCTGCCGGCGTCGCTGATGATCGACACGGAGGCGCGGTCGGCCTCGACGTCCATGTCGATGTCGCCGTCGAGGTCGGCGATGTCGAGCAGGCCCTCCAGGTAGTCCGCCGCGATCTCGCCCTCCTGCTCAAGGCGGGTGAGGGTGTCTGCACCCTCGGCAGCGGCGGAGGTGGTGCCTTCCGTCACGGGATGGGCTCCTTCTTACTTCTTGGACGGGGACTTGGGCCGCTGCGGGCCACCCTTGCGCTGCCCGGACTGGGCCTTGCTGCGGGTGCCGGAGCCGGGCTTCTGGGGCTGCTTGGCAGCGGCGGGCTTGACGTCGTCCTGCGGCTCGTCGTCGGACTTCTCCAGCGAGGGGCCCTCGCCCGCCGGCCTGGTCGTACCGGACTGACGCTGAGCCTTGGTCTGGCGCTTGGGCTGCTGACGCCGCGCGGCGGTGGCGACCGCGGTGGCCGTACCGTCCTCGGTCTCAGCCAGGGCATGGCTCTCGCTCTTCACCACGGTGCCGTCGGCCTGGGCCGCGAGACCCGCCTTGGTCAGGCCGTTGATGAACTTGCGCTCGAACTCGTTGCGGTCACGGCCCTTGGCGACGATCGCCTTGACGATGGTCTTCTCGCTGCGGCGGCGGACCTTGCCGTGCTGGCTGACGTGCTTGGTCAGACGCTCGAGGTAGGCGGCCTGAGCCTTGGAACCCGGGGTCGGGTTGTTGTGGATGACGTACATCTGCTGGCCCATGGTCCACACGTTGGTGGTCAGCCAGTAGATGAGGACACCGACCGGGAAGTTGATGCCGAAGACGGCGAACATGATGGGGAAGACGTACATCAGCATCTTCTGCTGCTGCATGAACGGCGTCTTCACCGTCGTGTCGACGTTCTTCGTCATCAGCTGGCGCTGCGTGTAGAACTGCGACGCCGACATCAGGACGATCATGACCACGGTCACGACGCGGACGTCGGTGACCGAGGCGCCCAGGGCCTCGATCGTGCTGGCGCTGTCCTTGAACTTCGCGGCGAGCGGGGCGCCGAAGATGTGCGCCTTACGGGCGCTCTCCAGCAGCGACGTGTTGATGACGCCGATGGTCTGGCCCGAGGCGATGCCGTTGAGCACGTGGTACAGGGCGAAGAAGAACGGCGACTGCGCCAGGATGGGAAGGCACGAGGAAAGCGGGTTGGTACCCGACTCCTTGTACAGCTTCATCATCTCTTCGGACTGGCGCTGCTTGTCGTTCTTGTAGCGCTCCTGGATCTTCTTCATCTCGGGCTGGAGCGTCTGCATGGCCCGGGTCGCCTTGATCTGCTTCACGAAGAGCGGGATCAGGCAGATGCGGATCAGGATCACCAGGGACACGATGGACAGGCCCCAGGCCCATCCGGTGTCGGGACCGAAGATGGCGCCGTACACCGTGTGGAACTGGACGATGACCCATGAGACGGGTGTCGTGATGAAGCTGAAAAGGCTGGCAATCGTGTCCACTAATCATGCTCCTTGGGCATGGGACGAAGTCTCTGCGGCCGGGCTCGAAGGAAGGTCGGATCGAGTCTTCTCCTCGGTGGCCGGTTCGGCGGCGGAGGTTCCGCCCTTGCGTGCGCGCCAAGCGTTGCGCAGCATTTCGTGCCACCGCGGGCGCTTGCGCGGCGGGACATGGTCCACGCCGCCCAGCGACCACGGATTGCACCGGAGGATGCGCCAGGCGGTGAGAGCCGTTCCCTTGATCGCACCGTGCCGGTCGATGGCCGTGTAGCCATAGTGGGAGCACGAGGGGTAGTACTTGCACACCGGCCCAAGGAGTGGACTGATCGTCCACTGGTACAGCTTGATCAGGGCCAGCAGTGGGTACTTCATCGCGCGCCCCCTCCCAGCAGCCGCTCGACGGCGGCGTCCAGGTCTCGGGCCAGCTGTGCGTGGTCTGCGTCGCCCGCTCCGGGCAGCGCTCGTACGACTACCAGGCTACCGGGGGCGAAAAGAGCGACTCGGTCACGCATCAGGTGGCGCAGTCTGCGCTTGACCTGATTGCGCACGACCGCGCCACCCACTGCCTTGCTCACGACGAAACCCGCACGCGTCGGGGGAGCGCTCTCCCCAGGCGCGTGCGGGTCCGTGGCACCGCTACGAAGGTGGACGACGAGGAGCGGGCGGCCGGCCCGGCGACCCCGTCGTACAGCGGTCGCGAAGTCCTCGCGCCGCCTCAGCCGATGCTCGGTAGGCAGCACGACGTCATGACCTGATCGAATCAGGCGGACAGGCTGGCGCGACCCTTGCTGCGGCGGTTCGCGAGAATCGCGCGGCCGGCACGGGTGCGCATCCGCAGGCGGAAGCCGTGGGTCTTCGCGCGACGACGGTTGTTCGGCTGGAAGGTGCGCTTGCTCACTCGGGGGCTCCAGAAAAGAATCGGTGGTGGCGGGGTGCCGTCCTGGCTGTCACCGTGCGCCCACGAGTAGCTCGCTTCACGCCCGAGTGCACCGCTTCCCGATCACCTGCTAGTGATCTGTGCCCATCGGAGGCAGGCGGCAGCAGCCATCGACAACTCGACCTGGTTACGGTACGCGGGGCCGCGCCATTCGGTCAAACCAGCAGCCAGGAGGGACACTGTCCACAGGCTGGGGACAACAACTTGAACCCTACCCGCCGCGCTGACTACCGTGGCTGGACTCCGATTCGTTCCTTTGTCCCCGCCCGAGCGGGATCGCCCCACCCGTCCACCCGATCTTCATCCCGAACCCGTCCCCGAACCACACGTTCGTGGGACCTGCGAGAGAGCGTGCCCTGTGGCTGACGTACCTGCCGATCTTGCCGCAGTGTGGCCACGAGTACTGGAGCAGCTCCTCGGCGAGGGTCGTGGCCAGGGCGTCGAGGTGAAGGACGAGCACTGGATCCGGCGCTGCCAGCCGCTCGCGCTGGTCGCGGACACCGCCCTGCTCGCGGTGCCGAACGAATTCGCGAAGGGCGTACTGGAGGGCCGTCTCGCGCCGGTCGTGAGCGAGACCCTCAGCCGCGAGTGCGGGCGCCCCATCCGCATCGCGATCACCGTCGACGACTCCGCGGGCGAACCGCCGGCCCCGCAGCCGTCCGCACCGCAGCCGCAGCCGCGCTACGAGGAGCCCGAGCTGCCCTCCGGACCGTACGAGGGCTACGGCCGCCACCGTGCCGCCGATCCGCAGCAGGGCGGCGAACCTCCGTCCCGCGGTGACCAGCTCCCCACCGCGCGGCCCGCCTACCCGTCCGAGTACCAGCGCCCCGAGCCCGGCGCCTGGCCGCGGCACGCACGGGACGAGTACGGCGGCTGGCAGCAGCCGCGGCTCGGCTTCCCCGAGCGCGACCCCTACGCCTCCTCGCAGGACTCGTACGGCGGTCCCTCCCAGGACAGCTACGGGCCGCCGGCGCAGGACTACCGCTCGCCGGGCCGGGAGCGCCAGGCCTACGAGCAGCAGCGCGGCGAGTACGACGGCCCCCGCTCCGACTACGACCGCCCGGAGTACGACTCCCGGCAGGACTACGAGCGCAAGGACCGCAAGGACTACGAGCGCCCGGAGCGGCAGGACTACGACCGCCCGGACTACGACGCGCCCCGCGCCGACTACGACCAGCGCGACCCGGTCCGCCGCGAGCTGCCCGACCAGCCGTCGGGCGCGGGTCCCGCGCGCCGCGGCGGCCCGGTCCGTCCGGACCTGCCGCCGGCCGGCAAGGGCGGCGCCCCCGGCCCGCTGGCCGCGCAGCCCGCGCCGGCGAGCGGCCCCGGCGAGCCCACCGCGCGCCTGAACCCCAAGTACCTCTTCGACACCTTCGTCATCGGCGCCTCCAACCGGTTCGCGCACGCGGCCGCGGTGGCCGTCGCCGAAGCGCCGGCGAAGGCGTACAACCCCCTGTTCATCTATGGCGAGTCGGGGCTCGGCAAGACGCATCTCCTGCACGCCATCGGTCACTACGCGCGCAGCCTCTACCCGGGCACGCGGGTGCGGTACGTCAGCTCCGAGGAGTTCACCAACGAGTTCATCAACTCCATCCGCGACGGCAAGGGCGACAGCTTCCGCAAGCGCTACCGCGAGATGGACATCCTGCTCGTCGACGACATCCAGTTCCTCGCGGACAAGGAGTCGACGCAGGAGGAGTTCTTCCACACCTTCAACACGCTCCACAACGCCAACAAGCAGATCGTGCTGTCCTCCGACCGGCCGCCCAAGCAGCTGGTCACGCTGGAGGACCGGCTGCGGAACCGTTTCGAGTGGGGTCTGATCACCGACGTCCAGCCGCCCGAGCTGGAGACGCGCATCGCGATCCTGCGCAAGAAGGCGGTCCAGGAGCAGCTCAACGCCCCGCCGGAGGTGCTGGAGTTCATCGCCTCCCGGATCTCACGCAACATCCGTGAGCTGGAGGGCGCGCTGATCCGGGTGACGGCGTTCGCGTCGCTCAACCGGCAGCCGGTGGACCTGGGTCTGACCGAGATCGTGCTGAAGGACCTGATCCCCGGCGGTGAGGACTCCGCCCCGGAGATCACGGCGCCGGCCATCATGGCGGCCACCGCCGACTACTTCGGTCTGACGGTGGAGGACCTGTGCGGCACCTCGCGGGGCCGTGCGCTGGTCACGGCCCGGCAGATCGCCATGTATCTGTGCCGTGAGCTGACCGACCTGTCGCTGCCGAAGATCGGCGCGCAGTTCGGCGGCCGCGACCACACGACGGTCATGCACGCCGACCGGAAGATCCGCGCGCTGATGGCCGAGCGGCGCTCGATCTACAACCAGGTGACCGAACTGACGAACCGGATCAAGAACGGCTGACCCAGCCGCAGGTCCGCACAGAAGACAAGAGGGCGCCCCCGGGAGGAGATCCCGGGGGCGCCCTGCTGTGCGTCCGGACCTGGAAGGCCTTGCGCTGTCGTCGCGGCCCGGGACGGCCCTTCGCTGTCGTCGTGACCGGGACGGCCCCGCGCTGTCGTCGCGGCCCGGGACGGCCCTTCGCTGTCGTCGTGACCGGGACGGCCCCGCGCTGTCGCCGGCATCCCGCGGCGGCGCTTCCACGACCGTCTGCCGACGTGTGGGCCGCCTCGATCGCCCCCGTTCACCGCCGTCGGCCGCCGTTGTCCGCGCTCGCGACCGTCCCTCCCCGGCCACCTGGTGTTCGAATACCCGCGTGGTTACGGCCGCTCTCCACAGATTCACCGACTTTCTTCCCTCCACATGCTGGGGACCGCGGAGTTGTCCCGAACCGCGTCCACAGGAACGCTGGGGAGATGACGTCCGTGCAGCTCAGCGGCCTGTGGAATCGTGGACGAAGGATCTCCACAGACTGTGGACGACCCGGAGATCCACAGGCTGTGCACGGAGTTGTCCACGGGTGGCCCACAGGCCGGCGGCGGTTGTCCCCAGCGATCACCGGCTTCTCCACATGGCTGTCCACTGTTCGGCAACGCCACGCGCCGGATCACCGCGTCGAGTGAAAGCCGTCACACGAGGCTGCCGGATTGGGGTGTGGGAAACGTGGGTAAACCTGGGGACGCAGCTGGGGAGAACTGCGCTCGGGCTGTGGGCGGTGTGTGCAGAACTTTCCGTTCTCCACAGAGACCCCTGGTTGTCCACCGCCTCCACCCACAGGGTCAGTGGACAAAATTCCGGCGCTGAGCTGGGAAAACGTGGTTATCCACGGTATCCACAGCCCCTACTACTACTCCCGACTAGAGAGAGCTGGGAATCCGTTTCGAAGCGGGGCCTGTGCACAACTCGCCGTCTCGAGCCCGGCTGCCCCTCGGAGCGACTTGACCCCGACCGGCACCTACTGTCAGTGCGGTGCGTCAGACTGGTCCCCGGTGTCCTTCCCGTCGCTGTGGGCGGTGACACCGAGTCGGAGGACTCAGTAGCAACAGCAGGAGGCGGCTTACGGTGAAGATCCGGGTGGAACGCGACGTACTCGCGGAGGCAGTGGCCTGGGCGGCACGCAGCCTCCCGGCCCGTCCGCCGGCGCCTGTCCTCGCCGGCCTGCTGCTGAAGGCCGAGGACGGCCAGCTGAGCCTGTCGAGCTTCGACTACGAGGTCTCCGCGAAGGTCAGCGTCGAGGCCGAGGTCGACGAGGACGGCACCGTCCTGGTCTCCGGCCGCCTGCTCGCCGACATCTCCCGCGCCCTCCCCAACCGGCCGGTGGAGATCTCCACAGACGGTGTACGGGCGACCGTGGTCTGCGGTTCCTCGCGGTTCACACTCCACACCCTGCCTGTGGAGGAGTACCCGGCGCTGCCGCAGATGCCGAACGCGACCGGCACCGTGCCCGGCGAGGTCTTCGCGGCCGCCGTGTCCCAGGTGGCCATCGCCGCCGGCCGCGACGACACGCTGCCCGTCCTCACCGGTGTGCGCATCGAGATCGAGGGCGACACCGTCACCCTGGCGTCCACCGACCGCTACCGCTTCGCGGTCCGCGAGTTCCTGTGGAAGCCGGAGAACCCGGACGTCTCCGCGGTCGCCCTGGTGCCCGCCAAGACGCTCCAGGACACCGCCAAGGCGCTCACCAGCGGCGACAGCGTCATCCTGGCGCTGTCCGGCTCGGGCGCCGGTGAGGGCCTGATCGGCTTCGAGGGCGCCGGCCGGCGGACGACGACCCGTCTCCTCGAGGGCGACCTGCCGAAGTACCGCACGCTGTTCCCGACGGAGTTCAACTCCGTCGCGGTGATCGAGACCGCCCCCTTCGTGGAGGCCGTCAAGCGCGTGGCCCTGGTCGCCGAGCGGAACACCCCGGTGCGGCTGAGCTTCGAGCAGGGCGTGCTGATCCTGGAGGCCGGTTCCAGCGACGACGCACAGGCTGTGGAAAGGGTCGACGCCCAGCTCGACGGCGACGACATCTCGATCGCCTTCAACCCCACGTTCCTGCTGGACGGCCTGAGCGCGATCGACTCCCCGGTGGCGCAGCTGTCGTTCACGACGTCCACCAAGCCGGCGCTGCTCAGCGGCAGGCCCGCGCTGGACGCGGAGGCGGACGACGCCTACAAGTACCTGATCATGCCGGTGCGGCTCAGCGGCTGAGGCCGTCCACAGCTGTGCACAGTCGTCGGGCGCCGTCGCGGCGCCCGACGGCGTGACCGGGCGACGAGCCCCGCAGCCGGATGGGATTCCGCAGGTCAGACCGTGCGTGTGAGCGCGTATGCCCACAACTGTGCACGCGCGTCCGGGTTTAGGCTCGGCTCGGCACTCCGGTGCCTGTCACGGCACACACCGACCTAAGGAACACAACTGATGGAGCTCGGTCTCGTCGGCCTCGGCAAGATGGGCGGCAACATGCGCGAGCGGATCCGCCGCGCGGGCCACACCGTCATCGGATACGACCGCAACGCGGACCTCGCGGACGTCCACAGCCTGGAAGAGCTTGTGGGCAAGCTCTCCGCTCCCCGCGTGGTCTGGGTGATGGTCCCGGCCGGCGAGCCCACCCAGAGCACGGTCGACCAGCTGGCCGAGCTGCTGGAGCCCGGTGATGTGGTCGTGGACGGCGGCAACTCCCGCTGGACGGACGACGAGAAGCACGCCGAGGAGCTGGCCGCCAAGGGCATAGGTTTCGTGGACTGCGGCGTGTCCGGCGGCGTCTGGGGCCTGGAGAACGGGTACGCGCTGATGTACGGCGGCGACGCCGAGAACGTCGCCAAGGTGCAGCCGGTCTTCGACGCGCTCAAGCCGGAGGGCGACTTCGGCTCGGTGCACGCCGGCAAGGTCGGCGCGGGCCACTTCGCGAAGATGGTCCACAACGGCATCGAGTACGCGATGATGCAGGCCTACGCCGAGGGCTGGGAGCTGCTGGAGAAGGTCGACTCCGTCACGGACGTGCGCGAGGTCTTCCGCTCCTGGCAGGAGGGCACCGTCATCCGCTCCTGGCTGCTCGACCTCGCGGTGAACGCGCTGGACGAGGACGAGCACCTCGACGGCCTGCGCGGTTACGCACAGGACTCCGGTGAGGGACGCTGGACGGTGGAGGCCGCCATCGACAACGCGGTGCCGCTCCCCGCGATCACCGCCTCGCTGTTCGCGCGGTTCGCCTCCCGGCAGGAGGACTCGCCGCAGATGAAGATGATCGCCGCGCTGCGCAACCAGTTCGGCGGCCACGCCGTAGAGAAGAAGTAATCCACAGGATCCCTCCGGGATCCACAACCCTGGGGGAGGTCGGCGGACGACCATGCACGTGACGCATCTTTCGCTGGCCGACTTCCGCTCGTACGCCCGGGTCGAGGTCCCGCTCGACCCGGGCGTCACCGCCTTCGTCGGCCCCAACGGGCAGGGCAAGACCAATCTCGTCGAGGCCGTCGGCTACCTCGCCACCCTCGGCAGCCACCGGGTCTCCTCGGACGCACCCCTGGTCCGCATGGGCGCCGAGCGCGCGTTCGTCCGGGCGCAGATCCGGCAGGGCGAGCGGCAGCAGCTGATCGAGCTGGAGCTGAACCCGGGCAAGGCCAACCGGGCCCGGATCAACCGTTCCTCGCAGGTCAGACCGAGGGACGTGCTGGGAATCGTGCGGACGGTGCTGTTCGCGCCGGAGGACCTCGCGCTGGTCAAGGGCGACCCCGGTGAGCGGCGCCGGTTCCTGGACGAGCTGATCACCGCGCGCTCTCCGCGCATGGCGGCGGTGCGCTCCGACTACGAGCGGGTGCTCAAGCAGCGCAACACCCTGCTGAAGTCCGCCGCTCTCGCGCGCCGGCACGGCGGACGCTCCATGGATCTGTCCACCCTGGACGTCTGGGACCAGCATCTGGCCCGCGCGGGCGCCGAGCTGCTCGCCCAGCGCCTGGACCTGATCGCCGCGCTGCAGCCGCTGGCGGACAAGGCGTACGAGCAACTGGCCCCCGGCGGCGGTCCGGTGGCGCTGGAGTACAAGCCGTCGGCGCCCGGTGAGGCCCACACGCGCGAGGACCTCCACGGTCAGCTGATGGCGGCCCTAGGAGAGGCGCGCAAGCAGGAGATCGAGCGGGGCGTGACCCTCGTGGGTCCCCACCGGGACGATCTGGTCCTCAAACTCGGTCAGCTGCCGGCCAAGGGGTACGCGTCGCACGGCGAGTCCTGGTCGTACGCGCTCGCGCTGCGGCTGGCCTCGTACGACCTGCTGCGCGCGGAGGGCAACGAGCCGGTGCTGGTGCTGGACGACGTCTTCGCCGAACTGGACGCCCGCCGCCGGGAGCGGCTGGCGGAGCTGGTCGCGCCCGGCGAGCAGGTGCTGGTCACCGCGGCTGTGGACGACGACGTACCGCATGTGCTGGCCGGAGCGCGGTACGCGGTGGCCGGCGGGACGGTGGAGCGCGTATGAGCACCGAGGAACC
Organism: Streptomyces sp. NPDC003720; assembly: GCF_042875075.1. Classification (NCBI taxonomy): domain Bacteria; kingdom Bacillati; phylum Actinomycetota; class Actinomycetes; order Kitasatosporales; family Streptomycetaceae; genus Streptomyces; species Streptomyces sp. NPDC003720. The sequence continues at coordinate 175,398 of NZ_JBIANZ010000004.1, forward strand.
CACCCCGAAGAAGGACGAGCCGTCCGGTGTCGACCTCGCGCGCGTGGCGTTGCGCGCGGCGAAGGAGCAGGCACGCGCGCGGGGGGACGCGGCGCGGCAGAAGAAGCAGGCGCGGCGCGGCGGCGGGCTGCGCTCGGGCGCACGGGCCGACGGCCGTGACCCGATGGCGCTCGGCGCGGCGATCAACCGGCTGCTCACCGAGCGGGGCTGGGAGACGCCAGCCGCGGTGGGCGGCGTCATGGGCCGCTGGCCGCAGATCGTCGGCGAGGACCTGGCGAAGCACTGTGTGCCGCAGCGGTACGACGAGGACGAGCGGGTGCTGTCGGTGAGCTGCGACTCGACGGCCTGGGCGACCCAGCTCCGGCTGCTCGCGCCGACGCTGGTGGCCCGGCTCAACGAGGACCTCGGGCACGGCACGGTCCGGCTGATCAAGGTGAACGGTCCGGGCGGTCCTGCCCGGCGTTACGGGCCGCTGCGGGCCCCCGGGAGCACCGGGCCCGGCGACACCTATGGGTGACGTACCTCACGTCCCGATGCCTCCGCGCGGTGCCGTTCCGGCCCGTGCGGCAGGGCTGTGCACAGGTGTGGATCACGTGCTGACCCGCCAGTAGCCAAGGGTTGACGGCTCGAAGCGCTGAGTGCCGCTGTGAGCCCCTTGGAGCCCCCTTCCGTATATCGGTACCCGGCGGAGACCGGTTCAGGGCGGCACATGGGGACTCAGGTACCCGCAAACCCCCATCACTGTCGGCGCTACCGGTAGACTGGGAGACAATCCCGCCCCAGTCGTGGGGACGTCCGGGAAAAGCTGAGCAACGCTGATCAAGGCTTACCGACGCAACATGCCGCAGCCGCTCCGGTAACCCCTCTCCAAGGAGGGGGCCATCCCAGGAGCCTGGCTCGTGCTGTGCCAGAAAGGGCGCTTCGTGGCCGATTCCGGCAACCCCAACGAGAACATCCCGTCCACCGACGCCGGCGTCACCGGCGAGGCCGCGGCATCCGGCACGGTCTCCGCCTCCTACGACGCCAGCGCCATCACCGTGCTCGAAGGGCTGGACGCGGTCCGCAAGCGACCCGGCATGTACATCGGCTCGACCGGTGAGCGGGGCCTGCACCACCTGGTGTACGAGGTCGTCGACAACTCGGTCGACGAGGCGCTGGCCGGTCACGCGGACACCATCGACGTCACGATCCTCGCCGACGGCGGCGTGCGCGTCGTCGACAACGGGCGTGGCATCCCGGTGGGCATCGTGCCCTCCGAGGGGAAGCCGGCCCTGGAGGTCGTGCTGACCGTGCTGCACGCGGGCGGCAAGTTCGGCGGCGGCGGCTACGCGGTCTCCGGCGGTCTGCACGGCGTCGGCGTCTCCGTCGTGAACGCCCTGTCCTCCAAGGTCTCCGTCGAGGTCAGGACCGACGGCCACCGCTGGACGCAGGACTACAAGATGGGCGTCCCGACCGCCCCGCTGGCCAAGCACGAGGCCATCGAGCAGACCGGTACGTCGGTCACGTTCTGGGCCGACCCGGAGATCTTCGAGACCACCGAGTACTCCTTCGAGACGCTGTCGCGGCGTTTCCAGGAGATGGCGTTCCTCAACAAGGGCCTGACGCTCCGGCTCACCGACGAGCGCGAGTCGGCGAAGGCCACCAGCGGCGCGGACGAGGCGGGCGCGGACGAGAAGGCCGAGGTCAAGTCGGTCACGTACCACTACGAGGGCGGCATCGTCGACTTCGTGAAGTACCTCAACTCCCGCAAGGGCGACGTGGTGCACCCCACCGTCATCGACCTGGAGGCGGAGGACAAGGACAAGAGCCTGTCCCTCGAGGTCGCGATGCAGTGGAACAGCGGCTACAGCGAGGGCGTGTACTCCTTCGCGAACATCATCCACACGCACGAGGGCGGTACGCACGAGGAGGGCTTCCGGGCGGCCCTCACGAGCCTGATCAACAAGTACGCGCGTGACAAGAAGCTGCTGCGCGAGAAGGACGACAACCTCACCGGCGACGACATCCGCGAGGGTCTGACCGCGATCATCTCGGTCAAGCTGAGCGAGCCGCAGTTCGAGGGCCAGACGAAGACCAAGCTGGGCAACACGGAGGCGAAGACCTTCGTGCAGCGGGCGGTGTACGAGCACCTCAACGACTGGCTGGACCGCAACCCGGTCGAGGCCGCGGACATCATCCGCAAGGGCATCCAGGCGGCCACCGCGCGGGTCGCGGCCCGCAAGGCGCGCGACCTGACCCGGCGCAAGGGCCTGCTGGAGTCGGCTTCGCTGCCGGGCAAGCTGTCCGACTGCCAGTCGAACGACCCCACCAAGTGCGAGATCTTCATCGTCGAGGGCGACTCCGCCGGCGGCTCGGCCAAGTCGGGCCGCAACCCGCAGTACCAGGCGATCCTCCCGATCCGCGGCAAGATCCTCAACGTCGAGAAGGCCAGGATCGACAAGATCCTGCAGAACCAGGAGATCCAGGCGCTGATCTCCGCGTTCGGCACCGGCGTGCACGAGGACTTCGACATCGAGAAGCTCCGCTATCACAAGATCATCCTGATGGCGGACGCCGACGTCGACGGACAGCACATCAGCACCCTGCTGCTGACCTTCCTGTTCCGCTTCATGCGGCCGCTGGTCGAGGCCGGGCACGTGTACCTCTCCCGCCCTCCGCTGTACAAGATCAAGTGGGGCCGCGACGACATCGAGTACGCGTACTCGGACCGCGAGCGCGACGCGCTGATCGAGATGGGCCGCCAGCGCGGCAAGCGCGTCCGCGAGGACTCGATCCAGCGCTTCAAGGGCCTCGGCGAGATGAACGCCGAGGAGCTGCGCGTCACCACGATGGACCAGGAGCACCGCGTCCTCGGCCAGGTCACCCTGGACGACGCCGCCCAGGCCGACGATCTGTTCTCGGTCCTGATGGGCGAGGACGTCGAAGCCCGCCGCGCGTTCATCCAGCGCAACGCCAAGGACGTCCGCTTCCTCGACATCTGAGTCGGTCTCAGCTGACCGCACCAGGAAGGATCTTCACCAGCAATGGCCGACGAGAACACTCCGGAAATCCCTGAGACCGAGGGCGGCGAGCTCGCGATGCGCGTCGAGCCCGTCGGGCTCGAGACGGAGATGCAGCGCTCGTACCTGGACTACGCGATGTCCGTCATCGTGTCCCGTGCGCTGCCCGACGTCCGGGACGGTCTCAAGCCCGTCCACCGCCGCGTGCTGTACGCGATGTACGACGGCGGCTACCGCCCCGAGCGCGGCTTCTACAAGTGCGCCCGTGTCGTCGGCGACGTCATGGGCAACTACCACCCGCACGGCGACTCCTCGATCTACGACGCGCTGGTCCGCCTCGCGCAGCCGTGGTCGATGCGGATGCCGCTGGTGGACTCCAACGGCAACTTCGGCTCCCCGGGCAACGACCCGGCGGCGGCGATGCGCTACACCGAGTGCAAGATGGCGCCGCTGTCGATGGAGATGGTCCGCGACATCGACGAGGAGACCGTCGACTTCACGGACAACTACGACGGCCGCTCCCAGGAGCCGACCGTCCTGCCGGCGCGCTTCCCGAACCTGCTGATCAACGGCTCGGCCGGTATCGCGGTCGGCATGGCGACCAACATCCCGCCGCACAACCTGCGCGAGGTCGCGTCCGGCGCCCAGTGGTACCTGGAGAACCCGGAGGCCTCCCACGAGGAGCTGCTGGACGCGCTCATGGAGCGCATCAAGGGCCCGGACTTCCCGACCGGCGCCCTGGTGGTCGGCCGCAAGGGCATCGAGGAGGCGTACCGCACGGGCCGCGGCTCCATCACGATGCGCGCGGTGGTCGAGGTCGAGGAGATCCAGAACCGCCAGTGCCTGGTGGTGACCGAGCTGCCGTACCAGGTGAACCCGGACAACCTGGCGCAGAAGATCGCCGACCTGGTGAAGGACGCGAAGATCGGCGGCATCGCCGACGTCCGCGACGAGACCTCGTCCCGTACGGGCCAGCGCCTGGTCATCGTGCTGAAGCGGGACGCGGTCGCCAAGGTCGTCCTGAACAACCTGTACAAGCACACCGACCTGCAGACGAACTTCGGCGCCAACATGCTGGCGCTCGTCGACGGCGTGCCGCGCACCCTGTCCCTGGACGCGTTCATCCGCCACTGGGTGGCGCACCAGATCGAGGTCATCGTCCGCCGGACCCGGTTCCGGCTGCGCAAGGCCGAGGAGCGGGCGCACATCCTGCGCGGTCTGCTGAAGGCCCTGGACGCCATCGACGAGGTCATCGCGCTGATCCGGCGCAGCGACACCGTCGAGATCGCGCGCGGCGGCCTGATGGGCCTGCTGGAGATCGACGAGATCCAGGCCAACGCGATCCTCGAGATGCAGCTTCGGCGGCTGGCCGCCCTGGAGCGCCGGAAGATCGTCCAGGAGCACGACGAGCTCCAGGCGAAGATCAACGAGTACAACGAGATCCTCGCCTCGCCGGTCCGCCAGCGCGGGATCGTCAGCGAGGAGTTGGCCGCGATCGTCGAGAAGTACGGCGACGACCGGCAGACCAAGCTGATCCCGTACGAGGGCGACATGTCCATCGAGGACCTGATCGCCGAGGAGGACATCGTCGTCACCGTCACGCGTGGCGGCTACGTCAAGCGGACCAAGACGCACGACTACCGGGCGCAGAAGCGCGGCGGCAAGGGCGTGCGCGGCACGAAGCTGAAGGAAGACGACATCGTCGACCACTTCTTCGTCTCCACCACGCACCACTGGCTGCTGTTCTTCACGAACAAGGGCCGGGTGTACCGGGCGAAGGCGTACGAGCTGCCGGAGGCCGGCCGGGACGCGCGCGGGCAGCACGTGGCGAACCTGCTCGCCTTCCAGCCGGACGAGGCGATCGCCGAGATCCTCGCGATCCGCGACTACGAGGCGGCGCCGTACCTGGTCCTCGCCACGAAGTCGGGTCTGGTCAAGAAGACGCCTCTGAAGGATTACGATTCGCCCCGCGCCGGCGGTGTGATCGCGATCAATCTGCGCGAGCGGGAGGACGGAACCGACGACGAACTGATCGGTGCCGAACTCGTCTCCGCCGACGACGATCTGCTCCTGGTCAGCAAGAAGGCGCAGTCGATCAGGTTCACCGCCTCGGACGACACTTTGCGACCGATGGGCCGTGCCACCTCGGGCGTCAAGGGCATGAGTTTCCGTGAGGCGGACGAGCTTCTCTCGATGAATGTCGTTCGACCCGGTACGTTCGTGTTCACTGCTACGGACGGCGGGTACGCGAAGCGGACCGCCGTCGACGAGTACCGCGTCCAGGGTCGCGGCGGCCTCGGCATCAAGGCCGCCAAGATCGTGGAGGACCGCGGCTCGCTCGTCGGCGCGCTGATTGTCGAGGAGAGCGACGAGATCCTCGCCATCACCCTGTCCGGCGGTGTGATTCGTACGCGAGTCAGCGAGGTCAGGGAGACGGGCCGTGACACCATGGGCGTCCAACTGATCAACCTGGGCAAGCGCGATGCCGTCGTCGGCATCGCACGTAACGCCGAGGCGGGGCGCGAGGCGGAGGAGGTCGACGGCGAGGACGCCGCCGACGAGACCGCCGAGGCGTCCGCGCTCACCGGCACGGACGAGGGTGAGGCGCCCTCGGCCGAGTAGCACGAGGAGAGAGTCATCGTGAGCGGAGCCACGGGCGCCGGATCGGCCGGTACCCCCACGGGTACGGAAACGGGCGGCGGCCGTGGCTCCGCCGCGCACGGGGCGGGTGCGGCGGACCCGCACACGACCCAGCTGAGGGCGGTCAGGCCCGCGGCGAAGGACTCGCCCTCCACCGATACGCCGGCATCCCAGGGGGGAACCGTGACGGACACCCGAGGCTCGCAGACCCAGCCCGCCGAGGGCCAGTCCGCCTCCCCGCTCCCCGGTGAGCGGCGCTCCGAGCAGCAGTCCGGTCCTTACCACCCGCCGCAGGCGTACCCGGCGCAGACGCCCACCGGCGCCGTGCGCCGGCCGCGCACCGGCGCGCGGACCGCGCCGCGCACCCGCAAGGCGCGGCTGCGGGTGGCCAAGGCCGACCCGTGGTCGGTGATGAAGGTCAGCTTCCTGCTCTCCGTCGCGCTGGGCATCTGCACGGTCGTCGCCTCGGCGGTGCTGTGGATGGTCATGGACGCGATGGGCGTGTTCTCGACGGTCGGCGGCACGATCTCGGAGGCGACCGGCTCCAACGAGGCGAACGGCTTCGACCTGCAGTCCTTCCTCTCCCTGCCGCACGTGCTGACCTTCGCGTCGATCATCGCGGTCATCGACGTCATCCTCGCCACGGCGCTCGCCACGCTGGGCGCCTTCATCTACAACCTGTCCGCGGGCTTCGTGGGCGGCGTCGAACTGACGCTGGCCGAGGACGAGTGACCGGCTGCCGGCCTCGCCCGGCAGCCCCCTGACAACCGATTTTGGGACTGCCGCCCTCGTGCGCTAATCTTCAGGAGTCAGCGCGCGGGACACACACCGCAGAGCGCGGCGGGGCTATAGCTCAGTTGGTTAGAGCGCATCCCTGATAAGGATGAGGCCACAGGTTCAAATCCTGTTAGCCCCACATACGAGAAGACCCCCAGTCGACACCGGCTGGGGGTCTTCGGCGTCCATGACTGGCATCAGCCCATGAGCGGATGCTCCAGTGGCGCACGGTCCGTGCCCGGTGCCCCGCGCCCGCCGCCGCGGCCGGGAAAATCACTGTCCGATCGTCGGACCGCGGTGATAGAGAGTCCGTGTGACGACGAAACTCGCGTTCCCCGTTCTGTTGCGACTGATCGACGAACGGGCGAGCGCCTTCCGCGCCGCGGTCGCCTCCGCGCCCAGCCTCGACGTGCGGGTGCCGACCTGCCCCGAGTGGACGCTGTTCGATCTGGCGCAGCACATCGGCGAGGGGCGCCGCGACTGGGCCGCCACCGTCGCCGCAGGGCCGGCTCCGGCCAAGTCCGCGGCGGAGGGCGCCCCGGCCGCGCCTCGGGAGCGCGAGGCCCTGTCGGCCTGGCTGGCGGAGTCCACGGGTCAACTGCTGGACGCGCTGCGGGAGGCCGGCCCGGACCGCGGCTGCTGGACGTGGTGGGGCGCGTCCCAGTCGCCGCGGACCTGTGGCGCCGTCGCCCGGCACCAGCTCCAGCAGATGGCGGTGCACACCTACGACGCCCAGATCACCGTGGGCGCCCCGGAGCCGCTGCCGGAGGAGGTGGCACTCGACGGTGTCGAGGAGTTCCTGTTCACCTGCGTCGCGACGTCGAGTGCCTGGCCGCACAAGCCCACTGCCTTCGACTTCCACGCCACCGAGGGCCGCTCCTGGCGCCTCACGGTCGACGGCGACGGCGCACGCTCCGCCCGTGTCCCCGCGCCCGGCACGACGCCTGTCGCCGATGGCGGCGAGGGCCCGGACGCGGCCGGTGTCTCCGTGCACGGCACGGCCAGTGAGCTGGTGCTCTTCGTGTACGACCGCATCCCGGCGGACTCCCTGCGGATCGAGGGAGACGCAGGCCTGTTCGACCTGCTCCGCGCATGGGAGCCGGAGGAGTAGGACGGGCGCGGCACGCGGAAGGCCCGACCGCTGGCGACGGGGGATGCACCAGCGATCGGGCCATGGCCAAGGGTAACAAGGTTGGAGTGGTTGTGGGAGGCAACCGGCTTGTAGGGGCGGGGAGTTGGCCGATCTTGATCGGTCAGCGGCACGGGGGGTCGTAGGACAGGCGGGGCAGGTACTCGTGCCATTTCCGCTCGGTCAGCACGCCCCGGGTGACGGCGCAGATGTGCCGGATGGCCGCGTCGGCGTCCAGCCGCCACAGCCGGACCGTGTCCGCGCCGCTGGACACCCCGAGCACACGGCTGTTGGGGCTGAACGCCAGGAAGTTGCCGGTCTTGGCGTAGGGGCTCATCGACTGGCCGATGGCGCTGGCCGACGAGGGCCGGGCGACGTTCCACAGCCGCACGGTGTTGTCGTTGCCGCCGCTCGCCAGGATGTGGCCGGATTCGCCGAACGTCAGCGACGTGACCGCCTCGGTGTGTCCGGTGAGCGGCCGCCCCGGCTCGGTCGCCGCACGGGGGTCTGCCACGTCCCAGAGCCGGACCGTGTCGTCGTCGCCGCCGCTGGCCAGGGTGTGCCCGTCGGGGCTGTAGGCGAGCGTGTTGACGGGGCCGGAGTGCCCGGTGAGCGGCTTGCCGAGCGGTGCGGCACGGGCGGGGTCGGTGACGTTCCACAGCCGGACGGTGCTGTCCGCGCTGCCGCTGGCCAGGGTGTGCCCGTCGGGGCTGAAGGCGAGCGCGTTGACGAAGCCCCGGTGCCCGGTGAGGGGCTTGCCGAGCGGTGCGGCACGGGCGGGGTCGGTGACGTTCCACAGCCGGATGGTGCGGTCGTCGTAGGCGGTGGCCAGGGTGCGCCCGTCGGGACTGTAGGCCAGCGCGTCCGGGCCCATGAACCGGGTCCGCAGGCGCAGCGGCGGCCCGGCGGAGACCGGGCGGGCGGGGTCGGCGACGTTCCACAGGCGCACCGTCCGGGTCCCGGTCAGCACCGCGAGCGTGCGGCCGTCCGGCGAGAACACCAGGGACCGCTGGTCGCCGCTCGTCCGCATGAAGGGCCGGCCCAGGGGCACGGGCCGGCCGGGGGCGGTCACGTCCCACAGCCGGATCGCGCCGTCGCGCGCGGCCGTGGCGAGCACCTTCCCGTCCGGGCGGAACGCCCCGCCGCGACCGGTCATGTCCGACGTCGGCACCGACCACAGGCGGGCCTTGCCGTCACCGTTGCCGGTGGCGAGGGTCCGGCCGTCCGGACTGAACCCCAGGGCGTACATCTCGCCGCTGCCGCCCGCCAGCGGCTCGCCGACCTGGGACGCCGACGCCGGGTCGCCGACGTTCCACAGGCTCGCCGTGCTGTCCGCGCTGGCCGCGGCGAGCCGGTTGCCGTCGGGACTGAAGGAGACGGACCAGACGGGGCCCGTGTGACCGGTGAGCGGTGAGCCGGCCGGCGCCGCGCGCGCGGGGTCGGCGACGTTCCACAGCCGGATGGTGTCGTCCGCGCTGCCGCTGGCCAGAGTGCGTCCGTCGGGGCTGAACGCCACCGAGTGCACGAGGTCCGTGTGGCCGGTGAGCACCCTGGGCAGCGGGCGCGGGTGCCGCGGGTCGGCCGTGTTCCACAGCCTGACCGTGCCGTCGTCGCCGCCGGCCGCGAGGGTGCGTCCGTCGGGGCTGAACGCCACGCAGCGCACCGCGGCCGTGTGCCCGCCCAACGCGCCGAGCGGTTCGGGCCGGCGAGGTTCGGAGACGTTCCACAGGCGTACGGTGCGGTCCTCGCCGGCGGCGGCCAGGGTGCGTCCGTCGGGGCTGAAGGCGACCAGGTAGATCGTGCCCTGACGGCCGGGGAGGGGTTCGCCCAGCGGGGCCGGGCGGGCGGGGTCGGTGACGTCCCAGAGCCTGATCGTTCCGTCGTCCCCGGCGCTGGCGAGGGTGTGGCCGTCCGGGCTGAAGACCGCGCTGCTGACCCAGCTCGTGTGCCCGGTGAGGGGCTTGCCCAGCGGCTTCGGGCGGCCCCGGTCCGCCACGTTCCACAGGCGGACCGTCCGGTCGTAGCCGGCCGTGGCGAGGAGGTCGCCGTCGGGGCTGAACGAGGTGAGGTAGACGGCGCCGTGGTGGCCGAGGAGCGGGGTGGCGAGGGGGGCGTTCACGATCGAGATCAGCCTGCTGTACGTCCCCTCGTCGTCCGGCCGCAGGTCGTGGGCGACCAGGTCCAGCTGGGCGGCCAGCGACGGATCGGTGTGCTGGACCCGGTCCGCCTCCGCGATCACCTGCTCGAACACGGCGTCGTCCCGCTGCTGCCAGGCCACCACCGCCGAACCGGCCGCCAGCACGGCGAGCACGACCAAGGCCGCCACCGCGGCGCGGCTGATCAGGACGGTGCGCCTGCGCAGCCGGACCGAGGCGGCCAGGAACTGCACCGCGCCGCGGGTCAGGTAGGTGTCCCCGGCCGACTTGGCCCAGCCGCGGGCCTGTTCCAGGCGGGAGCCCCGGTAGAGCAGTGCGCTGTCCCGGTCCGAGGCCTCCCAGGCGCGGCCGTCCTCCTCCAGCCGCTGGCGCAGCAGATGGTCGCCCCGGTCCTCGTCGATCCAGTGGCGCAGCCGCGGCCAGGCGTGCAGCAGCGCCTCGTGGGTGATCTCCACGGTCTCCGCGTCCAGCGTGACCAGCCGGGCGCGCACCAGCGCCTCGAGGGACTCCTCCGTCTTGCCGGGGTCGGCCGACTCCTGCGCCAACTGGCGCCGGGTGCCGCGCCGGCGGGTGGCCTGGGTGTCCTCGCCCAGCCGGACCAGGCGCAGCAGCAGCAGCCGGGCCGCGGTGCGGGCGGCCGGGTCGAGGCTGGTCCAGGCGCGCTCGGCGGTCGCCGCCACCGCGCCCTGGATGCCGCCCGCCGCGCGGTAGCCGGCCAGGGTCAGCCGGCCCGCCTTGCGGCGCTGCCAGGTGGCGAGCAGGGCGTGCGAGAGGAGCGGGAGCACTCCGGCGTCGTGCGCTCCGCGCGGGCCGTCCGCACTCACCTCCCGCACGATCAGCTCCGCGAGCCCCGGTTCCAGCTCCAGGCCCACCGCCTTGGCGGGCCCGGTCACCGCCTCGCGCAGTTCCGCCGTGGTGAGCGGCCCGAGCACCATGTGCCGGTGCTGCAGCGCATCGGCCAACTCGGGGTGGCCGAGGCACTGCTCGTAGAAGTCGGCCCGGACGCCGAGGACCACGAGGGCGGGGGCGGCCCCGGGCGGGTCCGCGGGCGGGGTGCAGGCGGCGTGCAGTAACCGGACGAGCGCGCGGCGGTCGGCCTCGTCGGGGCAGAGGGTGAAGGTCTCCTCGAACTGGTCGACGATGATCACCGCTCGCGGCCGCGCGGCGGGGGCGGGCGGGTGCGGGGAGGGGGCGCCGGTGGCGTCGTCCGGGGTGCGGAGCGGGGCGCCGGACTGGTGCGGGATGGGGAGCGTGCCCTCGGCGCCGCCCCGGTCCGCCCGCGCGGCGGCCGTGTCGGGCCCGGGCACCCGGGTGTCCGGCGAGCCGGCCCCTGTCGGCGACGCTTCGTCGGCCTCCTCGTCCGGGCCGGAGGTCTCCCGGCGCGCCCACGCCGTGACCGCCGCGCGCACCGCGCGGGTGAAGCGCGGGGCGCCGGTGGCCGGTGCGGCCGGCCGGCCGGCCGTCTCGGTCTCGGCGGCGCGCGCGTCGGCGGCGAGGGCGGCCAGTTCCGGGATCCGGCGGCTCAGCTCGCCCAGCGGATCGGCGCCCGGCACCAGCTGGAGCACGGCCGGCGGCGGGCCGCCTGCGTCGCCGAGCGCGCCGTCCCGTACCGCGGGCACCAGGCCGGCGTTCAGCAGGGACGACTTCCCGGCGCCCGAGGCGCCGACGATCATGATCAGTCCGCCGGTGCGCTCCGCGGCGCGCAGCTGGGCCACGAGGGCCTCGGTGCTCCGCTCCCGCCCGAAGAACCACCGGGCGTCCTCCTGGCGGTAGGGAGCCAGGCCCCGGTACGGGCACACACCGCCGGCGACGGGCGGCGCCTGGGCCGGCGGCCGCCGGTTCTCCTGGGCGGGCACCGCGGGGCGGTCGCCGGCCGGGTCGGCCAGCGCGCGCTCCCACAGGCGCTGCCACTGCGACAGGTCGTACAGCCCGCTGGAGACCGGGACCGGCCGGGCGCGGCGGGCCTCCGGGATGAGGATCTGCAGGACGGCCGCGAGGGCGGCGAACTGGGCCGGTACGTTCTTGGCGCGCCGCCAGTCGCTGATCCGCTGGGCGGACACCCGCACCGGCCGTCCGCGCTCGTCCACCCGCTGCAGCCGTACGACCGCCTCGGACACGCTCTTCAGGGGTGGATTGCCGGCCTCCTTGTACAGCAGCGCGAGCCGCTCGGCGAAGGCCGTGCGTGTCCCTGAGTCGGAACTCAAGGTCCCACCCCTTACTCCCCCCGCTTCAGGACGTCCGGACCGGAAAACTCACCCTATACGGCTGACCTGCGGCTAAGCCCTGGACCGGATGCCGGGACCTCCTCGTTCGGGGCCGTAAATGGCAGGATCACGACGCGGTAGCGGAACCGTCACACTCGGTCCGGACAGGCCACCGGCCCGGGTACCCGGGCGGGCGGCCCGGGGCGCCGAACGTATCCGGCCAATGTGCCCGCCGGGCGCGGTGGACGTCGACAAGCCCGAGCGCCTCGAGGTCCCGGACGCCTGGCCCCCGCGCCGATACGCCGACACGGCGCGGGCGACGCCACCCGATCCGTCCGGTAGCGGTCCCCACGAGGGGAGGGACCGGTGCCGGACGGACCGGGTACGGGCCGGCGGTTCACCGGGCGGCCGAACCGGGCAGTCACGTCCTGGCAGTCCGTCACCGACCGCCGGCCGGCCCGCGAGGGCGCCGGGGTCCCGCAAGGCTGGAGGACGCATGAAGGTCTCCGTGGACCGTGCCGTGTGCTACGGCTCCGCCGAGTGCGCGCACCGTGCCCCGTCCGTGTTCGCGTTCGAGGACGGGTACGGCGTGGTCGTCCCCGGCCGGGAGGACGCCGGGGACGACCCGTCGGTGCGCGAGGCCGCCGAGAGGTGCCCCTCGCAGGCCGTCGTGCTCACCGAATGACGCGGACGGCCGCGGCTCACCGGCCGGCCGGACAGGCCCAGCCGAGGTCCGCGAGGGCACGTGCCCGGGCCTCCACCACCGCCATGCGGGCGTCCCGCTCGTCCGGGTCGGTGTGCGCGGCCTGACCGGTCACCTGTCCCTCCCACTTCCGGTACAGCAGTCCGGCCTCCCCGTTGAACCAGCCGCGGCTGACCGCGTTCAGCGCCAGCAGCAGGCCGGTGTCCTCGGAGGCGGGCAGGGCCATCCAGCCGCCCAGGGCCGTCAGCAGGTCCCGGCGGACGCAGAGCGACGCCGGATGGACCTGCGCGCGGTACCCGTGCTCCTTCCAGAAGCGCAGGACGGCGCCGCGTTCGACGGGGCCGTCGTCCGGGTCGCCGGGGAAACCGGCCGTGGAGCCGTCGGGAAGCAGGTCGAGCGTCCGCGAGGTGGTCCAGCCGATCGTGCGGTCGGCCTCCAGGACGGCCAGGTCACGGGCGAGCGCGCCGGGCGTGAGCCGGTCGTCGGCGTCCAGGACCTTCACGTACGCGCCGTCCGCGCGGGCCAGCGCGATGGTGCGGGCGACGCCCGGGCCGCCCGGCCGGCCCTGCCGGAAACTCACCCGCGCGTCGTCCGGCACGTACGGGCGCACCTCGTCGGTCCGGCCGTCCTCCTGGATCAGCCACTGCCAGTCCCAGCCGTCCGGGAGCCGCTGCTCGCACAGGGATCTGTGGGCGTCCGGCAGGAAGCGGGCGGACGGGGCGTGGACAGCGGTGACAACGGTGACGCGCCGGGGCACGGCGGCATCCACCACCTTTCCGGGCACGTGGTGAGGAGCGGTTCCGTACGGCCGCCGGGCCGCGCGAGGCGCGAGGCCCTGGGCATCCGCCCAGGCTACGGCGCTGGGTCGGACGTGACGACCCGGTGCCGAACGCCCCCGGACAGCGCGAGACCCCCGGCCGATCCCGGCCGGGGGTCTGTCCGTGTCGACTGATGCGTACGCAAGTCGCCCTGGTGTCGAAACGTTGCGTTCTCAGTACTGCGGGGGATTCAGCAGTTCAGCGGGTCCGCGGACTGGAGGTCGGGCTCGGTCTCGGCTTCCGTCTCGGTGAGGGGGCTGTGCCGGCAGCTCGGGGACTTTCCGTGGGCCTCGGCCCGGATGCGCTGCTTCATCGTGGGGGGCAGGGCCCTGGCATGGGGCCGGGTCCAGAGATTCGCCATGGGGCTCGTCGGGACGGTCCGCTGCGCCACGCGGTCCTGCGGCGCCTCGGTCCGGGGTGCGGCCGCCGCGGCGGTGGCGGTGGTCGCGGTGACGAGTCCGAGCGCCGTGCACAGCGCGAGGAATGCGGTGACGATGGCGGTCCACAGCTGCACGACCTTGTTGTTCCCGGTCATGGCCCCTCACTTTCGGGTTGGGCGATTTGCGTACTTTCCTCATGATGTGTATGAGCGTCGCGAAGTGGTGGACCTGGAGCCGTGGCGCGTCGATGTTCCGATCAACACCACTCGGATGGACGTAAGAGACCCGGAAATCTCCAGAAACCGGTCGAGGTCGAGCGAAACGCGGGGAAAGTGACGGCCCGTGCGGGTGTGATCACCCTGCGGCGACGGCGGCGCCGGTCCGGCCTATCGCGCTCCCGGGGGGCGGGAGTTGAGGCCCGGCGCAGGTCACCGATCGATATCGGCCGGTGTGTATAGTCGGGCGCCAGAGGTCCCCTACGTCAAGGAAAGACGAGGTCGCGCGGTGAAGAAGCTGCTCCTGGTCGCACTGGCCGCCATCGGCGGGCTCCTCGTGTACCGCCAGATCCAGGCGGATCGCGCCGAGCAGGACCTGTGGACGGAGGCGACCGACTCCGTGCCCACGGGTTCCTGAGTACCGATTCGGAATCTGATCAGACCCCGGCCGCTTTCGCGGTCGGGGTTTTGTGTTGCCCGGTCCTCTTGTCCGATTGTCCTGTGGTCCTAGGTTCGTGTTGCCGGTTCGCGCGAGGTGGTGTAGGCGTCGCCGGGCCGCCCGAGGGACGAGGCTTCCCCGGTACCGGTGATTCGGACGGCCGTACGGAATCCCCGGATGGCGCAGGGGCGCTCGGGGCAGGATGGGCCACGGCCGGATGCGCGGCGCGGAACGTGAAGGAGCGGCACGTGCGGGGGCGAGGGCGTAGGACGCGGTGGCGGCGGGGCGACGGACGGCCCACGGGCGCCGCCGCCCGGGCGGGCGCCGTGGCGGCCGCGCTGTGCGCCGCGGCCGCGCTGCCCGGCGGTTTCACGGCGACGGCCGGAACCCGGGACGCGTACGCCTTCGACCCGGCCGGCCGGTCCGTCACGGGCGCCACCGGCACCGCCGGCGCGCCGCGTCTGGAGCCGGGCCGCGCCTACCGCGACTCCCTCCCGGTGCGCGGCTCGCTCACCTACCGCCTCGACCTCACCGCGGCCGAGTCCGCGTACGCCCCGGTCACCGCCGTGCCCCCGGCGGGCACCACCGGCAACGCCACCGACGGCATCCGCGTGTCCCTGGAGGACGCGCGCGGCACCCGCTGCTCCACCGCCTCGGCGCTGTTCGGCGCGGGCCTCAGCGCCCGCCCGGTGACCGCCCTGGGGCAGCGGCAGACCGGGCGCTCCCTGTGCCAGGGAGCCGGGGCCTACTACCTGCGCGTGGAGCGCCTGAGCACCGGCGGCTCCGCGAGCGGTACGGCGTCCCCGGCGCCGCGCTGGGACCTGGAGATCGCACCCGTCACCGAACCGGGCCTCGCCGCCACCGGACCCACCACCGCGCCCCCGGCCCAGGACTCCGCCTCTCCCGGGCCGCTCGCCGGGAACCCTCAAGAACGCACCGGCGGCGCCGGATTCACCACCGCCCGCCCCCTGGGCCAGGGGGTCTGGCGGACCGGCATCACACCCGGGAGCACCCTCTTCTACAAGGTCCCGGTCGACTGGGGCCGCCGGATGCACGCCGTCGCCGAACTCGACGCCGCCACGAGCGGCCACGGCTACGTCGGCGGCGCCCTGAACCTCTCGCTGTACAGCCCCGTGCGCGGTTACGTCGACGGCGCCTCCCTCGGCTACACCGGCACCCGCAGGACCGCGGCCCTCGATCCGCTGCCGCCTGTGGAGTACGCCAACCGGTACGCCGTCCTCACCGGGGAGAACGCGGTGCGCTTCGCCGGCGACTACTACCTCGTGCTGCACCTCAGCGAGAAGATGGCCGACACCTTCGGAACGGGCCCGTTCCACGTGACACTGCGGGTGCGGGTCGACGGGCGGGCGCACGCCGGGCCGCGGTACGCCGGGCGCCCGGAGCCGGGGGACGTCTTCACGGTCACGGAGCGGGACCGGCGGGCCGCGGCGTCCGGGGAGACCGGGGGAGGCGGCGTCGCGATGAAGGCCCTGGCGGCCGGCGGCATCGGCACCGGGACCGCGCTGCTGCTGGTGCTCGGCGGGTGGACCGTGGCGGCCCGGCGGGCTCAGACGCGGCTCAGCGCCCAGAAGCCGACGGCGTAGCAGGCCAGCGCCAGCAGCAGGATCGGGATCGCCGCCTTCGCCGGGGGCCCGGGGCGGCGGGCCGCCCGGCGGGCCCGGCGGCCGCGCCCGGCTCGGGCGTTGCCGACAGGCACGGGCGTGGGACCGGTCGCTGCGGCGGGCGGGGGGACGCGGGGGTCCTGGGCGGTGTACGACGCCGTGGAGGCGTCCGTGCGCGGCCGCTCCCATGGCGCCGGCGGCGCGGAGGCCGCCGCCGCGTGAGCCGCCGGGGCCACCGGGGGTTCCGGGGGTTCCGGAGTGGGGGGCCGGCCGGAGGGGAAGCCGGGGGAGGGCGGCGGGCGGTGTGCCGGGAGGCGCGGGGCGCGGGGCTCCGTGACCGGGGTCGGCGCGTGCCCGGCCGCGTTCCCGTCGTTCCACGGCGGCGGAGAAACCGCCTGCTCCGCGTGCCGGGCGTACGGCTGCGGGCTGGGGGTCGGCTGCGGGGGCGGAAGGTGGAAGCTCCCGGTGTCCGACATCGAGCCGGTGCCGGAGTGCTCCGCCCCGGTGCTCCCCGTACCGCCGCGCCCGGCACCACGGCCGGTGTCCGTGGCCGGCGACGGCTGCCGTGCCCGCACTCCGGAGGCGGTGCGCAGCGGCCCCTCGGGTCCGAACCCG
Source organism: Streptomyces sp. NPDC003720 (assembly GCF_042875075.1). Classification (NCBI taxonomy): domain Bacteria; kingdom Bacillati; phylum Actinomycetota; class Actinomycetes; order Kitasatosporales; family Streptomycetaceae; genus Streptomyces; species Streptomyces sp. NPDC003720. The sequence continues at coordinate 192,095 of NZ_JBIANZ010000004.1, forward strand.
GGCGGCAGCGGACCGAGTTGATCGAAGATCTCGATCAACTCGTCGTCCGGGCCGGGCTCCGGGAGGAGTTCGGCGGCGGAGGCGAGCGCCTTGCGCGCCCCCGTGGCGGTGCGGAAGCGGGCCGCCGGATCGGGCTGGAGCAACGTGGCGACGACCTGCCAGAGCGGCTCCGGAACTCCCCTGGGCGCGCCGGGCGTTCCGTGTTCCGCGAAGTACTGCACCAGCGCCTTGGCGTCCGGCTTGGCGCCCTCGAGCAGATACAGGGCGACCAGACCCACCGCGAACAGGTCGGCCGGGAAGTCCGGTTCGGAGCCCAGCAGTTGCTCGGGCGCGAGATAACCCGGCGTCCCCACCACGAGGTTGGTCTCCGTGAGGCGGGGCTCGCCGAACCGCATGGCGATACCGAAGTCGGACAGCCGCAGCCGCGGCCGGCCGGTGCCGGTGGCCTCGAGCAGCACGTTGGCGGGCTTGATGTCGCGGTGCACGACACCCTCCGCGTGCACCGCGGCCAGCCCGGACAGAAGCTGGTCCAGCAGGACGCACACGAAGCCCGGCGGCAGCGGGCCGTAGTCACCGACGAGGTGGACCAGCGAGCCGCCCCCGACCAGGTCCATGGTGAACAGCACCTTGTCGTCGTCGGCCGCCCAGCTGGCCGGGGCGAGGACATGGGGATGATCGATGCGCAGCGCCTGCTCGCGCACGAAGCGCAGCAGTGAGTGGGCGTCGCTCTGCTGGAGCACCTTGGCGGCGACGTAGCGCCGGCGGCGGTGGTCCCAGGCGCGCCATACGGCGCCCACACCGCCGCGCCCGATCGGATCGGCCAGTTCGTACCGGCCGGCGAAGACCTCACCCATGACAGTCCGCCGCTCCTCCCCCCGGCCCCCTCGACGAGGGACACGCCCTCGGCCCCCACCGGGAAACGGTCATTTCCCGCACCCCCCTGCGCCACACCCGTGGCCCGGTCCCGGACCCCCTCCGAGGACCGGGCCGTGGGATCAGTTCTGGTGGGACTGGTAGTGCGCGACCGCGTCGGAGGTACGGCCGGCCCCGTAGACCCGGAGGAACTCTGCCAGCTCGGGGTGGGTTCGGGCGAGGCTGTCGGCGGCCTCGATTATGTCGCCGGCGGCGGCCACCGAGCGCAGCAGCGACTGGATCTCGCGCACCACGCGCTTGACCGTCGGCGCGCCGGAACTGTTGGTCGTATGCGTGGTGTTGCTCAGCACCGAGCCCCCCTGGGACTTCTTGATCTCGTCCATCCGGTCGGTCGCCTCGGCCGCGCTGACGCTGCCGTCCGCGACCTGGGCCGCCAGCTCCTGCAGCAGCTGCACCCGCTGGACCACGGCGGGATTGCCGATCTTGGCGCGCTGGCCGCTCATCAGCTGCGACAGCATCGGAGCCGACAGCCCGAGCACCGCCGCGAGCCGGGCCTGGTTGAGCCCGAGATCGTCGATGAGCTTACGGAAGAGCGCCCCCAACGGCTCTCCGTACCAGTTCCGCTGCAGCTCCCGCGCTCTCGCGGTGGCTTCCTGCTGTGCGGCGTCCATTGCGTCTCCCCATCGCTTCCCCTGAAACCGTGGTTCGCTGTAGCGAACCACGTCGAGCATCTTACGGAGAGTGGTCATTCGCCGGGACCCCCAATCTTTTTGCGGGATACGGGGGGTGACCCGGTACTCTGGTGCCCGGCGCCCGCCCGGGACGAGGTTCCTCCGGCCGGACGCTTCCTTTCCGGGGCCTTAGCTCAGTTGGTAGAGCGCCGTCTTTGCATGGCGGATGTCAGGGGTTCGACTCCCCTAGGCTCCACCTGGAAAAGCCCTCCGAACTGCGGGAACGCAGCTCCGGAGGGCTTCTTTGTCTCTTGGGGGCGGTCCGTCTCACCGGCCGTTTCACGTGAAACAGCTGTGGGGCGGACGACTCGACGGTCGTCCGCCCCACAGCTGTCTCCGGGCAGGTGGAGTGCCCCCGCCTCAGTCCTTGTCGTCGCGGTCGGTGGCCTCGTCCTCGGCCTGCTTCGCCTGGACCTCCGGGTCCAGCACCGCGGAACCGCTGCCGTCCACCGAGCCCAGGCCGGACTCCGGCACCTCGGTCGCCGCGGGCGGCTCCACCAGCCAGTCGGGGTTGGCCTGCTTGTCCCACCACTTCCAGGCCGCGAACGCACCCCCCGCGACCAGGCCGACGAGCGCGAACACCTTCATGGCACGGCCGGCCCGGCAGCGCCGCTCGTTCCTGCGCGCGAGCTTCCGGATGTCCTCGGCCGTCACCTGGCCGCGCAGGGCGGCCAGAGCGGCGGCGCCCCGCGTGGCGGCCTCGTCGGCCACCGGCGCGGCCACGGCCACGGCCTGCTCGATCCTCGGACGCGAGTACTCGGCCGCCTGCCGGGCGGCCTTGCGAGTGCGGACGGCGGCCTCGTGTGCGGCCATGTCCACCTTCGGCGGCACATGCGCACGGGCCTGCTCCAGACGTGGGGCGAGCCGGGCGTCGTACTGCTCGCGGGCCTGTTCGGCGGCCTGCGACACCACGGGCGCCAGCCGTACGCGTGCCTCTTGCGCGTAATACGCGGCACGCTCCTTGGCCGTGTCGGCGTAGGGCGCCACCACTTCCGCGGCGTGCAGCACGCTGTCCTTCGCCGAGCCGGTCGCGGCGCGCACGCTGTCAATGCGGGTCACGGGTTCCTCCTCCTCGGTGGCGTACGGTAATTCGACTTTCCACCCTTTTACGGATCATGCCTCCCGGGAGCCGGTGCGGCATGCGAGGGCGGGCATATGGGTGCAACAGGGGCTTGTCGTCGACACTGCCACGAATCGTCGCCGAGCGCTCCCTCTCCGCGGAACTCGGCACGCCGGGCGCCGCCCGATCCACGCCGTGCGAGGATCGGGGGGTTACACGAGGACAACGGAAGGCACACCGTGGCCGAGCAGCTCTACGCCACCCTGAAGACCAACCACGGCGACATCGAGGTACGGCTGTTCCCGAACCACGCGCCGAAGACCGTCAGGAACTTCGTCGAACTCGCACAGGGCGAGCGTGAGTGGACCCACCCGGGCACCGGCGCCGTGACCACGGACCGGCTCTACGACGGCACGGTCTTCCACCGGGTGATCAGCGGCTTCATGATCCAGGGCGGCGACCCGCTGGGCAGCGGCATCGGCGGTCCCGGTTACGAGTTCGAGGACGAGTTCCACCCGGACCTGTCCTTCAACAAGCCGTACCTGCTCGCCATGGCCAACGCCGGCCCGGGCACCAACGGCTCGCAGTTCTTCATCACGGTCTCCCCGACGACCTGGCTGAACCGCAAGCACACCATCTTCGGCGAGGTCAGCGACCCGGCCGGCCAGAAGGTGGTGGACGCCATCGCCGCCGTGCCCACGACCAAGCCGAACGACCGGCCGGTCAACGACGTCGTCATCGAGTCGGTCGTCATCGAGAAGCGCACGAGCTGATCGCGGGCGCGCTCGCGCCCCGGGCCGCCGCAGGGAACCAAACGCCCCGCTCGTCCGTATGGAAGAGCGGGGCGGGGTAGTTGCCGGGGGAAGGCCCACGACCAGCAAGGGGTGCTCATGGACCACGCCGCAGACCGCACGCACGACGCCCGGAGCGTGCCCGTGTGCTACCGGCACCCGGACCGCGAGACCGGCGTGCACTGCACCCGCTGCGAGCGCCCCATCTGCCCCGAGTGCATGGTCAGCGCCTCGGTCGGCTTCCAGTGCCCCGAATGCGTCCGCTCCGGCACCGGACACTCCCCGGCCGCCTCCCGCCCGCGCACGGTCGCGGGGGGCACGGTGACGGCGGATCCCCGGCTGGTCACCAAGATCCTCATCGCGATCAACATCGCCGTGTTCATCGCGGTGCGGGCCGAGAGCTCGCTGGTGGACCACCTGGTCCTCGTCGGCGAGTGGCCCCCGAAGCCCTACCAGCCGACGATGGGTGTCGCCGAGGGCGAGTACTACCGCTTCCTGAGCTCGATGTTCACCCACCAGGAGATCTGGCACATCGCGTTCAACATGCTCAGCCTGTGGTGGATCGGCGGACCGCTCGAGGCGGCTCTCGGCCGGGCCCGCTACCTGGCGCTGTACTTCGTCTCCGGGCTGGCCGGAGGCGCCCTGACGTACCTGCTCGAAGGGCCTTCCACGGCCTCGCTCGGCGCCTCGGGCGCGATCTTCGGGCTCTTCGGGGCCACGGCGGTGCTGATGCGCCGGCTCAACTACGACATGCGCCCGGTCATCGCCCTGCTGGTGATCAACCTGATCATCACCTTCGGCTGGGGCGGTATCGCCTGGCAGGCCCACATCGGCGGCCTGGTCGCCGGCGTCGTCACGGGCTACGCCATGGTGCACGCCCCGCGTGAGCGGCGGTCGCTGATCCAGTACGGCACCTGTGCGCTCGTACTGGTCGCGGTCGTGGTCATGGTGCTGGTCAGAACCGCTCAGCTCACCTGACGTCGAACCGTTGTCCACAGTGTGTGGCGAATCTTGTGCATACTGTGCGGGCACAGCTGCGCCCCCTGCCGCTCGGATGTGTTTCCGCAGGTGAGACAGGGGGCGAACGGTTGTCCAGGGGCCGGTAGGGCAGTCACACCGGCGTCAACGCCCGATGGGTTATCCACAGATCGTAGTCTTTTCCCCAGGAGGGTGTGGACGACGTTGCAATCCTGTGGATAACTCAGTGAACAGCCGTGGGCAGAGCCGGTCGGGACCGGTCTACTTCCACTGGGTGGAGACGCCGAAGCCGGCGGCGATGAAGCCGAATCCGACCACGATGTTCCAGTTGTCCAGGCTGTCGATCGGCAGCGAGCCGTCCGTGACGTAGAAGACGACGATCCAGGCCAGGCCGATGAGGAACATGGCCAGCATGACCGGCGCGACCCAGGCGCGGTTGGTGAGCTTGATGGCCTGCCCCTGCTTCGCGGGCGGGGGCGTGTAGTCGGCCTTCTTGCGGATACGTGACTTCGGCACGAGGGTCTCTCCTGTCGATGCGCTGCGTGGCCGCGCAGGTAACTGGGTCGGTCCGGGGCAGCGTACAAGGGGACGCTTAGCGCTCCCCCGGGCGTCCGTTAGCGTAGTGCTTCCGCGGCGCCGAAGGAGATAAGGGTACGTTGAGCAATTCTGCCGACTCCCCCGGGACGGGATCAACGGGTTCCGGGCCCGTTCGTTCGTCGCGCCTGCGTCCGGCGCGGATTCTCACGGTGGCCGTGTTCGCGCTGGCCGGTCTGATCTTCTTCACCAGCTTCAACACGGCCAAGGGCACCGACATCCGGCAGGACGCCTCGCTGCTCAAGCTGTCCGACCTGATCCAGGAGCGCAGCCACAAGAACAAGCAGCTCGACGAGTCGAACGCGGCCCTGCGGGACAACGTGGAGTCGCTCGCCGAGGGCGACGACGGCAGCACCAGGGCGCAGGACGAGAAGCTGAGCGGTCTGGAGAAGAGCGCGGGCACCCAGCAGGTCAAGGGCAGCGCGATCACCGTCACCCTCAACGACGCCCCGCCGAACGCCACCGCCAAGCTCCCCGGCTACCCCGAGCCGCAGCCCGACTACCTGGTCATCCACCAGCAGGACCTGCAGGCCGTGGTGAACGCGCTGTGGCAGGGCGGGGCCAAGGGCATCAAGGTCATGGACCAGCGGCTGATCTCCACCAGCGCGGTGCGCTGCGTCGGCAACACCCTGATCCTCCAGGGCCGCGTCTACTCGCCGCCGTACAAGATCACCGCGGTGGGCGACCCGGAGCGGCTGCAGCAGTCGCTCGCCGCGAGCAAGGCGATCCAGACGTACATGGTGTACGTGAACGTCTACGGCCTCGGCTGGAAGGTCACCGAGGACGGGACGGCGACGCTGCCGGGCTACTCGGGCACCGTGGACCTGCACTACGCGAAACCGGTGCAGTAGCCACCCACCCGCGGGGCCGGCGGCGCGCGGTCCCGCGGAACCGCCGCGGCCGGCGTTGAGGCGATCGGCCCCCTGTCACGTACGTCCGGGTACACACGTCCGGACGGGTCCCCCGCGCTGACCACGCAGCCCGCCGAGTCAGGCCGACCAAGGGCTGCACGCCGTTAGTCTGGTGCCGTACGGCGTGGGTTACCGGTGCCGTGGCGAGACGGGAAGGGACGGCATGTACGGCTGGATCTGGCGGCATCTGCCGGGGAACGTGTGGGTGAAGGCGACGGTCTCGCTCGTCCTGGTCCTGGCCGTGGTCTACGTCCTGTTCCAGTACGTCTTCCCCTGGGCCGAACCGCTGCTGCCCTTCAACGATGTGACGGTGGACAACCAGTGAGCGCGCGGATTCTCGTCGTCGACAACTACGACAGCTTCGTCTTCAACCTGGTCCAGTACCTGTACCAGCTGGGCGCCGAGTGCGAGGTGCTGCGCAACGACGAGGTGTCGACCGCGCACGCCCAGGACGGCTTCGACGGCGTGCTGCTGTCGCCGGGACCGGGCACGCCGGAGCAGGCGGGCGTGTGCGTGGAGATGGTCCGGCACTGCGCGGCGACCGGCGTCCCCGTCTTCGGGGTGTGCCTCGGCATGCAGTCGATGCAGGTCGCGTACGGCGGTGTGGTGGACCGGGCGCCCGAGCTGCTGCACGGCAAGACCTCGCTGGTGGAGCACGGCGGCCGGGGCGTCTTCGCCGGGCTGCCCTCGCCGTTCACGGCGACCCGCTACCACTCGCTGGCCGCGGAGCCCTCGACCGTCCCGGACGAGCTGGAGGTCACCGCCCGTACCCACGACGGCATCGTCATGGGGCTGCGGCACCGTGAACTCCCGGTGGAGGGCGTGCAGTTCCATCCCGAGTCGGTGCTGACCGAGCACGGACACCGGATGCTGGCCAACTGGCTGGTGGAGTGCGGCGACGAGGGCGCGGTGGCGAGGTCGGCGGGGCTCGCCCCGGTGGTGGGCAGGGCCACGGCGTGACCGCGCTGCGCCCGGAGCGCGAGACCGATGCCTCGTACGGGGATCAGTCGTACGGGGCTTCCGGTGCGCTTGGGGACTGGCAGGCCGCGGGGCCGGCGCCGGGGGAGCCGTACCGGGCCGCCCTGGACGACGAGACGATGGCGCTGCGGCTCCCCGACCCGGTGCAGGGGCCCGGGAGCGGGGCCGCACGCGCCTCTGGAGCCTCTTCCGCCTCCTCCGTTCCCGGAACCCCGCCGGGTGGCCGCGCGGCCCGCAGGAAGGCCGCCAAGCGGCGCGGCGGGCGCCACGGCGGAGCGCACCGGGAAGCCGCGGCCCCGGAGCCGGAGACCGGGCGGCCGCTGTCCCGGGTCGAGGCCCGGCGGCAGGCGCGGCTGCGCAAGGCGAGTCCGGGTGTCATCGCGAGCCGGGCGATCGGCGAGGTGTTCATCACCACCGGCGTGCTGATGCTGCTGTTCGTCACCTACCAGCTCTGGTGGACGAACGTCCGCGCGCACGCGCAGGCGGGCAGCGAGACGCACCAGCTGCAGGACGACTGGGCGAGCGGCAAGCGGGCCCCGGGGGTGTTCGAGCCGGGCCAGGGCTTCGCGATACTCCACATCCCCAAGCTGGACGTGGTCGCGCCGATCGCCGAGGGCGTCAGCAACAAGAAGGTGCTCGACAAGGGGATGGTCGGGCACTACGGCGAGGCCCCGCTGAAGACGGCGATGCCGGACGCCAAGACGGGCAACTTCGGCCTGGCGGCGCACCGCAACACCCACGGTGAGCCGTTCCGGTACATCAACCGGCTGACGCCGGGTGACCCGGTCGTGGTCGAGACGCAGGACGAGTACTTCGTGTACAAGGTGACCTCGACGCTGCCGGTGACACCGCCGTCCAACACCAGCGTCCTGAACCCGGTGCCCAAGGGCTCGGGCTTCACCGGGCCGGGCCGCTACATCACCCTGACCACCTGTACGCCGGAGTTCACCAGCAAGTACCGGCTGATCGTCTGGGGCAAGATGGTCGAGGAACGCCCGCGCAGCAAGGGCAAGCCGGACGCGCTCATCGAGTAGGGGCAACAACACTGTGGCAGCCACCGCCGACGACACCGAAGACCACACGGACGCGTCCGGCGCGACGCCCGACCCGGGCCGCCGCGGCCCCGGCCGGGTCGCGCTGGCGGTCAGCTTCTTCGGGGAACTGCTCATCACCGCGGGCCTGGTGATGGGACTGTTCGTCGTCTACTCCCTGTGGTGGACGAACGTCATAGCGGACCGCAGGGCGGACCGGCAGGCCGACCGGGTCCGCGACCACTGGGCCCGGTCCGCCGACACCGGTCCCGGCGCCCTGGACACCAAGGACGGCATCGGCTTCCTGCACGTACCCGCGATGCGCAACGGCGCGGTGCTGGTGGAGAAGGGCACCGACGAGGACGTCCTCGACGACGGCGTGGCCGGCTACTACACGGACCCCTTCAAGGCCGTGCTGCCCACCACCGGGAAGAAGGGCAACTTCACCCTCGCCGCTCACCGGGACGGCCACGGCGCGAAGTTCCACAACATCGACAAGCTGAAGGAAGGCGACCCGATCGTCTTCGAGACGAAGGACGACTGGTACGTCTACAAGGTCTACTCGATCCTCCCGGAGACCTCGAAGTACAACGTCAAGGTCCTCTCCCAGGTCCCCGAGGAGTCCGGCAGGAAGAAGCCGGGCCGCTACATCACCCTGACGACCTGCACGCCCGTGTACACCTCGCGCTACCGGTACGTGGTGTGGGGCGAACTGGTCCGCGTGGACAAGGTCGACAGCGGGCGGACGCCGCCGGCGGAGCTGCGCTGAGGCGCTCACCCCGACCGGCGCACTCGCCGGCAACGCGCGGCGCCCGGCCGGGAGTTCCCAGCCGGGCGCCTGCGTGAACCGCTGCGGACCGGTCCGTCGACTGTGTGCCGGCTAGCCTCCGACGCCGCCGAAGATGTTCGGGCCGCCGTTGTTGCCGTTCTGGGCCACGGTGAACAGGGTCACCGTGTCGCCCTTGTTCACGGGGCTGCCCGGCGTCGGGTTGGACGTGAGGACCCGGGCGTTGTCGTCCTGCGAGCCGCCCTGGACGGCCACCTGGAGCCCGAGGTCCTCGAGCATCTTCCGGGCGTCCTTGAGGCTCCGGTTCTGCACCTGCGGAACCTGGACCTGCTGGTTCTGCACCTTGCCGACGTTGATCGTCACCGGGGTGTTCTTGGCGACCTCGCTGCCCGCCTGCGGGTTGGTCGAGAGGACCTTGCCGTCGTCGTCCGGGTTGTCGGTGGGGGTGTCGTTGCAGGTCGCGTTCGGGGCCAGGCCCTTGGACTGCAGCTCGGCCCTGGCCTCGTCACAGGTCTTCCCGGTGACGTCCGGGACCGCGACCTTCTCCTCGGCCTTCGCGACCGTGAGGACGATGGTGGAGCCCTTCTGCCGGCTGGTGCCGCCGTCCGGGTCCTGCTTGGTGACCACGTTGGGCGTCTGGCTGGACACCTCGGTCTTCTTCTCGACCTCGAAGCCCTTCTTCCGCAGCTGGGCCTCGGCCTGGTCGTACTGGATGCCGAGCACGTCGGGGACGGTGACCTTGGGCGCGCCGGTGGACACCACCAGCTTGATGGTGTCGCCCTTCTTGACGTCCGAGCCCTCCGTCGGGTTCTGCTCGCAGACGTTGCCCTTCGGCTGGTTTGCGCAGGGCTTGCGGGTGGGGGGCGCCAGCTTCAGGCCGCGGTTCTCGGCCATCTTCTGGGCCGTGCCGTAGCTGTTGCCGACGAAGTTCGGGGCGCCGAACGTGTCGCCCTCGCCGTCGTGCGAGCTGAACACGTACTGGCCGATCAGGATCGCGCCGATCAGCACCAGGATGCCCGCGACCACGAGGAGGATCGTCGAGGAGTTGTTCTTCTTCTGCTGGCGGCGGCGGTCCGGGCGCTCGTCGTAGCCGTAGCCGCCGTCGTCGGGGCTCATCGGCGGGAGCATGGTGGTCGCCCCGCCGCCCGCGTCCGAGCGCAGCGCGGTCGTCGGCCGGTCGTCGGGGTAGCCGCCGTAGCCCGCCGCGCCCACGGCGCCCATCGCGGCCGTGGCGGCGACCGGCTGGCCGTCGAGGCAGGCCTCGATGTCGGCGCGCATCTCGTCGGCCGACTGGTAGCGGTAGTTCGGGTCCTTGACCAGGGCCTTCAGGACGATGGCGTCCATCTCGGGCGTGATCTCGGGGTCGAAGACCGAGGGGGCCTGCGGCTCCTCGCGGACGTGCTGGTAGGCCACGGCCACCGGTGAGTCGCCGACGAAGGGCGGGCGGACCGTCAGCAGCTCGTAGAGGAGGCAGCCCGTCGAATAGAGGTCCGAGCGGGCGTCGACCTGCTCGCCCTTGGCCTGCTCCGGGGAGAGGTACTGGGCCGTGCCGATGACGGCCGCGGTCTGGGTCATGGTCATGCCGGAGTCGCCCATGGCACGGGCGATGCCGAAGTCCATGACCTTGACCTGGCCGTTGCGGGTCAGCATGACGTTGGCCGGCTTGATGTCGCGGTGGACGATGCCGGCCCGGTGCGAGTACTCCAGGGCCTGGAGGATGCCGATGGTCATCTCCAGCGTCCGCTCCGGCAGCAGCTTGCGGCCGGAGTGGAGGAGCTCACGGAGCGTGGAGCCGTCGACGTACTCCATGACGATGTACGGGATCGAGACCCCGTCGATGTAGTCCTCGCCCGTGTCGTAGACCGCGACGATCGCGGGATGGTTGAGCGAGGCGGCCGACTGGGCCTCCCGGCGGAACCGGGCCTGGAAGGACGGGTCGCGCGCGAGGTCCGCGCGCAGCGTCTTCACCGCCACGGTGCGGCCGAGACGGGTGTCATGCGCGAGGTAGACCTCCGCCATGCCACCACGACCGAGCACCTGGCCCAGCTCGTACCGGCCGCCGAGGCGACGCGGCTCTTCCATAGCTACCTACCAGCCCTCTCCGTCGGTCTCGGCCGCGCACATGTCGTGTGCGGCCGGAGGCTGCCGTCCGGGCCTACCGTACCCGGCTCGCTCCGTGTGCCCTGGCCAAGCCCGGAACCCGATACAGGACCGGTATCGCAACGTGCAACGATGTGAAGGGGACGTGAGCGGGTTCACTTCTTGGAGTCGATGACCGCCTCCATGACGCTCTTCGCGATCGGCGCGGCCAGGCCGCCGCCGGAGATGTCGTCACGGTTGGCGTTCTCGTCCTCGACCACCACGGCCACGGCGACCGGCGAGCTGTTGTCGCTGAGCTTGGCGTACGAGATGAACCACGCGTACGGGTTCGCGCTGTTCGCCACGCCGTGCTGGGCGGTGCCGGTCTTGCCGCCGACGGTCACCCCGCCGCCGATCTGCGCCCTCTGGCCCGTGCCGCTCTTGACGACCGTCTCCATCATGGACTGCAGGATCTGCGCGTTCTCCGGGGACAGCGGCCGGCTCAGCTCCTCGGGGTCGGTCTTGGCGACCGGGTCGAGGTTGGAGGACTGCAGCTGGTCGACCATGTACGGCTTCATCAGCTTGCCGTCGTTGGCGACGGCCGAGGCGACCATGGCCATCTGCAGCGGGGTGGCGGCGGTGTTGTACTGGCCGATGGAGGACAGCGCGGTCTGCGACGGGTTCATGTCGTCGGAGAACACCGAGGCGCTGGAGCGGACCGGGGTGAACTGCTCGGCGTCGAAGCCGAACTTCTTCGCCTCCTCCAGCATCTTGTCGTTGCCGAGGTCGGCGCCGATCTTGCCGAAGACGGTGTTGCAGGACACCCGCAGCGCCTCGCGCATGTTGGCGTCCTTGCAGGGGATGTTGCCCTCGTTCTTCAGCTCGGTGGTGGTGCCCTTCATGATGTAGGGCAGCGGGGAGTCGGTCTTCTCGTCGGCCGACTTGTACAGGCCGTTCTCCAGCGCGGCCGCCGCGGTGACCACCTTGAAGGTGGAGCCCGGCGGGTAGGTCTCGCGCAGCGCCCGGTTGAGCGCCGGGTCGGACGGGTCGTTCTTCTTGAGGATCTTGTTCCAGGCCTTGGAGTCCTTGTCCGTGTTGCCCGCGAAGCTCGACGGGTCGTACGAGGGGTAGGACGCCAGGGCGAGGATCTTGCCGGTGGAGGGCTCGAGGGCCACCACGGCGCCCTTGCCGCCCTGGGACTTCAGGCCGCCGTACGCGGCCTTCTGCGCGGCGGCGTTGAGCGTGGTGACGACGTTGCCGCCCTGCTGGTCCTTGCCGGTGATCATGTCGAGCGTCTTGCGGAAGAAGAGCCGGTCGTCGTTGCCGGTGAGGATGCCGTCCTCGATGCTCTCCAGCTGGGTGGCGCCGAACGCCTGCGAGGAGTATCCGGTGACGGGGGCCCACATGGGCCCGTCCTTGTAGGTGCGCTTGTACTTGAAGTCGCCGCTCTTGGACTCGACCGACCCGGTTATGGGGTCGCCGTCGACGACGATGTCGCCCCGCGGATTGGCGTACCGCTCGATGGCGACCCGGCGGTTGGCCGTGTCGGTGCGCAGCTGGTCGGCCTTGACGTACTGGAGCCAGTTGTCGCGGATCAGCAGGGCCAGGACGAGCAGGCCGCAGAAGATCGCGATCCGGCGCAGGGGCTTGTTCATGACGGGCGGACCACCTGGGTCATCTCGGCGTCGGGGTTGGCGGCGGGTGCGGGTGCCGGGCGGCGCGCGGTGTCGCTGATCCGGATGAGGATGCCGATCAGGGCCCAGTTGGCGATCACGGAGGAACCGCCGTAGGCGAGGAACGGCATCGTCATACCGGTCAGCGGGATGAGGCCCATGACACCGCCGGCCACGACGAACACCTGGAGCGCGAAGGCGCCGGACAGGCCGATGGCGAGCAGCTTGCCGAACGGGTCGCGGGCGGCGAGCGCGGTGCGCACGCCGCGCTCCACGATCAGGCCGTAGACGAGGAGGATGGCCATGACGCCGGCCAGGCCCAGCTCCTCGCCGAAGGTGGCGAGGACGAAGTCGGAGTTGGCGGCGAAGCGGATCAGCTCGGAGTGGCCCTGGCCCCATCCGGTGCCCAGGGTGCCGCCGGAGCCGAAGGCCCACAGGGCCTGCTGGAGCTGCTCGGAGTGGACCTTGCCGTCGTGGACGCCGGAGCGGCTGGCCAGGTACTCGTGCATGGGGTTGAGCCACGCCTGCACACGGGTCTGGATGTGCGGTTCGAAGCTGGCCACACCGACGGCGCCGAGAGCGGACATCAGCAGGCCGAAGACGATCCAGCTGGTCCGCTCGGTGGCGACGTACAGCATGATCACGAACATGCCGAAGAACAGCAGCGAGGTGCCGAGGTCGGTCTCGAAGACGAGGATGAGGATCGAGATCGCCCAGACGACGAGGATCGGGCCGAGGTCGCGGCCGCGAGGCAGGTACATGCCCATGACGCGGCGGCTGGCCAGGGCCAGCGCGTCACGCTTGACCATCAGGTAGCCGGCGAAGAACACGGCCAGGACGATCTTGGCGAACTCGCCGGGCTGGATGGTGAAGCTGCCGACCTTGATCCAGATCTTGGCGCCGTAGGTGAGGTCGGCGCCCAGGCCCGGTACCAGCGGGAGCAGCAGCAGCACCAGCGCCGCCGCCATGGAGATGTACGTGTAGCGCTGCAGCGTGCGGTGGTCCTTGAGGAAGATCAGCACGGCGACGAACAGCCCGATGCCCAGCGCGGTGTAGATGAGCTGGTTGGTCGCCTTGCCACCGGCGACGCCGATGCTCTGCAGCAGCTTCGACTGGTCCAGCCGCCAGATGACCACCAGCCCCAGCCCGTTCAGCAGCGTCGCCAGGGGCAGCAGCAGCGGGTCGGCGTAGGCGGCGAACTTGCGCACCACGAGGTGGGCGATGCCGGCCAGCAGGCCGAGGCCCAGGCCGTAGCCGAGCAGGCCGGCCGGGACCGAACCGTCGATGGCCAGGCCCACGTTGGCGTAGGCGAACACCGGGATGACCACCGCGAAGACCAGCAGGGCCAGTTCGGTGTTGCGGCGGCTCGGTGCGCCGATGGCGCCGATCGTGGACGTGTGGTGCGTCGGTGTGTTCGAAGTGCTGCTCATCGTGTGACAGGGCCTCTCACGGCGTGCTTACTGCTTGCCGCACTGATCGACGACCTTCTGCTCATTCTCGGAGAGGCTCGGGCCGGGACTGGGCTTGGCGGTCGGGGACTTCGAGGGGGACGACGGGGACTTCGACGACGCCGACGGATTCGGCGTGGGTGATGCCTTGGACGTGAAGGAGGCCGGGGTGGTTCCCGTGGTGCCTCCGGCCTCGCCCTCGCCGGTCTTGGCGTTCTTCTCCGTCTCGGCGGCCGCGCGCTCCGCCTGCTTGCGGCACGCGGAGGCCTGCACGGACAGGGCGTCGATCTTGGCCCGGGCCTGGTCCAGGCCACCCGCCGTGATCGTGTTCTTGACCTGCTTCTGCTGGTAGGGCGGCAGGTACTTGAGTTCGATCTCGGGGTGGTCCTTCTCGACCTTGGACAGCGACACCCAGGCCAGGTCCTGGCTGATGCCGCGGTACAGGGCGACGTGCTCGCCGTTGGTGCCGACGTAGTACTGGGTCTGCGTCCAGCGGTAGCCGCCGTACAGGCCGCCGCCGATCACGGCGAGGGCGAGGACGCTGTAGAACGATCTCTTCAGCCACCTGCGGTTCTTGCGCGGCTTGGTGAAGTCCTCGTCGCCGTAGTCCCCGTATCCGTCGGTGGGGACGTAGCCGGTGGTGTCGCCGGAGCCGGGCGGGCCGAACTCGCCGCCGCCCCCGGGGTGGCCCTGGCGGCCCAGGTGGGAGGCGCGGCCGGCCGGGGTCTGCATGATGCCGTTGTCGTGCAGGTGGTGCTGGTTCTCCGCGACGGCGCCGACCACGACCGGGGTGTCGGACAGCTGCCCGGCGAGGGTGTCGCCGGTGTCCAGGTCGAGCACGTCGGCGATGATCACGGTGATGTTGTCCGGGCCGCCGCCGCGCAGCGCGAGCTGGATCAGCTCCTGCACGGTCTCCTGCGGGCCCTGGTAGCTGGCGAGGGTCTCCTCCATCGTCTGGTGGGAGACGACGCCGGACAGACCGTCGGAGCAGATCAGGTAGCGGTCGCCGGCCCGGACCTCGCGGATGGACAGGTCGGGCTCGACGTGGTCGCCGCTGCCGAGGGCGCGCATCAGCAGGGAGCGCTGCGGGTGGGTGGTGGCCTCTTCCTCGGTGATGCGGCCTTCGTCGACGAGCCGCTGCACCCAGGTGTGGTCCTGGGTGATCTGGGACAGCACGCCGTCGCGCAGCAGGTACGCGCGCGAGTCGCCGACGTGCACCAGGCCGAGCCGCTGCCCGGTCCACAGCAGGGCGGTGAGCGTGGTGCCCATGCCCTCGAGCTGCGGGTCCTCCTCGACCATGGAGCGCAGCTGGTCGTTGGCGCGCTGCACGGCGTGGCCGAGAGAGGTGAGGATGTCGGAGCCGGGGACGTCGTCGTCGAGCGTGACCAGGGTGGAGATGACCTCGGAGGAGGCGACCTCGCCGGCCGCCTGGCCGCCCATGCCGTCGGCGATCGCGAGCAGGCGGGGACCGGCGTAACCGGAGTCCTCGTTGCCCTCCCGGATCATGCCCTTGTGCGATCCGGCGGCGAAGCGCAGTGACAGACTCATGCGCACCTCGCCCGTCGGCTCCGGGTACAGCCGGTCGTGTCGAGCCACACTGCCCACCCTCCGGTCGGGAGCGCGCCGCAGACCGGGGTGCGGCCTGCCGCTGCGTGCTCGCTCCGCTCGCGCTCACTCATGACGTAGCACTACTTCCGCAGCTCGATGACGGTTTTGCCGATGCGGATCGGCGCGCCCAGCGGGATCGGCGTGGGAGTCGTCAGCCGGGACCGGTCCAGGTAGGTGCCGTTGGTGGAGCCGAGATCCTCGACGATCCACTGGCCGTCGCGGTCCGGGTAGATCCTGGCATGGCGGCTGGAGGCGTAGTCGTCGTCCAGCACGATCGTGGAGTCGTGCGCCCGGCCCAGGGTGATGGTCTGGCCCTGCAGCGCGACCGTGGTGCCGGTGAGGGTGCCCTCGGACACGACCAGCTTGGTGGGGGCGTTGCGGCCGCGGCGGCCGCCGCCCTGCTGGCCGCGCTGCTGCGGGGGCGCGGACTGCTGCCGGGCGGCCTGCTGCGGCCGTGCCGCCTCCCTGCGCGCTCCGCGCTGGGTGACGCGTGTGCCGAACAGGTCACTACGGATGACCTGCACGGCCACGATCACGAACAGCCACAGTACGGCCAGGAAACCCAGCCGCATGACCGTGAGGGTCAGCTCTGACATTGCCCCCGCTTCACCCTTCGGCTTGCCGGTAAATGATGGTGGTGCTGCCCACGACGATCCGCGAGCCGTCGCGGAGCGTAGCGCGGGTGGTGTGCTGCCCGTCCACCACGATGCCGTTGGTGGAGCCGAGATCCTGGATCGTCGAGGGCGTTCCGGTCCGGATCTCACAGTGCCGGCGGGAGACGCCGGGGTCGTCGATCCGCACGTCGGCCTCGGTGCTGCGGCCCAGCACCAGGGTCGGGCGGGAGATCTGATGGCGGGTGCCGTTGATCTCGATCCAGTAGCGGGTGCGTCCGCCGGCCATGGGCGCGGCCGCGGGCCGCTGGGTGGCGGGCTGCGGGTATCCGTAGCCGCCGGGGCGGGTGCCGGGCGGCGGTGCGGACGGCATGGGGGGCGCTGCGGCGGGAGCGGCGGGCGGGTAGCCGTATCCGCCGCCCTGGGCGGGGCCGGGTCCGGGGCGGCCGGCGGGCGGCGCGGGGGGCGCCTGCTGGCTGCTGGAGGAGGCCAGGGTGCGGCTGCGCACCCGGTACAGGCCGGTGTCCAGGTCGTCGGCCTTCTCCAGGTTGACCTTGATCGGGCCCATGAAGGTGTAGCGCTGCTGCTTGGCGTAGTCGCGCACCATCCCGGCCAGTTCGTCGCCGAGCTGCCCGGAGTAGGGGCTGAGGCGCTCGTGGTCGGGCGCGCTCAGCTCCACGATGAAGTCGTTGGGGACGACCGTGCGGTCCCGGTTCCAGATGGTCGCGTTGTTGTCGCACTCCCGCTGGAGCGCGCCGGCGATCTCCACGGGCTGGACCTCGGACTTGAAGACCTTGGCGAAGGTGCCGTTGACCAGACCTTCGAGACGCTGCTCGAACTTCTTCAGGACTCCCATGGGGCACCTCCTCCGTCGCTGCCGTCGTGCCTTGCCCTGCTCTGTGCCTGCTGCGGGCCGCCGTGCCGCCCGTACTGCTCACTGATCGTATCTACGCGTCCTGCATTCAGCCGGTTCCCCGAGCGGCTCCCCTTCGAACTCCTGCAGACAGGATCGTAGAGGCGGGCAAGGACCAGTGTCCCGCACCCGGCTGTGGACCCGGGCCTCCTCATGGAGAGATGACCGGGACCGGTACGAGGTTGATACGTGAACAGGCTCTCCTCGATACGCGGCCGTCGCCTGGGCTCTCCCTACCCGGTCGGGCGGCAGGTAAGGGATGTGAATCCCACCCGTACGACGTGCTAATGTTCTGGATGTCGGAAGGCGCCGGGCCGCAAGGAACGGAGCCGGAGGACACACCCAATGCGCGGGTGGCGGAATAGGCAGACGCGCTGGATTCAGGTTCCAGTGCCCGCAAGGGCGTGGGGGTTCAACTCCCCCCTCGCGCACAGAGGAGCGTCCTCGGACCGCTCCGGTAGTACCGCTGGAACGGGCGGCATCGTGATGACGATGCCGCCCGTTCCGCGTTGCCCGGGAGGCTTCGCCGGTGGCCGGCGCAGGGGCGTCCGTCATCGGATGCCGTGGGCGGCCGTACGGTCCTTCCCGGCTCATGGTGTGTGAGGAAGCTCTCAGGGGGCGGGGCATGGCCGTTCGGGTGTGGGTCGTCGACGCGAGGACCGCCGACGAGGCGGAGGCGGCGCGGCTGTTGTCGGAGGCCGAGCTGGACCGGGCCGGGGAACTGGACGTGGCGTCGGTACGGCGGACGTTCGTGCTCTCGCGCGCCCTCCAGCGGACGCTGTGCAGCCGGTATTCGGGGGCGCCCGCCGCCGAGGTGGACATCACCCGGGCCTGCGCCCACTGCGCGCACCCCGGCCACGGCAAGCCCCGGTTCGCCGCGGCGCCGGAACTCGACTACTCCGTCTCGCACTCCGGGGACCTCGTGGCGATCGCCGCTTCCACGGACACCCGGGTGGGCCTGGACGTGGAGGCGGGCAGCCGGCACGTGGAGCCGGAGCGGATGATCCCGCTGCTGGCCACCGAGAGCGAGCGCACGGCGCTGGCCGGGCTGTCCGGGCAGGCGCTGCGCCGGGAGCTGTTCCGCCTCTGGGCGTGCAAGGAGGCCGTGGTGAAGCTCACCGGGCACGGACTGCTGGCGGTGCCTTTCACCGCGCTGGGCGTGGACGGCCCCGTCGTGCGGCTCACCGCCCCGCTGGACCACTGGCCCGACGAGGCGATCCGGCTGACCGGGCTGTCGCTGGACGAGGGGTACGTGTCGGCGCTCGCCACCACGGGGCCGCCGCCCGAGGTCGCCGTCGACCGGCTCGCGCGGGTGGCGGACCTGGCCTGGTGACGTGCCGGGCGGCGGCCGCCCGGCGTCGTCGTCGGCGACCGTGGTCAGTACGCGTCCCGTGCCGCGTGGAGCACCCGGACGTCTCGGTAGGCGCCGGCGGCGAAGCGGTGGGAGCGCAGCAGACCGGTTTCGGTGAAGCCGTGGGCGCGGTAGCCGGAGGTGTCGAGGGACTCCGGGACGAGAGCCACGAACGAGGTGCACCGCTGGTAGGTGTGCAGGAAGTCGAGCAGGGCGCCGAGGGCGTCCGGGTCGGCGGTGGTCGCGGCGACCTCGGCCTGCCGCGGCTGGTCGGGATTGACCCGGCAGCCGAGGACGGTGTCCGCGTAGCGGAAGGCGGCGGCCCCGCCGGCCAGCTCCCGGGCGAGCAGCGGCTCGTTCTGGGTGACCGGGTCGAGTCCCAGGAACCCGCGCCCGTCGTCCCCGGCCGCGGTCAGCGCGGCCGCGGCGGCGGACGGGGTCAGCAGTTCCAGCTCAGGCATCGACGACTCCCCACACCTGACGTTCGACGGGACGGCCCGCGAGCCACAGGGCCTGCGGGATCGTGGCCTCGTGCCGGAATCCGGCCGCTGCCAGGGCGGCGTCCGGCGGGTGCGCGGCGGGGGTGACGAGGCCGTGGAGGCGGTGCAGGCCGAGCACCCGGAACCCGTGGTCGACCGCGGCCGCCAGGAGCCGGGCCGGATCCTCCGGAACGGTGTGCAGGCCGGTCTCCAGGCGGGCGCGCCGGTGGATCCAGTCGATCTCCGCGAAGCGGACGTAGCCTGCGCCGGGTACGACGCACACCTCGCTGGTGTCGTCGGCGGGGGCCGCCACCATGGACGGCTCGGCCAGCGGCGGCCGGCCGGCGACCGGCAGCCCCAGCATCTCGCCGGGCAGCCAGTCTCCGGTCAGCAGGGTGCGGTCGGCCTCTCGGTAGCCTCTCAGCCTCATGACGCGGGTGCCCAGATCTGTGAGAAGAAGACGGTGCCGCACGGCTTGCCGTCGTGCAGGGTGACGTGGGCGAGCGTGCCCTCCTCGGTGAGGCCGGCGGCCCGGGCGGCGGCGAGGCCGCGGGCGTCGTGCTCCCCCACACGGACGGTCACCCGCACCAGTTCGCGGCGCCAGCGCAGCCCGTCCAGTACGGCCCGATAGGCCGCCGGCCACCAGTGGCCGGGCGCGCGGGCGTGCAGCCGCAGGTCGAGCTGGACATGTGATCCGTGCTCACTGCCCATGTCCTCCACGGCGTAGAGGCCGACCGGGACGGAGTCGGCCAGCAGGATGCGGGTGCCGTCGTCGAGGAGTCCGAGGAGCTCCCACTCGGCCCGGGTGTCGGGCTGGGCGGTGCGGAAGTGGAAGTCCGGCTCGGTGAAGAAAGCCAGGGCCGTCTCGCGGTCCGCCGCCCGTTCCGGGTCGTACGGGCGGGCGGACCAGTGGGGCGGGCCGGTGTCCGCGGGTGTGGTCATGGGTCCTTCCTCAGCCGTGCGGCCGCTGCCGCGTCACAGGTCGCGGGCGATCTGGAGTCGCTGGATGTTGCTCGTGCCGTCCATGAACTCGAAGGCGTACACATCGCGGCTCCACTTCTCCAGGAGCGGGTGGTCCAGCAGCGACGCCGGGCCCAGGGCCGTGGCGGCCCAGTGGGCGGTGGTCACGGCGAGGCGGGTGGCGTGCAGTTTGGCCATGGAGGGCGGGCGCTGGTCGTCGGGGTCGTGGTCGACCGAGGCCGCGGCCTCGTAGACCACCTGGCGCGCGGCGAGCAGCCGGGCCGTCATCACCTCGGCCGCGGTCAGGGCGGGCCGGTGCTCCCGCACGTACTCGGTGAGCGCCATGGCGGTGCCCAGGGCCAGTGCGGCGATGTGGACGCGCATGTAGTTGAAGGTGCGCATGACGCCCCACAGGCCGCGCTGGGACAGCCGCAGGTGGCTGCCGAGGACCATGTCCTCGGCCACGCGCACGCCGTCGAAGCTCAGTTCGCTGATGCGGGCGCCGCGCAGGCCGGTCATGTCGAGCGCGCGGCTGGTGAAGCCGTCGGCGGGGCAGTGGACGAGGACCGCGCGGATGGACAGCGGTGAGGGGCCGGTGCGGGCGAAGACGGCGCCGACGCTGCCGCGGGTGCCGTTGCTGATGTACCGCTTGGTGCCGTGCAGCCGGTATCCGCCGTCGGGGTCGCGTTCCAGACGGGTGCTCAGCCGGGTCGCGTCGCTGCCCAGGCCGGGTTCGGTCATGCCGAAGAAGGTCCAGGTGCGGCCGTCGCCGATGGTCTCGTAGAAGTGGTCCTGCTGGGCCTCGCTGCCGAGGGCGTCGACGACCGTGCCGGCCAGGGAGGGGCCGGGGGCCGCGGTGAGCATCGCGGCGTCGCCGCGGGCGAGTTCGACGGTGCCGACCACCCGGGCCAGGCAGGTCTCCGTGTCGTAGGCGTCCAGCGGGGTGGCCGCGAGCCGGCCGCGGTGGCGCTTGGGCGTGGTGGCGCTGCGGACGATGTCGAGGCCCGGCGCGTCCAGGTGGCCGTCGACGGCGGTGGGGTCGGCGTCCACGGACAGGGCGCGCGAGCGCAGGTCGGGGACGGCGTCCGCGAAGCAGTCGCGCATCGCGCGCAGGGCCGGGTCGAGATCGGTCATCGCGTGCCTTCCCTCACGACCCAGCAGTTGGCGGTGAGTTGGGAGACGTGCGCGCTGCGGCCGGGGCTGTCGGTGAGGAAGCCGCTGGCGCCGAGCAGCTTGGCCGCCTCCCAGTCGAGGCCGGTGATGCTGTCGTGCACGTCGGCGAGGGTCGCCACGCTGCTCTCGGTGACGCGCAGTTGGACGCCGAGTGCCTCCAGCGCGGTCAGCAGGTCGGCGACGGTGCCGAGCACCAGCTGCTTGCGGATGGTGGGTTCGCCGCCGGCCGTCCGGCCGGACAGGTGCTCCACGGCGTGCTCGGTGAGCCGCCGGGTGGCGCCCAGGCGGGCTGCGGCGAGGCGGGCGCCGAGGGCGACCAGCGTGCGCTCGGGGGCCGGGTCGCGGTCGGCGGGACGGACGAAGGCGATGCCCTCGTGTCCGGCGACCGGGTGCCGTACCACTTCGTCGTCGGGTCCCGTCCAGGCCGCCGGTACGGCGGCGACGGGCCCCGGCGCCGCGGCCGGGCCGAGTCCGTCGAGTGCCACGGCCAGTCCGGCGGCGAGTCCGTCGGTGTGGGCGGCCCGCTCGCATTCGGCGATCATGTCCGTCATTGGATCCTCCGGGACCCCTGCGATGTGCTCGGTGCTGGGAATGCGGCAGTGGCATGGCGCCGCCCCGGGGGGCGGCGCCATGCCACCGGGATCACGCGGCCTTGACGGCGGCCTTGACGGCGGCCTTGGTGGCAGCCTTCGTGGCGGCCTTGGTGGCGGCCTTGGTGGCGGCCTTCGTCGCAGCCTTGACAGCGGCCTTGGTAGCAGCCTTGGTCATGGGATTCACCTCCGTGAGAGTTATCAAAAATGCCCCCGCCTGCATTTCAGGGTTATGAGGGTGAATTAACGCCCGCTTGCCGGAAGTTGCTGCGGCGGCTGGTGCAATGAAGGCTGACGAATGCCCGCCGATGCTGTCAAGGAATTCCCGGGCGGCATCGCCTTGTGCTCGCTGACAGCTTTTGGCCGTCCTTTTGGTGACAGCGGACCGCGGTATTGGGGCGGCACCGGCTTCGCCCATCATCGAAAGTCGTTCCCACAGCGATCACGGAGGATCGAACGCCCATGGTGAAACAGGCGCGTCTGGGCCTCGGACAGCGGTACTTCTGGCTGCATCACCACCAGCTGCCGCCCACGGCCCGGCACGATACGCACATCGTGCTCGACCCGCCGCTGCCGGAGGGGATCGCGCCCGTCCGCGTCAGGACGGCCCTGAACTACCTGGTGCGCCGGCACGAGGCGCTGCGCACCACGTTCCCGTGCGACGCCGAGGGCCGGCCGGAGCAGCGGGTCCACCCGCCGGCCGCACTGCCGCTCCGGGAGGTCACCGTCGAGGACGACGGCACTCCCGGCCCGGCCGAGGCGGTCGCCGAGTGCACCCGGGCCGGGTTCGACCTGGCCGCCGACTGGCCGGTGCGGGCCTGCCTGGTCACGGCGGGCGGGGTGCCCCGGCGGCTGGTGCTGGTCCTGAACCACATCGCGTTCGACGACTGGAGCGTCGACACCTTCCTGCGGGAGCTGGACGCGCTGCTCGCCGGCGCCGTCGCGGGCCGCCCGGCGGCGCTGCCCCCGGTGGTGCGGCAGCCGGCCGACCTCGCCGCCCCCGAGCCGGACGCGACGGAGGCGGACCGGGCGCGGCTGGCGCCCTGGCGCGAGGAGATCGCCGCCCTGCCGCGGGATGCCTTCGCCGCCCGCCGCCGCCCGGCCGGGCGACCCGCCTCGAGCAGCGCGGCGCTCACCTCGCCCCGGCTGCTGCCCGCCTCCCGGGCGGTCGCCGCACGGTACCGGGTGTGGCCGTCGGCCGTGCACATGGCGGCCTTCGCGATGACCACCGCCGCCTGGACCGGCAGCCGCCGGGTGCCCTGCTGGCTGTTCACCAGCCACCGGGACAGCGCCGCCACCATGGACGTGCTGACCTGCATGTTCGCCCCGCTGCTGGTGTCCCTCGACCTGTCCGGGGACGATCCGGCGTTCTCGGAGGCCGTGCGGAGCGCCGCCGGCGCCGTGGAGCGGGCGAAGAACCTGCCCCAGGCGGCCTACGACGAGGTCCTGGAGCTGCTCGCGGCGGAGGGTTTCCGGCGCGGCGCGGAGGTCCGGGTCGAGACCGAGCTCAACTTCCTGAACTACGCCCCCCGTTCCTGCGGCACCCGGCGCACCCGGTTCACCCGGAACCCGGAGCCCGCCGCCTGGGCGCGGTCCGGATCCGACGCCTACTTCCGCATCCACGAGTGGTCCGACGGCGTCACCGTCGCCCTGCGGGCGGCCGAGGCGGTGCTGCCGGCCGGGGAGGCGGAGCGGTTCCTGCGCGGTTACGAGGAGCTGATCGTGGCCCACGCCGAGGAGGGCACGGACCGGCGGCTCGGGGAGGTCGCGCGGGACCTCGGCTTCCCCGCCGCGCCGGACGGCGCCCCGGCGCACGCCGCCGGCCCGGCCGTCGCCTGCGCGCCGGACGCCGAGGCGGCGCTGGTCGCGGCCGTCGTACGGGTCAACGGGCTGGCCGGGATCGACCCGGCGGACAGCTATGTCGCCGCCGGCGGCCGGCTGCTGCGGGCCCCCGGCGTACTGGAGGCGCTGCGGGCGGCCGGCTGGCAGGGACTCGGCGTGCGCGAACTCGGCGGCGTGCAGCCGCTGAGGGCGCTGGCCGGGCGGCTGACGGCGTTGTGACATCGACTGGCCAGGAAATAACTGCCACCGGCGGGCACGGGGAATTGGCCGGCGGGCGCACTAGCCTAGCCGGTGCAGGTTTTTCTCCGCTGCCGTGGACTGGAAAAGCGCGCGGCCGTGAGTGCGCGCCGTAATTCGCCGGTCCCGGGCAGGGAAATCCGTCCGTGCCTTTTCCCGTGCCATTGACGGATCCCGTGCGCACGCAGCACCTGTATTCCACCAGTCAGCCCAGCCACGCGGAGGACGTGCCATGGAGCAGCAGAAGGTCGCCGAGCACATCAGGATCTCGCTGGAGGCGGTGCTCGGCCGCGAGGTCGGCGAACTGACGCCGGAGACCCGGCTGTTCGAGGAGCTCGCCCTGGATTCGACGAGCGTCCTGGAGCTCCTGATGAGCCTGGAGGACACGGTCGGCCTGGAGATCGACCCGGACGAGCTGGACGCCGACGTGTTCCGGTCCTTCGGGAGTCTGTCCGACTATGTGACGAACCAGCTGCGGAAAGCGGCGGCGTGACCGGCGGCGCACCGCGAGCGGGGAGCCGGACATGACGATCACGCTGTCCCGGGTGGCGGCACGGGTGCCGGACCAGCGGGACTCGGTCGACGAGATCCTCGCCCGGTACGACCGTCCGCGCGCCGAACGGCGGCTGTTCACCCGGATCTTCGGGCTGCGCACCAGTCCCTCGCTCGCCGAGGGCGAGAGCCTGCTCGAGGCGCTGCTGGACGCCGGCCGCGAGGCGCTCGCGGGCCGCCGGGCGGACCTGGTGCTCTACGGGCACACGCTGCTGGTGCAGCCCTTCGGGCACCATGACGAGTTCGTCTCCCTCGTCCGCGACCGGCTGGCGCGTCCCGCGACCCCGGTGTACGGGATCTCCCGGATCAACTGCGCCTCGGTGCTGCGCGCGGCCGACCTCGCGGACCGGTTCCTGAGGCGGCCGGGCGCCGGGGCCGACGACACGGTGCTGGTGCTCGGCGGGGACCAGGGCAGCATGGGCGACATGTCCCGGATCATCCCGGGGTTCGTCGTGTGCGGGGACGCAGCGGCGGCGTTCGTCATGGGGCGCGAGGGCGGCCGGCACCGCGGACGGTACCGCTATCTCGGCGGCGCAGCGGTGCGGGACGCCCGGTTCCACCGGAACCTGCGGATGAGCACCGAGGAGAGCCGTGAGTTCGGCACCGCGTGTGTCGAGGGCATGGCGCGAGTGATCGACGAGGCCCTTCGGCGGGCCGGTCTCGGCCGGGACGACGTCGACTGGATCATGCCGCACATGTCCAACGCGTTCGTGTGGCGGGCGGTGAGCGGCGCGCTGGGCATCCCCATGGACCGGGTCCACCTCGATCTGCTGCCCGAGCAGGGGCACACCTTCGGGGTGGACGCCCTGATGGCCCTGGACCACGCCGACCGCACGGGACGGCTGGCGCCCGGCACGCGGTGCGTGCTGGCCGCGCAGGGCATGGGGGCGTACTTCCAGGCGGCCGTCGTAGAGGTGACGGAGGAGGCGGAGTGAAGGCGGCGGATACGGCTCTGCGGGAGCGTGCGGGGCGGGCGGCGGCCGCGGGCGGGGGCGGGGCGACGGCCCGGCCGGAGACCCGCGGCGGTGTGGTCGACGGCGATCCCCGGCTGGTGGCGCTGCGGGAACGGGTCGCCGAGGTGGCCGGCGAACTGCGCGCGCACGCGCTCGCCATCGACGCCGACCCGGACGGCGCCGCGCTGCCCGCCGGTTCGGCCGCGGTGGCGCTGATCCGGGCGGCGGCGCTGCCGGCGGAGCGCCGGACGGCGCCGGAGCCGCCGGAGGTCCTCGGCGACTACCGGGGCACCTGCCTGGAGCGGGTGGTCGCCACCCTGGAACTGGCGCGCGGTGACGCGGGCGCCCTGCTGGGCGCCCCCGGCCCCGCGCTGGCCGGGATCGTCGTGGACGCCCTCGGCAGCCCGGCGCAGCGGGACCTCTTCCACGCCCGGGTCGCGGACGGCCGTACCCGCACCTTCTTCGCGATGACCGAGCCCGCGCACGGCAGTGACGCCACCTCGCTGGAGAGCCGGCTGGAACGGACGCCCGGCGGCTTCGCCCTGTCCGGCCGCAAGCGGTACATCGGCAACGCCGCCCGTGCCGGGATCGGGGTCGTCTTCGCCCGCACCGGGCGCTCGCCGCTGACCATCCGGGCCGTGCTGGTGGAGCGCCCGGCCGGGGGCTGGCAGGGGCGGCGGCTCGACACCCTCGGGCTGCGGGGCGCCTGGCTGAGCGAGATCGCCTTCGACGGGCACCCCGTGTCCGAGGACCAGTTGCT
Organism: Streptomyces sp. NPDC003720; assembly: GCF_042875075.1. Classification (NCBI taxonomy): domain Bacteria; kingdom Bacillati; phylum Actinomycetota; class Actinomycetes; order Kitasatosporales; family Streptomycetaceae; genus Streptomyces; species Streptomyces sp. NPDC003720. The sequence continues at coordinate 218,058 of NZ_JBIANZ010000004.1, forward strand.
GGGGCAGCACCTGCCGGTCTCGCGGCGCGGCCTGTGGGGTGCGCTGCAGACCTTCAACAACGTACGGATCCAGGTCGGCGCCATGGCCGTCGGCACCGCGCTGGCCATGCTCGACCGCGTCGGCGAGCTGGCCCCGGGCGCCCCGGGCGGGGAGGTGCTGCGCGCCAGGGCGGAGGCGGCGCGGGAGCTGGCCTACCGGGCGGCCGCCGAGGTCGACCGCGACCCCGACGCGCGGGCGATGCCGGCGATGGCCAAGCTCACCGGCAGCGGACTGCCCGTGGCGGTCGCCCACTGGGCGGCCGCCGTGCTCGGCCCCGGCGGTCTGCCGGCCGACCCGCTGCTGGAGAAGTGGTCCCGGGACGCCTACGGCTTCGAGTTCATGGAGGGCACCGGCAACATGCAGCGACTTCACATCGCCGACGGCCATGTGCGCAGTACGGGGCACCGGCCGGCCGGAGGTGACGCGTGAGCGCCGCCGCCCCTCCCGTGCTCAGCGTCGACGCCCTGGCGGTCGCGGTGGAGGAGTCCCCCCGCTACTGCGACGCCGGGCAGGCGCGGTCGGCCGGCGGCGACCCGGCCGAGGGCGGCCTGTTCGGCGGCTGGACGGAGGCCGACCCGGAGGCCGGCGGGCTGCTCGCCTCGTACCTGTCGTCCGTGGCGGAGCACAGCGGCGCCCCGCTGCGGGAGCTGCGCATGCTGGCCGCGCGCGAGGACGGCGCGGACCTGGCCGAGACCGCGCTGCGCAGGCTGGGGCCCCCGCCCGGGCCGCAGCCCTTCGTGCTGGTTCAGTCCGCGGCCGACCGCGACACCCTCAGCGCGGCCCTGCCCCGGCTCGTCCACGAGCGGGACTGGCCGGTCACGGAGGACATGGGCATCACGCACCTGGGCGACCTGGGCGGCGCCGCCGTGCTGGACCTGCTCTCCTGGTGGGCCGACCCCGCGGTCGGCGTCACGGCCGTCGTGGTCGACGAGCCGCTGTTCGCCCTCGCCGGCGCCGTGCCCGGGCGGCTGACCGCCGTGGCCCTGCGCTTCGGCGGCGGTGACGGCCCGCTCCGCGTGCTCGGCTGGGGCGAGGGCGGCCGCCCGGACCCCGGGGCGGACCGCGTCTTCACCGGTCCGGGCGCCTGCGGCGGCTGGCCGGACCTCCATCACGCACTCCACCGCGACGAACTGCGGTCGGGCGAGCGGGTCCTCGTCAGGTGCGGTGCGGACGAGCACCACGCCTGGGTCCTGCTGAGCCGTACGGCCGCCACTCCCAGGGAAGAGTCATGATCACACCCAGGATCCGGCACTTCGAAGAGGCCGACATCCCCGCGCGCAGCGCCCTGCTGCGCGAGCAGCGCTTCCAGGCCAACCTCACGGACTTCGCCGTGGTCTCCAGCGACGAGGCGCTCGTGGAGAACCAGCGGCGCACGATCGAGCACGAGCACGGCGTCAAGCGCATGTTCGCGATGTGCCATCCCGACGGGCGCACCCTGGGCTTCGCCTGGATCACCTCCATCGACTGGCGGGCCCGCACCTGCGAGCTCTCCTTCGGCGTGCTGCCCCGCTTCCGCGGCGGCTACGGCGCCGCGGCCGTCGGCGCCATGCACCGCTACATCCGCGAGGAGCTGAACATGCGGGCGGTGATCAACCAGGTGCTGGTGCACAACACGATGCTCGTGTCCGCCGAGGACCTGACGGCGCAGTCCCAGGTGCGATGTGCTTACGATTCGTTCACGGCGGGCGAATGGCGCGATTCCTGTTATTGGGCGCAGGACGCCGAGGAATACGAGCGGTCGATGGCCGAGCACGAGGAACGGCGCCGGGCGATCGCCGCCCGTATTCGCACCGCGAGCGGGGGCGCGGCGTGAAGATCGGCATCGATCTGCTGAGTATTTCGCGATTCAAGCGAATCGCGGAGCACGCGCGTTATCGCACGCTCGTCTTCACGGAGGCCGAGCTCCGCGAGGCGGACGGGCTTTCCGGGCCGCGCCGCGCCGAGCGGCTCGCCGGGCGGTTCTGCGCCAAGGAGGCCACGGCGAAGGTGCTCGGGCGGGGGCTCGGGCAGGGGCTCGGGTGGCGGGACATCGAGATCACCGGCGACCGCTGGGGGGCGCCGCAGGTGACGCTGCGTGGCCGGGCCCGGCGCCTGGCCGACGCGAGGAGGATCCACCGGATCGAGATGTCGGTATCGCACCACGGCGACCTGGTGGTCTGTGTCGCCGTGACCGTCCCCGCGGTCGGTTCGCCGGCGTGCGCGGGCGGCGGGGAGGAGGCGGCGGCATAGTGTCCGGATCCCGCCCGGAACGGTGGGGCAGTTCGGGTAAATCGGATTCGTTACGCCGGGGGATAACCCTTGACCTGCACCAATGCCTGACTCTTTGCCAGGTATTAATGCGCCCCGTCATGGCTGAGAAGTACTGTGGAAGACGGCTGTCGCTCTGGGGAGTTGCGACGCATTCCGAATGCCGTTTCTGTGGGGGGAGAAGGCCATGCACTTTCGCATGCTCGGGCCGCTGGAGGTCGTGGGTCCCGAAGGGACGGTACTGATCACCGCCGAGCGGCAGCGCATCGTCCTGGCTCTTCTGCTGATGGAGGCGAACCGGGTCGTCCCGACCGAGCGGCTGGTCGACGCGGTGTGGGGGGACTCACCGCCGTCCACCGCCCGTGGCCAGATCCAGATCTGCGTCTCGATGGTCCGCGCCAATCTGGCCAAGGTCGGGCTGCGGGACGTCATCCACACCCGCCCCCCGGGCTATGTCGCGGAGGTCGGCGACGACGACCTCGATCTACGCGTGTTCGACCGGCTCGCACTGGCCGGACGCGCCGCCGCCGAGGCGGGCCGGCACGCCGAGGCCGCCTCCGTGTTCGCCGAGGCGCTGGCCCTGTGGCGCGGCGAGATACATATCGACAGCGGTGCCGCGCGCACCGCGCTGCAGGCTCCCGCGGCCCGGCTCAGCGAGCAGCGCCTGGCCGTGGTCGAGCAGTGGGTGGACGCGCAACTCGCGCTGGGGCTCCACCAGCAGCTCGTGGAGCGGCTGATCGACCTCGTCATGCAGAACCCGCTGCGCGAGCATCTCAGAGCCCAGCTGATGGTGGCGCTGTACCGGTCGGGCCGGCAGGCCGAGGCGCTGGAGGCGTACCGCGGCGGACGGCAGGTCCTCGTCGACGAGCTCGGCATCGAGCCCGGGGAGGAGCTGCGGCGGCTGGAGGAGGCGATCCTGTCCGGGGAACTGGACAGCGCCCCCGCCCCGGCCGCGGCGCCGAGTCCGCCGGCCGCCGCGTCCGCGCCGGCCGGTGAGACGGCCGGTGTGCCCCGGCTGCTGCCGGGCGCCATAGCGGACTTCACCGGCCGGGGCGAGCTGGTGGAGAGCCTGCGCGGGCTGCTGGAGACCGGCGCCGCGGGCTCCTACGGACTGCGGATCATCTCCATCACCGGCAAGGGCGGCGTCGGCAAGACGACCCTCGCCGTGTACCTGGGGCACCTGCTCGCCGAGCGGTACCCGGACGGCCAGCTCTTCGCCAAGCTGCGCGGCCCGGCGGCCCAGCCGGTGCCCCCCGCGCAGATCCTCGAACGGTTCCTGCGCAGCCTGGGCGTGCCCGGCGCGGCCATCCCGGCGAGCATCGAGGAACGCGCCGAGCTGTTCCGCAACCACGTCGCCGACCGCCGCCTCCTCATCGTGCTCGACGACGCGATCGACGAGGCCCAGGTGCGCTGGCTGCTGCCCGGTTCGGCCAACTGCCCGGTGCTGGTCACCAGCAGATCCCGGCTCACCGGCCTGGAGGGCACCCATTCGGTCCAGGTCGACGTCTTCCCCACCGACCAGGCCGTGCAGATGCTGTGCCGGATCCTCGGCGAGGACCGGGTGCGCGGCGACCTGCCCAGCGCGCTGGAGCTGATCGACCTGTGCGGCGGACTGGCCCTGGCGCTGCGCGTGGCCGCCGCCCGGCTGGCCGCCCGGCCGCACTGGACGCTCGGGCACATGGTGGCGCGGCTGAACGACGAGCGCCGCCGGCTCAACGAGCTGACGCACGGCGGCGTCGGAGTCCGCGCCAGCCTGGCGCTCGCCTACCAGGGGCTGCCCGCGGAGGCCCAGTGCCTGTTCCGCCGGCTGTCGATGCTGGAGGCAACCGAGTTCCCCTCCTGGGTCGCGGCGCCGCTGCTCGACATGGAGGCGCCCGTCGCCGAGGACACCCTGGAGCTCCTGGTCGACGCACAGCTCGTCGACGTGGAACTCGTGGACGGCCGTCACGCCCGCTACCGGCTGCACGACCTGGTCCGCGTGTACGCCCAGGAGTGCCTGGCCGAGAAGGAGAGCACCCCGCAGCGCTCCGCCGTCCTCGGCAGGGTGCTGAGCAGCTGGCTGTACCTGCTGGAGGAGGCCCACCGGAAGGTCTACCGCGGGGACCACGCCATCCACGGCGACGCCCCGCGCCTGCCGCTCGACCGGTGGGTCGTCGACCGCGAGATCGCCGACCCGATGGTGTGGTTCGAGGCGGAGCGCACCGGCCTGATCACGGCGGTGCGGCAGGCGGCCGCCGCCGGCTTGGACGAGCTGTGCTGGGACCTCGCGCTGACCTCGGTGACGATGTTCCAGAACTACAACTACTTCGACGACTGGCGCACCACGCACGAGATCGCCCTGGCCGTCACCCGGCACCACGGCAACCGGCGCGGCCAGGCGGCGATGCTGTACTCGCTGGGCTCGCTGCACATGTTCCAGTACCAGCTGGACGAGGCCCGGGACCGGCTCCAGGTGGCCAGGGAGCTGTTCCGGGAGGTCGGTGACGGGCACGGTGAGGCGCTGGCCCGGCGCAACGTGGCCTTCACCGACCAGGTGCGCGGCCGGCACGAGGAGGCCATGGCGGGCTACGAGGAGGCGCTCGCCCTGCTCGCCCACGTCGACGACCCGACCGCCGAGGCGCACGTGCTGAACAACATGGCGCAGATCCGGCTGGAGCGCGGTCTGCTGACCGAGGCGAAACGGACGTTGCGGGCCGCGCTCGCGGCCGTGGAACGCTCCGGCGGCTTCCGTATACGCGCGCAGATCCTGTGCCGGCTGGGGGAGGCGCACCTCCAGACGGGCGACGCGGCGGCTGCGGAGAGCTCCTTCACCCGGGCCATGGAGAGCATCCGCGCCGTCGGCGACCCGGTGGGCGAGGCGCACGCGCTGCGCGGCCTGGCCGTCGCCCGGGACCGGCAGGGCGCGCACGCCGAGGCGCTGGAGATGCTCGAACGCGGCATGGCCATCGCGGAGCGCGCCGACGAGCGGTTCGCCGTCGGCCGGATCCGGCTCACCCTGGGCGAGCTGGCCGCCGAACGCCGTGACCACGTCCGGGCCCGGGACCACGCGGGCGCCGCACTGGACATCTTCGAGGAGATGAACGCGACCGGCTGGCGGGACCGCGCGCTGCGGGTGCTGGACCGGGTCGCCGGCCCGTCCGGCGAGCAGGGGCCACCGGACGGCGGAGCCGTCTCCCGTGAGGTCGGCGACTTCCTGCCCGTATAGAGGTCGCGCTCTTGCCGGCGCCGGCCGGCCGCGGCCTCGCGGGACCGTCGGGTCCCGTGGGCGCCGGGCATTGAGAGCGGTGAAAGCCGGGCGACAGCGGCCTGACAGCGGGGCGGGGGACGGTGCCCCCTCGGGCGCGAGGTGCGCCCGGGGAGCCGCGACCCAGGGAAGAGGCCGATACGGCGTGAAGCTCGATGTGTCCGTCACGGACGGCACCAACGGACGACCCGTGGACGGTCTGCCGCTGTGCCTGGAGCGGTTGGGCCTCGACCACTGGCAGCGCGTGTGGGACGGGGTCACCGGCGAGGACGGGCGGTGCTGCTGCTGCCTCGGGTCCAGGGACGCGCAGGGGACCTTCCGGCTGACCCTGGAGACGGACCGCTACTTCGCCACGCTAGGGCTGCGGCCGTTCTACAGCCACATCACGGTGGCGTTCGCCGGCGGGGAGAGCCATGAGCGGCGGGAACTGCCGGTGGTGGTGACCCCGCGCGGATACGCGGTGTGCGCCGTGGGCTGACGTGATTTAGCGCGTGATAGCGATCTGGTAGGACGTTGAGAAGGGGGCCTCGTAGAACTGGACTCACCCGCAAGGGACTTCAGTTCTCCAGGGCTTCCACAAGGGAGATTCACATGCTTTCGCTGTTCGCCTCCATGCTCGGTTATTTCGGCGCCGGCCCCGATGCCGAGATCATCTGGAGCTGACGCACGGAGAGGCTGGGGCCATGGGTGTCTCGGTCCGGGTGCTCGACTCCACCGGCGGCCGCCCCGTCCGGGACCTGGCGGTCGCCCTGTACGGCCGCGAGCGCGGCGACTGGGCCCGGGTGGCCGGCGCCTGCACGGACAGCGACGGCAGGATCGGCTCGTTCGTGCCGCATCCGCTGCCGCGGGGGGTCTACCGGCTGGTGTTCGCCACCGGCGACTACTTCCGCGACCAGGGCGCCGAGGCCCTCTACCCCGAGATCATCGTGTCCGTGCGCTACCCCGGCGTCTCGGACCTTCATATTCCGCTGTTCTTGAGCCCGTTCTCGTATTCGACGCACCGCGGCTCACCGGAAGACGACTAAACACCCCGCGCTCTTGGCGCGCGGGACGTTCGGGGCTTGCCCGGGTGCCGGGGATTCCTCGTTCCAGTACGCCAGAAAAATCAGACGGCGGCGACATCGCCCTCTTCAGCGGCGTTTTCGCGTGGCGAAGCCTGAGGTGACGCTCTCAATGGATGCATCGATGAACCCTGTCCAGGACCGGTCCGCGGCCGACGAGCCGATAGCCATCATCGGCATGGCCTGCCGGCTGCCCGGGGCGGACGGCCCCCGTGCCTACTGGCAGCTGCTGAGCGAGGGCCGGGAGGCGGTGGGCGAGGCGCCCGAGAGCCGGTGGCCGGCCGGTACGGCCGCCGGTCACCGCCGGGCGGGCTTCATCGACGACGTGGACGCCTTCGACGCCGCGTTCTTCGACATCTCGCCGTTCGAGGCCGCCGCCATGGACCCGCAGCAGCGACTCACCCTGGAACTGGCCTGGCAGGCCCTGGAGGACGCGCGCATCGTCCCCTCCACCCTGCGCGACAGCGCCACCGGTGTGTTCGTCGGCGCCATCAACGGCGACTACGCCATCCTGCACGACCGCCAGGGCGACGAGGCGGTCAGCGCCTACACCCTGACGGGCGTTCAGCGCGGCATCATCGCCAACCGGGTGTCCTACGCGCTCGGCCTGCGCGGCCCGAGCCTGACCATCGACTCCGGCCAGTCGTCCTCGCTCGTCGCGGTGCAGGCCGCCTGCGAGAGCCTGCGGCGCGGCGAGACCGCGGTGGCGCTGGCCGCCGGCGTCAACCTCAACCTGCTGCCGGAGACCACCGACGCCGTCGGACGCTTCGGCGCGCTGTCCCCGGACGGGCGCGCGTACACCTTCGACAGCCGGGCCAACGGCTATGTGCGCGGCGAGGGCGGCGCGGTCGTCGTGCTGAAGCCGCTCGCCGCGGCCCTCGCCGACGGAGATCGCGTCCACAGCGTCGTCCTGGGCGGGGCGGTCAACAACGACGGCGGCGGCGACGGCCTGACCGTGCCGAGCGCGCGGGCGCAGGAAGACGTGATCCGCGCCGCCTGCCGGCGCGCCGGGATCCGGCCCGGGGATGTCCAGTACGTCGAGCTGCACGGCCCCGGCACGCCGGTCGGCGACCCCGTCGAGGCCGCGGCGCTCGGAGCCGCGCTGGGCGCGGGCCGGGCCGGCGACACGCGGCTGCTGGTGGGTTCGGCGAAGACCAACATCGGCCACCTCGAGGGAGCGGCGGGCATCGCCGGGCTGCTGAAGGTGGTCCTGAGCATCAGCCGGCGCCGGATCGCCCCCAGCCTCAACTTCCGTACGGCGCACCCGGGGATCCCGCTCGACGACCTCGGCCTGGGGGTCGTCACCGGCGCCCGGGACTGGCCGCGTGCGGACGAGCGGCTGGTGGCCGGCGTCAGCTCCTTCGGCATGGGCGGCACCAACTGCCACCTGATCCTGGCCGAGCCGCCGGCCCCGGCCGCGGACGACGCCGCGGAGCCGGGCGAGGACGCCGTGCCGTGGGTGCTGTCGGCGCGCTCCGGCCAGGCGCTGCGCGGGCAGGCCGAGGCGCTCGGACGGTACCTGGACGAGAACCCCGGCGCCGTGCCGGCCGACGTCGCGCGGTCGCTGGTGGAGACGCGGGAGGAGTTCGAGCACCGGGCCGTCGTGCTGGGCGCCGGCCCGGACGGGCAGCGGGCAGCGCTGCGGGCGCTGGCCGAGGGCCGGTCCGAGGCCGGCTTCGCGGCGGGCGCCGCCCTGGCCGGCCGTACCGCCTTCGTGTTCCCGGGGCAGGGATCGGAGTGGCCCGGGATGGCCCGCACCCTGCTCGACGAGTCGCCGGTGTTCGCGGCCCGCGTCACCGAGTGCGCCGAGGCGCTGGCCCCGTTCGTGGACTACTCGCTGCTCGACGTTCTGCGGCAGCGGCCCGGCGCGCCCGGGCTCGACCGCCTCGACGTGGTCCAGCCCGCCCTGTGGGCGGTCATGGTCGCGCTCGCCGCGCAGTGGCGTGCCCGGGGCGTGGAGCCCCACGCGGTCGTCGGCCACTCCCAGGGCGAGATCGCGGCCGCCACGGTGGCCGGTGCGCTCTCCCTGTCCGACGCCGCCCGCGTGGTGGCGCTGCGGGCCCGCGCGATCACCCGGCTGGGCGGTCGCGGCGGCGGCATGATGTCCGTGGCCGCGCCGCGCGACGCCGTCGAGGCGACGCTGGCCGAGCACGCCCCCGACCTGTCCGTCGCCGTGGTCAACGGCCCCTCCTCGGTCGTCGTCTCCGGCCCCGCGGCGTCGCTGGCCGCCGTCGCCGAGGTGTTCGAGGCGGCCGGCCGGCGCACCAAGGTGCTGCCGATCGACTACGCCTCGCACTCCGCGGCGGTGGAGGAGCTGCGCGAGGAGATCCTCCGCGAACTCGCCCCCGTGCGGCCGGTCTCCGCGGACATCCTGTTCGTCTCCACCGTGACCGGTGAGGCACTGGACACCGCGACGCTGGACGCCGAGTACTGGTACCGCAACCTGCGCCACGGCGTGGAGTTCGGCCGGGCCACCCGCGGCGCCCTCGAACTGGGCTGCCGGGTCTTCGTCGAGTGCAGCCCGCACCCGGTGCTGGTGGCGGGCGTCGAGGAGACCGCCGAGGAGGCGGGACTGGACGCGGCGGCCCTGGGCACGCTGCGCCGCGGCGAGGGCGGCCCGGACCGGCTCCGGGCATCGGCGGCCGAGGCGTACGTCCGCGGCGCGGGCGTGGACCGCGCCCTCCTCGCCCGGGCGGCCGGGGCCCGGCGCACCGACCTGCCCACGTACGCCTTCCAGCGCGAGCGCTACTGGCTGACCGACACCGGCCGGGCGCGGGACACCGCCGGTGAGGTGGCCCCCGCTCAGGTGCGCTCCTCACGCGAGCTGCTCCGCCTCGTCGTGGACACCGCCGCCGCGCTGTGCGGGGACGCCGACGGCCGCGGCGTCGACCCCGCGCTGACCTTCAAGGAGCTCGGCCTCGACTCGCTCGGCACCGTCGAGCTGCGCCGCCGGCTGTCCCTGGCCACCGGCCTGCCGCTGGCCACCACTCTGGTCTTCGACCACCCCACTCCGCAGCGGCTCGCCGACCATCTGCACGACCGGCTGCGCAGCGGCGCACAGCAGGCGCCGGCGATCGCGGTCCGCCGGGCCGGCCGGGCCCGGCGCGACGACGACGCCGTGGCGATCGTGGCCATGGGCTGCCGTTACCCGGGGGGCGTGGAGTCGCCTGAGGACCTGTGGCGCGTGGTGGCCGACGGGGTGGACGCGACCAGCGAGTTCCCCACCAACCGCGGCTGGGACCTGGACTCACTGTTCGGCGAGGGATCGGGCACGACGTACGTTCGTCGCGGTGGCTTCCTGCACGACGCCGACGAGTTCGACGCGGGCTTCTTCGGCATCAGCCCGCGTGAGGCGCTGGCGATGGACCCGCAGCAGCGGCTGCTGCTGGAGACGAGCTGGGAGACGCTGGAGCGGGCCGGTCTGGACCCGGCCGGGCTGCGCGGCTCCGACACCGGCGTCTTCGTCGGCGTGATGGCGAGCGACTACGGTCCCCGCCTCGACCAGCCGGCCGGCGGCACCGACGGGCATCTGCTCACCGGTTTCCAGACCAGCGTCGCCTCCGGCCGTATCGCCTACACCTTCGGCTTCAACGGCCCCGCGCTGTCCGTGGACACCGCCTGCTCCTCCTCGCTGGTGGCGCTGCACCTGGCCGCGGAGGCGCTGCGCCGCGGCGAGTGCTCGCTGGCCCTGGCCGGCGGCGTCACGATGATGTCGCGCCCCGGCACCATCGTGGAGTTCAGCCGGCAGAACGGACTGTCCGCGGACGGCCGCTGCAAGCCGTTCTCCGCCGCGGCCGACGGCACCGCGTTCGCCGAGGGCGTGGGCATGCTGCTGCTGGAGCGGCTGTCGGACGCGCGGCGCAACGGGCACCGGGTGCTGGCCGTGGTGCGGGGCAGTGCCGTCAACCAGGACGGTGCGAGCAATGGTCTGACCGCGCCGAACGGGCCGGCGCAGGAGCGGGTGATCCGGCAGGCGCTGACCGGTGCGGGTCTGACGCCGGACGCCGTGGACGCCGTGGAGGCGCACGGCACCGGCACCGCGCTGGGCGACCCGATCGAGGCCGAGGCCCTCATCGCCACCTACGGGCAGAACCGCGCCGACGGCACCCCGCTCTGGCTGGGGTCGGTGAAGTCGAACATCGGGCACACCCAGGCCGCGGCCGGTGTCGCCGGTGTCATCAAGATGGTGCAGGCCATGCAGCACGGCGTACTGCCGGGCATCCTCCACATGGACGCGCCGTCCCCCCACGTGGACTGGTCCGGCGGGACGGTCGCCCCGCTCGCCGAGACCCAGCCGTGGCCCGAGACGGACCGGCCGCGCCGCGCCGCGGTGTCCTCCTTCGGCATCAGCGGCACCAACGCCCACGTCATCCTGGAACAGACCCCTGAACCCGCCGGGCACACCGCCGCCGACGGCCCGCGGGAGGACGGCGGACGGCTGCTCCCCTGGGTGCTCAGCGCGCACAGCGAGACCTCGCTGCGCGGCCAGGCCGAGCGGCTGTACCGCCGGATCGAGGCCGATCCCGCCGCCGGCCCCGCCGACGTGGCGCACTCCCTCGCCGCCCGCGCCCTCTTCCCGCACCGCGCCGTGCTGGACGGCCGCACCCGCGACGACCTGCTGGCCGGCCTCGCCGCGCTGCGCGACGGGACCGGCGCCGGCGCCGCGGTGACCGGCCGCGCCCGGTCCCTCGCCCAGACGGCCTTCCTCTTCACCGGCCAGGGCGGGCAGCGCCCCGGCATGGGCCGGGACCTGTACCGGGCGTTCCCCGTCTTCGCCGAGGCCTTCGACGAGGTGTGCGCGGCACTCGACGCCCACCTGGAGCGGCCCCTGCGGGAGATCATGTGGGCCGAGCCGGACACCGCCGACGCGGCGCTGCTCAACGAGACCTGCTACACCCAGCCCGCCCTGTTCGCCTACCAGGTCGCCGCCTTCGCCCTGCTCCGCTCGCTGGGCGTGCACCCGGACGAGATCGCCGGGCACTCCGTCGGCGAGATCGCCGCCGCGCACGTCGCCGGGGTGTGGTCGCTGGCGGACGCCGCCCGCATGGTCACCGCCCGCGGGCGGCTGATGCAGGCGCTCGAGGCCCGGGGCGCCATGGTGGCGGTCTCCGCCTCCCTGGAGGAGGTCCTGCCGTCCGTCGCCGGCCAGGAGGACCTCGTCGGGATCGCCGCCGTCAACGGACCGCGGAGCGTTGTCGTCTCCGGGGACGAGGACGCCTGCCTCGCCGTCGCCGCCCAGTGGCAGGCGCGCGGCCGCCGCACCAAGCGGCTCACCGTCAGCCACGCCTTCCACTCGCCCCTGATGGAGCCGATGCTGGCGGACTTCGCCGCCGTGCTCGGCGAACTCGCCTTCCACGAGCCGCGCCTGTCCCACGTCACCGACCTCATCGGCACCGGCGTCACCGCGTCCTGGGCCGAGCCCGCGTACTGGCTGGAGCAGATCCGCAGGCCGGTGATGTTCCACCCGGTGGTGTCCGAGCTGCACGACCGCAGGATCAGCGCCTACCTGGAGGTCGGCCCGCGCGCGGTGCTCTCCGCGATGGTCCGGGAGAGCCTGGACGGTGACGCCGTCGTGGCCGCCCTGCACAGCCGCGACCGCGCCGAGGACGAGGCGCTGCTGCGCTGCCTGGCCGAGGTGTTCGTGGCCGGTGGCACGGTGGACTGGTCCGCGCTCGCCGTCGGCGGCACCCGTGTCGACCTGCCCACCTACGCCTTCGACCGCAAGCGCAGCTGGCTCAGCAGCCGGCCGGAGGCGGACGTCGCCTCCGCCGGTCTGCGCCCGACCGGGCACCCGATGCTGCGCGCGGTCCTGGACGTCGCCGGTGACGACGGAGCCGTCGCCACCGGACGGCTGTCGGTGGCCGACCTGCCGTGGCTCGCCGACCACCGCATGGGCGGGCGGCTGATCGTGCCCGGCACCGCGCTGCTCGACCTGGTGCTCGACGTCGCCGACCAGGTGGGCTGCGATCACGTGGACGAACTCGCCTTCGAGTCGCCGGTCGTCCTGCCCGACAAGGGCGATCTGCGGATCCAGATCGTCGTCACCGGCGCCGGACCGGCCCGTACGGTCAAGGTGTTCTCGCGCGGCGACGCCGACGCCGAGTGGGTCCGCCACGCCTCCGGCGCGGTCTCTTCCCGCGGCGCGGCGCCCGCCCGGCCCGACTGGGCCACCGCCTGGCCGCCGGCCGGCGCCGCCCCCGTCCCCTTCGAGACCGCCTACGACGACCTGGCCGACGTCGGCTACGACTACGGCCCAGCCTTCCGCGCCGTCCGCGCGGTGTGGCGCCGCGGCGAGGAGACCTTCGCGGAGATCGCGCTCGCGGACGGCACCGGTGTCGAGGGCTACGGCCTCCATCCGGTGCTGCTCGACGCGGCCCTGCACCCCTACGTCGCGGGAGCCGGCTCCGCCGAGCTGCGGCTGCCGTTCGTCTTCCAGGACGTGTCGCTCGCCGCGACCGGAGCCACGGCGCTGCGCGTCCGCCTGACGGCCGACGGCCCCGACGCGCTGACCGTCGAGGCCGCGGACGGCGCCGGACAGCCGGTGCTCAAGGCGGGCCGCCTCGACGTGCGGGCGGTGCCCGCGTCCTTCCTCACGGCCGACACCCAGGACACGGCCACCCACCTGTACCGCGTCGGCTGGGAGGAGTTTCCGGCCGCCGAGGCCACACCGTCGTCCTGGGCGGCGGTCGGCGAGCCCGTCACCGGACTGCCCTCGCACGCGGGGCTGGACGAACTGGCCGCGGCGGCCGACGGCGGCCGGCGCGCCGATGTCGCGATCCTCACCTGCCCGGTCGGCGGCGGGGTCCCGGAGACCACCTCCGGGGTGCTCGCGGCGGTACGGCAGTGGCTCGCCGACGACCGGTTCGCCGGCGCCCGGCTGGTGCTGGTGACCCGGGGCGCGGTGCGCACCGGTCCGGCGGAGCCGGTGGATCCGGCGCAGGCCGCGGTGTGGGGTCTGGTGCGTTCGGCGCAGTCGGAGAACCCGGACCGGTTCACCCTGGTCGACCTGGCCGGCCCGCACGACGCCCTGTTGCGCGCGGTGGCCTCCGGCGAGCCCCAGGTGGCCGTCCGGGACGGCGCGCTGCGCGTTCCCCGGCTCACCCGCGCCGCCGACGACGGCACCCTGGTCCTGCCGCGGGATGCCCGGGCGTGGCGCCTGGAGGCAGCCGGCGACGGGACGCTGGACGGGCTGGCGCTGGTGCCGTACGAGGAGGCGCTGCGGCCGCTCGGCGAGGGCGAGGTGCGCGTCGGTGTGCGTGCGGCCGGCCTGAACTTCCGCGACGTGGTCGTCGCCCTCGGCATGGTGGAGAGCCTCGCCGGCCTCGGCTGGGAGGCGGCCGGCGTGGTCGAGGAAGTGGGTCCGGGTGTGACCGGGATGGCGGTCGGGGACCGGGTGATGGGTCTGGTGCCCGGGGCCTACGGCCCGGTCGCCGTGGTGGACCGGCGCACGCTGGTGCCGATGCCGGAGGGCTGGTCCTTCGCCCAGGCGGCGTCGGTGCCGCTCGTCTTCCTGACCGCCTGGTACGGGCTGGTGGAGCTGGCGGGTCTGCGGGCGGGTGAGTCGGTGCTGGTGCACGCGGCGACCGGCGGCGTGGGTATGGCGGCGGTGCAGGTGGCGCGGCATCTGGGCGCCGAGGTGTTCGGCACGGCGTCGCGTGGCAAGTGGGGGACGCTGCGCGGGCAGGGGCTGGACGAGGAGCACATCTCCTCGTCCCGTGATCTGGAGTTCGAGCAGCGGGTGCTCGCGGCCACCGGTGGCCGGGGTGTGGACGTGGTGCTGGACTCGCTGGCGGGTGAGTTCGTGGACGCGTCGTTGCGGGCGCTCGGCGGTCGCGGCCGGTTCATCGAGATGGGCAAGACCGACATCCGTGACGCCGACGAGGTCGCCGCCCAGTACCCGGGTGTGAGCTATCGCGCCTTCGACCTCCCGGAGGCCGGACCCGACCTGATCGGCGAGATGCTCGCCGAGATCATGCGGCTGTTCGGCACCGGCGCGCTGAACCTGCTCCCCGTGTCGGTGTGGGATGTGCGGCGGGCGCCGGAGGCGTTCCGGTTCGTGTCTCAGGCGCGGCATGTGGGCAAGGTGGTGCTGACGGTTCCGCGTGGGGTGGATGCGCGGGGCACGGCGTTGGTGACGGGTGCGACGGGGACGCTGGGCCGGTTGGTGGCGCGGCGGCTGGTCGAGGCGCACGGGGTGGGCCGGCTGGTGCTGGCGGGCCGGCGCGGGCTCGCGGCCGCGGGGATGGCGGAGCTGGCCGCCGAGTTGGAAGCGCTGGGCGCCGAGGTGGTGGTGGAGGCGTGTGACGTCTCGGACCGGGCTTCGGTTCAGGCGCTGCTGGGACGGATCCCGGCGGAGCGTCCGCTGCAGGTGGTGGTGCATGCGGCGGGTGTCCTGGACGACGGTGTGGTCGCGCAGTTGACGGATGAGCGGTTGCGGCGGGTGCTGGAGCCGAAGTCGGGTGCGGCCGGGGTGCTGGACGAGCTGACGGCTCATCTGGACGTGGCGCGGTTCGTGCTGTTCTCGTCGGTGGCGGGTGTGATCGGCAACGCCGGTCAGGCGAACTACGCGGCCGCGAACGCCGCGCTGGACGCCATCGCGATCCGACGGCAGGAACGGGGTCTGCCCGCGGTGTCCGTCGCCTGGGGCCTGTGGGCCCCGGAGTCGGCCATGACCGCCGGTCTGTCGAGTGCCGACCGGGCCCGGCTGGCCGGCGCCGCCGGAACCGTGGCGCTGGAGGCCGAGGAAGGCCTGGCGCTGTTCGACGCGGCCCTGGCCGGGGCCGAACCCGCCGTGGTCGCCTCCCACTGGGACCTCGCCGCGCTGCGCGCCCGCAGCGGTCAGGGACCTGGGCTGGCCGCACCGCTGCGCGGTCTCGTGCGCGCCCAGCGCCGTACGGCCGCCGCCGTGACCGGCGCCGACGGGGGAGGACTGGCCGCACGGCTGGCCGGCCTCACCGAGGAGGCCGCCCGGCAGGCCGTGGTCGACACGGTCTGCGCCCAGGTCGCCGTCGTCCTCGGTTACGGCCCCGACACCGCCGTGGACGTCGAACTCCCCTTCAACGAGCTGGGCTTCGACTCGCTGACCTCCGTCGAACTGCGCAACCGCCTGGCCGGCGCGACCGAACTGCGGCTGCCGACGACGGTCGTCTTCGACTTCCCGACTCCGCTGGAGCTCGCCGAGCACCTGCACGGCAAGCTGGCCGGCGCCGCGCCGCAGCCCGCCGCCGCGGTGGCCGCCCCCGCCCCTGCGGGGCGGCCGTCCGACGACGACGCCGTGGCGATCGTGGCCATGGGCTGCCGTTACCCGGGCGGCGTGGAGTCACCGGAGGACCTGTGGCGCCTGGTGGCGGACGGGGTGGACGCGCTCGGCGACTTCCCCACCGACCGCGGCTGGGACCTGGACTCGCTGTTCGGATCCGAGGGCTCCGGCACGACCTACGTACGGCGCGGCGGTTTCCTCGAGGACATCAGCGCGTTCGACGCGGGCTTCTTCGGCATCAGCCGCCGTGAGGCGCTGGCGATGGACCCGCAGCAGCGGCTGCTGCTGGAGACGAGCTGGGAGACGCTGGAGCGGGCCGGTCTGGACCCGGCCGGGCTGCGCGGCTCCGACACCGGCGTCTTCGTCGGCGTCCTCGCCAGCGACTACGGCCCCCGCCTCGACCAGCCCACCGGCGGCACCGACGGCCACCTGCTGACCGGCACGCAGACCAGCGTCGCCTCCGGGCGCATCTCCTACGCGTTCGGCTTCAACGGCCCCGCGCTGTCCGTGGACACCGCCTGCTCCTCCTCGCTGGTGGCGCTGCATCTGGCGGTGCAGGCGCTGCGCCGGGGCGAGTGCTCGATGGCGCTGGCCGGCGGTGCGACGCTGATGTCCCGGCCGGGCGCGTTCGTGGAGTTCAGCCGGCAGAACGGTCTCGCGGCCGACGGCCGCTGCAAGCCGTTCTCCGCCGCGGCCGACGGCACCGGCTGGGGCGAGGGCGTGGGCATGCTGCTGCTGGAGCGGCTGTCGGACGCGCGGCGCAACGGGCACCGGGTGCTGGCCGTGGTGCGGGGCAGTGCCGTCAACCAGGACGGTGCGAGCAACGGGCTCACCGCGCCGAACGGGCCCGCTCAGGAGCGTGTCATCCGGCAGGCGCTGATCGGTGCGGGTCTGACGCCGGACGCCGTGGACGCCGTCGAGGCGCACGGCACCGGCACCGCGCTGGGCGACCCGATCGAGGCCGAGGCCCTCATCGCCACCTACGGCGCCGGGCGTTCCGCGGAGCGGCCTCTGCTCCTGGGGTCGGTGAAGTCGAACATCGGGCACACCCAGGCCGCGGCCGGTGTCGCCGGTGTCATCAAGATGGTGCAGGCCATGCACCACGGCGTACTGCCCGCCACGCTGCACCTCGACGAGGTCTCGCCGCACGTGGACTGGTCCGTCGGGACGGTCGCCCCGCTCGCCGAGGCCCAGCCGTGGCCCGAGACGGACCGGCCGCGCCGCGCCGCGGTGTCCTCCTTCGGCATCAGCGGCACCAACGCCCACGTCATCCTGGAACAGACCCCCGAGCCCGCCGAGGACACCCCGGCGGAACCGGCCGGGCGGCAACTGCCCGCCGTGGCCTGGGCGGTGTCCGGGCGCGGCGCCGACGCCCTCGCCGGCCAGGCGGCCCGGCTGCTCGCCGCGCTGCCCGGCGCCGACCCGGCCGACGTCGCCGTCTCGCTGGCCGGCCGGACCGCCTTCGACCACCGGGCCGTCGTCGTCGGCGGCACTTCCGGGGAACTGCTCGCCGGACTGGCCGCGGTCGCCGAGGGAACCGAGGCCGCGCACCTGGTACGCGGTTCCGGCGGGCGCTCCCGCAACCGCCCGGTGTTCGTCTTCCCCGGCCAGGGCGCCCAGTGGGCCGGCATGGGAGCCGAACTGCTGGACTCGTCCCCCGTCTTCGCGGCGGCGATCGACGACTGCGAGAGCGCCCTCGCCCCGCACGTGGACTGGTCGCTGCGCGAGGTGCTGCGGGCCGCGCCCGAGGCGGGATGGCTGGACCGGGTCGACGTGGTGCAGCCGGTCTCCTTCGCGATGATGGTCGCGCTGGCCCGGCTGTGGGAGTCGGCCGGGGTGACTCCCACCGCGGTGATCGGCCACTCGCAGGGCGAGATAGCCGCGGCCCACGTCGCCGGACTGCTCACCCTGGAGCAGGCGGCCGCCGTCGTGGCGCTGCGGGCACGGGCGCTGACCACGCTGTCCGGCCTCGGCGGCATGGTCTCCGTGCCGCTGCCCGAGGACGCGGTGCGCCCGCTGCTCGCCGAGTGGACCGGGCGGCTGGAGATCGCCGCCGTGAACGGGCCGTCCCTGGTGATCGTCAGCGGTGACGCCGAGGCGCTCGACGCCTTCCTGGACGAGTGCGCCCGACGCGAGGTCGAGGCCCGCCGCATCCCGGTGGACTACGCCTCCCACTCGCACCACGTCGAGCGGATCGAGGAGCGGCTCGCGGAACTGCTGGCCGGCACCGAGCCCGGCACCGGTCGCGTACCGCTGTACTCCACCGTCACCGGTGAACCGGTGACCGGCGCCGTCACCGACGCGGGCTACTGGTACCGCAGCCTGCGCAACCAGGTTCGCTTCGAGTCCGCCGTACGGGCCGCGCTGGCCGCCGGACACGACGCCTTCGTCGAGGTCAGCCCGCACGCGGTGGCCACGGTCGGGGTCACCCAGACCGTCGAGGACGCCGGCGCCGACGCGGCCGTGCTCACCACCCTGCGCCGCGGCCAGGGCGACTGGACGCGCGTCCTGACCGCCATGGCCGAGGCGTACGTGGCGGGCGTCCGGGTCGACTGGGCCGCGGTGCACGCGGGCGCCGGCGGCCGCCGTGTCCCGCTGCCGACGTACGCCTTCCAGCACCGCGGCTACTGGCTGGAGCAGGACGCCGAGGCCGCCGCGGACGTCACCGGCGCGGGCCTGGACGGCACCGGTCACGGACTGCTCGGTGCGGCCGTGCCGGTGGCCGGCGGCGACCGCTGGATGTTCACCGGCAGGCTGTCGCTGAAGTCCCACCCGTGGCTCGCCGACCACGCCGTCGCCGGGACCGTGCTGCTGCCCGGCACGGCCTTCGCGGAGATGGCGGTCCGCGCCGCGGACCAGGTCGGCTGCGCTACCGTGGCGGAACTGACGCTGCACGAGCCGCTGTTGCTGACCGCCGACGACGCCGTGCGCCTCCAGCTGTGGGTGGACGAGCCCGACGAGCACGGACACCGGCAGCTCACCGTCTCGTCCTGCCCGGACCTCGGCGACGGCCTGGACCGGCAGTGGACCCGGCACGCCGTCGGCTCCCTGGCCGACGAACCGGCCGCCGGTCCCGGCGACCTGACCGTGTGGCCGCCCGCCGGCGCCCGCCCGGTGCCCGTCGACGACCTGTACGACCGCCTCGGGGCGGCCGGTTACGGCTACGGGCCGGTCTTCCGCGGCCTCACCGCGGTGTGGCAGGACGGCGACGACCTGTACGCCGAGGCCGCGCTGCCCGAGGCGGTGCGCGGCCAGGTCGAGCGGTACGGGCTGCACCCGGCGCTGCTGGACGCCGCCCTGCACGGCATCCTCGCCGGCGACTGGTTCGCCCGGACCGACGGCCGGCCCGCCACCAAACTGCCCTTCAGCTGGTCCGGGGTGCGCCTGCACGCCACCGGTGCGTCCCTGCTGCGGCTGCGGGTGCGCCGTACCGGAGCGGAGGAGGTGTCGCTGCTCGCGGCCGACGCCACCGGAGCGCCGGTCGTCACGGTCGACGGACTCGCCCTGCGGGACGTGGCCGAGGCGCCGCGCCCGGCCGGGCCCGCGGGCCGGCACCTGTACTCCGTGGACTGGTCCGGGAGCTCCGTCCCCGGCCCCGTCCGGGCCGAGGGCCGCTGGGCCGTGGCCCCGGGTCTCGACCCGCTGCCCGAGGAGCTGACCGCGCTCGGCGCCGCCGTGGCCCCGTACTCCCGGGACCTGCTGACGGCAGGCGGCTGCGAGGTGGCCGTGCTCGCCGTCGAGCCGGCGGGTTCGGTGGCCGGGACGGTCGCCGCGGCGCTCGCCACCGTCAAGGACTGGCTCGCGGCCGAGGCCGTCCGGGACACCCGGCTGGTGCTGGTGACCCGGGGTGCGGTGCGTACCGGTCCGGCGGAGCCGGTGGATCCGGCGCAGGCCGCGGTGTGGGGTCTGGTGCGTTCGGCGCAGTCGGAGAACCCGGACCGGTTCACGCTGGTCGACCTCGCCGGGACCGGCGACTGGGGCCCCGCGCTGGCCGCCGCGCTGGCCGCGGACGAACCGCAGGCCGCCGTGCGCGACGGCAGGCTGCTCGTGCCCCGGCTGGCCCCCGTCGCCGGAGACGGGCTGCCTGTTCCGCAGGGCGCCCGGGCATGGCGGCTGGACACGCACGGCGACGGGACGCTGGACGGGCTGGCGCTGGTGCCGTGCGAGGAGGCGCTGCGGCCGCTCGGCGAGGGCGAGGTGCGCGTCGGTGTGCGCGCGGCCGGCCTGAACTTCCGCGACGTGGTCGTCGCCCTCGGCCTGGTGCCGGGGCTGACCGGGCTCGGCGGCGAGGCCGCGGGCGTCGTCCTCGAGGTCGGCCCCGGTGTGACCGGGATGGCGGTCGGGGACCGGGTGATGGGCATGGTGCCCGGCGCCTACGGACCCGTCGCGGTGGCCGACCGGCGCACGCTGGTGCCGATGCCGGAGGGCTGGTCCTTCGCCCAGGCGGCGGCCGTCCCGGCCGTCTTCCTGACCGCCTGGTACGGGCTGGTGGAGCTGGCGGGTCTGCGGGCGGGCGAGTCGGTGCTGGTGCACGCGGCGACCGGCGGCGTGGGTATGGCGGCGGTGCAGGTGGCGCGGCATCTGGGCGCCGAGGTGTTCGGCACGGCGTCGCGTGGCAAGTGGGGGACGCTGCGCGGGCAGGGGCTGGACGAGGAGCACATCTCCTCGTCCCGTGATCTGGAGTTCGAGCAGCGGGTGCTCGCCGCCACCGGTGGCCGGGGTGTGGACGTGGTGCTGGACTCGCTGGCGGGTGAGTTCGTGGACGCGTCGTTGCGGGCGCTCGGCGGTCGCGGCCGGTTCATCGAGATGGGCAAGACCGACATCCGTGACGCCGACGAGGTCGCCGCCCAGTACCCGGGCGTCACGTACCAGTCCTTCGACCTGCCGAGTCTCGACGTGGAGCGCGTCGAGCGGATGCTGGCGGAGCTGATGCGGCTCTTCGAGAGCGGGGTTCTGCGGCCCCTTCCGGTGTCGGTGTGGGATGTGCGGCGGGCGCCGGAGGCGTTCCGGTTCGTGTCTCAGGCGCGGCATGTGGGCAAGGTGGTGCTGACGGTTCCGCGTGGGGTGGATGCGCGGGGCACGGCGTTGGTGACGGGTGCGACGGGGACGCTGGGCCGGTTGGTGGCGCGGCGGCTGGTCGAGGCGCACGGGGTGGGCCGGCTGGTGCTGGCGGGCCGGCGCGGGCTCGCGGCCGCGGGGATGGCGGAGCTGGCCGCCGATTTGGAAGCGCTGGGCGCCGAGGTGGTGGTGGAGGCGTGTGACGTCTCGGACCGGGCTTCGGTTCAGGCGCTGCTGGGACGGATCCCGGCGGAGCGTCCGCTGCAGGTGGTGGTGCATGCGGCGGGTGTCCTGGACGACGGTGTGGTCGCGCAGTTGTCGGATGAGCGGTTGCGGCGGGTGCTGGAGCCGAAGTCGGGTGCGGCCGGGGTGCTGGACGAGCTGACGGCTCATCTGGACGTGGCGCGGTTCGTGCTGTTCTCGTCGGTGGCTGGTGTGATCGGCAACGCCGGTCAGGCGAACTACGCGGCCGCGAACGCCGCGTTGGACGCCATCGCGATCCGACGGCAGGAGCGGGGTCTGCCCGCGGTGTCCGTCGCCTGGGGCCTGTGGGCCGAGGCCAGCGGCATGACCGGGCACCTCGGCCAGGCCGAACTGCGCCGCATCGCCCGCGACGGCATCGCACCCCTCGGCGTCGCGGAGGGCCTGGCGCTCTTCGACGCGGCCATCGACAGCGCCCTGCCCGTCGTGGTGCCGGCCAAGCTCCAGCCCGCCCGGTTCCGCGAGCCGGTACCGCCGTTGCTGCGCGGACTGGTGCGCGGTCCCGCCCGCCGCACCGCCCGCTCCGAGCACCGGGCCGGACAGGCCACGCTGGCCTCCCGGCTGACCGGACTGCCGGAGAGCGAGGCCCGGCGCCTGGTCCAGGACGCGGTCCGAGTCCAGGCGGCACTGGTGCTGGCCGAGCCCTCCGGCGACGCCATCGACCCCGGCTCCTCCTTCCGGGACCTCGGGTTCGACTCCCTGACGGCGGTGGAGCTGCGCAACCGCCTGGCCGGCACGACCGGTCTGCGGCTGCCGACGACGGTCGTCTTCGACTTCCCCACTCCCGCCCGGCTGGCCGGCCACCTCTACCAGGAGCTGACCCCCGCCCCCGCCCCCGCTTCCGGGCCGGCGGACACCTCGCTGGCCGAGGCCGAGCGGGTCCTGCGGGACGCCGCCGCGGCCGCCGGAAGCCGCGAGGGCCTGGCCGAGCTGCTGCGCCGCACGCTGGCGGGACTCGGCGAGGACGTGTCCGGGGGCGGCGCGGACGGGACGGCCGGCGAGGAGCTCTTCACCTCCGACGAAGAGATCTTCGCGTTCATCGACGAGCAGGCCTGAGCGCCGCCCCCCGAGTGAGAAGAGTCCGAGACTGATGGCAACCGAAGAGAAGTTGCGCGAGTACCTCAAGCGGGCGACGAACGACCTCGTGCGGACCCGGCGACGCGTGGCCGAGCTGGAGGAGCGCGCCGCCGAGCCGATCGCGATCGTCGGGATGGCCTGCCGTTACCCCGAAGCGGACGGGGTCGACGCCTACTGGGAACTGCTGCGCGACGGACGTGACGCGGTCACCGACGTGCCTCCCGAACGCTTCCGCATCGAGCCCTACGAGAAGGACTACGGGGTCTACACCCGGCGCGGCGCCTTCCTGAAGGACATCGCCGCCTGGGACGCGGAGCTGTTCGGGATGTCCCCGCAGGAGGCGCTGCGCACCGACCCGCAGCACCGGCTGCTGATGGAACTGGTGTGGGAGGCGCTGGAGAACGCGGGCACCCCGCCCGAGCGACTGGCCGGCAGCCGTACCGGCGTGATGATCGGCCTGTTCGACACCTTCCAGTACGGCAGGCTCCAGACCGAACGCCAGGGACCGGTCGCGTACACCGACCCCTACCTGGTGCAGGGCAGCTCGCCGAGCGTGGCCGCCGGGCGCATCGCCTACCACTTCGACCTGCACGGCCCGGCGCTCACCGTCGACACGGCCTGCTCGTCCTCGCTGGTGTCCGTGCACCTGGCCGCGCAGGCCCTGCGGCGCGACGAGTGCGAGATGGCGGTCGCGGGCGGTGCGTCGATGGCGATGATCCAGCCCGACACCTCGTTCGTGTATGCCTGCGCGTCGTCCATGCTGTCGCCGGACGGCGAGTGCCGGACCTTCGACGCGGGCGCCGGCGGTTACGTGATGGGCGAGGGCGGCGGCATCGTCGTACTGGAACGGCTGTCCTCGGCGATCCGCAACGGGCACCGCGTCCACGCGGTGCTGCGCGGCTCGGCGGTCAACCAGGACGGGCACAGCAACGGGCTGACCGCTCCGAGCCGGCCCGCCCAGGCGGCGGTCATCCGGCAGGCGCTCGAAGCCGCCTCGGTGCGGCCCGAGGAGGTCTCCTACGTCGAGGCGCACGGCTCGGCCACCCGGCTCGGTGACGCCATCGAACTCGGCGCCCTGCACGATGTGTTCAAGGACCGCTCGCCCGACCGGCCGCTGGCCGTGGGCGCGGTGAAGACCAACATCGGCCACACGCTCTCCGCGGCCGGCGTGGCCGGGCTGATCAAGACGGTGCTGGTGCTCAAGCACGGTGTCGTGCCCCCGAACCTGCACCAGAGCTCCCCGGCCGAGGCCGTCCCCGAGGACGGCACCGTCCGGCCCGCCGTCCGCTCCCATCCCCTGGTGGAGGACGGGCGGCGGCGCATCGCCGGGGTCAGCTCCTTCGGCTGGTCCGGCACCAACGCGCACGTCGTCCTGGAGGCCGCGCCCGACCCCGCCCACGGCGAGGAACCCGGGGAGGAGTCCCGTCGGGCCGCTCCGCGGGCCGAGCTGCTGCCCGTGTCGGCCGCCGGCCCCGAGGCACTGCGCGACAGGCTGACCGGCCTCGCCGCCCATCTCCGCCAGAGCGGCGGCGAGTCCCCGCTCGCCGACGTGGCGTACTCGCTGCGTGAGGGCCGCTCGGCGCTGGAGTTCCGGCGCGCGGTCGTCGCCGGCGGCCACGAGGAGGCGGCCGGGCTGCTGTCCGGTGCGGCCGGCGAGCCCGGGGTACGCCGGATGAAGGGCCGCCCGCGGGTGGCGTTCCTGCTGCCGGGGGTGGGCGACCAGTACGCCGGTCTGGGCCGCGAACTGTACGCGGGCGAACCGGTGTTCGCCGCGGCCGTGGACCGGCTGACGGCCGTCGCCGAGCAGTACGGCGTCGATCTGCGTCCCGCCCTGCTCCCGCGGGAGGAGCCGGCGCCGGAAGCGGCGGGCGGCGGCCTCGACCTGGCCGCCCTGCTCGGCCGCGCCTCCGGCGGACCGCAGGAGGCGGACGACCCCCTGCACCACGCCGAGGTGGCGCACCCGTTCCTGTTCACCGTCGAGTACGCCCTCGCCACCCTGCTCCGGCACTGGGGGGTCACCCCCGACGTGCTCATCGGCTACAGCCTCGGCGAGTACGTCGCGGCCTGCCTGGCCGGGGTGTTCACGCCCGAGGACGCGCTGCGGATCGTCATCGAGCGGGCCCGGCTGATCGAGGCGGCCGAACCCGGCCGGATGCTCGCCGTCCCCCTCGGCGGGAGCGAGGTCCGCGCGGCGCTGGCGCGGTGCGGCGCCGTGGTGGACGTGGCGGCGCTCAACGGCCCCCACATGACCGTGCTCAGCGGCCGCGAGGACGACATCGAGCGGGTCCGGAGCCATCTGGCGGACCGCGGCGTGGCCTGCCGGCTGCTGCGCTCCGCGCACGCCTTCCACTCCTCCCTGCTGGAGCCGGCCCGCGCCCGGCTCGCCGAGCTGATCTCCTCGGTGCCCCGGCACGAGCCCACCCGCACGATCGTCTCCAACCTCACCGGCGAGGCGCTCACCGCCGAACGGGCCACCGACCCGCGGTACTGGGCCGAGCACCTGTGCCGGCCGGTCCGGTTCGCCGACGGGGTCGCACAGTGCGCGCGACTGGGCGTCGACGTGTACGTCGAACTCGGCGCCGGGCAGACCCTCGGCGGCCTGGTGCGGCAGAACACGGCCGCCGGGCAGGGCTCCGCGATCCTCGGCACCCTGGCCGCGCCGTGGCCGGAGCAGGGCCGCAAGGACGCCCGCACCGCGCTGCTCGAGACCTGCGCGCGGCTGTGGGAGACCGGCGTCGACGTCTCCTGGCCGGCGCTGCGGCCCGCCGGGGCCACCCTGGTCGACCTGCCCGGTTACCCGTTCCGGCGGACCCGGTTCTGGCCCGAGGAGACCGGCGCCGCGCCCGTCGGTACGGTCGCGCCCGCCGGCGTCCCCGAGGAGCGGTGCTACACGCCGACCTGGCAGCGCGACGTCTCCCCCGGCCCGCTCGCCGTCGCTCTCGACGGCCCGCTGGTCGTGCTCGGCGACCGCGACGGGCTGGGCGCCCGCCTCGCCGGTCTCGCCGCCGCGGCGGGGACCGCGGTGCTGCGGGTCGAGGCGGGAGCCGAGATCCGCCTGGACGGCCCGCACATGGTCATCGACCCGTCCGCGGCCGGCCACCACAAGGCGGTCTGCGCCGCGGCCGCCGAGCTGGGCCCGGGGCCGCTGCACATCGCGCACCTGTGGAGCCTGGACACCCGCGACGGCGCGGACGGCACCGAGGAGGCGGCGCTGCGCACGGCGGTCTCCCGGGGCTTCGACACGCTGCTGCTCACCGTCCAGTCCCTCGCCGAGACGGCGGCCGGCCGCGAGGTCCGGCTGCTGACGGTCAGCGCCGGGGCCCTCGAGGTGACCGGCGGCGACGTGACCGCGCCGGAGCGGTCCCTGGTGCACGGGCTCGGGCGCGTGGTGCGCAGCGAACTGCCCGGGCTGCACTGGCGCGGCCTGGACCTGGAGACCGACGGCACCGGCGCCCCGGCCGGCCCCGACCCGGCGGCCGCCGTCGGCCACGAGCTGCGGCGCGGCCCCTGGACCGGGCCCGCCGCCGGCCCCGGCGCGGATTCCCTGGCCGCCCGCCGCGGCGGCCGCCGCCTGCTCCGCGGCTGGGGCGAGGCCGACCTGCCGGCCGCCGCCGGCGCCGTGTGGCGACCGGACGGGACCTATCTGATCACCGGCGGCACCCGGGGCCTCGGCATGGCACTGGCCCGGCACCTGGTCGGCGCCGGCGTGCGCAGGCTCGCCCTGGTCGGCCGTACCGCGCTGGACGGCGAGGCCGCACCGGAGGCCGCCCGCACCCTGCGGGACGTGGCCGAACTCGAGGCGGCCGGCGCCGAGGTGCTGCTGCTGACCGCGGACACCGGGGAGCCCGGGCAGCTGCGGGGTGCGCTGCGCCGGTGCCGGGAGCACTTCGGCGCCCTGCACGGCGTGGTGCACGCGGCGGGCGTCCCCGCCGGGGGCCTGGTGGCCCGCCGCACGCCGGACGCGACGGCCGCGGTGCTCGCGCCGAAGGTCCTCGCCATGGCCCCGCTCGCCGAACTCGCCGGCCCCGGGGCGCCCGAGGAGGAGCGCCTGGAGCTGCTGGTGCTGTACTCCTCCGCCGTCACCGTGCTCGGCGGCCTCGGCGAGGGCGACTACTGCGCGGCCAACACCGTCCTGGACTCCTACGCCGCCGCACTGTCCGGGCACGGTACCCGGGTGCTGTCGGTCGCCTGGAGCCCCTGGCGGCACGACGCGTGGGGCGAGGACGCGGCCGACGGACTCGCCGAGCGGGTGCGCGCCTACCGCGGCGCCTACGGCTTCGGAGACGAGGACGGCTGCGCCCTCCTGGACCGTATCGCCGCGGGGGCCGAGGGCCCGGTCCTCGCGCTGCGCCAGCCGCTGGCCGACGCCCGGCACGCCTGGGCGGCCCTGTCCGACCTGGACGCCCTCGCCGGGACCACGCCCGCGGCGGTCGGCGCGACCCGCTTCCCGCGGCCGCACCTGCGCAGCGCCTTCGTGGCGCCGGGCAGCGAACTGGAGACGGCCGTCGCGGAGGTGTGGAGCGCCTACCTCGGCCTCGAACAGGTCGGCGTGCACGACCCGTTCTTCGAACTCGGCGGCAACTCGCTGATCGGCATGTCGATGGTCGCCGCACTCGAGAAGCGGCTGGGCAGGCCGGTCGCCCCGGCCCTGCTCTTCGAGCACCCGACGGTGGCCGCGATGGCGACCGCCCTCGCCGGAGCGGACTCCGCGACCCCGCGGGACACCGCGGCCGGCGGCCGCATGGAGCGCCGCCGCCAGGCACTGGGCGCGCGCCGCGCCGCCCGCTCCTGACGGACCGCCCAGGACCCGGCGCGAGCGGGTCCGACCGGGCAACAGGCACGACCGAGCAAGCAGACAACGGCACAGAACGGAGTGGGACATGAGCGTCATCGGAGTGGTGGGCGCCGGTGTGATGGGCGTCGGCGTCGCCCAGAACCTGGCCCAGTGCGGTTACGAGGTAGTCCTCGTCGACAAGGACGAGGAGATCCTGACCGCCGCCCGCGACACGATCTACCGGAACTGCCGGATGAGCGCCCTGATGGGCGGACCGGCCCTGGACGCGGACGAGGTGCTGTCGCGGATCACCACCGCGGTCGGCGTCCCCGCCCTGGCCAAGGCGTCGGTGGTGATCGAGAACGTCACCGAGAACTGGGAGATCAAGCGTGAGGTGCACCGCGCGCTCGACGAGGTGTGCGCCCCGGACACCGTCGTCGTCGTCAACACCTCCGCCATCCCGATCACCCGGATCGCCTCGCTGAGCAGCCGCCCGGCCCAGACCGTCGGCGTCCACTTCATGAACCCGGTGCCGGCCAAGCCGGTCGTCGAGCTGATCCCCGGTGTGCACACCTCGCCGGAGACGGTCGAGCGGACCCGGGAGCTGCTGCGCGGCATGGGCAAGAAGGCCGTCGAGGTCAAGGACTCCGCGGGCTTCGTCTCCAACCGCGTGCTGATGCTCACCGTGAACGAGGCCGCCTACCTGGTGCACGAGGGCGTGGCCACCGCCGAGCAGGTCGACGAGGTCTTCCGCGGCTGCTTCGGGCACCCCATGGGCCCGCTGGAGACCGCCGACCTGATCGGCGTCGACACGATCCTCTACAGCGTCGAGGTGCTCTACGAGCACTACGCCGACAGCAAGTACCGGCCCTGCCCGCTGCTCAAGCAGATGACCGACGCGGGGCTGCACGGACGCAAGTCAGGCCGCGGTTTCTACACCTACGAGGGCTGACCGGCGTACCGCGCCTCAGTCCCGCCCCTTTCCTTCCCTCCTCCCGACGTCTCTCCAAGGAGCACTCCATGCACAACGCCGCCCGCATCCGTGACTTCATCGTCAGCCGCTACCCGCAGGCGGAACTCACCGACGACCAGGACATCTTCTCGCTCGGCTTCATCAACTCCCTCTTCGCGATGGAGCTGGTGATGTTCGTGGAGAAGGAGTTCGGCATCTCCATCCCCAACGACGAGCTGCGCATCGACAACTTCCGTACCGTCACCGCGATGGCCGAGCTGGTGGAACGCCGGCAGTCCGCCACCGTCACCGCGTAGGGGCCGCAGATGACCACCGCGCTGCCCGTCCTGGACCGCGCCGCGGTCCGGGAGTTCGTGGACGCCCACATCGTGCCCGAGGCGGACCGCTGGGACCGTGCCGGCGCGATACCGGAAGAACTGCTCGACCGTCTCGCAGGTGCGGGACTGTGGGCCCCGTTCCTGCCGCGTGAGGCGGGCGGGGCCGGGCTGGACATGGTCGGCCTGGGCGCGCTGCACGAGGAGGTGGGCCGCGGCTGCTCGTCCGTGCGCAGCCTGCTCACCGTGCACACCATGGTGTCCTGGGCCGTCCAGCGCTGGGGCAGCGACGCCCAGCGCGACCGCTGGCTGCCCGGCCTCGCGGCCGGGCGCGCCCTCGGCGCGTTCTGCCTGTCCGAGCCGGGCGCCGGCAGCGACGCCGTCGGCATCACCACCACCGCGACCGGACAAGGCGACGGCTGGCTGCTCACCGGCGTCAAGAAGTGGATCACCAACGGCGCCCGCGCCGACCTGTTCCTGGTCTTCGCGCGCGCCGGGGCGGGCATCAGCGCCTTCCTGGTGCCGCGCACGGCGCCGGGCGTCCGCGTCGAACCGATCCACGACATGCTCGGCACCCGCGCGTCGATGCTGGCCGAGGTGAGCTTCGACCAGGTGCTCCTGGGCCCGGACGCCCTGCTCGGCCCGAGCGGTTTCACCAGCGGCATGGTGCTCACCGGCGTGCTCGACCTCGGCCGCTACAGCGTGGCGGCCGGCTCGGTCGGCATCGTGCAGGCGTGCCTGGAGGCCAGCGCCGAGCACAGCGGCCGGCGGACCGTCGGCGGCGTGCCGCTGTCCGAACAGCAACTGATCCGGGCCAAGTTGTCGGACATGGTGACCGACGTGCGCGCGGCGCGGCTGCTGGTCGGGGAAGCGGGCCGGCTGAAGGACGCCGGCGACTCGGCCACGCTCATGGCGACCTGGATCGCCAAGTACTTCGCCTCCACCGCCGCCGCCCGGCACGCCACCGAGGCCGTGCAGATCCAGGGCGCGCTCGGCTGCAGCCAGGACTCCCCGGTGGCCCGGTTCTACCGCGACGCCAAGGTGATGGAGATCATCGAGGGCAGCAGCGAGATCCAGCGGATCACCATCGCCGGCGAGGCGTTCCGCAAGGGAAGGGACTGAGAGATGACTGAAGCGGCCGGCGTCGCCGTGCTGCCCGGGAAGCCGGCGCAGGGACGCATCAAGTGCGTGGTGTGGGACCTGGACGACACGCTGTGGGACGGCGTCCTCCTCGAGGACGCCGGCGTCCGGGTCAGGCCGCACGTGGTCGAGCACATCCACCGGCTGGACCGGATGGGCGTGCTGCACTCGGTGGCCAGCAAGAACGACCCGGAGACGGCTTTGGCCAAGCTCCGGGAACTGGGCCTGGAGGACATGTTCCTGTGCCCGCAGATCACCTGGAACGCCAAGTCCGACTCGCTCAGGCGGATCGCCGAGGCGCTCAACCTCGGGCTGGACGCGTTCGCGTTCGTCGACGACCAGCCCTTCGAACGCGCCGAGGTCGCCTCGGCGCTGCCCCAGGTCACCTGCGTCGACGTCACCGACATCGACGAGGTGCTGGTCCGGGAGGAGTTCCGGCCACGCTTCGTCACCGACGAGTCCGCCGAGCGGCGCGGCATGTACCGGGCGCAGCTCACCCGTGACGAGCGCGCCCGGGACTTCGTCGGCACCGACGAGGAGTTCCTCGCCGGGCTCGGCATGCGCTTCACCATCGCGCCGGCCCGCCGGGAGGACCTGCAGCGGGCCGAGGAGCTGACGCTGCGCACCAACCAGCTCAACTCCACCGGACGCACGTACTCCTACGACGAGCTGGACGAGCTGCGCCGGTCGGACGACCACCTGCTGCTGGTCGCCTCGCTCACCGATGAATTCGGCTCGTACGGCAAGATCGGCCTCGCCCTGGTGGAGAAGACGCCCGAGGTGTGGCACCTGCGGATGATGCTGATGTCCTGCCGGGTGATGTCCCGCGGGGTCGGCATGGTGCTGCTCAACCATGTGATGCGGCTGGCCGGGCAGGCCGGCGCCGCCCTGCACGCGGACTTCGTGGAGACCGGGCGCAACCGCATGATGCAGATCACCTACGCCTTCAGCGGTTTCACGGAGGTGTCCAGGGACGGCGACCGGGTGGTGCTGGGCGCCGATCTGGCGAACCTCCAGGACCCGCCGGGCTACGTCACCCTGGAGATCCTCGACGCCGGGAGCGCCGCCGATGACTGACCCGGAGCGCTGGCTCCCGTACCAGGCTTCCGAGGGAGCCGTCCGGCTGTACTGCCTGCCGCACGCCGGCGGGTCCGCCTCGGCGTTCCGCTCCTGGATCGGCGCCGTGCCCGGCGTCAGCGTCCGCCCGGTGCAGCCGCCCGGCCGGGAGGGCCGGCATCGCGAGACGCCGTACGAGCACATGCGGGACCTGGTCGCCGATCTCGCCGAGGCGGTCCTGGCGGACGTGGCGGAGTCCGGCGGCGGCCCGTACGCCGTCTACGGCCACAGCCTCGGCGCGATGACGGCGTACGAACTCGTCCGGCGCGTCGCGGCGGTCGGCGGCCCCGCCCCGGTGCACCTGCTGGTGTCCGGATGCGGGGCGCCCGAGCTGTGCGGCGGTCTCGAGGGGCTGGTCCCGATCCGGCAGATGACCCAGCGGCAGATAGCCGAGCTGCTGCGCCGGCTGGGCGGCACCCCGGAATGGCTGCTGGACAACGAGGCGCTGCTGAACCTGGTGCTGCCGCCGTTCAAGGCGGACTTCACCGTCAAGGAGAACTACCGGTACGTCCCCGCCGCCCCGCTCACCGTCCCGGTCACCGCCGTGGCGGCGACGGACGACCCGCGCGCCTCGGTGGCGGACGTGGCGGCCTGGGAGGCGCACACCAGCGCCGGGTTCGTCCTGAACACGCTGATGGGCGGCCACTTCGCGGCACTGGAGCAGGCCGATCTGACCCGCAAGTACCTCGCGTCGGCGCTCGCGCCCTGGCGCTGACCCCGGCCCCGGACGCCCGCGGGGGGCGACCGCTCGAAGCGGTCGCCCCCCGCGGGCGTCCTGCCGTCCCGGCTCAGCCGGCCCTGACCACTTCCGCCAGTTCGCGCACCGTCGGGTGCTCGACGATCGCCGTCACCGGCATCGACGAGCTCACCGCGGCCCGGATGCGGTTGGCGACCTGGATCGCGAGCAGGGAGTGCCCGCCCAGCTCGAAGAAGTTGTCGTCCCTGCCGACCCGGTCGAGCCCCAGGACCGCGGCCCACACACCGGCCAGCGTCGTCTCCAGCTCGTCGGCGGGCTGCGCGTAGGGCGTGTTGAGCATGGGGCGTGGGTGGCGCTCGCCGGTGTCGGGATCGTCGGCCTCGGCCGGGCCACCGGTCACCCACCGGTCCAGCCGTGCGCCCAGCGACCCGGTCGACACCGCGAGGTGGCCCGTGCGTTCACCGGCGGCCAGGGCGCGCTCGAAGACCGCGACGCCCTCGCGCGGTGTCATCACCAGCTCCCCGTCGAAACGCGCCGGGTCCACGCCCCAGGTGTCCCAGTCGACGCTGACCCAGGCGCCCGCGCCGTCGCGCCGGGCGGTGCGGGCGTAGGCGTCCAGGGCCGCGTTGGCGGCCGCGTACGGGCCGAGGGCGATACCGCCCAGCACCGCGGCGATCGAGGACAGGGTGATGCGCCGGTCGGGGCAGTGCCCGGCCAGCACCTCCTGCAGGACGTGGAAGCCCCGCACCTTGGCGCCGAAGTGCGCCGCGCACACGTCCCGGTCCGACAGATGGGCCGCGCGGAAGAACCGCGGGTCCTGCACACCGGCTCCGTGCACCGCCACGTCGATCCGGCCGAACCGCTCCTCGGCGGCCGCGACCACCGCGCGCATGGCCTCCAGGTCGGCCACGTCGGCCGACACCGCCAGCACCTCGGCGCCGCGCTCCTCCAGGTCGAGGAGGTTGCGCACGTGCCGGGCGGTGCGCTCGTCACCGGCCGGCCGGGGCCGGGCGGGGTCCGCGTAGTGCTCCCACTCCGCACGGGGCGGGAGGGCGGCACGGGTGGTCAGGACCAGCCGGCAGCGGTAGGCCGCGGCCAGATGGCGGGCCAGCGTGAGGCCCACGTCCCCGAGACCGCCGGTGATCAGGACGGTCTCCCCCTGCCGGAACGGCGGCCGGTGCGGCTCCCCGAGCGGCAGCGGGACGTAGCGGCGCAGCCAGCTCTCCCCGGCGCGCACCGCCAGCGGTCCCTCGTGCGGGGCGACGGCGGCCGTGAGGACGGCGGCTGCGAGCCGGGCGAGCGCGGCGGGCCGGTGGGGTCCGGCGGACGGGTCGTCGACGTCGACGCTGCGGCAGCGCAGCCGCGGGTTCTCCTGTGTCAGCGAGGGGGCGAGCGCGGCCAGCGAGGCGTGCTCGGGCCGCTCCAGGTCGGCCCCCGTGACGCCGGCCGCGCCGGGGGTCAGCAGGACCAGGTCGGTCTCGGCAGCCGTGTCCGCCAGTGCGCCGGCGAGGGCGAGCGCACTGTGGAAGCCCAGCTCCTGGGCCGCGTCGAACCGGTCCGCCGGGTCCGCCGGGGCGTCCCGCGGGTCGGCCAGGCTCCAGGCGTGCACGACGGTGCGCGGGGCGACCATGAGGGAGGCCAGCACCTCGGGGATGTCGTCGGCGGGACGCGGGCCGACGGTGAGGTCACCGGCGTCGTCCATGCCGAACGCGGCGCCGAGCCGTACGGCCGTGGTCTCGGCGCCGGCCGCCGTCAGCCGCTCGATCAGGGCCTCGCCGCGCGCGTCCCCGGACAGCACCAGCCAGGGGCCCGCCGCGCGCAGCAGGTCGGCCGGCTCGTGCTCCGCGCCGGCCGGGCCGCCGTCCGCCGCGGGGCGCTGCTCCCAGGTCGGCAGGTAGGTCCAGGCCGACACGTCGTCGATCCTGCCGTCCGTCGGGGCCGCCGCCGTCCGGGACGCGGGGGCGGGGTCCGTCCAGTAGCGGCGGCGCTGGAAGGGATAGGTGGGCAGTTCGACCCGGCGGGCGGTGCGGGTGTCGCCGGAACCGCGGTGCAGGGCCTCCCAGTCGACGCGGACGCCGGTCAGCCACAGCCGGGCGAGCGTCTCGGCGGGCCACAGGTCCGCCGGTCCGTCGCCGAGGCGGACCTCGACGGCGTCGCCGTCCGTGTCCGCGGCCGGCCGGACGCCGAGCCGGGCGAGCGCCTCGCCGGCCTGGGCGGCCACGGCCGGCGGGCCGGGCGAGGCGGGCGGCGGCACGTCGGTGAGCGCGGCGAGGGCGGCGGCCAGCTCCGCCGCGCGGCGGTCGTCGGTCTCCGGCCCGGCGACCAGCCGCACGGGCGGGTTCTGCCGGTGGGCCTCGCCGTCCTTCAGGCGCTCCGGGTCGGCGAGCGCGGCCAGCGCGTCCTCGCGGTCCCGGCAGACCACCGCGCGGCGCAGTGCGAACTGGCCCCGGGAGACCTGAAGGGTGTACGCCACGTCCGCCAGGTCGAGTTCGGGGTGTGCGGCCAGGTGGGCGCGCAACCGCTCGGTGAGGGCGTCCAGCGCGGTCCGGTCGCCGGCCGAGAAGGCCAGCACGTGCGGGCCCGGCCGGCCGGACGGCGCGGGGCGCGGCGGGGCCTCCTCCAGGACCACATGGGCGTTGGTGCCGCCCAGCCCGAAGGAGCTGACGCCGGCCCGGCGCGGATGGGGGCCCGCCGCCCAGGGGCGGTGGCCGGTGAGCACGGCGAAGCGGTCGCCGGCCGCCGCCAGCGCGGAGTTGGGGCGCTCGAAGCCGGGGGTGCCGGGCAGCACGTGCTCGCGCACCGCGAGCGTGGCCCGGATCAGGCCGGTGACGCCCGAGGCGCGGTCCAGGTGCCCGACGCTGGGCTTGAGCGAGCCCAGGACGCACGGGGTGTCCCGGCCGTCCGGGAACACCTTGCTCATCGCCGTCAGTTCGATCGCGTCGCCGAGGTTGGTGCCGGTGGCGTGGCACTCGACGTAGCCGACGGTCTCCGGCTTGACGTCGGCGACGGCCAGCGCCGCGTCGATCACCCCGGCCTGGCCCTCGACGCCGGGGGCGGTGTAGCCGACGCGTCCGGGGCCGTCGTTGTTCACGGCGGAGCCGAGGATCACGGCGTGGATCACGTCGCCGTCGGCGAGCGCGTCGGTCATGCGCTTGAGGGCGACGACGCCGACGCCGCTGCCCATCACGCTGCCGTTGGCCGCGGCGTCGAAGCTGCGCACCTTCCCGTCGGGGGAGAGGATCCCGCCCGGCTCGTAGTGGTACCCGGCGGGCTGCGGCAGGGGCAGCGCGGCGCCGCCGGCCAGCGCGGTGTCGCACTCGAAGGTGAGCAGGCTCTGGCAGGCCATGTGCACCGCGACCAGGGAGGTCGAGCAGAAGGTCTGCACGGTGACGGCGGGCCCGGTGAGGCCGAGCTTGTACGCCACGAGCGACGTGAGCGAGTCGCGTTCGCTGCCGGCGGCCAGCAGCAGGTGACCGCCGGGCTCGTCGCCCAGTCCGGCCAGGTTGTCGCGCATGTAGTCGGGGTAGCCGCAGCCGGCGAAGACGCCGACGGGGGCGTCGTGGGAGGTCGGGCAGTGGCCGGCGCCCTCCAGGGCCTCCCAGGCGCACTCCAGGAACAGCCGGTGCTGCGGTTCCATGGTCTCCGCCTCGCGCGGGCTGAACCCGAAGACCGAGGCGTCGAACCGGTCGATGCCGTCGACCGGCCCGCCGACCGGCACGTGCCCCTCGCCCGGCCGCGCCGGCTCGACGCCCGCCGCCCGCAGTTCGTCGTCGGTGATCTGCCGCAGCCCCGGTGTCCCGTCGAGCAGGTGCTGCCATAGTTCGGTCACGTCCGACGCGCCGGGGAACCGCCCCGACATGCCGATGATCGCGACCGCGGACTGGTAGTCGGTCTCCGTCACGTTGGACCTCTTTGGTCGTGGGTTCGGTTCAGAGCAGGTGGCTGCGGCCCCAGCCGCGGGAGAGCCGGTAGACGGCGAAGGCGCCGAACACCGCTCCGATGGCGAGGCAGACGCCGGCGCAGCGCAGCGTGCCGCCGAGGTCGCCGCCGACGGCGGACTGGATCATCGTCAGTCCCCAGTAGCCGGGCGAGATGTGCGCCAGCGAGGCGGCCCAGGACGGCATCAGGCTGACCGGTACCACGGCGCCGCCCAGCGAGCTGACGACGATCGAGCCGACGTCGGTGGCCAGATGCAGATCGCCGCGACTGCGTACGATGGTGGCCAGGGCCGATCCGATGGACAGCAGCGTGAAACCCCAGACCGCGATCGCCAGCGCGATGAGCAGCAGGGACCCGGGCACCGGCAGGCCGATGATCAGGCAGCCGTACACCATCAGCACCAGCTGCTGGAAGACGAGCACCACGAAGATCGGCACGGTCTTGCCGACGAGCAGTTCCGCCTGGGTGGCCCGGGTCACCCGCAGCCGGTCCCAGGTGCGCCACTCGCGCTCCAGCAGGATCGAGTTGCCGACGATGCCGAGCGCGAAGACGGAGAACATCACCAGCGGGCCGGTGACCGCCTGGAGCGTGCTGCCGTCCAGCGCCTTCACGTACAGCGGCTTGAAGACCAGCATCAGCACCATCGGCACCACGATGTAGCTGATCATCTGGCCGGGGTCGCGCAGCCGCAGGATCACGTTGTGCTTGATCAGGACGCCGCTGCGGAGCAACACGTCAGACACGGGCCACCGCCAGGGATCGATAGAGGTCGTCGAGGTCGGGCTTGCGCACGTCGACGCTCGTCACCGGGCGCTCGGTGCCGCTGAGCAGGTCCATGAGGGCGGCGGTCGGGTCGGTCGTGGAGACGCTGACCTCCTCCTCGTCCTGGAAGGTGACGCGCACCTCGCCGGGCAGTCCGTCGAGCAGCTCGGCGCTGGTGCCGCGGGCGATGACCCGGCCGGCCCGTGCCACCGCCAAGGTGGCCTCCAGCTCGGCCAGTTCCGGCAGGTAGTGGGTCGTGTAGATCACGGCGGCGCCCTCGCCCGCCCGCTGCTTCACCACGTCGAGCAGCGCCTGGCGGGTCTCCGGGTCGGCGCCCGCGGTGGGTTCGTCCATGAGCAGCAGTCCGGGCCTGTGGATGAGCGCCACCGCCGCCTGGGCGCGCCGCTGCTGGCCGCCGGAGAGCACGCCCACGGGCCGGTCGCAGAACTCCCCGAGCCGCAGGGCCGCGACGAGCAGGTCGATCTCGTGGCGCAGCGCGGCCCGGCGCAGTCCGGCGAGACCGCCGAACAGCTTCAGGTGCTCACGGATCGTCACCGGGCGGTACAGCGCGATGCTCTGCGGGGCGACCCCGACGTCCGAGCGAGCCCGCACCGGGTCCCTGCCGCCGACGGTGACGGTGCCGCCGTCCGGCCGGATCAGCCCGGAGACGATCTCCACGAAGGTGGACTTGCCGGCGCCGTTGTGTCCGACCAGGCCGCAGATCTCCCCGGCCGCGACCGACAGCGTGAATCCGTCGAGCGCGCGTACGTCGCCGTAGCGCTTGCTGAGTTCGCTTGCTTCTAGCACGGGGGGCTCCCCAGGTCGGTCACGGTCGGCATCACACGAGCACCTCGGCCGGTGCGGGGTGGCTCAGGAACGCGGTCGGGCTGGCGGTCAGGCCGTAGGCGCCCGCCTGGTACATCACGATCAGGTCCCCCGCCCCGGCGCGAGGCAGCGCGACGTCGTCGCCGAGCAGGTCCAGGGGGGTGCACAGACAGCCGACGACGGTCGCCGTGCCGTCGGCCGGATCGTCCGGGCGGGCGGTGGAGACCGGGTAGTTGCGCCGGATGAACTGGCCGAAGTTCCCGGAGGCGGCGAGCTGGTGGTGCATGCCGCCGTCCACCACGAGATAGGTGGTGCCGCGGGACTCCTTGCGGTCCACGACCCGGGTGACGTACACCCCGGCCTCACCCACGAGATAGCGGCCCAGCTCGATGTGCACGCGTGCCTGCGGCAGCCGCGGGCGCACCCGTCCGTCGAGCAGCGTCTCCAGATTCTCGCCGACGCGGGCGAGGTCGAGGGGCTGGTCACGGTCGAAGTAGGGGATGCCGAAGCCGCCGCCGAGGTTCAGGTAGCGCACCGGGCCGGGCGCCGACTCGGCGAGTTCCAGCAGCAGTTCGACCGTCAGGCGCTGCGCCTCGCAGATGCTGTCGGCGCGCAGGTTCTGCGAGCCGGCGAAGACGTGGAACCCCTCGAAGTCCACGTCGCGCATGTCGGCCAGCAGCCGGGGAGCGCGCTCGGCGTCCACGCCGAACTGCTGCGGGCCGCCGCCCATGCGCATCCCCGAACCCCGCACCGCGAACGACGGGTTGACCCGCAGGGCCACGCGGGGCCGGATGCCGAGCGCCTCACCGGTGCGGCGGATGCGGTCCAGTTCGTGCGCGGACTCCAGCTCCACCATGACACCGGCGGCCACCGCGGCCGACAGTTCCGCGTCCGTCTTGCCGGGCCCGGCGAAACTCACCCGGCGCGGCGGGACGGTGGTGTTCAGCGCGTTGCGCATCTCCAGCTCGGACGCCACGTCGAATCCGTCGACCAGCCCGCTCATGTGCGCCAGCAGGGCGGGCATCGGGTTCGCCTTCACGGCGTACTTCAGGAGGACGTCGTCGGGAAGCGCCTTCCGTACCTCCGCGACCCGCTCGGTGACGAGCCGGCGGTCGTAGGCGAAGAACGGGGTGCCGCCGACCCGTGCGGCGAGCCGGTCGACCGGGATGCCGCCGACGGCGAGCACCCCGTCCTGCCGCCCGAACAGCGCGGGCCCGGTTCCGCGGCGGTCGTCCTCCGGCCCGGCGGGTGCGGGGTCCGGCACACGCCCGCCCGCATCGGCGCCGT
The DNA here is from genome assembly GCF_042875075.1 of Streptomyces sp. NPDC003720. Classification (NCBI taxonomy): domain Bacteria; kingdom Bacillati; phylum Actinomycetota; class Actinomycetes; order Kitasatosporales; family Streptomycetaceae; genus Streptomyces; species Streptomyces sp. NPDC003720. The sequence continues at coordinate 256,132 of NZ_JBIANZ010000004.1, forward strand.
CCTGGCGCGGCGGCGCGGTGCCGGTCGCGCGGGGGCTCACGAGGTCACCGTCCGGCGGATCGCGACGCGGTCGAACTTGCCGTTGGGCGAGACCGGGAGCCGGTCCTGGAAGACGACGCGTCTGGGCATCATGTAGCGGGGCACCTGTTCCTCCATGGCGCGGCGCAGGGCGCTCTCGGTGGTGTCGCCGGAGACGACGAGCACGGCGTGCTGGCCGAGCCGCTCGTCCGGTACGCCGAAGGCGACCGCCTCGCCGACCAGGCCGGTGGCGTAGGCGGCCTCCTCGATCTCGGTCGGGCTGACCCGGTACCCGGACGTCTTGATCATCTCGTCGTCGCGGCCGACGAAGTAGAGGAAACCGTCCTCGTCGCGGTAGGCGCTGTCCCCGGACCAGACCGCGAGCTCCGCGCGGACCGCGCCGGACGCGCCCGGCGCCGGACGGAACCGCTCGGCGGTGCGCCCGGGATCGTTCCAGTAGCCCTGAGCCACGAGTGCGCCGCGCTGCACGATCTCGCCGTGCTCGTGGGGATCGCAGACCGTGCCGTCGGGCCGTACGACGGCCACCTCGGCGTTGGGGACGGCCTTGCCGATCGAGTCGGGCCTGCGGTCCACCTCGTCCGGGTCCAGATAGGTGGCCCGGAACGCCTCGGTCAGCCCGTACATCAGATAGGGGCGCGCGGCGGGGAACAGCTCGCGCAGCCGGTCCAGGGTGGACCGCGGCATCCGGCCGCCGGTGTTGGCGAAGTAGCGCAGGTGCGCCGCCGCCTCCTCGGGCCAGCGGCAGCCGGTCAGCTGCATCCACAGCGGGGGCACGCCGGTCAGGCCGGTGACCCGGTGCCTGGCGCACAGCCGCACCAGTTCGACCGGCAGCAGGTAGTTGGCCAGCACCACGTGGGCGCCCGCGTACAGGGCGGTGGTGACCTGGCTGAGACCGGCGTCGAAGCTCAGGGGCAGCGCCGCGAGGATCACGTCGTCGGCGGTGTTGCCGAGGTAGGTGGCCACGCTCTCCGCGCCGGCGATCAGGTTGCGGTGGCTGAGCACCACGCCCTTGGGCGAGCCGGTGCTGCCCGAGGTGTAGAGGATCGCCGCGAGGTCGGTGTCGATCACCCGGGCTGCGGGCTCGTCCGCCCCAGGGCCGGTCAGTTCGTCCCACCCGGTGGTCCGCCAGTGGCCGCCCGGCGCCGCGGGCGTCTCGCCGACCACGACGACGTGCTCCACCGACTTGGCCGCCTCGACCGCCGAGCACACCGTCGGACGGCGCTCGGCCGTGGTGATCACCGCGGTCGCCGCGCAGTCGTCGACGATGTGGCCGATCTGCGGCGCCTTGTAGGCGGGGTTGACGGGAACGAACACACAGCCGGACGCGGAGACCGCCAGCAGGGCGACGACCGTCTCGATGCGCTTCTCCATGCAGACCACCACCCGGTCGCCGCGGCGCAGGCCCAGGCGGCGCAGCCCGGCGGCCGCGCGCGACACGCGCCGGCCCAGCTCGGCGTAGTCGATGGTGGTGTCCTGGAACGTCAGGGCGGGACGGCCGGGTTCGCCCCGCCCGATCAGCCCGTCGACGCTGGTGACGACCGTGCCGCCCGGGGTGTCACTCATCGCCGTCCTGTTCGGCGGGCAGCACCCCGGCCACCGTCTGCCACAGGGAACCGACGGTGGCGAAGGTGTCCTGGTTGAGGGCCTCGTCCGGGAAGTCCAGGTCGTACCCCTCCTCCAGAGCGGCCAGCAGCTGGACCACACCCATGGAGTCCAGGCCGAGGGCGGCCAGTTCGTCGGACGCCCCGAGCTCGCCGGCGTCGGCATAGGGCAGGAACGGCCGGACGATGTCCTGGAAGCGCGGCGGTATCGCTACTGATGCAGGCATTGATGTCACCTCGGGGAGAGTTCTGCTCCGACAGCGGTGCGCGGGTCGGCGCTGTCCGGGCCGTCCTCCCCGCCTGTCACCGCACCGAGGAAAGGTAGAAGCGGGCTCTTTCGGCGGTCTATCGCCGGTCTATCGCCGCCTTGCCCCCCGAAGCGCCCGGTTCGCCATCGCTTGTCGGCATACGTCCGTCCCGCTCCGACCGGTCGGCACGGCGGACGGTGGGCGGCGCGACAGGGCGGCGATGGCCGTCGCGCGCACCATGGCCGCGAGCCCACGCAGCACGTCAACGGATGGGCGGGACTTGCGGGAAGAGGGGAGTCCATGGTGACGTCGGCGAGCGTGCACACGCGGTTCGGACCGCCATCGGCGCTGGACGAGCACGTCATCGGTGTGTACTGCCACACCGTTCAGCAAGGGGGCCTGGAATCGGTCCGGTCCACGGCCGAGGAGCTCGGCATGGACGTGCCCGACGTCGGTGCGGCCGCCGCCCACCTGGTCGAGCTGGGCCTGCTGCGCACCGATCCGTTCGACGACGGACGGCTGGTGCCGGTCGACCCCCGGCGCGCCTCCGCGCTGCTGATCTCCCCGATCGAGCGCGAGATCTTCGCCCGGCGGGACTTCATCGACCAGCTCCGCGACCGGCTGGACCACATGGTCCGGCCCGAACCGCAGCCGGCCCAGCTGCCCGTGGGCTCCATCGACCGGCTGTTCGGGCTCGCGGAGATCCGCGGACTGCTCAAACTCATGGCCGACGTGTGCCAGCGTGAGGTGCTGGTGCTGCGCTCCCGGCAGGAGCCGGGCGACCCGCTCGACGGCTTCCTGGAGACCTGCGCCGGGCTGACCGGCCGCGGAGTCGCCGTACGGGCCCTGTGCACGCACCGCAGCCGCGCGGACTTCGCCGGCCGGGCCAAGGCGCTGCGGCTGATCGAAGAGGGCGCCGACGTGCGCACGGTGACCCGGCTGTCCCAGACCGCCGTCGTCTTCGACCGGTCGCTCGCGTTGGTATTCGGGGAGACGGAGGAGGGCGAGCCGGTCGCCTGGCGGGTCCGCGAGGACAACGTGGTCCGGTTCCTCGGCGACCTGCTCGACCAGCTCTGGGACGGGGCCGCCCCGTTCGAGCCCGAGGGTCCCGGCTACGCGGACGTGGCCGACGACCTCCAGCAGGACATCGCCCGGCTGATGGCCCAGGGCCACACCGACGAGGTCGTCGCCCGCAAGCTCGGCATGTCCGTGCGCACCTGCCGCCGGCACATCGCCGCCCTGCTGCGCAGCCTCGACTCCACCAGCCGTTTCCAGGCCGGCGTGCAGGCCGCCCGGCGGCTGACGATCGAGGGGGCGTAGCGGCCGTGACCGAGGGATATCCGCGTTTTCCCAGCATCGCGGGCGACACCGTCGTCTTCGCCTGCGAGGACGACCTGTGGCGGGTGGACGCCGCGGGCGGCGCCGCCGTACGGCTCACCGCCCAGGGGGCGGAGGCCACCCGGCCGCTGCTGTCCCCGGACGGCGCCGCGATCGCCTTCGTCGGGTCCGGGGACGGCCCCACCGAGATGTACGTCATGCCCGCTTCCGGCGGGCCCGCGCGCCGGCTCACCCACCAGGCGGCGGCCTGCCTGCCCGCCGGCTGGGACCGGGCCACCGGCGAGATCCGCTACGCGAGCACCGCCGACCAGCCGCCCGGTTTCGGGCACCGGCTGTTCGCCGTGCACCCCGACGGCGGCCCGCCGCGGCTGCTGCCGTACGGCCCGGCCACGGCCTGCACCGACGGCCCCGACGGCGCGGTCGTGCTGTGCCGCAACGCGACCGACCCGGCGCGCTGGAAGCGCTACCGGGGCGGCGCGGCGGGCGAGCTGTGGATCCGGGACGTGGGCGCGGTGGAGTTCCGCCCGCTGATCTCGCTGCCCGGCAACCCCGCCCACCCGTGCTGGACCGGCGGCCGGGTCTTCTTCGTCTCCGACCACGAGTCGGTCGGCAACGTCTACTCGTGCCTGCCGGACGGCACGGACCTCACCCGCCACACCGGACACCGCGACTTCTACGTCCGCAACCTCCGCGGCGACGGCGAGCGGCTGGTCTACCACAGCGCGGGGCGGCTGTACCTGCTGGACCCGGCCGCCGGCGGCGGGCCGCGCCCGCTGGACGTCCGGCTCGGCGGCTCCCGGGAGCAGCGCGGGCGCCGGCTGGTCCCGGGCGTGCAGCACCTGGACGGCGTGCGGCTCAGCCCCGACGGCAGCGCCCTCGCGGTGACCTCCCGCGGCAAGGCGTTCACCTTCCCGCACTGGTCCGGACCGGTGCGCCAGCACGGCGAGGCCGACGGAGTGCGCCACCGGCTCCTCGACTGGCTGCACGACGGCCGCCGGCTGATCGCCGTGGCGGCCGACGAGGGACCGCACGAGCGGCTGGTGGTCCTCGACACCGAGGACGGCACCCGGACCGACCTGGCCGTCGGCGACCTGGGCCAGGTGACCGAACTGGCCCCGGCGCCCGGCTCGGACCTGGTCGCCTTCGCCACCAACCGCCAGCGGCTGTACGTCGTGGACACCGCGACCGCCGAGCTGCGGCCGCTGGACCACACCCCGTACGACCGCATCGAGGACCTCGCCTGGTCACCGGACGGCCGCTGGCTCGCGTACACCTGCCCTGAGGACGCCCGCACCTCCGCCATCCGCCTCGCGGACCCCGTCACGGGGACGACCCGGCGGATCACCAGCCCGGTGCTGCGCGACATGCGGCCGTCGTTCGACCCCGGCGGCCGGTACCTGTACTTCATCGGGCAGCGCGCCGTCACGCCCGAGTACGACCAGCTCCAGGCCGGCGTCGGCTTCCCGTTCAGCACCCTGCCGTACGCGGTGGTCCTGCGGGAGGGCGACCCGGCGCCGTTCGTGCCCGGACCCGAACTGCCCGGCGGCGCACTGCCGGGCGCCGAGGAGCAGCCCGGGGAGCTCGTGGTCGACCTGGAGGGCATCGAGCGGCGCGTGGTGCCCTTCCCGGTGCCGGAGTCCCGCTACATCTCCGTTCTCGGCCTGCACGGCAAGGCACTGCTGTGGTCGGTGCCGCTGACCGCCGCCGACCCGCTGCACCCCGAGCTCGAGACCGGCGGCCAGGTCTGCCTGGTGGACCTGGAGCGGATCACCCGCACCGAGTGCCTGATCCAGGTCGACGACCTGCATGTGCGTGCCGAAGCCGACACGCTGGTGTACCGCTGCGGCAACCGGTTGCGGGTGCTGCGGGCCGGGGCGCCGCTGGAGATCGAGGACGACAACGACTCGGTGGAGGCCAAGTGCTCACGCGCCACCGGCTGGGTCGACCTGGACCGGCTGCGGGTGCCGCTGCGGCCCGGCGGCGAGTGGCGGCAGATGTTCCGCGAGACGTGGCGGCTCCAGCGGGAGAACTTCTGGCACGACGGCATGGCCGGGACGGACTGGGACGCGGTGTACGACCGCTATCTGCCGCTGGTCGACCGGGTGGCGACCCGGTCGGAACTGTCGGACCTGATCTGGGAGTTGCAGGGAGAGCTGGGCACCTCCCACGCCTACGAGCGCGGCGGCGACTACCGCGAGGCGGCCCGGCACGCGCAGGGCTTCCTGGGCGTCGACTGGGACCCCCAGGACAGCAAGGCCTGGCGGGTGGGCGCCGTGCTCACCGGTGATCCGTGGAATCCGGCGGCCACCTCACCGTGCAACCGGCCGGGCGTGGACATCCGCCCGGGGGACGCGGTCGTGGCCGTCAACGGCCGGCCGGTCGGTCCCCAGGGCCCTGGCGAGCTGCTGGTGGGACTGGCGGGCCACGAGGTGGAGCTGTCCGTGCGCCGCGGCGACGGGGAGCCCCGCAGGGTCTGCGTACGGGCCGCCGAGAGCGAGCTGCCCGCCCGCTACCGCGACTGGGTCGAGGCCAACCGCAGGCATGTCCACGGGGCGTCCGCCGGACGGCTCGGGTACGTCCACGTGCCCGACATGTTCGCGGCCGGATACGCGGAGTTCGTCCGGGGCTTCACGGTCGAGATGGACCGCCCGGGCCTGGTCCTCGACGTGCGCTTCAACACCGGTGGGCACATCTCCCCGCTGCTCCTTGAGCGGCTCGCGCGGTACCGGCTCGGCGCCGAGCACGGCCGCTGGAGCGGGGAGCGGCCGTACCCGGCGGAGTCGCCGGGCGGGCCGATGGTGCTGCTGGTCAACGAGCAGACCGGCTCCGACGGGGAGATCTTCGGTCACACGTTCCGGGCGCTGGGGCTCGGCACCCTCGTCGGGCGCCGCACCTGGGGCGGGGTGATCGCCACCTGGGCCCGCCATCCCCTGGTGGACGGCACGGTGACCACCCAGCCGGAGTTCAAGTACGTCTTCGACGGCGTCGGCGGCGGGCTGGAGAACCACGGCGTGGAACCCGACATCGAGGTGGTGGTCCCTCCGGGCGCCCCAGCGTCCGCCGGCGACCCGCAGCTCGACGCGGCCGTCGGCCATCTGCTGGACCGGCTGGGGCCCGCGGCCGGCCGGCCGGGCGGGACCGGGGTCTGACGCGTTCCGGCCGACGGCTGTACGGTCTGCACGAGTTGACGTTCGAGCGTGCGGTGGGGGAGGCGGTCCTGGTGACGGGAACCGGTGCGGAGACGGCGGAGGGGGCGGTGCCGGCGCCACGGCTGCCGCGGGTGCGTGGCTTCGCCCAGTGGCCGCCGCAGGGCTCGCCCAAGAAGCAGGGCAAGGCGCTGCGGGCCGCAGTCCCGCGCGACGCGCACCGTGTCCTCGACCTGGACGCCGGCCGCCCGGACGCGGTCACCGCGGTGACGGACTCCAACGCCGGCCGCATCCCCGAGCTGACGCCGATACGGGTGGGCAGGATGGCGGCGACCCCGTTCGCCTTCCTGCGCGGCTCCGCCGGCCTCATGGCGTACGACCTGGCCCGCACGCCGATGACCCGCATCGGCGCCCAGATATGCGGTGACGCGCACGCGGCCAACTTCGGTCTGTACGGGGACGCCCGCGGCCGCCTGGTCATCGACCTCAACGACTTCGACGAGACGGTGCACGGCCCCTGGGAGTGGGACCTGAAGCGGCTCGCCGCCTCCCTGGTGCTGGCCGGCCGGGAGGCGGGCGCCGACGAGGACACCTGCCGGGACGCCGCCCGTGACGCGGTGGGCGCCTACCGACGCACCATGCGGCTGCTGGCCGAACTGCCCGTCCTGGACGCCTGGAACGCCATCGCGGACGAGGAACTGGTCTCCCACACCGACGCCCACGACCTGCTCGGCACGCTGGAGCGGGTCTCGGAGAAGGCGCGGGCCAACACCAGCGGCCGGTTCGCGGCCAGGTCGACGGAGGAGACGGAGTCCGGCGGACGGCGCTTCGTCGACGCGCCGCCGGTGCTGCGCCGGGTCCCGGACGCCGAGGCGGCCGCGGTGGCCGCCGCCCTGGAGCCGTACGCGGCGACCCTCTCCGAGGACCGGCTGCCGCTGCTCGCCCGGCACGCGGTGCACGACGTGGCCTTCCGGGTGGTCGGCACCGGCAGCGTGGGCACGCGCTCCTACGTGGTGCTGCTGCTGGACCACCGCGGGGAGCCGCTGGTGCTCCAGGTGAAGGAGGCGCGTCCGTCGGCGCTCGTCCCGCACCTGGCCGCGGCCGGCTTCCAGGCGCCGGCGGTGGAGCACGAGGGCCGCCGGGTGGTGCTCGGCCAGAAGCGGATGCAGGTGGTCAGCGACATCCTGCTCGGCTGGACGACGGTGGAAGGGCGCGGCTTCCAGGTGCGCCAGTTCCGCAACCGCAAGGGAAGCGTCGACCCGGCCGCGCTCGCCGCCGACCAGGTCGACGACTACGGCCGCATGACCGGCGCCCTGCTGGCCCGCGCCCACTCCCACAGCGCCGACCCGCGCCTGATCGCCGGCTACTGCGGCAAGAACGAGGAGCTGGACGAGGCGATCGCCGCCTTCGCCGTCGCCTACGCCGACCGCACCGAGGCGGACCACGGTGAGCTGGTGGCGGGAGTGCGCGCCGGGCGGATCGCGGCCGAGACGGGCGTGTGACGGGGGTGGCGCGGTGAAGTACGTCGAGCTGAATGACGGCGAGGGGGAGGAGGCCGGGCTCATCGACCCCCGCCCCTACCTCGAGCGACTGCCCGCCCTCGCGGCCGAACTGCCGCCGGGCGCACGCGCGTTCGCCACCGACCCCGGGCACTACGACTTCGGCGGCAGACGCTGTGTGAAGGACCTGCGGCCGTCGCGGGTGCGCCGCGGCGGGGGCGGGGACGTCGAGATCCGCTTCCGGCACAACTGCTTCAAGCACGACGAGGACCTCCTCGTCCGCTACACCGGCGTCTCCCGTTTCCAGTCCGACGTCCTGGGCAGCTGCGACCCCGCCTCGCTCGGCGATGTGATCCTCGACGAGATCCTCCCGGGCCCGGGCGGCTGCACCCACGAGCTGGCCTGCCGCCCGGGCACCCTGGTGGTCGCCTGCCGGGACCTGGTGGCCGAATGGGTACCGGCCGACTGCCCCGACGCGGTGCCGCGCGCGTGAACCGCGCCATGCGCGCCGCCGGGTTCCGGCCGTGGCCTACGCTGGTCGGGTGACGACCCCGGAAGCTGAGCAGTCCCAGGCACCGCGGCCCGAGGAACGGCTGGAAAAGGCCGTACGGGCAGCCGAGCAGGCGTTGATCGAGTACGAGATCGCCGTGGAGACGTTCCGCGTCGAGGTCGACAACTTCTCCCGGCTGCACGAGCAGAAGCTCGGTCCGCTCTACCTGCGCATCGAGCACCTGGACGCGGAGATCGCCGAGGCGAAGGCCGCCCGCACCGGGGATCCGGAGGACATCCGCCGCGCCGAGGAGGCCCGGGCGCATGTGCTGCCGATCCCAGGCGTCGAGGAGCTGATGCACGGCTGGATGGACGGCCACGGCCTGTTCCCGGAGGCCACCGCCATGCTCACCGACCAGGCGGTACGCCCTCCCCAGCGGGTGCGGCCCAGCGAGGAGGCCCGCAAGCTCTACCGCGAGCTGGCCCGCAAGGCCCACCCCGACCTCGCCCAGGAGGAAGAGGAGCAGCAGCGGCGCGAGGAGTTCATCAGCCGCGTCAACGCCGCCTACGCCCGCGGCGACGAGGCGCTTCTCAGGGAGCTGGCCGACGAGTGGGCGGCGGGTCCGGTGCCGTCCGAGCGCCGGCCGAGCCCCGCCGACGAGCTGTACGCCCGCCTGGAGTGGCTCGCCCAGCGCAAGGAGCTGCTCACGCTGGTCGCCCGCGAGCTCGAGGAGGGCGCCATCGCCGGCATGCTGCGCCTGGCCCCGGACGACCCGGACGGCCTGCTCGACGAGATCGCCGGCCGGCTGCGCGCCGACATCGAGCAGCGGGAGTCGGAACTGGCGGACCTGCTGGCCCAGGGCTGACCCGGCCGGGCCGCCGGTCCGTCCGGTAGCGTCGGGGGCATGAGTTTTGGAGCTGGAGTGCCCACCGTCGGGGTCACGGACCTCAAGGACGACGACTTCCTGCTGGACGTCCGCGAGGACGAGGAGTGGCAGGCCGGTCACGCCGACGGCGCGCTGCACATCCCCATGAGCGAGTTCGTGGCCCGGTACGGCGAGCTGACCGAGGCCGCCCCGCAGGACGGCAGGGTGCACGTGATCTGCCGGTCCGGAGGGCGGTCGGCACAGGTCACGATGTACCTGATCCAGCAGGGCGTCGACGCGGTGAACGTCGACGGCGGCATGCAGGTCTGGCAGGCCGCCGGCCGCCCCGTGGTCACCGACGCGGGAGCACCGGGCGCGGTCGTCTGAGCTGCGGTGACCCGGGTCGGGCCGGCCGATCCTGGTGGTTGGCTCGGCCCGACCGATCCTGGTGACCGGCTCGGCCCGGCCTCGCCGGGTACGGGGTGGCCTGGCCTTGCCCGGCCACCCCGTACCTGCCTGACGTGGCCCGGCCAGGCTGGGGACGGCAACGGCCGCGAGTGGTCCGGTCAGGCTCGGGCGGCCCCGAGCGGCCGGGCCGAGCCAGGCCGACCGGTCGGCAGGGTTGGGGGCTGCCTACGGGCGGCCGGGTCTTTCTCGTGTGCCGGGCGTGATTCCCTCTGAGCCCGCCGGCACTGGCTGATTCAGCGGTCGAAGTCCAGCTCCACCTTCTCCGTCACCGGATGCGACTGGCAGGCCAGCACGTAACCGGCTTCGGTCTCCTCCTCCTCCAGGGCGAAGTTGCGGTCCATGCGCACCTCGCCCGCGACCAGGAAGGCCCGGCAGGTCCCGCATACGCCGCCCTTGCAGGCGTAGGGCGCGTCGGGCCGGTTGCGCAGCACCGTGTCCAGCAGCGACTCGCCGTCCTGCACCGGCCAGGTGCCGCCGCGTCCGTCGAGCCGGGCGGTGACGGTGCTGTGCGCGGGAACCGGGGTGCCGGCCGCCGGGGCCGATCCCCCGTCCACGTGGAAGATCTCCTGGTGGATCCGGGCCCGGTCCACGCCCAGCTCGCGCAGCGCTCGCTCCGCGCCGTCGACCAGACCGTAGGGCCCGCACAGGAACCAGCCCGCCACCCGCTCCACCGGCAGCAGCACGGGGAGCAGTCCCGCGAGCCGTTCCCGGTCGAGACGGCCGGACGGCAGACCCGCCTGCTGCTCCTCCCGGGAGAGCGCGGTGACCAGCTGCAGCCGCTCCGGGTAGCGGTCCTTCAGGTCCGCGACCTCTTCCAGGAACATCGTCGAGGCGGCCGTGCGGTCCCCGCGTATCAGGCAGAACCGGGCCTCCGGTTCGCGTGCCAGCAGGGTGGAGACGATCGACAGCACGGGAGTGATGCCGCTGCCGCCGACCACCGCGGCGTACAGGCCCGGCGCCGGTTCCAGCGTGAAGCGCCCGGCGGGAGTCATCACCTCGAGCTCGTCGCCGACGTTGATCTCCTTCAGCGCGTACGTGGAGAAGGCGCCGCCCTCGACGAGGCGCACCCCCACCCGCAGTGTGCTCGGGCCCTCGCCGGCCGGGTCGGGGGCCGCGGAGCAGATCGAGTACGTCCGCCGGATCTCGACGCCGTCCGCGCGCCGCCGCAGGGCGAGGTGCTGGCCGGGCGCGTGCCGGTACTCCTCGCGCAGCTCGGGCGGGACGGTGAGGGTGAGCGCGACCGCGTCGTCGGTGAGCCGGTCGACCGCGGCCACCGGGAGCGGGTGGAAGCGCGCCATCACAACTCCTTGAAGTGGTCGAACGGTTCGCGGCAGGACAGGCAGCGGCGCAGCGCCTTGCACGCGGTGGAGGAGAACCGGCTCAGCAGCTCCGTCTCGGCCGATCCGCAGTGCGGGCAGCGGACGGGCTCGGCGTCCTCCTCGGTTCTCGTCGGACCGAGGGACAGCGTCACCGGGCCGGGGTCACGACCCGCGCGTGGGGGAGCTATGCCGAACTCCTCCAGCTTGCGGCGGCCCTCGGCGGTGATGTCGTCGGTCGTCCAGGCGGGGCTGAGCACGGTGCGGACGGAGACCTCGCGCATGCCGTGCTCGCGCAGCACCCGCTCGATGTCCAGGCTCATCGCCTCGATGGCGGGGCAGCCGGTGTAGGTCGGGGTGAGGTCGACCTCGACCGTGTCGGTGCCGCGGACGTGGACCGCGCGCACGACCCCCAGGTCCTGGAGTGTGAGCACGGGCAGTTCGGGGTCGGGCACCGAACCGGCCAGCTCCAGCAGTTCCGCCTCCAGCGCGGTGGCCGTCACCATGACGCCCCCGGGTGGCTGCGGTGCAGGTGCTGCATCTCGGCGAGCATCCGCCCGAACGACTCGGTGTGCAGGCCCTGCCGGCCCGCGCCCGCCGCCCAGGCGCCGGTGCGGGGTCCTTCTGGCACGGTCAGGGTGGCCCGGCCCAGTACGTCCGCGACGGAACGGAGCCAGTGCTCCTCCATGGCCGCCCAGTCGGCGTCCAGGCCCTCGACCGGCTGGAACATCTCACCGGTGAACCGCCACAGCGCGTCGCACGCGCGCCGCATCCGTGCGTGGCTGTCGTCGGTGCCGTCGCCGAGTCGCAGGGTCCACTGCTCGGCGTGGTCGCGGTGGTAGGCGACCTCCTTGACGGCCTTGGCCGCCAGCGGCGCGAACGGCCCGCCGGAGGCGGCCAGCTCGCCGTAGAGCAGCTGCTGGTAGGTGGAGAAGTACAGCTGGCGGGCGATGGTGTGGGCGAAGTCGCCGTTCGGCTGCTCGACGAGCTGGAGGTTGGTGAACGCCCGCTCCTCGCGCAGATAGGCGAGCTCGTCCTCGTCACCGGCCATGGACAGCAGGACGCGGGCCTGGCCGAGCAGATCGAGGGCGATGTTGGCGAGGGCGACCTCCTCCTCCAGGACGGGGGCGTGCCCGGCCCACTCCCCCAGGCGGTGGGAGAGCACCAGGGCGTCGTCGCCGAGGGCGAGCGCGGCGGTGGCGGGGACGGTGGCGGTCACAGGTGCTTCACCCCTTCCGGGATCTCGTAGAAGGTCGGGTGCCGGTAGGGCTTGTCGGCGGCCGGCTCGAAGAACGGGTCCTTCTCGTCGGGGGAGGACGCGGTGATCGCGGTGGCGGGCACGACCCAGATCGAGACGCCCTCGCCGCGCCGGGTGTACAGGTCGCGGGCGTTGCGCAGGGCCAGCTCGGCGTCGGGCGCGTGCAGGCTGCCGGCGTGGGTGTGGGAGAGGCCGCGGCGGGAGCGCACGAAGACCTCCCACAGGGGCCAGTCGGTGTCGGTCATCCTCGTGTCTCTCCCGTTCCGCCGGTGCTGCCGGTGTGCTTGGCCGCGTACGCCGCGGCCGCCTCGCGCACCCACGCGCCCTCTTCGTGTGCGCGCCTGCGCTGGGTGATGCGCTGTTCGTTGCAGGGGCCGTTGCCCTTGAGCACGTCCCAGAACTCGGTCCAGTCGATGGCGCCGAAGTCGTGGTGTCCCCGCTCCTCGTTCCAGCGCAGGTCCGGGTCGGGGAGGGTGAGGCCGAGGGATTCGGCCTGGGGCACGCAGATGTCGACGAAGCGCTGACGCAGCTCGTCGTTGGAGTGGCGCTTGATCTTCCACTCCATGGACTGGGCCGAGTGCTGGGAGGCGTCGTCCGGCGGGCCGAACATCATCAGGGACGGCCACCACCAGCGGTCCACCGCGTCCTGGGCCATGGCGTGCTGCTCGGGGGTGCCGTTGCTGAGCGCCAGCAGCAGTTCGTAGCCCTGCCGCTGGTGGAAGGACTCCTCCTTGCAGACGCGCACCATCGCGCGGGCGTACGGCCCGTAGGAGCAGCGGCACAGGGGCACCTGGTTGGTGATGGCGGCGCCGTCCACCAGCCAGCCGATGGCGCCGACGTCGGCCCAGGTCAGGGTGGGGTAGTTGAAGATCGACGAGTACTTCTGGCGACCGCTGTGCAGCTTGTCGAGCAGTTCGTCACGGCTGGCGCCGAGGGTCTCGGCCGCGCTGTAGAGGTACAGACCGTGGCCCGCCTCGTCCTGGACCTTGGCCATGAGGATCGCCTTGCGGCGCAGCGAAGGCGCGCGGGTGATCCAGTTGGCCTCCGGCTGCATGCCGATGATCTCGGAGTGCGCGTGCTGGGCGATCTGCCGGACGAGCGTCGCGCGGTAGGCGTCCGGCATCCAGTCGCGGGGCTCGATGCGTTCGTCGGCGGCCACGGCCGCGTCGAAGGCGTGCTGGAACTCCGCCGGTGCTCCGGCGGCGTCCGGTGCGCCGACGGCGTCTGTGCGTGCCGTGCGGTGCGCGGCTGCTGTGGCCATGCGGTCCCCCTGACCTCGGGCTCTGCTGTGAACACTGTCCCGACCGATCGTTCGGTCCGTGCGGAATCAATGGTGTGCCGGGCCGGTGCCGCTGTCAACCGCTGTGGAAAACCCCGCCGACGTCCTGTGGACGACGTGCCGGACGACGCCGGGTGCCCCTTCCGGGCGAGGTCCCCGCGCAGGTGGCCGGACGGTCCCGGGCAGGTTCCACGGCGGACCCGCACGGACGACGTGGTGATGGCCACGGCCTCCGATGGTTCCCCGGGGCTGCGCCCAGCGGGCGCGGCTGAGTACCGTTCCGTGCGGGCGCCGAGCGGTGGCGCCCGTGAACCATGCGGCGCCTGTGGCGGGCGGCCGTACGACGTCGGCGGAAATCGGGGATCGGGGCGGAATGGACGCGTACGACGAGGACTCGCACGACCGGCGGGGGCCGGACGGGTCGAAGGGGGCGCGTCTCCCGGACGACGGCGCACTCGGCCACGAGCCGCCGGGCGCCGACGGGCAGGCCAGTGGCCCCTCGGGCACCGGTGCGGCCGCGGACGAGTCACCTGCCCAAGGCGCGGAGGGGAAGCCTGCCGAAGGTATGGAGACGAAGCCGGCCGAAGGCAGGGAAGGCGAGCCGGCCGACGACGCGGTGGGCGACGAGCCGGCCGTGGGCAAGGACGCGGACGAGTCCTCGGCCGTCGGCCCGCATCCGGCCGGGCGGCCGCTCGCGGCCCCGGACCTCGACGCCGACGCCGAGCAGGCGGTGGCCCCGACCGCTCCGCCCCGTACCGGCGTCGCCGCCCTCTCCCCCCGTTACCAGTTCGCAGCGGCGGTGGCGCTCGCGGCCGTCGCCGTCACCGCCTGCGTGCACCTGGGGATGGTGTTCCTGAGCCTCGCGCCCGCGAACACGGTGACCAAGCAGCACGGCAAGGCGATCGAGGACTGGGTGTACCCGGAGTTCGAGCAGAACTGGAAGCTGTTCGCCCCCAATCCGTTGCAGCAGAACATAGCCGTGCAGGTCCGCGCCGAGGTGCGGACGAAGGACGGTGACCTGCGGACCACCGGCTGGCGGGACCTCTCCGCGCGCGACGGCGCCGCGATCGACGGCAACCTGCTGCCGAGCCACACCCAGCAGAACGAGCTGCGCCGCGCCTGGGACTTCCTCGTCGCCACGCACGGCACGGACAACCGGCCGGTGGGCCTGCGGGGCGCGCTGTCCGAGACCTACATGCGCCGGATCGTGACGATGCGCCTGAACAAGGAGGACGCGATCGGCCGCGAGGGAGTGGTCCAGCGCGTGCAGGTCCGATCCCGCACCACCAATGTGCAGCCGCCCGTGTGGAGCCGAGAACGGTTCTCCAGCAAGCCCGTCTACCGCGTACTGCCCTGGTGGACCGTGACCGCCGACGAGGCCGCGGGAGGTGTGGCGTGAACGGTCTTTCCCTGACGCTCTCGCGGGGCATCGCCCGCGTCACCGAGTCGGCGCTCGGCCGGTACCAGAGCGCCGTGATCCGCATCGGCTTCTCCGCAACCTGGCTGCTGTTCCTGCTGCGTGAGTTCCCCCATCGCCGGGAGATGTACGGGCCCGACGGCCCCTGGGGCTGGGACCTCGGCCGGCAGCTCACCGACGAGAACCACGCCTTCACGGCCCTGAGGTGGTCCGGCGCGGGCGCCTGGTTCGAGATCTTCTACGTGCTGGCGATCCTCGCCACGGCGGCGCTGCTGCTCGGCTGGCGCACCCGGACCGCCTCCGTGCTGTTCATGGTGGGCGTGCTGTCCCTGCAGAACCGCAGTGTCTTCATGGGCGACGGCGGCGACAACGTCCTGCATCTGATGGCCTTCTACCTGGTGTTCACCCGCTGCGGTCAGGTGTGGTCGCTCGACGCCCGGCGGGCGCACCGCGAGGCCGCGGCACGCGCGCGTGGGGAGCGGGTCCGCCCCGACCGGCTGGGGCCGGTGCTGTGGGCGGTGCTGGGCCTGGTGCTCGCCGGTGTGACGCTGACGGGCCTGCTGTTCGACAACGGCTGGCTGGTGCCGTCGCTGCTGTGGACGGTCTGGGCCGTGCTCGGCCTGTGGGCGGCGGTACGGCGTTGGGCGAGGTCCGAGGAGCCGCGGATCCTGCTGGACGTGATCGCCAACGTGCTGCACAACGCCGCCCTGTTCGTGATCATGGCGGAGGCCTGCCTGATCTACGCGACGGCCGGCTGGTACAAGATCCAGGGCTCCCGCTGGCAGGACGGCACCGCCGTCTACTACCCGCTCCACCTGGACTACTTCTCGCCCTGGCCGGCCCTGGCCGACCTGATGTCCTCCAGCGGCACGATCATGATGGTCGTCACCTACGGCACGGTCATGGTGCAGGTCGCCTTCCCGTTCACGCTGTTCAACCGGCGGGTGAAGAACGTCCTGCTGGTGCTGATGATGCTCGAGCACGCGGTGATCGCGGTCGTCCTCGGGCTGCCGTTCTTCTCGCTGGCCATGATCACGGCGGACGCCGTCTTCCTGCCGACGTCCGTACTGCTGCTGATCGGCGGCTGGGCGGCACGCGCGCGCGAGCGGATGGTGCGGCGCGGCCGGGACGGGGACACCGTGCTGCCGGGGCCGCGCGCCTCCGGGGAGAGCGACCCGGCGCCGGCCGAGGAGCCCGCGCCCGGCCGCGTAGGGTTCAGCGCATGACCGATCCCCTGGCCGGCTGGCGTGCGAGCGCCGGTACCGCCGTGCTGCTGGACGGCTTCCACGCCCTCAAGCACGCGCTGCGCTTCGGCGCCCGGGTCCCGGTGGCGGTCACCACCGACCGACGGGCGGCCCTCGCACTCGCCGAGGAGCTGGCCGGGGACGTCAGGGACACCCTGGACGAGCTGCTGACCGAGGTGCCCCAGGCGACGTACGCCTCGCTTATGCCCCGGCCCCATCCCACCGGGGTGGCGGCGCTGGCCGTGCGGCCGTCCCGGGAGGCCAATCTGCGCTCGCTGGCCCGTACGCCCCGCCCGGCGCCCGTCGTGGTCCTCGACAACCCGCGCAACCTCGGCAACGCGGGCGCCGTGATCCGGCTGGCCGCCGGTTTCGGGGCGGCCGGGGTGGTCACCACGGGCACGCTCGACCCCTGGCATCCCACCGTGGTGCGCGGCGGTGCGGGGCTGCACTTCGCGACGGCGGTGGAGCGGCTCGGCGTAGACGAGCTCCCCGCCGGGCCGCTGTTCGCCCTCGACCCGGAGGGCGAGGACATCCGGGGCGTCACGCTGCCCGACGACGCCGTGCTGGCCTTCGGCTCGGAGCGCAGCGGCCTGTCGCCGGAGGTGCGCGAGCGGGCCGACCGTCTGCTGGCGCTGCCGATGCGCCCGCAGGTCTCCAGTTACAACCTGGCCACCAGTGTGGCCATGACGCTGTACCACTGGAGTGCCACCGGGGGCGCGGCGACGGCGCCCCCGGTGGTCACGGAGTCCTAGGCCGTGTCCGCAAAGTCGCGTCTGCGTCGCGACGCCCGGCACGCACTCTCGCCGCACCGGCCGAAAGCCCGAGTACACCCAGTACGAGGGCATCCGGCCGGCACGCCGAGAGCACGCACCGGACGCCGCGACGCCCGCCCTGCGGGCGAACGACGCGACTTTGCGGACACGACCTAGGCCTCGCGGCGGACCTCCACCACCCGGAAGCGGTTGGCCACGAACGCGCCGTCGGTGAGGGCCGCGTTCGCCGCCGGGTTGCCGCCCGAGCCGTGGAAGTCGGAGAAGGCGGCCGTCTGGTTGACGTACACCCCACCGGTCAGGTTGAGCGACAGCTGGGCGGCCTCCTCCAGGCAGACCTCCTCAATGGCCCGCTCGGCCTCCGGGTCGGTGGTGTACGCGCCGACCGTCATCGCGCCCTTCTCGCGGACGGTGCGGCGCAGCAGCTCCACAGCGTCGGCCACCGAGTCGACCGCGACGGCGAAGGAGACGGGGCCGAAGCACTCGCTCATGTAGGCGGCCTCGTCCTCCGTCCCTTCCCAGAACTTCCGCGCGCCGTCCAGCTTGACGATCACCGGGGTGCGGACCACCGCGCCCGGGAAGTCCGGGTTGGTGATCTCCCGGGAGGCCAGGGCGACCTCGCCGAGGCCGGCGGCCGCCTCCAGTCGGGCCTTCACGTCCGGGTTGACGATCGCGCCCAGCAGTGCGTTCGCCCGGGCGTCGTCGCCGAGCAGGCCGTCGACGGCGCGGGCGAGGTCGGCGGTCACCTCGTCGAAGGTCTTGTGGCCCTGGTCGGTGCGGATGCCGTCCCGCGGGATCAGCAGGTTCTGCGGGGTCGTGCACATCTGGCCGCTGTACAGGGACAGCGAGAAGGCCAGGTTGGAGAGCATGCCCTTGTAGTCGTCGGTGGACTCCACGACGACCGTGTTGACGCCGGCCTTCTCCGTGTAGACCTGCGCCTGGCGGGCGTTGGCCTCCAGCCAGTCGCCGAAGGACGTCGACCCCGTGTAGTCGATGATGCGGATCTCGGGGCGGGTGGCGAGGGTCTTGGCGATGCCCTCGCCGGGGCGCTCGGCGGCCAGTGCCACGAGGTTCGGGTCGAATCCGGCCTCGGTGAGCACCTCCCGCGCGATCCGCACGGTCAGCGCGAGCGGCAGGACCGCGTGCGGGTGCGGCTTGACCAGGACCGCGTTGCCGGTGGCCAGCGAGGCGAACAGACCCGGGTAGCCGTTCCAGGTCGGGAAGGTGTTGCAGCCGATGACCAGGCCGATGCCGCGCGGGACGGGCGTGAACCGCTTGGTCAGCGCGAGCGGGTCGCGCTTGCCCTGCGGCTTGGTCCACTCGGCGGCGTCGGGGGTGCGGACCTGCTCCACGTACGCGTACGCCACCGCTTCCAGGCCGCGGTCCTGGGCGTGCGGGCCGCCCGCCTGGAGCGCCATCATGAAGGCCTGCCCGCTGGTGTGCATGACCGCGTGCGCGAACTCGTGCGTCCGGTCGCTGATCCGCTTGAGGATCTCCAGGCAGACCACCGCGCGCGTCTCCGCGCCCGCGTCGCGCCAGGCGCGCTGTCCGGCCTTCATCGCCGGCAGCAGCACGTCGGGGTCGGCGTGCGGGTAGGTCACGCCGAGCTCGATGCCGTAGGGCGAGACCTCGCCGCCGACCCAGTCGTCCGTGCCGGGCTGGCCGAGGTCGATGCGGGTGCCGAGGACGGCGTCGAAGGCGGCCTTGCCGGCCGCCGCGTCCAGGCTGCCCTGCTCCCCGTACGCCTTGGGGTGCTCGGGGTGCGGGGACCAGTACGCGCGCGTGCGGATCGCTTCCAGGGCCTGGTCCAGCGTGGGCCGGTGCCTGGCGATCAGGTCGTGCGCGGTCAGTTCGGCGGCCATGCGGGACCAACTCCTCGTCTCAGGAACTCTTCCTCGAGTTCATGACCTGGGCGGAAACAGAGGCAGGAACGGGCGGACAGGGCTAGAGTAACCGAACGATCGGTCGGGACAAGGGGGCCTGCCGCATCTGTGGACAACCCCGTGCGGGAGGATCGCGCACATGACAGCACTCGACCTCAGCAGCCCCGTGGCCGTCGTCGGCACCGGCACCATGGGCCAGGGCATCGCCCAGGTCGCGCTGGTGGCCGGCCACCCCGTGCGGCTCCACGACGCCCTGCCCGGGCGGGCCCGGGAGGCGGCCGACGCGATCGGCGCCCGCCTCGACCGGCTCGTGGAGAAGGACCGGCTCACCGCCGCCGAGCGGGACGCGGCCCGTGCCCGGCTGACCCCAGCCGAGAGCCTTGCCGAGCTGGCCGACTGCGCGCTGGTCGTGGAGGCGGTCCTGGAGCGGCTGGAGGTCAAGCAGCGGCTCTTCGGCGAGCTGGAGGACATCGTCTCCGAGGACTGCCTGCTCGCCACCAACACCTCCTCCCTGTCGGTGACGGCCATCGGCGGCGCCCTGCGCAACCCGGGCCGTTTCCTGGGCCTGCACTTCTTCAACCCGGCCCCGCTGCTGCCGCTGGTCGAGGTCGTCTCCGGGTTCGCCACCGACGTCACGTCGGCCACGCGCGCGTACGAGACCGCGCGTGCCTGGGGCAAGATCCCGGTGGCGTGCGCGGACACCCCCGGTTTCATCGTCAACCGCATCGCCCGGCCGTTCTACGCCGAGGCGTTCGCGGTGTACGAGGCCCAGGCGGCCGACCCCGCCACCATCGACGCCGTCCTGCGTGAGAGCGGCGGCTTCCGGATGGGCGCGTTCGAGCTGACCGACCTGATCGGGCAGGACGTCAACGAGTCCGTCACCCACTCGGTGTGGCAGTCCTTCTTCCAGGACGTCCGCTTCGCGCCCTCCCTCGCCCAGCGCCGCCTGGTGGAGTCCGGCCGCCTCGGCCGCAAGGCGGGGCACGGCTGGTACGACTACGCCGAGGGCGCCGAGCGCCCCGAGCCGCACACCGCCGAGAAGCGGCAGCCGCCCGCCCACGTCACCGCGGAGGGCGGACTCGGCCCCGCTGCCGAGCTGCTCACCATGATCCGCGAGGCGGGCATCCAGGTCCGCGAGGAGGACGAGGACCACGGCACCCGCCTGGTGCTGCCGAGCGGCGGCCAGCTGGTGCTCGCCGACGGCCAGACCTCCGTGGAGTTCCGCGACGTCGTCTACTTCGACCTCGCCCTCGACTACCGCCGGGCCACCCGCATCGCCCTGTCCGCCTCCCAGGACACCTCGCCGGCGACCCTGGCCGAGGCCACCGGCCTCTTCCAGGCGCTCGGCAAGGACGTCAGCGTCATCGGCGACGTCCCCGGCATGATCGTCGCCCGTACGGTCGCCCGGATCGTGGACCTCGCCCACGACGCCGTCGCCAAGGGCGTGGCCACCGAGGAGGACATCGACACGGCGATGCGCCTGGGCGTCAACTACCCGCTGGGCCCCTTCGAGTGGAGCCGCAGGCTCGGCCGCGGCTGGGCCTACGACCTCCTGGACGACCTGCACCTGCGCGACCCCTCCGGCCGTTACGCGCCGTCCCTCGCGCTCTACCGTCACGCGTACGCCACCGACAAGCGGGAGGGCACCCCATGACCACCGCCAAGCGCGACACGTACACCCCCGAGACGCTGCTCTCGGTCGCCGTGCAGGTCTTCAACGAGCGCGGTTACGACGGCACCTCCATGGAGCACCTGTCCCGGGCCGCCGGCATCTCCAAGTCGTCGATCTACCACCACGTCAGCGGCAAGGAGGAGCTGCTGCGGCGGGCCGTCAGCAGGGCGCTGGACGGACTGTTCGGGATCCTCGAGGAGGAGCCCGCGCGCGTGGGGCGGTCCGCCGACCGGCTGGAGCACGTGGTGCGGCGCATGGTCGAGGTGCTCATATCGGAGCTGCCGTACGTGACGCTGCTGCTGCGGGTGCGCGGCAACACCGAGACCGAGCGCTGGGCGCTGGAGCGGCGCCGCGACTTCGACCACCGGGTCGCCGCCCTGCTGAAGGCCGCGGCCGCCGACGGGGACGTACGCGCCGACGTGGAGGGGCGCCTGGCCACCCGTCTGGTCTTCGGAATGATCAACTCCATCGTGGAGTGGTACCGGCCCGACAGCCGGGGCGTCAGCGGCCGCGAGGTGGCCGACGCCGTGGTCCGGCTCGCCTTCTCGGGCCTGCGGCAGGCCTGATCTCCGGGCCCGAGCCCGCCGGGCCGCTCCCGGCGCCACGCCCCCGCCTGCCTCCGGCTCCGAGCCCGGGTCCGCCGCCCGCGCGTCCGGTGATCAGGCCTCCGGCTCGGTGTCCTCCTCCTCGAACACCAGCAGCGTGCGGGTGCTGAGCACCTCCGGGATCGCCTGGAGCCGGGTGAGCACCAGCTCGCGGAGCGTCCTGTTGTCCGGCGTGTGCACCAGCAGCAGGACGTCGAAGTCGCCGCCCACCAGGGCGATGTGCGAGGCGCCGGGCAGCTGCCTGAGCTGTTCGCGGACCGTGCGCCAGGTGTTCTGGACGATCTTCAGCGTGATGTACGCGGAGGTGCCGTGACCCGCCCGTTCGTGGTCCACCCGGGCGCTGAACCCCCTGATCACCCCGTCGTCGATCAACCGGTTGATGCGGGCGTAGGCGTTGGCCCGGGAGACGTGGACGCGTTCGGCGACGGACCGTATGGAGGCGCGGCCGTCCGCCTGCAGGATCTTCAGGATGTCCTGGTCGATCGCGTCCAGCGGGCGGGCCGGCGGGACGGCGCCGTCCTGCGGCCCGTCGGCCATTTGTTCAGCTGCCATGTCCCCCCGCTTCACCGCCGTGGACGTCCTGCATTCATTGCAGGTTGTGGAGAACCGTTTGTCCACAGCCTGCCGGGGCCTGTAGCCAAAATGTGCCGGCGACCGAACAATCGGTAGGTGAGGCGGGTCACAGCCGACACGCCTCCCGTAGCCGCTCCCACGAGGAGGTGCCGTCATGACGGTCATGGAGCAGCGAGGCGCGTACCGGCCATCGCCGCCGCCCGCCTGGCAGCCCCGCATGGACCCCGCGCCGCTGCTGCCCGACGCCGAGCCGTACCGCGTCCTCGGCACCGAGGCGGCCGCGAAGGCCGATCCGGACCTGCTGCGCCGGCTGTACGCCCAGCTGGTGCGCGGCCGCCGCTACAACACCCAGGCCACCGCGCTGACCAAGCAGGGGCGCCTCGCCGTCTACCCCTCCACCACCGGCCAGGAGGCCTGCGAGGTCGCCGCCGCCCTGGCCCTGGAGGAGCGCGACTGGCTGTTCCCCAGTTACCGCGACACCCTCGCCGTCGTCGCCCGGGGCGTGGACCCGGTCGAGGTGCTCACGCTGCTGCGCGGCGACTGGCACAACGGCTACGACCCCCGGACCCACCGGGTGGCCCCGCTCAGCACCCCGCTGGCCACCCAGCTCCCGCACGCCGTCGGCCTCGCGCACGCCGCCCGCCTCAAGGGCGACGACGTGGTCGCGCTGGCCATGGTCGGCGACGGCGGCACCAGCGAGGGCGACTTCCACGAGGCCCTGAACTTCGCCGCCGTCTGGCAGGCGCCGGTGGTGTTCCTGGTGCAGAACAACGGCTTCGCCATCTCCGTCCCGCTCGCCAAGCAGACCGCGGCGCCCTCCCTGGCCCACAAGGCCGTCGGCTACGGCATGCCGGGCCGGCTGGTCGACGGCAACGACGCGGCCGCCGTGCACGAGGTCCTCAGCGACGCCGTACGGCGGGCGCGCGCGGGCGGCGGACCCACCCTGGTGGAGGCGGTGACCTACCGCATCGACGCGCACACCAACGCCGACGACGCCACCCGTTACCGCGGTGACTCGGAGGTCGAGGCCTGGCGGGCGCACGACCCGGTCAAGCTGCTGGAGCGGGAACTCACCGCGCGCGGCCTGATCGACGACGCCGGCCTCGAGGCCGCTCGGCAGGACGCCGAGAAGATGGCTGCCGACCTGCGGGAACGCATGAACCAGGACCCCGAGCTCAACCCCATGGACCTCTTCGACCACGTCTACGCCGAGACCACCACGCAACTGCGCGAACAGCGCGCCCAGCTGCGCGCCGAGCTCGAGGCCGAGCAGGACGACCAGGAAGGCGACCTTCGATGACCACCGTCGCCGTCAAGCCCGCCACCATGGCGCAGGCCCTCACCCGCGCCATGCGCGACGCGATGGCCGCCGACCCCAGCGTGCACGTCCTGGGCGAGGACGTCGGCACCCTCGGCGGGGTCTTCCGGGTCACCGACGGGCTCGCCAAGGAGTTCGGCGAGGACCGCTGCACCGACACCCCGCTCGCCGAGGCGGGCATCCTCGGCACCGCCGTCGGCATGGCCATGTACGGCCTGCGCCCGGTGGTGGAGATGCAGTTCGACGCCTTCGCCTACCCGGCGTTCGAGCAGTTGATCAGCCATGTCTCCCGGATGCGCAACCGCACGCGCGGCAGGATGCCCCTGCCGATCACCGTCCGGGTGCCCTACGGCGGCGGCATCGGCGGCGTCGAGCACCACAGCGACTCCTCCGAGGCCTACTACATGGCCACTCCCGGCCTGCACGTCGTCACCCCGGCGACGGTCTCCGACGCCTACGGGCTGCTGCGCCAGGCCATCGCCTCCGACGACCCGGTCGTGTTCCTGGAACCCAAGCGGCTGTACTGGTCGAAGGACTCCTGGAACCCCGAGCAGCCCACGGAGGTGGAGCCCATCGGGCGTGCGGTGGTCCGGCGGCCCGGCACCAGCGCGACGCTCATCACCTACGGCCCGTCCGTGCCGGTCTGCCTGGAGGCCGCCGAGGCCGCCCGGGCCGAGGGCTGGGACCTCGTGGTCCTCGACCTGCGTTCCCTGGTCCCCTTCGACGACGAGACGGTCTGCGCGGCGGTGCGGCGCACCGGACGCGCCGTCGTCGTGCACGAGTCGACCGGGTTCGGCGGCCCGGGCGGCGAGATCGCGGCCCGGGTCACCGAGCGCTGCTTCCACCACCTGGAGGCCCCGGTGCTGCGGGTGGCCGGCTTCGACCTCCCCTATCCGCCGCCCATGCTGGAGCGGCACCACCTGCCCGGTGTCGACCGCATCCTGGACGCCGTGGGCCGCCTGCAGTGGGAGGCCGAGGGCTGATGGCACAGGTGCTGGAGTTCAAGCTGCCCGACCTCGGCGAGGGTCTCACCGAGGCGGAGATCGTCCGCTGGCTGGTGCGGGTCGGCGACGTCGTCGCCATCGACCAGCCCGTCGTGGAGGTCGAGACGGCCAAGGCGATGGTCGAGGTCCCCTGCCCCTACGGCGGCGTGGTCACCGCGCGCTTCGGCGAGGAGGGGACCGAACTGCCCGTCGGCGCACCGCTGCTGACGGTCGCGGTAGGCCCCGCGACGACCGGCGAGGAGGCCGGCTCGGGCAATGTGCTGGTCGGCTACGGCACCTCCGAGGCCCCGGCCCGGCGGCGCAGGGTGCGCGCGTCCGGCGCGAACGGGCACGCGAAGCAGGCCGTTCGGACACCGCCCGCCCCCGCCCCCGCCCCCGCGCCCGAGGCCGCTTCCGGGAGCGCGTCGGCCTCCGGTCCCGTCGAGGGCCCGGTGCCCGTGATCTCC
This sequence comes from Streptomyces sp. NPDC003720, assembly GCF_042875075.1. NCBI lineage: Bacteria > Bacillati > Actinomycetota > Actinomycetes > Kitasatosporales > Streptomycetaceae > Streptomyces > Streptomyces sp. NPDC003720. The sequence goes on from NZ_JBIANZ010000004.1 coordinate 280,611, forward strand.
CCGCTGGTGCGCCGGCTCGCCCGGGAGGGCGGTCTCGACCTGCGGGAGCTGACCGGTTCGGGGCCCGAGGGGCTGATCCTGCGCGCCGACGTCGAGAACGCCCTGCGCGCCAAGGCCGCACCCGTACCCGGGACGGCGGAGCCCGCCACCCGGGTCTCTCCGGGCGCACCGGCCCGCGACGGAATCCGCGTTCCCCTCAAGGGCGTCCGCGGCGCCGTCGCCGACAAGCTCTCCCGCAGCCGCCGGGAGATCCCCGACGCCACCTGCTGGGTCGACGCGGACGCGACGGAACTGATGCGCGCGCGAGCCGCGATGAACGCCGTCGGAGGGCCGAAGATCTCGCTCCTGGCGCTCCTCGCCCGCATCTGCACCGCCGCCCTCGCCCGGCACCCGGAGCTGAACTCCTACGTCGACACCGAGGCCCGCGAGGTCGTCCGGCTCGAGCAGGTGCACCTCGGGTTCGCCGCGCAGACCGAACGGGGACTGGTCGTCCCGGTCGTGCGGGACGCCCACGCGCGCGACGCCGAGTCGCTGACCGCGGAGTTCGCGCGGCTCACCGAGTCCGCCCGGACCGGCACGCTCACCCCGGGTGAACTCACCGGCGGCACCTTCACGTTGAACAACTACGGCGTCTTCGGTGTCGACGGCTCCACCCCGATCATCAACCACCCCGAGGCGGCCATGCTCGGCGTGGGCCGGATCGTCCCCAAGCCGTGGGTGCACGAGGGCGAACTGGCCGTGCGCCAGGTCGTGCAGCTCTCCCTCACCTTCGACCACCGGGTGTGCGACGGCGGCACGGCGGGCGGCTTCCTGCGGTACGTCGCGGACTGCGTGGAGCAGCCGGCGGTGCTGCTGCGCACCATGTGACCCACGCCCGGTCCATGAGGAGGACCTGAGAGGACATACTCGGGGGGTGACCGAGAACACCCCCGCCGCACCCGGGACCGCCGCGCCGTACGACGCCGTCGTGCTGGCCGGCGGTGCCGCCCGGCGGCTCGGCGGAGCCGACAAGCCCGCGGTACGGGTCGGCGGCCGGGCGCTGCTCGACCGGGTGCTCACGGCCTGCGCCGGCGCGGCCACGACCGTCGTCGTCGCCGGCGCCCGCCCCACCGCACGGCCGGTGCGCTGGGCGCGCGAGGAACCGTCCGGCGGCGGCCCCGTGGCCGCGCTGGAGGCAGGGCTGCGGCTGACCACCGCCGAATACGCCGCGGTCCTCTCCGCCGATCTGCCGTTCCTCGAAGCGGCCACGCTGGAGCGGCTGTTGGCGGTCCTGCGGGACACCGGCGCCGACGGAGCGATGCTCACCGACGCCGAGGGCCGGGACCAGCCGCTCGTGGCGGCCTACCGCACCGCCGCGCTGCGCCGTGAACTGGCCGCCCTCGCCGCCGGGCACGGCGGTCTCACGGGGCTGCCTCTGCGCCGGCTGACCGGCGCCCTTCAGCTCACCCGCGTCCCGGACCCGCTCGCGTCGTTCGACTGCGACACCTGGGACGACATCGCCGACGCCAGGGCACGCATCAGGGAGCATGGGCACGTGTTGGATGAATGGATCTCCGCAGTCAAGGACGAGCTGGGCATCGACCTGGACGTCGACACCGGTCTCCTGCTCGACCTGGCCCGCGACGCCGCACACGGCGTGGCCCGGCCGGCCGCGCCGCTGACCACCTTCCTCGTCGGCTACGCCGCCGCCCGGGCCGAGGGCGGCCCGGAAGCCGTCGCGGAGGCCGCCCGCAAGGCCGCCGCGCTGGCACTGCGCTGGGAGGAAGAGAACAGCGGGGGCGGCCAGGAAGGCGCCGGTGGCGCCCCCGCCCCGGACCCGCGATGACCCCCGGCACCCGGGCCGGAGCGCCCGCCGAGGACAGTGACGACCTCGACGTGGAGGAGGCCCTGGCCCTCGTGAGGGAACCCAAGGAGACCGGTGCCCCCGCCGCGCCCGCCGCCGCCCCCGACGAGCGGCGCCACGATCGGCACCGGGCCACCGCCTGGCCCCGGGCACGCGAGATCGCCGCCCGCGCCGCCCGCTCCGGCAGCCGCCGCACCCCCGTCTCCGTCCCCCTGGCCGAGGCCCTGGGCCTGGTCCTCGCCGCCCCTCTCGACGCGCTCACCGACCTGCCCTCCTTCGACACCTCCGCGATGGACGGCTGGGCGGTCGCCGGACCCGGCCCCTGGGCCGTGCGGGCACAGGGCGTGCTCGCCGGCCACGCGCTGCCCGAGCCGCTCACCGACGGCGAGGCGGTCCGCATCGCCACCGGCGCCCGCGTCCCGGCCGACACCACCGCCGTGCTGCGCACCGAACACGGCCGTACGGACGCCCAGGACCGGCTGCACGCCACCCGTGAGATGAACCACGGCCAGGACATCCGCCCCCGCGGCCAGGAGTGCCGCGGTGGCGACCAGCTGCTCCCGGTCGGCACCCTCGTCACCCCCGCAGTGCTGGGCCTCGCGGCGGCCGCGGGGTACGACACCGTCACCGCGGTCGCCCGCCCCCGCGTCGAAGTGCTCGTCCTGGGAGACGAGTTGCTCACCGAGGGGCGCCCGCACGACGGACTGATCCGGGACGCCCTCGGCCCCATGCTGCCGCCCTGGCTGCGCGCGATGGGCGCCGATGTCATCGGCGTACGCCGGCTGGGAGACGACGCCAAGGTCCTGCACAAGGCGCTCACCGGCTCCCGGGCCGATCTCGTCGTCACCACCGGCGGCACCGCCGCCGGTCCCGTCGACCATGTCCACCCCACCCTGGAGCGCATGGGCGCCGAACTCCTCGTCGACGGCGTGAAGGTGCGTCCCGGCCACCCCATGCTGCTGGCCCGCACCAAGGAGAACCAGCACCTCGTCGGTCTGCCCGGCAACCCTCTCGCGGCCGTCTCCGGCCTGCTCACGCTCGCCGAGCCGCTGCTGCGCACTCTCGCCGCCCGCCCAGCCCCGGAGCCGTACACGCTGGCTCTCGCCGAGGCGGTGCACGGGCATCCGTACGACACCCGGCTGGTCCCCGTGGTGCTGCGCGGCGACCGTGCCCTGCCGCTGCACTACAACGGCCCGGCCATGCTGCGCGGGATCGCCGCCGCCGACGCGATGGCGGTCGTGCCGCCGGGCGGAGCACAGCAGGGGGAGGAGACGGAGCTGCTGGACCTGCCGTGGGCGGCGGCCGGAATCGGGGTGTGTTTCACGTGAAACTTCCGGGTCATGACGCCATCGCCCGCCGTGCGGACGAGCACCTGGTGGCCCAGCGGGTACAGCTCCCGAGGACGGTGGTGGAGCGCCCGATCCGCCAGGTGGCCAAACGGCTGCTCATGGCCCTGTTGGTGCTGGTCGCCACGGCGCTCGTCGTCTACGCGGACCGCGACGGCTACCACGACAACTCCGACGGTCCCGTTGACCTGCTGGACGCGTTCTACTACGCGACCGTCACCCTCTCGACCACCGGATACGGCGACATCACCCCGGTCAGCGACAGCGCCCGGCTCACCAACATCTTCGTCATCACGCCCCTGCGGGTGCTGTTCCTGATCATCCTGGTCGGCACCACGCTGGAGGTCCTCACCGAACGCACCCGGGAGGAATGGCGCCTGAACCGCTGGAGGTCCACCTTGCGCGACCACACCGTCGTCATCGGCTACGGCACCAAGGGGCGGTCGGCCATCCAGACCGTCTGCGCCACCGGCCTGAGGGCAGAGCAGGTGGTCGTGGTCGACCCCAGTTCCAAGGCGGTCGACGCCGCGACGGCCGAGGGCTACGCGGGCGTCATAGGCGACGCCACCCGCAGTGATGTGCTCAGGCGGGCCGAGGTGCACAAGGCGCGGCAGATCATCGTCGCCCCGCAGCGCGACGACACCGCCGTGCTGGTCACCCTGACCGCCAGGCAGCTCAACCGGAGCGCGAAGATCGTGGCCGCGGTCCGGGAGGAGGAGAACGCCCCGCTGCTCAAGCAGTCGGGCGCCGACGCGGTCATCACCAGTTCCGGTGCGGCCGGCCGGCTGCTCGGCCTCTCCGTGCTCAGCCCGGCCGCCGGCATGGTGATGGAGGACCTGATCCAGCAGGGCAGCGGTCTCGACATCATGGAACGGCCCGTGGTGCGGGCCGAGGTGGGCAAGGGCCCGCGTGAGACGGACGACCTCGTGGTCAGCGTGGTGCGCGGGCACCGGGTGCTCGGCTACGACGATCCGTCCATCGGCTCGCTGCAGCTGACGGACCGCCTGATCACCATCGTCCGCGTGAGCCCGGGCGCCCACGTCACTCCGCATCACCGTCCGCTGCCGAGCGACTGAGCGGGCCTGCCCCGGGGTTGGCGCCGGTGAGGAGTAGCGTCACGGTCATGCATGCGATCACGATTCCCGAACCTGGTGGGCCCGAGGCGCTGGTGTGGGACGAGGTCCCCGACCCCGTGCCCGGCGAGGGCGAAGTTCTGGTCGAGGTGGTGGCCAGCGCCGTCAACCGTGCCGACATCATGCAACGGCAGGGCTTCTACGACCCGCCGCCGGGCGCGTCCCCGTATCCCGGCCTGGAGTGCTCCGGAAGGATCGCCGCGCTCGGCCCCGGGGTCTCCGGCTGGGCCGTGGGCGACGAGGTCTGCGCGCTGCTCGCGGGCGGCGGATACGCACAGAAGGTCGCCGTGCCCGCCGGGCAGCTGCTGCCCGTGCCCGAGGGCGTCGAACTGAGGCAGGCGGCCGCGCTGCCCGAGGTGGTCTGCACCGTCTGGTCCAACGTCTTCATGGTCGCCCATCTGCGTCCGGCCGAGACCCTGCTGGTCCACGGCGGTTCCAGCGGTATCGGCACCATGGCCGTCCAGCTGGCCAAGGCCGTCGGGGCCAGGGTGGCGGTGACCGCCGGCACGAAGGAGAAGCTGGACTACTGTGCCGGGCTGGGCGCGGACGTCCTGATCAACTACCGCGAGCAGGACTTCGTGGCCGAGATCAAGCAGGCCACGGACGGTGCGGGCGCCGATGTCATCCTCGACAACATGGGCGCCAAGTACCTGAACCGCAACGTCCAGGCCCTCGCCGTCAACGGCCGGCTCGCGATCATCGGCCTGCAGGGCGGGGTCAAGGGCGAGCTGAACATCGGTACGTTGCTGAGCAAGCGGGCCGCGATCAGCGCGACCTCGCTGCGGGCCCGCCCGCTGAGCGAGAAGGCCGCGATCGTGGCCGCCGTACGCGAGCACGTGTGGCCGCTGTTGAGCGAGGGGCACATCCGTCCGGTCGTGGACCGCGAGCTGCCGATGCCGGATGCGGCCGAGGCGCACCGGGTGGTGGAGGAGAGCGGCCACATCGGCAAGGTGCTGCTGGTCGCGCCGTAACCGTACGGCCGCCCCCGCCACCGGCTCGCGGTCCGACCGGTCGAGCCGGTCAGCTACGGCGGATCCGCAGACCCAGGAACGCCAGCCCCAGTCCGAGACCGACGAGGACCAGTCCGGTCCCCAGCGGCAGGATCTTCAGCGTCGGCTCGGCGGGGGCGGCGGCCCGGCGGACGTTCTGGTCCGCGGTCTGCCGAGGGGGCCGGGCGGGGTCCAGCCCGGCCTCCTCGGGCGGCGCGGACGCCGTCGGGGTGCCGGCCGGGATGTCGGCGGTCTCCGGCTCCTGCGGATCGAAGGGGTCGGGAGCCCCGGTCACCGTCCCGGAGCCGTCGTCGCCCTCCTCCTCGGCGACCGGCCCGTCCGGGCGGCCGGGGCGCATCCGGCCCTCGCCCGCCCTGCTCCCGGCCCGGGACGGCTCGGCGGCCGGATCGGAGTGGCCGTGGGGGCGGGACGCCGAGTGCGAAGCGGCCGGCGAGGCGGAGGCCAGAGCGGCCGGGGTGACCGGTGAGGTGATCGCCGCCGCGGGCGCGGGTGGGTCCGGTGGCGCCGCCTGCGCGCCGTACGCGGGGGCGGCGCCGTACACCGGCACCGCCGCCACGAGGGCGAGCAGCAGTGGTACGAGGCGGAGCGTGAGACGCAGCCATGAAGTCACTTCGGTGACCTCCCGGAGCCCAGTCGTCGAACTTCGACGCAAGACAGCCTCACATCGTGGGGCATAGCGGGCATTCCGGATTGCGCCGTCGGAGCTAAAGGGTGGATCTGCCCCATGAGGGGGCAGCACGGTGATGAGGTGAGGGCGTGCGAGACAATGGCGGCATGGAGATGCCGAGGAACGAACGGTCGCCGGAAAATCCCCAGATCCTGGTCGTGGGCCAGGACGGCATGGCGATCGGCGGCGGGGACGAGGACTCCCGTGAGACGCCGGTGACGGACCAGGTCGAACAGCCGGCCAAGGTGATGCGGATCGGCAGCATGATCAAGCAGCTGCTCGAAGAGGTCCGGGTCGCTCCCCTCGACGAGGCCAGCCGGGCCCGGCTCAAGGACATCCACCGCAGCTCGGTGAAGGAGCTGGAGGACGGTCTGGCGCCGGAGCTGGTGGAGGAGCTGGAACGGCTGTCGCTGCCGTTCACCGACGACACGACCCCGAGCGACGCGGAACTGCGTATCGCGCAGGCCCAGTTGGTGGGCTGGCTGGAGGGCCTGTTCCACGGCATCCAGACCACGCTGTTCGCCCAGCAGATGGCGGCGCGCGCACAGCTCGAGCAGATGCGCCGGGCGCTGCCGCCGGGTGTGGGCGGTCACGAGGGCGGTGACGACCCGCGCACGGGCGGCCGTTCGGGCGGCCCCTACCTGTAGGGCCGCCGGGCGGTCCGAGCGGCCAGGAGGGACAGCAGGGCCCGGCGGTGTTCCGCCGGGCCCTTACGCATGGCACCGGTCAGGCCTGGGGCGCCTGCGCGGTCACCGGGCGGGCGCCCGCGTCACTGCGCGGGATAGCCCGTCGAGACGCTCAGCTCGATCTCCGGCATGTTCTTGGGATCGAGGTTGGTCCCCTGGGAGGGGAACTGGTCGAGGACGGTGCCGTCGCCCCAGGTGTTGTTGTCCTCTTTCTTGATCTTGTACTGCCAGCCGGCGGCCTGGAAGCACGACTTCACGGAGTCGATGTTCTTGAACCGGAAGTCCGGGAGCTCGATCTTCTTCTCGTCGTTGTACGACTCCTCCGGCTCCGTGCAGTCGGTCTCCTTGACCGTCCGCGACGTGTCCGGTCCCCGGTAGCCCGCCCCGTGGGCCGACGCGGAGGCGGTGGGGTCGTTGCCGCCCTTGTCGTCGGTGCCGCCGCCGTTCACGGTCAGCGCGACGATCAGGCCGACGACCGCGACGAGGGACACCACGATGGAGCCGATGATCACCGGCTTGTTGCTCTTGCCGTCGCCCCCGCCGGAGGACTGCACGGCCGTCTGGGGCGTGATGTTGTACGGCGGCGGGGTCGAGGGGGTCTGCTGCCCGTACGCCGCGGGCGTCTGGTAGCCGCCCTGCTGGGGATAGCCGTACGCCGGGGTGGGCGCCGGGGTGCCGTACGGGTTCGGCTGGTACGGCGTCTGCACCGGGCCGGTGGGCGCCGGGGCCGTCTGGTCGACGGGCGGGAACACCGTGGCGCCCACACCCGCTCCGCTCTGCGTCGGACCGGCGCCCGGCACGATGCTGGGCGGCGCGGCGTGCAGCGAGGCGGCGACACGGAGGCACTCGTCGCGCATGGACTCCGCGGTCGGGAAGCGCTCGTTCGGGTTCTTCTTCAGCGCGCGGGCGATCAGCGCGTCCACCGCGGGCGGCAGCGCGCGGTTGATCGAGGAGGCCGCGACCGGCGTCTCCTGCACGTGCGCGTAGGCGATCGCCAGCGGGGAGTCCGCGTCGAACGGCAGCCGCCCGGTCACGAGCTGGAACAGCATGATGCCGACCGAGTACAGGTCGGAGCGGGCGTCCACGCCCCGGCCGAGGGCCTGCTCGGGCGAGAGGTACTGCGGGGTGCCGACGACCATGCCGGTCTGGGTCATGGAGGTGACGCCGGACTGCATGGCGCGGGCGATGCCGAAGTCCATGACCTTGACCACGCCGCGCTTGGTCATCATCACGTTGCCCGGCTTGATGTCGCGGTGGACCAGGCCCATCTCGTGGCTGATCTCCAGCGCCGCCAGCACGTCCGCGGTGATCTTCAGCGCCTTGTCGGCGGGCATCGCGCCGGCCTGCCGGACGTCCTCCTCGAGGACCGAGCCGAGCGGGCGGCCCTCGACGTACTCCATGACGATGTACGGCATCGTCGCGCCGTCCAGCGCGTCCTCGCCGGTGTCGAAGACGGAGACGATGTTGGTGTGCGTGAGCTTGGCCACGGACTGGGCCTCGCGCCGGAACCGCTCCCGGAAGGCCTGCTCCCGGCCCAGCTCGGAGTGCAGGGTCTTGATCGCCACCTGGCGGTCGAGCACGGTGTCGTAGGCCAGGTGAACCGAGGCCATGCCGCCCTGCCCCAGCAGGTCGCGCAGCTGGTAGCGCCCGCCGGCCAGCGCCCGCCCCGCGTACCGCTCCTGTGCGCCGTCCTGGCTCATCTCTCCGCGTCCCCCACTGGCCGTCCGGCGCCGTCGCTGGGCGAACATGCCTTGATCGAATGTCCCATTCCCGGCCAAGTCTGCCCGAGGGCACTGACACGTCAAGCTCGGTGCCCGTTCCGTGACCGTACGCGAAAGAAGCGTCGCGCAAGCGTTACAGCGGACGTACGAGCAGTGCACAGAATTTGCACGAGAGCGCGTGCTAGGGGTTTCATGACCGGTCCGTCTCGGGCCGGTTCCGGTTCCGGTTCCGGACCGGAGGCGGACGCGGAGGCTGTAGCGTGGCCGACGGAGACCGTAACAACACCGCGCGCACCGCGGGCAGAAACGACGGCGAGGACCGATGGCACAGACGCACAGCGCCCAGGGCCCGTCCGACCCCGAGGCGACTGGCGGCGGCATGTCAGAGACGCCCGAGATGTGGGGCAACGGCGGGCTCGTCGGCGACGGCCGGTACCGGCTGACCCATCGGCTGGGCCGGGGCGGCATGGCCGAGGTCTTCGCGGCCGAGGACGTCCGGCTCGGCCGTACCGTCGCGGTCAAGCTGCTCCGCGCCGACCTGGCCGAGGACCCGGTCTCCAAGGCCCGCTTCACGCGCGAGGCCCAGTCGGTCGCCGGGCTGAACCACCACGCGATCGTCGCCGTGTACGACTCCGGCGAGGACGTCGTGGGCGGCCAGTCGGTGCCGTACATCGTGATGGAGCTGGTCGAGGGCCGCACCATCCGCGACCTGCTGCTCAACGCCGAGGCGCCGGGTCCCGAGCAGGCCCTGATCATCGTGTCCGGGGTGCTGGAGGCGCTCGCCTACTCGCATCAGCACGGCATCGTGCACCGCGACATCAAGCCGGCCAACGTCATCATCACCGACAACGGCGCCGTGAAGGTGATGGACTTCGGCATCGCCCGCGCGCTGCACGGCGCGTCGACGACGATGACGCAGACCGGCATGGTGATGGGCACCCCGCAGTACCTCTCGCCCGAGCAGGCGCTCGGCAAGGCCGTCGACCACCGCTCCGACCTGTACGCGACCGGCTGCCTGCTGTACGAGCTGCTCTCCCTGCGGCCCCCGTTCACCGGTGAGACCCCGCTGTCGGTGGTCTACCAGCACGTCCAGGACATCCCCACCCCGCCCTCGGAGGCCTCGGACGCCTGCCCGCCGGAGCTGGACGGCCTGGTCATGCGTTCGCTCGCCAAGGAGCCCGACGACCGGTTCCAGACCGCCGAGGAGATGCGCGGCCTGATCCAGTACAGCCTGCAGATGCTGTACGAGCAGGGCGGCCACACCGGGACCTGGAACACCGGGCCGGTGGCCGCGCACGACGGCCGGAACGCCGCGGCGGCCGGATTCGCGGGTACGGCCGTGATGCAGCACCCCGGCGACTTCGGCGCCGGCACCGCGCAGATTCCGCAGCCGATCCTGCCCGGCGGGTACGGGAGCGGGGACGAGGGCGGCTTCGAGGGGCACGGCAACCGGGGCAGCGGCCGCGGCAAGCTGTGGATCCTCGCCGTGCTCGCCGTGATCGCCATCGCGGCCGGAGTCGCGCTGGCGCTCAACCACAACAACGACGGCAGCGGCGGCGGGACCACTCCGACGCCGACCCACTCCAAGACCACGAAGGACGAGACGGCCTCCGAGTCGCCGTCCGACGACAACACGGACCAGCCCTCGGACCCGTCCACCGACAACGGGACGGACAACGGCAGCGGCTCCAACTGGGGGACCCCGTCGTACACCCCGTCGTACACGCCCTCGCAGCCGGCCACCGACGACCCGAGCGAGGAGCCGTCGGACCCGGAGCCGTCCCAGTCGCCGCCGACGGATCCGACGGACGGCGGCACGGACGCGGGGACCACGGACGGCACCGACGGCGGCGCCACGGAGGGCTCGGACGGGGGCGTCACCCCGTCGGCCCCGGTGTCGCCGTGAGGCGCTGTCGCTGAACCACTTCCGCGCGCGCGGGCGGGCCACGGCTCACCCGCGCGCGTGACGTCGTCCCGTCTCCAGGGGCCTCAGCCCGCGAAGGCGTCGCACACCGCCTCGTACTCGCGCGTCCACCACACCGCGAGCGCCGAGGCGGCCGGGAACTGGCAGTCCGCGCGGGTGTCGCCGCGCTCGTAGTGCCAGCGCAGCATCCAGAAGTCGTTCAGCCGCTCCCACCACACCCGGTGCACGGCCGCCGCCAGCTCGGACGGCGTGGCGCGGGCCGCCCGCCGGTACGCGCGCGCGTAGGCCCGCACCTTCGGCAGGTCGAGCGCGCCCGCGGGCCGTACGAAGAAGATCGCGGCGGCGCGTACGGCCTCCTCGGCGCGGGGCTGCACGCCCAGCCGGTCCCAGTCGACGATGGCGGCCGGTCCTTCGTCCGTGTAGAGCAGGTTGAAGGGGTGGAAGTCGCCGTGCACCCAGCCGACCGGGCCGCCGCGCGGCGGGCGCCGGCCGGCGTGCTGCTCCAGCAGGGCGCGGCGTTCCAGGAGCCGGTGGCGGGCGAGCTCGTCGAACGCGTCGGCGGGGCGGTGGCGGCGTACCCGGCCGAGCAGTTCGTCGATCAGGGCGAAGGTGTCGGACGGGTCGGCGCTCTCGACCGGATGCGGGCCGGTCGCCGGACGGGTGCGCCCCTTGGGCGGCATCACCCGCTCCAGGCAGGCGTGCACGGCCCCCAGGAGCGCCCCCAGGCGTGCGCTCTCGGAACGGGTGAGCTGGCCGCCGTGGCGGTGCCGTCCGTCGATCCAGGGGTGCAGGGCGTACGCGTGGCCGCCCACGACGGCGACCGTGCGGCCCTCGCGGTGCTCGAGCGGCTGGGCCACGGGGACGCCGAGGTCGGCCAGCCGCTGGGTGGCCCGGTGGCGGCGTTCGATGGCGGCCGGGTCGGCGGTGTCCGGATCGAAGTGGTGCTTGAGGAAGTAGCGGCCGCGGGTGGTGCGCACCCGGTAGCCCCGGTTCAGCAGGCCCTCGTCGACGGGTTCGCAGGCGAGGGCCGTACCGGCGGCGTAGAGGCGCAGAAGACGGCCCAGAGGGGGCGCGTGCGGTACAGGGGGTGGTACACATGAGCGCGGCACGCGCCAGATGCTAGGGCAGGAAAAGAACCCGTGAGCTGCGGCTTGTCACGGCCAGTCATCGGTGATCGCATTCGGTCACGGGGTGTGCAGGGGTGGACCGCGCCACCGGATGTCCAGGTCCGCGTCTCGCATTCTGAGACCGCTCAACGGTCATGTCCGGAATTCTCGCCTTTCGTCCACGAGGTGCGAGTCACAAGTCGACTCTTCCCGTGTCCGGGGTCGCCGGGATAACGTGCCGTTGCTCCGGCCTCCTGCAAGGCTGTGACCAGCGACCTTCCGCCTCCTGCGGATTTACTTGGAAATCCAAGCAAAAACGCAGGTCAGGAGGGGTTTCACAGATATGTGGAGCACTGGGTAACGTAAAAGTCGCAGGGCGCTCGCCGGGGCACCTGTCACGCCTGTTCCCGGCCGAGTGGCACCCACCCCGTGCCCGGTGGTCGAGAAGCAGGTGAGCCGCACTGGCCTACCGGCAACCCCGGGGGCCGGAACGACGGAGGAGCACACGTGACCGTGGACAGCAGTGCCGCGCGCAAGCCGCGACGCAGCGCCGCAGGCAAAGCCGGCACCACCGGCACCAAGCGCACCACCCGCACCACCCAGAAGAGCGCCGACCCGGAGCTGGTGCAGCTCCTGACGCCCGAGGGCAAGCGGGTCAAGAACGCCGAGTACGACGGCTACGTCGACGGGATCACCCCCGACGAGCTGCGCGGCCTGTACCGCGACATGGTGCTCACCCGGCGTTTCGACGCCGAGGCCACAGCGCTGCAGCGCCAGGGCGAGCTGGGCCTGTGGGCCTCGCTGCTGGGCCAGGAGGCCGCGCAGATCGGCTCCGGCCGGGCCCTGCGCGACGACGACTACGTCTTCCCGACCTACCGTGAGCACGGCGTGGCCTGGTGCCGCGGGGTCGACCCCACGAACCTGCTCGGGATGTTCCGCGGCGTGAACAACGGCGGCTGGGACCCGAACGGCAACAACTTCCACCTGTACACGATCGTCATCGGCTCCCAGACGCTGCACGCCACGGGATACGCGATGGGCGTGGCCAAGGACGGCGCCGACTCGGCCGTCATCGCCTACTTCGGCGACGGCGCCTCCAGCCAGGGCGACGTGGCGGAATCGTTCACCTTCTCCGCGGTCTACAACGCGCCGGTGGTGTTCTTCTGCCAGAACAACCAGTGGGCCATCTCCGAGCCCACCGAGAAGCAGAGCCGGGTGCCGCTCTACCAGCGAGCCCAGGGCTTCGGCTTCCCGGGCGTGCGCGTCGACGGCAACGACGTGCTGGCCTGCCTCGCGGTCACCAAGTGGGCGCTGGAGCGCGCCCGCGACGGCGAGGGCCCCACCCTGGTCGAGGCGTACACCTACCGCATGGGCGCCCACACCACCTCCGACGACCCCAGCCGGTACCGGGGCGACGAGGAGCGGCTGGCCTGGGAGGCGAAGGACCCGATCCTGCGCCTTCGCCGGTTCCTGGAGGCCTCAAACCACGCGGACGAGGGATTCTTCGCGGAACTCGAGGCCGAGTCCGAGGCGTTGGGCAGGCGAGTGCGCGAAGCGGTCCGCGCCATGCCGGACCCGGACCACTTCGCCATCTTCGAGAACGTGTACGCGGACGGGCATGCGCTCGTCGACGAGGAGCGAGCCCAGTTCGCCGCCTACCAGGCGTCGTTCGCGGATGCAGAGGGGGGTCACTGAGATGGCCGAGAAAATGGCTCTCGCCAAGGCGATCAACGAGTCGCTGCGGCGCGCTCTGGAGACGGACCCCAAGGTCGTCGTCATGGGTGAGGACGTCGGCAAGCTCGGCGGCGTCTTCCGGGTGACGGACGGCCTGCAGAAGGACTTCGGCGAGAGCCGGGTCATCGACACCCCGCTCGCCGAGTCGGGCATCGTCGGCACCGCGATCGGTCTCGCCCTGCGCGGCTACCGCCCCGTGGTGGAGATCCAGTTCGACGGCTTCGTCTTCCCTGCCTACGACCAGATCGTCACGCAGCTCGCGAAGATGCACGCCCGGTCGCTGGGCAAGGTCAAGATGCCCGTCGTCATCCGCATCCCCTACGGCGGCGGCATCGGCGCGGTCGAGCACCACTCGGAGTCCCCCGAGACCCTGTTCGCGCACGTGGCCGGCCTGAAGGTCGTCTCCCCGTCGAACGCGTCGGACGCCTACTGGATGATGCAGCAGGCCATCCAGAGCGACGACCCGGTGATCTACTTCGAGCCCAAGCGCCGCTACTGGGACAAGGGCGAGGTGGACGCGGAGGCGATCCCCGGCCCGCTGCACAAGGCGCAGGTGGTGCGGGAGGGCACGGATCTGACCCTGGCCGCGTACGGCCCGATGGTGAAACTGTGCCAGGAGGTGGCCGCCGCGGCCGCCGAGGAGGGCAAGTCCCTGGAGGTGCTGGACCTGCGCTCGGTCAGCCCCCTGGACTTCGACTCCGTCCAGGCCTCGGTGGAGAAGACCCGCCGTCTGGTCGTGGTCCACGAGGCGCCGGTGTTCTTCGGCTCCGGCGCGGAGATCGCCGCCCGGATCACCGAGCGGTGCTTCTACCACCTCGAGGCCCCGGTGCTCCGGGTCGGCGGCTACCACGCCCCGTACCCGCCGGCCCGCCTGGAGGAGGAGTACCTGCCGGGTCTGGACCGGGTGCTCGACGCCGTCGACCGTGCCCTGGCGTACTGAGGAGAGGGTTCGTGACGACGATGACGGAAGCATCCGTACGCGAGTTCAAGATGCCCGACGTGGGCGAGGGACTCACCGAGGCCGAGATCCTCAAGTGGTACGTCCAGCCGGGTGACACGGTCACCGACGGCCAGGTGGTGTGCGAGGTCGAGACCGCCAAGGCGGCCGTCGAACTCCCCATTCCCTACGACGGCGTGGTCCGCGAGCTGCGTTTCCCCGAGGGCACCACGGTCGACGTGGGCACGGCCATCATCGCGGTGGACGTCTCGGGCGGAGCCGCACCGGAGGCCACCGCCGGGCAGCCGGAGACGACCGCCGCCGCGCCGGAGGCCCCCGAGGCGCCGGAGCCCGAGCCCACGGGCCGCCAGCCGGTCCTGGTCGGCTACGGCGTGGCCACCACCTCCACCAAGCGCCGTCCGCGCAAGGGCCCCGAGGTCACCGTCCCGGCCGCCGCCCAGGCGGTCCAGACCGAGCTGAACGGCCACAGCGCCCCGGCGGTCCCCGAGCGGAACCGCCCGCTGGCCAAGCCGCCGGTGCGCAAGCTGGCCAAGGACCTCGGTGTGGACCTCGCCACGATCACGCCGTCCGGCCCGGACGGCGTCATCACCCGCGAGGACGTGCACGCGGCCGCGGCGCCGCAGGCCGCCGAGACCGCCGCGCCGGTCACGCAGGCCCCCGCCGCCCCGGCCCCGGCCGCCGCGCCCGCAGCCGTCGGCTCCGAGGGCGCACGCGAGACCCGGATCCCGGTCAAGGGCGTCCGCAAGGCGACGGCGGCGGCCATGGTCGGCTCCGCCTTCACCGCGCCCCACGTCACCGAATTCGTGACGGTGGACGTGACGCGCACGATGAAGCTGGTCGAGGAACTCAAGCAGGACAAGGAGTTCCAGGGCCTGCGGGTGAACCCGCTGCTCCTGATCGCCAAGGCGCTGCTGGTCGCCATCAGGCGCAACCCGGACATCAACGCGTCCTGGGACGAGGCGAACCAGGAGATCGTGCTCAAGCACTACGTCAACCTGGGCATCGCGGCCGCCACCCCGCGCGGTCTGATCGTGCCGAACATCAAGGACGCGCACGCCAAGACGCTGCCGCAGCTCGCGGAGTCGCTGGGCGAGCTGGTCTCGACGGCACGTGACGGCAAGACCTCGCCGGGCGCGATGCAGGGCGGCACGGTCACCATCACCAACGTCGGCGTCTTCGGCGTCGACACCGGCACGCCGATCCTCAACCCGGGCGAGTCCGCGATCCTCGCGGTCGGGGCCATCAAGCTCCAGCCGTGGGTGCACAAGGGCAAGGTGAAGCCGCGCCAGGTGACGACGCTCGCGCTGAGCTTCGACCACCGGCTGGTCGACGGCGAGCTGGGCTCCAAGGTGCTGGCGGACGTCGCGGCGATCCTGGAGCAGCCGAAGCGGCTGATGACCTGGGCCTGACGGCTGTCGCCCGGGTGGTCCCCGAGCACCGAAGGGGGGTGGTCGCGAGTTCGTCTCGCGACCACCCCCCTTCGTTCTGCCCCGGCTCCGGCTGCCGAGGGCGCGAACCCGGTGCCGTCGGTGCCGCCTAGCGCGGGTGCGAGCCGGGTGCCTGGTCGGGTGCCGGGTCCTCACGGAACCAGTGGCCGCCGGTGCTCCAGCCCAGCAGCCGGCGGCCGGCGCCCTGGTCCGCCTGCTCGCCGGCCAGGACCTGGCGGAGCCCGGTGAGGGCGGGGGCGAGCCGTCCCGCGACGTGCCAGGGCTGCCGCGCGAAGTCCTCGGTGACGCGGGCCACCACGTACCTCTGCTGGTCCGGCGCGCACAGCGACAGGTAGAAGATCATCTGCCGCCAGGCGTAGGCGGTGTCCTTGACGGTGCCGAGCGGCCGCGGGTTGTGGTGCACGCGCCCGGTCAGCCGGCACACCGTGTCGAAGCAGCGCAGGGCGACGTCGTCCCAGCCGACGCCGGGATCGATGCCCACCCGGTGGACCAGCGTGGCCAGATTGTGGGTGGTGAGGATCTGCGCCTGCTCGATCACCGTGCCGTTCCCCGCGACCCAGGAGCCGGCGCGCCCCGCACCCGGTGCGAACTCCGCGGCCCGCCGCCGGCACAGCTCGGCGAACCCGGGAGAGGTGCGGGCACGGCCGGACCGGCGGGCGGCATCGGCGGCCTCGATGACGGCGAGGTTGCGCACCGCCGCGTAGTCGATGGCGTAGTACCGCTCGTACAGCGAGCCCGCGCCGAGGAGTTCGGCCGCGATCCGTGCGGCGGTGAGGAACTTCGGGGTGAACGTGCCCATGAAGATGTCGGCCGCGAGTTCCTCCACGAAGGGCGCGCCCAGCTCGGCCTGGCGGGCCAGCACGGACAGCTCGCGGATCAGCGGATTGGGCAGGATCGTGCCCGGGAAGGCGCGCACCGCGAGCCCGCCGAGCTGCCGCAGCGCCCCGGCCGCGGCCTCGTCCGCCCCGGAGCCGGCCCGCTGTGCGGCGACCGCCCGCACCCACGGCAGTTCCTCCACCCGCACCTGCCGCTGGAGATCGAACAGCAGCAGGGAGCGGCGGTTGCGGAACGCGCGGTAGTGGGCGGCGGCGAGCGACCGCAGGGCCGGGTCGCGATGGGCCTCGGCGGTGGTGGCGGCGACGAGCTGGGGGACCAGCTCGGCCAGGACCTCCGCCGACGGTACGACGCCGCGTTCCACGAGCGTGGCGACGGGCGCGCTGAGCGCGGCCTCGACGGGCCGGCGCACGGCGGCCGGGACGACCGCGCCCGCGGGCACACCCGTCTCGTCCGCCTCCCGCTCGCTCACCGGGGCCAGGACGGGCCCCACCTCCTCGACCCCGCCCTCCTGCGGCAGGCCGGACAGGCGGCCCAGCACGACGCCGGCCAGCGCGTGGTGGGAGGGCAGCGCGGCATGGGCGGCCTGCCGCCGGCGCAGGGCGGTGTGCTCGGCGGAGCCGGGACGCCCGCGCCGCCGGACCATGGAGGTGACGGCGTGCCGCAGCAGCCCGAGCCGCCGCGGTGTGAGCTCCCCTGCGGCGACGGCCTCCTCCAGCGCGCCGCGCAGGATGCCCAGGTTCTCCTTGGGCCGCAGGTGCTTGGTGCAGTGCGTGTGGCGCCGCGCGAGGTCGTGGTAGCGGCGCAGCAGGGCGGCGGAGCGGGCGTGCCACGGGTCGTCGGGGCCGGGGACGTGTATCCGCCCCCGCTCGTCGGTCACCGCCAGCCAGTGCAGCAGGAGTTCGTCACCGAAGGGGTGCCAGACGGCCAGGGCCTCGCGCTGCGTCTCGACGGCCGTGCTGGGACGGCGGGCGGCGAGCGCCGCGCGGGCCTCGGCGACGGTGGAGCGGTGCACGGCGTCGTGCCGGGGCGCGGGCACGCCGGACGGCCGGGGGGCGAAGCGGAGCCGGTCCGCGAACGGCGCGAGCTCCTCCACCAGGTCGAGCGCTGCCGCCGGCTCTCCGGCCCGGACCAGCCAGGCCACCGTGAGCAGCGCGGCCTCCTCGGGAACGGTCACCTCGTAGCGGCCGCTGTCGAGGAGAGCGTGAAGATGGGCGAGCCCGTCCTCGGACAGGAAGTGCGCGAACAGCGCCCGCCGGGTCCCGGGCACGCCGGCGCGACGCGCGGTGGCGATCTCGTGGTCGAGCAGCGGGCCGCCCGCGCTCGGCTCGCCGGTGGCGAAGCCGCCCCGGACCACCTCGGGCGTGACCCAGGCGGGCAGTCCGGCGACGGGCGTGCGGGAACCGATCGTCAGCAGGCCGTTCGCCATTCCGTCCAGCACGGCGCGCCACCTGCGCCCGCGTTCCGCGCCGCGTCGGCGGGTCTCCGGGTCCGGGTGGGCGGCGGCCGTACGGAAGGCGGCGGCAAGCTGACCGGCCGCGTATCCGGGGTTCGCCTGGGCGAGGTGCTGCTGCTCAGCGTCGTCGTTCATAGCCGACGTGGCGGGTCCCGCCCCCGCGCCCTCCGGGTCCCGAGCCCGGTGCTCTGCTGCTGAGCTACACGTCGATGGCCGACGTGGCGGGTTCCGCCCCCGCGCCCTCCGGGAGTAGAGCCCGGTGCTCTGCTGCTGAGCTACACGTCGATGGGCCGACACTAGGTGGCGGTGTGCCGCGGCCACAAAGGGTTTTCGGCACCGCGGAGGGTCATTTCGACGCCGTCACCCGCGCCCTGACGCGCCCTCAGGGACGCCTCCGGGTCGGGCCGGGGGAGTCACCGATGTGGCCGGTGGGGCGCGGGCGGCACGCTGGGGGCATGTCGGAAACCACTGCCGCTCGCCGCGGTACCTCTCTCGTCCGCCGCCTCGCCACCCCCGTCGCCGCCGCCGCTCTCCTGGCGGGCGTGGCCGGTGTCTGGGCAGCGGGCGCCGCCTACTCCGCGCCCGCCGCCGGCGCCCGGGCCGCCACGGGGTTCGGCGACTGCCCGGCTCTTCCCGAGGGCGTGGACCCCGCGCGCTGGAGGTGCGAGGTGCACACGGCCACACCGAAGCTGACCATGGGCGAGATCACCACGACGCTCGCTCCGATCACCATGACGCACGCCGAGGGGCCCCTGCCGGACGGCGCCGACGGGCAGGTGTGGGGCGCGCTGCACAGCGCGCCGACCGCGGTGCCGGGTGGCCTGACCGGCACGCCGGCGGGCGGCCACGCCCCGGCTCTGGGCCTGGCGATACGGCCGGAGTACGGCGGGCGGTCGGACTTCTACACCCGACGACTCAGCCTGCGCTTCCGGCTGCTGAGCCCCCTGCTGCCGCGGGACTGCGCGATCGGCGCGAGCGCGCCGGTCGACTTCCAGGTGAAGCGGTCGGGGCCCTCGCGGCACGTGTCCGAGGACCCGCCCGTGATCGAGTTCTCCGCGTACGACGACACCTTCACGGCCCCCGCACCCGAGCACTGCGGACCGCTGACGGGTCCCCTCGGCAGACGCCTCGGCCTGCCGGCGGCCACCGGGAACCTGCTGTCCTACGACGCCTCGTACACCTACCGCACCTACGACCGGCTCCCGTAGGGACGCCCGTGCCGGCAGGGGCCCGTACGGCGAAGGGCCCGCCGCACGTGGTGCGACGGGCCCCGGTGGCCGGGCTGTCGTCAGCCGAGCTTGGCGAAGCCGTAGTTGAGGAGCTTCTTCGCGTCCGACTCGCGCTGGGCGATCGAGGTGGAGGCGAGGACGGTGCCGACGACCGTCTTGCCGTTCCGGGTCGCGGCGAAGACCAGGCAGTACTTGGCCTCAGGGCCGGAGCCGGTCTTCACACCGATGGTGCCGCTGTAGCTGCTGAGCAGACCGTTGGTGTTGTCCCACGTCTTCATCGTGCGGGTGCTGCCGGTCTTGGTGATCGTCTTGGCCGTGTAGTGCTTGGTCTTGACGACCGTGCGGAACGTGGAGCTCTTCAGCGCGCTGCTGGCCAGCTTGGTCAGGTCGCGCGGGGTCGAGTAGTTGGAGCCGTTGCCGATGCCGTCGAACGAGTCGAAGTGCGTGTTCGTCATGCCGAGGCTCCTGGCGGTGGAGTTCATCTTGGAGATGAACGACGCCACGCGCTTGGCACGCGTCGAGCCGGTGCCGAACTTGTCCGCGAGTGCGTAGGCGGCGTCGCAGCCGGACGGCAGCATCAGGCCGTACAGGAGCTGGCGGACGGTGACCTTGTCGCCGACGATCAGGTGCGCCTGCGAGGCGTTGTTCCTGACGACGTAGTCGCTGTACTCCTTCTGGATCGTCACCTTGGCGTCCAGATTGAGGTTCGACTGGGCGAGCACGACCTTGGCGGTCATGATCTTGGTGGTGGAGCCCGTGGATCGCTTGGTGTCGGCTGCCTTGGTGTACAGCGACTTGGCGTTCGCGTTGTTCATCACGTAGCCGCCCTTGGCCACGATCGAGGGCGTGGTGACGGCCTGCGCGGGTGCCGCGGTGAGAGCCCCGGTGGCGAGCAGCGCGCCGGACGTCACAGCGACGGCGGTTGCTCGGCGGATACGGCGGGTGCCCTTGATGCCGGTAATCAAAGTGAAGTACCCCGATTGTCTGGAATGCCCCTGATATGCGGCCGAGTTGAGGTGGCGAGCGAGTGGGGCCGCACGAGTGTGACACGTAAATAGCACAGAAGGTTGTGCGGCCGCTGGGGGCGATTTCCGGCACGTCCGCATGGTGGACGCGATCCGTGTTGCGTACGTGTTGTATCTATCCTGTGGGCATGGCAACGCCCGTGAAGCAACCACCCGCCGCCGACCGTGTCTACACGCACGTCAAGCAAGGCGTGCTCGACCGCCGCTACGAGGGCGGGACGCTGCTCACCGAGGGTGAGCTGGCGGATGCCGTGGGCGTTTCGCGCACACCGGTGCGGGAGGCGCTGCTGCGGCTGGAGATGGAGGGCCTGATCAGGCTCTACCCCAAGAAGGGCGCGCTGGTCCTGCCGGTGTCGGCGCAGGAGATCGCCGACGTCGTCGAGACCCGGCTGCTGGTGGAGGAGCACGCGGCGCGCAAGGCCGTGCCCGCGCCGCCGGGGCTGCTGGAGCGGCTCGCGGAGCTGCTGGAGAAGCAGAAGACGCAGGCCGCCGCCGGCGACTTCGCCGCGGCCGCGGTGACCGACCGGTGCTTCCACGCCGAGATCGTGCGCAGCGGCGGCAACGAGATCCTCTCGCGGCTGTACGACCAGCTGCGCGACCGGCAGCTGCGGATGGGGGTCGCCGTCATGCACTCGCACCCGGACCGGATCGCCAAGACGCTCGCCGAGCACGAGGAGATCCTGCGGGCCCTGGGCTCCGGTGACGCGGAAGCGGCCGTCGGGGTCGTGCACCGGCACGTGAGCTGGTTCTCGCACCTCGCGCGGGGTGAGGTGCGATGAACAGCGCCACCCTGCCGGGTGACCCCCCGGGCGGTCGTCGCGCCGTCGCGATGTGGTCGATCGGCGTCTCGGTCTACTTCGTCGCCGTCATCTTCCGCACCTCCCTGGGCGTGGCCGGCCTGGACGCGGTCGAACGCTTCCACGTGGGCGCCTCTGCGCTGTCGACCTTCTCGATCCTCCAGCTGCTGGTCTACGCCGGCATGCAGATACCCGTCGGGCTGCTGGTCGACCGGCTCGGCACCAAGAAGGTGCTGAGTCTCGGCGCGGTGCTGTTCACCCTGGGCCAGCTCGGCTTCGCCTTCTCGCCCTCGTACGGCATGGCGCTGGCCTCGCGCGCGCTGCTCGGCTGCGGTGACGCGCTGACCTTCATCAGCGTGCTGCGCCTCGGCACCCGCTGGTTCCCCGCCCGGCGCGGACCGCTGGTCGCCCAGCTCGCGGGCCTGGTGGGCATGGCCGGCAACCTGGTCTCCACGCTGGTCATCGCGCGGCTGCTGCACGGCATCGGCTGGACCGCCGCGTTCGCGGGCAGCGCGCTGGCCGGTGCGGTCGTCCTCGTCCTGGCGCTGCTGTTCCTGAAGGACCACCCCGAGGGGTACGAGCCCGCGCCCTCTCCGCACCAGGGCGCCGGCTACGTCCGCCGGCAGATCGCCGCGTCCTGGCGGGAGCCCGGCACCCGGCTGGGCATGTGGGTGCACTTCACCACCCAGTTCCCGGCGATGGTCTTCCTGCTGCTGTGGGGCCTGCCGTTCCTGGTCCAGGCGCAGGGCCTCAGCCGGGCCACGGCCGGTGAGCTGCTCACCCTGGTCGTGCTGTCCAACATGGTGATCGGCCTGGTCTACGGCCAGATCGTGGCCCGGCACCACGCGGCCCGGCTGCCGCTGGCGCTGGGCACGGTGGCCGCGACCGCGCTGATGTGGGCGGTGACGCTCGCCTACCCGGCCGAGCATGCGCCGATGTGGCTGCTGGTGGTGCTGTGCGCGGTGCTCGGCGCGTGCGGCCCCGCCTCGATGCTCGGCTTCGACTTCGCGCGCCCGGCCAACCCGCCCGAGCGACAGGGCACCGCCTCCGGCATCACCAACATGGGCGGTTTCATCGCCTCGATGACGACGCTGTTCGCGGTCGGTGTGCTGCTGGACGCGACCGGCGACGACTACACGGTGGCCTTCTCCGCGGTCTTCGTCCTGCAGGCCCTCGGCGTCAGCCAGATCCTCCGCCTGCGCGGCCGGGCCGCCCGCCGGGAGCGGGAGCGCCTGGTGGCGAGCCGGGTGGAAACGGTCCACGTGCCCGCGTGACCCGGCCCACGTGCCCCCGTGAACCGCGGATGCCCGGCGGGCCCCCAGCGGGCGCCCGCCGGGCATTCGGTTCGACGAGGCGCGCGGAGGCCTCCCGCGGGCGCGTCAGCGGGCCACCGGGACCAGCGTGAGGTAGGCGAGGCCGAGTACGCCCCGGTAGGCCATCCACTGGGCCCGGTGCCGGTCGAGGCGGTCGCGGACCGCGGCGGCCGAGGGATGGCCGGTGTGCCCGGCGAGCCACACCTCGGCGTCCGCCTGGTACGCGGACTCGAACTCCTCCCACTCCTCCCGGCTCGCGGTCTCCGTCCACTCGGGCCGGAAGCCCGCCTCGACGGCGAGGTCGAGCAGGGCGCCGAGGTCGCAGTGATCGTCCGCGGACGCCTCCGGCCACATCCGGGCCAGCTCGTGCGGGGCCGGAGGGCGCTCCCAGAAACCCTCGCCGAGCACCACCCGCCCGTCCTCGGCCACCAGCCGCCGCAGCTCGCGCAGCGCCTCCGCGACCGGGGACGCGGCCGTGCTCAGCGCCTGGCTCGCGCCCAGGCACAGCACCAGGTCGGCGGGCCCGCGTCGGGTGCCCAGCGCGGACTCCTCGCGGAACTCCACCCGGTCCGTGAGCCCGCGCGCCCCGGCGTTGCGCCGCCCGCGGGCCAGGTCCTCGCCGTTGACGTCCACGCCGACACCCTTGGCCCCGGGCACGGCCTCCAGCAGGCGGAGCAGCAGTTCGCCCCAGCCGCAGCCGATGTCCAGGACGGTGCGGGGCCGCCTGGCGGCCAGCCGTTGCACCATCGCCGTCGCCCGGGCGGCGGAGAGGGGTCCGTGGAAGGTGAGGCGGGTGAGCCGGGGCGGGCCGTCGTCGTCGATCATGCGGGCACGCTAACGATCCGGGCGACCCCGGTCACCGGAATATCGCGCCCCGTCGCCCAGGCACACACCGGCTCCGCCCGCCGCACGCACTCAGCGCTCCGCGCCCCCGCGTCCAGCGCTCCCGCGTCAGCGAGCGGCCCAGCCCCGCCCGCAGCACGCGCCTCGGGGGGCAGCGCGCCTGCGCGCGTTCCGCGCCCCGCGGTCAACGCCCCGGCGTCCAGGAAGCGGCTCGGGCGCCGCCCACGGCACGCCCCCGCGTCCAGCGCGCCTTCGTGCCTTTCGCGCCCCGCCGCTCAGCGCCCGGCGTCCAGGAAGCGGCCCCGCCCCGCGAGGTCCGCAGCACCGCGTTCCGCTACGGCGTGACCCTGAGGCTTCGCAGGATGGCCGTCGTCAGCTCGGGGTCGCCCTCCGTCTTCACCCGGTCCGCCACCGCGTCCGGGGACACCCTGCCGCAGGACAGGCGGACGTAGGTCTCCCAGTCGAGGGTGAGGGTGGCCGCCGGGCCGAGGGCGGGCGCCGTCTCCAGCGTGCCGCGGCCCTGGATGTCGACCCGGATCGTGCGCAGGAACTCGACGGGTCCGTGCACGTCGAAGACGATCGCGGAGCTGCGCGGCGCGTTCGCGTCCTTCGCGACGACCCTGGGCAGCGCCTCCAGCAGCATGTCGCGGGCGACGTGGGCGCCCGGCGAGTCGAGGTTGCCGGGGCGGGCGAGGGCCGTGCGCAGGTCCTGCTCGTGAACCCACACGTCGAACGCCCTGGTGCGCATCGCGTGTTCGAGGGTGATCTCGGTGCCCATCGGGCCGCGCACCTTGGTGCCGGGGTCGCGGGACTCGTTGCGCAGCTGGCGGTTCCTGCGGATGACGGTGTACTCCAGCTCCGCCGTCATCTCCGGCGCCGTGTGGTGACGGCGGACGTCGACCTGCATCTCCATGTAGCGCTGGTGCGGGTTGGTGACGTGGAAGAGGTCGCGGGGCAGGGTGTGGATGGGCCGCGGGTCGCCGAGCATCTCGCAGTCCAGGCCGATGACGTGCGAGACCACGTCGCGGACGGACCAGCCCGGGCACGGGGTCCGCCGGTTCCACTCGGCCTCCGGGAGCGGCTGCACCAGCTCGGATATCGCTTCGATGGAGTGGGTCCAGGCGTCGGCGTAGGGCTGGAGGGTGGGATGCAGACTCACGGAACGGGACCCCTCGGCGGTCGGTACACGGGCAGGTTGTGGCGGCGTTGCCGGCGGACGGTGGCTGCACTCGGCGGGTGTCGTGGCACCCCCCCGGCTCTCGGCTTCGCTCGAGCGGGGGACCCCCAAGTTACGCTGCTCCGAGGCACCCCGGCAGTGCTTTCGTGTGACGATCGTAGGCCTGTATGGACGACTCGAATGCCAGGACGGTGGTAGTGTGCGCGCCTCGCTGATCCAGATCGCCGTGGACGAGGGTGAATCGGTGGCCTCCCGACGGCGGCGGGCGGCCGCCCTGGTCCGGGAGCAGGCCGGGTCCGACCTCGTGGTCCTGCCCGAGCTGTGGACCACCGGCGCCTTCGCCTACGAGGAGTTCGGCGCGGAGGCCGAACCGCTCGAGGGACCGACGTACGAGGTGATGGCCAAGGCCGCGAGCGACGCGGGCGTATGGCTGCACGCCGGCTCGATCCCGGAACGCGCCCCGGCCGACGGCTCAGCGGGCGGTGGCGACCTCTACAACACCTCTCTCGTCTTCTCCCCCTCCGGCGAACTGGCCGCGGCCTACCGCAAGATCCACCGCTTCGGCTTCGACAAGGGCGAGGCCGTGCTGATGAGCGCCGGACGGGACGTGGTGACGGTCCGGCTGCCCGGCACCACCCTCGGCGTCGCCACCTGCTACGACCTGCGTTTCCCCGAGCTGTTCCGCTCGCTGGTGGCCGCGGGCGCCGAGACGCTGGTGATCCCGGCCGGCTGGCCCGAGCGGCGGCGGGCGCACTGGACGCTGCTGGCGCAGGCGCGGGCGGTGGAGAACCAGGCGTTCGTGCTCGCCTGTGGAACGGCCGGGACGCACGCCGGAGTTCCGCAGGCCGGTCACTCGATCGTGGTCGACCCGTGGGGCGAGGTGCTCGCCGAGGCGGGGGCCGGCGAGGAGGTCCTCACGGTGGAGTTCGACCCCGGGAAGGTGGCGGTGACCCGTGAGCAGTTCCCGGCCCTGAAGGACCGGGTGATGGGGCTCGAACCGCCCGCGCCGCCGACGCAGGTGGGCGGCCGGGGCCGCTGAGCGGTGGTGTGGGGCCACGGCCGGGGTCCCCACCCGGCCGTGGCCCCGGCTCAGTCCTCGCGCTCCTTCTCCGCCAGGTGGATCACGCACACCGCCACGGCGATCAGCAGCGCCGGGTCCGCGTCCTCCCGTACGACGTCGACGCCGTACGTCTCCCGGACGTGCAGCCAGCGCCGGGAGATCACGGCGAGGAGTTCGCCGTCGTACTCGACGGCGAACTCGCGGTCGAGGATCTTGCCGCTGACGTCCAGGTCGGTCCCGTCGGCCAGGGACACCCGGTAGTGGTTGCGCAGCAGGGACAGCCGTTTGCGGCGGATCGTGGCCAGGCCTTCGCCGTCCCGTTCGATCACCATGGTGTCGCGCAGGGCGAACATCTTCTGGTGGATGTCGATGAGGACGCGCCCCTGGGTGTCCTTCAGTTCGAAGGTGTCGCGCAGCCGCATGGCCTTGCCGTCGACGAGGAAGACCTTCTGGCCGTGCTCGTCCTCGATCCAGTAGTCGTCACCGATGCCGAGGAGCCGGTCGCGTACGAGGAATCTCATGCGGTGACCGTTCCCCGGCTTCGGGCCGTCGTCACAAAGCCGTCTTCAAGCCGTCCCCGGTCGGGGGCCCGGTTCACACGCCGTAGCCGTCGGTGTAGCCGTCGCGGGCGTGATGGTGGTGGTGGGGCTCCTCCTCGACCACCGGCGTCGGGGGCACCACGACCCGACGGCGCCGGGCGATGCCGCTGAACGTGGCGATGCCGATGAGCCCGACGGCCATGAAGATGATCCCGACGAGGTCGAGGTTGACTCCCTGCATGTGCCAGTCCGTCGCGAACGTCAGGATGGCACCCAGGGCGATGAGGATGATGCAACCGCCGAGGCCCATTGTCGTCGCCTCCCCTTCCGGTTCCGGAATCTCCGGTGCCGTCCGGGTACCCGGAGCCGCCCCGAACATGTGTGGGACGGCTCGTGACGGGGCCTCAGGGGCCGCCGGGACGTCCCGGCTCAGTCCTCCAGGAACGCCACCAGCGCGTTCGCCAGCAGGAACGGGTCGTCGGCGCCGCACAGTTCACGCGCGCTGTGCATCGACAGGATCGCCACGCCGATGTCGACGGTCCGGATGCCGTGCCGGGCCGCGGTGATCGGGCCGATGGTGGTGCCGCACGGCATGGAGTTGTTGGACACGAAGCTCTGGAACGGGACGTCGGCCCGCTCGCAGGCGGCGGTGAACACCGCGCGGCCCGAACCGTCCGTGGCGTAGCGGTTGTTGACGTTGACCTTCAGGATCGGACCGCCGTTGACCCGGGGGTGGTGCGTCGGGTCGTGCCGCTCGGCGTAGTTGGGGTGGACGGCGTGGCCGGTGTCGGAGGACAGGCAGACGGTGCCGGCGAAGGCCCGGGCTCGGTCCTCGTACGAGCCGCCGCGGGCGAACACCGAGCGCTCCAGGACGGAGCCGAGCAGCGGGCCGTCCGCGCCGGTGTCCGACTGGGAGCCGTTCTCCTCGTGGTCGAAGGCGGCCAGCACGGGGATGTGGCCGAGCGCGGCGCCGGAGGACGCGGCGGCGGCCAGGGCGGCCGTACCGGCGTGCACGGACAGCAGGTTGTCCATCCGGGGACCGGCGACCAGTTCACGGTCGCGGCCGAGGTAGGCCGGCGCCTCGACCGGGTGCACCATGAGGTCCCAGCCGGCCACCGAGCCCGCCGCCAGGCCGGCCTCCTGCTCCAGGAAGGCGATCAGTTCGCCGTCGCGCGGGGCGTCGTCCAGCCCCCACACGGGCTGCAGGTGGCGCTGCTTGTCCAGCTTGAGGCCCTCGCTGTTGACCGCGCGGTCCAGGTGGATGGCGAGCTGCGGCACGCGCAGCAGCGGGCGGTTCACGTCGACCAGGACCGTGCTGCCGTCGCGCAGGGTCAGCCGGCCGGCCAGGCCCAGGTCGCGGTCGAGCCAGGAGTTCAGCAGCGGACCGCCGTAGATCTCCACCGCGACCTGCCGCCAGCCGTGGGCGCTGGTGTCGGGCAGCGGCTTGACCCGCAGGTTCGGCGAGTCGGTGTGCGCGCCGATGATGCGGAAGGGGGTGTGCGGGGCGGCGCCCTCGGGGACGTACCAGGCGACGATCGCCCCGCCGCGCAGCACGTACTTGCCGCCGCTCGTCCCGTCCCAGGCGTCCGTCTCGGCGACCTGCCGGAAGCCCGCCTTCTCCAGCCGCTCGGCGGTGTTCGCCACGGCGTGGTACGGCGACGGGCTCGCCGCCAGGAAGGTCATCAGGTCGTCGGTGTGGCCGCGATCGAAGCGGGCTGGTGCGCTCATGGGCTTACCTTAACGACGTGCGTGGGCCCGCCCCCCGGTACGGGAGCGGGCCCACGGCTGCGATCGGTGGATGCGGAACGGGCCTTCCGGCACGCGGCCGGCCCAGGACCGGCCCGAGGTCGTCCTAGAAGGCGGCCTCGTCCAGCTCCATCAGGTCCAGCTCGACGTTCTCCGAGATCTTGCGGGCCAGGGTGAGGCCGGGCAGGACGTTGGCCGCGAAGAACTTCGCCGCCGCGATCTTGCCGGTGTAGAACGCCTTGTCCTTGGCGGAGGCGGTCTGCAGCTTCTCGGCGGCGACGGCGGCGCCCTTCAGCAGCAGGTAGCCGACCACGACGTCGCCGGAGGCGAGCAGCAGGCGGCTGGTGTTCAGGCCGACCTTGTAGATGTTCTTGACGTCCTGCTCGGTGGCCGCGAGGTCGGTCAGCATCAGGCCGACGATGGCCTCCAGCTCGACGGCCGCCTTTGCGAGGTGCTCGCGGGCGCCCGCCAGCTCCTCGCCGCCGGTGCCGAGCGCCAGGAACTTCTTGATGTCCTCGGCGAGCGAGTTCAGCGCGGCGCCCTGGTTGCGGACGATCTTCCGGAAGAAGAAGTCCTGGCCCTGGATCGCGGTCGTGCCCTCGTACAGGGTGTCGATCTTGGCGTCGCGGATGTACTGCTCGATCGGGTACTCCTGCAGGAAGCCGGAGCCGCCGAAGGTCTGCAGCGACTGGGCGAGCTGCTCGTAGCCCTTCTCGGAGCCGTAGCCCTTGACGATGGGCAGGAGCAGGTCGTTGAGCGCGTGCTCGGCCTTGGCGTCCTCGCCGTTCGCCTCCTTGACGGCGATGGCGTCCTGGATCGAGGCCGTGTAGAGGACGAGGGCGCGCATGCCCTCGGCGTACGCCTTCTGCGTCATCAGCGAGCGGCGGACGTCGGGGTGGTGGGTGATGGTGACCTTGGGCGCGGTCTTGTCCATGAAGTTCGCCAGGTCCGGGCCCTGGACGCGCTCCTTGGCGTACTCCAGGGCGTTGAGGTAGCCCGTGGAGAGGGTGGAGATCGCCTTCGTGCCGACCATCATGCGGGCGAACTCGATGATGCGGAACATCTGGCGGATGCCGTCGTGCTTGTCACCGATCAGCCAGGCCTTGGCCGGGTGCCGGTCGCCGAAGGTCATCTCGCAGGTGTTGGACGCCTTCAGGCCCATCTTGTGCTCGACGTTGGTGGCGTAGACGCCGTTGCGCTCGCCCAGCTCGCCGGTCTCGAAGTCGAAGAGGTACTTCGGGACGAGGAAGAGGGACAGGCCCTTGGTGCCGGGACCGGCGCCCTCGGGACGCGCGAGCACGTAGTGGAGGATGTTCTCCTCCATGTCGTGCTCACCGGACGTGATGAAGCGCTTCACGCCCTCGATGTGCCAGGAGCCGTCCTCCTGCTGGACCGCCTTGGTGCGGCCGGCGCCGACGTCGGAGCCCGCGTCGGGCTCGGTGAGCACCATGGTGGAGCCCCAGGTGCGCTCCACCGCGATCTGCGCGATCTTCTTCTGGACGTCGTTGCCCTCGTCGAAGAGGATGCCGGCGAACGCCGGGCCGGAGGAGTACATCCACACGGCCGGGTTCGAGCCGAGGACGAGTTCGGCGTAGGCCCAGATCAGGGACGGCGGGGCCGTCGTGCCGCCGATCTCCTCGGGCAGGCCCAGACGCCAGTACTCGGAGTCCATGAACGCCTTGTAGCTCTTCTTGAAGGACGCCGGGACGGGCGCGGTGTTCGTCTCCGGGTCGAAGACCGGCGGGTTGCGGTCCGCGTCCGCGAACGACTCGGCGAGCTCGTTCTCCGCGAGGCGGGTCAGCTCCTCCAGGACGCTCTTGGCGGTGTCCGTGTCCATCTCGCCGAACGGGCCGGTTCCGTACAGCTTGTCGCGCCCGAGCACCTCGAACAGGTTGAACTCGATGTCGCGGAGGTTCGGCTTGTAGTGCCCCATGGTGACGGCTCCGTATCGGACTCGGCGAGGCACTGTCTCCTCGCATCTGGTTCACGTACCAACAAGTAGCTACGATGATGCTACCCGTCGGTAATAAGACGCAAGCCCGATTCCGTCATCTGTGACTGAGTACTCTTCTGCGCATGTACGGATACGGCCAGCCCATGGACGGTGGCGCCGCTCAGCAGAGTTACGTCCCCCCGCAGCAGGGCGGTGCAGGCGGGTACGGCCAGCAGCCGCCGCTCTATCCGGAGCCGTCCCCACCCTCGCTGGCGGACGCGGTGCGCGCCTTCACCACCGGGCAGATGCCCGCCGAGGACTTCCAGCAGATCTTCGCCACGTCGAAGGTGTACTGCCCGCGCGGCGACACCCCCGGCTTCCTCGCCCTGCACAACACCCAGCAGCCGGTGATCCCGATGTTCACCTCGCTCAAGGAGCTGCGCCGGTACGCGGGCAAGGAGTCCAAGTACTTCGTGATCACCGGCTCCGAGGTGATCGACCTGCTGCCGAGCGGCTACGGCTTCGTCCTGGACATGGAGGGCGAGCACCGGATGGTGTTCGACGCCAAGGCGGTCGAGCAGATGGTCGACTTCGCCATGCGCCGGATGTACGGCTAGCCGCCGTTGCCGCGCGGACGGCGGCCGGCCCGCACCCCGCTGCGAGCCCGGAGGGAATACCCTCCGGGCTCGCTCTGTTGTGGGGTGGCAGAAAGTTCAACGCTCAACTAAACTGGGCGCACAAGGAGGTACCGACCATGCCTGCAGTGACCGTCGAGAACCCGCTGACCCTGCCCCGCGTGACCGCTCCCGCCGACGCGGTGGCTCGGCCCGTGCTCTCCGTCACGACCGCCCCGGGCGGTTTCGAGGGCGAGGGCTTCCCGGTGCGCCGGGCGTTCGCCGGGATCAACTACCGGCACCTCGACCCGTTCATCATGATGGACCAGATGGGCGAGGTGGAGTACGCGCCGGGCGAGCCCAAGGGCACCCCCTGGCACCCGCACCGCGGCTTCGAGACCGTCACCTACATCATCGACGGGATCTTCGACCACCAGGACTCCAACGGCGGTGGCGGCACCATCACCAACGGCGACACCCAGTGGATGACCGCGGGCTCGGGCCTGCTGCACATCGAGGCCCCGCCGGAGCAGCTCGTCATGTCCGGCGGCCTCTTCCACGGCCTGCAGCTGTGGGTGAACCTCCCGGCCAGGGACAAGATGATGGCCCCGCGCTACCAGGACATCCGCGGCGGCAGCGTCCAGCTGCTGACCAGCCCGGACGGCGGCGCGCTGCTGCGGGTCATCGCGGGCGAGCTGGACGGTCACGCGGGCCCCGGCATCACGCACACGCCGATCACGATGATCCACGCGACCCTGGCCCCCGGCGCCGAGATCACCCTGCCCTGGCGCGGGGACTTCAACGGCCTCGCCTACGTCATGGCGGGCCGCGGCAGCGTCGGCGCCGAGCGCCGGCCGATCCACCTGGGCCAGACCGCCGTCTTCGGCGCGGGCGGTGCCCTGACGGTCCGCGCGGACGAGCGGCAGGACTCGCACACCCCCGACCTGGAGGTCGTCCTCCTCGGCGGACAGCCCATCCGTGAGCCCATGGCGCACTACGGCCCGTTCGTCATGAACACCAAGGAAGAGCTGATGCAGGCCTTCGAGGACTTCCAGAAGGGCCGCCTCGGCACGGTCCCGGCCGTGCACGGCATGACCCCGAAGGGCCCCCAGGCCTGACCCGCCCCCTCCACCCCGTCGCCTGGTCCGCTCGCCGAGCGGACCAGGCGACGGGCATGTGCGGGGCCCCGGGCGCCGGCCCCCTCACCCGGCCGGTCCCGTGCGGCAGGACAGGCGGCCCGGTGGCGTGATCCGCTGGGGATGTGTCGCTGCTGCCCGAGTCCGTGCGCCGTCTCGCCGCCTGGTGTGCCGTCGTGCTGCTGGTCGCCGGGGTCGGCTGGGTGGTGATCCGGCTGTGCGCGGTGCTGCGCACCGCCGTCGTGCCGGTGCTGCTCGCGCTGCTCGGGACCGCGCTGCTCGGCCCGCTGTACCGGCGGCTGGTGAAGGCCAAGGTGCAGCGCTCCCTCGCCGCCGCGCTGACCTGCGTCGCCGTGGTGGCCGTGGTCGGCGGCGCCGTGTACATCGTGGTCGCCGCGCTCGTCGACACCGGTGACCAGATCATCGCGTCGGTACGGCAGGGCGTCAGGGCCCTGACGAAGCACTTCGGGGCCGCCGGGACCGGGCTGGACGACCTGATCGGCAACGCCAAGAAGCTGCTGGGCAAGTACGGCGGGACCGCGGCCTCCAACGTCATCAGCGGGGTCGGCGTGGTGGGTGAGTACCTGGCCATGGCCCTGCTCGCGCTGCTGCTCGTCTTCTTCTTCCTGCGCGACTCCCACCGGGCGGCCGGGGCGCTCCGGATCGTCGCGCCCGGCCCGCTGGGCGACACCCTGGAGGCGCTGGCGCGACGTGCCTTCGGCGCGGTGCAGGGGTTCATGCGGGGCACCACGGTCATCGCGCTCATCGACGCCGTCTGCATCACCGTCGGCCTGCTGATCCTGCGGGTGCCCGGCGCGATCGGGCTCGGCGCGCTCGTCTTCGTCGGCGCCTACATCCCCTACCTCGGCGCCTTCATCTCCGGCGCGGTGGCCGTGCTGGTCGCCCTCGCCGACCGCGGCCTCGTCATCGCGCTGTGGGCGCTGGGGGTGGTGCTCGCGGTGCAGGTGCTGGAGGGGCACGTGCTCCAGCCGGCCATCCAGAGCCGGACCGTGCACATGCACCCCGCGGTGGTGCTGCTGGCGATCACCGCAGGGGCGTCCGTCGCGGGCATCCTCGGCATGCTGCTCTCGGTGCCGCTGACCGCGGCCGCCGTCGGCGTCGTGAACGAGCTGCGTGAGCGTCACACGGCGGCCGGGCCGCCGGACTCGTAGAGCTCGAACCAGATGCTCTTGCCCTTGCCGCGCGGGTCCACCCCCCACAGGTCCGCGAGCAGCTCGATCAGCATCAGGCCGCGGCCGGAGGAGGCCAGCTCCCCGGGCCGGCGCCGGTGCGGGAGGTCGTCGCCGGAGTCCGTGACCTCCACCCGCAGCCGGCGCCCGCCCGGCTCCCCGGCCACCTCGGCGAGCAGCAGCGCGTCCGCGTCGGTGTGCACGAGGACGTTGGTGACCATCTCGGAGACCAGCAGCACCGCGGAGTCCACCTGCTCGGCCGACACCCAGTCGTGCAGCAGCTCGCGCAGGTGCCGGCGGGCCTCGGCGATCCGCTCGGGCTCGTCCTGGGCCACGGGCAGCAGGGTGCGCCGCAGCCGGGGCTGCACGGTCAGCGTGTCGTCGCGGCCGCAGCCCGCGCCCTGCCGGCACAGCAGCAGCAGCGCGATGTCGTCCTCGCGGCGGTCGGCGAGCGGGCCGGTGGTGTGGTGCGACGACGGTCCGTGCACGCCCTGCACCAGCGCGTCGGCCAGCGACTCCAGATCCCCGGTGTGCGCCTCGAGGATCGCGCGTATGCGCCGCCAGCCGCTCTCCATGTCGTGGCCGCCGGTCTCGATCAGGCCGTCGGTGCACAGCATCAGGGTCTCGCCGGGCTCCAGCGTGAACCGGGTGGTCGGGTAGTCGGCGTCCGGGTCGACGCCCAGCGGCACCCCGCCGGCCGTGGGGCGCATCATCACCGTGCCGTCGGCCATCCGGATCGCCGGGTCCGGATGCCCGGCGCGGGCGATCTCCAGCATGCCGGTCGCCGGATCGGCCTCGACGTAGAGGCAGGTCGCGAAGCGCACGTCGGTCATGTGCTCGTCGTGGGTGATGCCGTGCAGGAAGCGGGCGGCGCGGGAGAGCACCGCGTCCGGGCGGTGCCCCTCGGAGGCGTAGGCGCGCAGCGCGATGCGGAGCTGGCCCATCAGGCCCGCCGCCCGGACGTCATGCCCCTGGACGTCGCCGATGGCCAGTGCGAACCTCCCGGCGGGCAGCGGGATCATGTCGTACCAGTCGCCGCCGACCTGCAGCCCGCCCCCGGTCGGGATGTAGCGGGCGGCCACCGTCATCCCTGGGATCTCCGGGCCCAGCGACGGCAGCATGGAGCGCTGCAGTCCCTCGGTCAGCTCCCGCTGGGTGTCGGCGGCGCCGGCCCGGTTCAGGGCCTGGGCGAGCATCCGGGCGACCGTCGTCAGGACCGCGCGCTCGTCCGGGGTGAAGGCGACCGGGTAGGTGAAGGCCGCCATCCAGGCGCCCATGGTGCGCCCGGCCGCCGTGAGCGGCAGGAACGCCCAGGAACGGCGCTCGAAGTGCCGGGCGAGGGGCCAGGTGACGGGGTAGCGCGCCCGGTACTGCTCGGGGGAGGAGAGGTAGACGGCCCGGCCGGTGCGGACCACCTCGGCCGCCGGGTAGTCCGCGCTGAGCGGCATGTGCAGGAAGGGGCCGTCCTCACCGGGCTGCTGCCCGTGGTGGCCGATCACCGTCAGCCGCTCGCCCTCCACGCCGAACACCGCGAGACCGTCCGGGGAGAACCCGGGCATGGACAGTCCGGCCGCGACCCGCAGCACCTCCGCCGTGGAGCGCGCCTCCGCCAGGGCCCGGCCGGCGTCCAGCAGGAACGCCTCCCGTGAGCGGCGCCAGTCGCCGGTGACCGCGTTGCGGGCCGCCGCGGTGCCCGGGGTGGGCTCGGTGACCTCCTGGAGCGTCCCGATCAGTTCGTACGCCCGCCGGTCCGGGTCGAAGGACGGCTTCGAGCGGCTGCGGACGACCCGTACGACCTGGCCCTCCTCGTCCATGATCCGGATCCGCACCTCGGCCAGCGTGCCCTCGTCGACCGCCAGCGGCACCACTCCGGTGATCTCGTTCCAGTCCTCCGGGTGGAGCCGTGCCCGGGTCTGGTTCTCGGTGAGGGTGACCGGCTCCGGGGGCAGCCCGAGCAGCCGCGCCGCCTCCCCGTCCACGGTGACCAGTCCGGCGGCGGTGTCCCAGTGCCACAACCCGGTCGCGAGGGCGGCGAGGACGTCACCCACGGACGGCAGAGACTCGCCTGTACGCATTGCCCCCATTTAAGGAGATGTGCTCGATAACTGCCACCCTTGGCGGACGCCGTAAATGGTGGGGAGCCGATCTTGGCGTGCCCGGTACCCTTGATGGGTCCGGGCCCCGTGCCCGGCCCCCGCCGGGGCGGCAGTCCCGGCACTCATCACCCCACCACGAAGGACGATGAACGACGATGCATCGGTACAGGTCCCACACCTGCGGCCAGCTCCGCGCCTCTGACGTCGGCACCGACGTCCGGCTGAGTGGCTGGCTGCACAATCGGCGCGACCTGGGCGGCATCCTCTTCATCGATCTGCGCGACCACTACGGCATCACGCAGCTCGTGGCCCGTCCCGGCACGCCCTCGTACGAGGCCCTGGACAAGCTCTCCAAGGAGTCCACGGTCCGCGTCGACGGCCGCGTGGTTTCACGTGGAACCGAGAACGTGAACGCCGACCTGCCCACCGGTGAGATCGAGGTCGAGGTCTCCGAGGTCGAGCTGCTCGGCGCGGCGGCCCCGCTGCCCTTCACCATCAACGCCGAGGACGGGGTCAACGAGGAGCGGCGCCTGGAGTACCGCTTCCTGGACCTGCGCCGCGAGCGCATGCACCGCAACATCATGCTGCGCACGGCGGTCATCTCCGCCATGCGCCAGAAGATGGCGGTGATGGGCTTCAACGAGATGGCGACGCCCATCCTGTCCGCCACCTCCCCCGAGGGCGCCCGCGACTACGTCGTGCCCTCCCGGGTCCACCCCGGCAAGTTCTACGCGCTGCCGCAGGCCCCGCAGCAGTTCAAGCAGCTGCTGATGATCTCCGGCTTCGACCGGTACTTCCAGATCGCCCCCTGCTTCCGTGACGAGGACGCCCGCGCCGACCGCTCGCCGGGCGAGTTCTACCAGCTCGACGTCGAGATGAGCTTCGTGGAGCAGGAGGACGTCTTCCAGCCCATCGAGAAGCTCATGACGGAGCTGTTCGAGGAGTTCGGCGGCGGCCGCCACGTCACCTCCCCGTTCCCGCGCATCCCGTTCCGTGAGGCGATGCTGAAGTACGGCTCCGACAAGCCGGACCTGCGCGCCAAGCTGGAGCTCGTCGACATCACCGACGTGTTCGAGGGCTCGGAGTTCAAGGCCTTCGCCGGCAAGCACGTGCGGGCGCTGCCCGTGCCGGCGGTCCAGGACCAGCCGCGCAAGTTCTTCGACCAGCTCGGTGACTTCGCCGTCTCGCTGGGCGCGAAGGGCCTGGCGTGGGTGCGCGTCGGCGAGGACGGGACGCTGACCGGCCCGATCGCCAAGTTCCTGACCGAGGAGAACGTCGCCGAGCTGACCAAGCGCCTGTCGCTGGCGCCCGGCCACGCCATCTTCTTCGGCGCCGGCGAGTTCGACGAGGTCTCGAAGATCATGGGTGCGGTGCGGGTCGAGGCCGCCAGGCGCTCCGGTCAGTTCGAGGAGAACGTCTTCCGTTTCTGCTGGATCGTCGACTTCCCGATGTACGAGAAGGACGAGGACACCGGCGCGATCGACTTCTCGCACAACCCGTTCTCGATGCCGCAGGGCGGCCTTGAGGCCCTGCAGACCCAGGACCCGCTGGACATCCTCGGCTGGCAGTACGACATCGTCTGCAACGGTGTCGAGCTGTCCTCCGGCGCCATCCGGAACCACGAGCCGGAGATCATGCTCAAGGCCTTCGAGATCGCGGGTTACGACCGCGAGACGGTCGAGGAGAAGTTCGCGGGCATGCTCCGCGCCTTCCGCTTCGGTGCCCCGCCGCACGGCGGAATCGCGCCCGGCGTGGACCGGATCGTCATGCTCCTCGCGGACGAGCCCAACATTCGCGAGACGATCTCCTTCCCGCTCAACGGCAACGCCCAGGACCTGATGATGGGCGCGCCGACCGAGCTGGACGAGTCGCGCCTGCGCGAGCTGCACCTCTCCGTCCGGAAGCCGCAGCCCAAGTAATCCGCGCTCCGTTCTCGGGACGGATCAGAGGGGCGGCCCCCGCAGGGGGGCCGCCCTTTTTTCTGCCGTTCCCGGATTCCGGTGCGGAATCCGTTCAGCGGTATCAGAATCCGCAGTACACCGAGCTGCCGTAGTCGCTCAGCAGGTCGTCGCGGATCCAGCCGTACACCCCTGTGCTGTCGTTGCGGGCGTACGTCCAGGTGTAGTCGCCGGCGACCGTGTAGCAGTGGTAGTCCAGCCGCTGGGTGGAGTAGGCGATCCCGTTGATCGCACAGCTGGTGCTGGAGCCGCTGCGCTCGTTGGCCCCGTCCGCCGTCTTGTTCCAGGCGCTCGAGTCCTTGTCCGCCACGGTCTTGCCGCAGGACGCGGCCGCCGAGGCCGGCGTGGTCGCCAGGGCGATCGGCAGGCTCGCGGCCACCGCCACGAGCGTGGGCAGAACGACTGCGAATCGACGCTTCATTGAACCCCCATCGTCGTTGTTCTTGTCGTTGTCGCTTTTCCTTTCGCGTCACCCGGGGTCGTCCGGGTCCCGAGTGGCACTAGTACGATTCGGTGCCGGACGGACTGAAGAAATGCTTCCGATAAGGGATGTCCGTTTCTGTTCGATGTGCGACCGAAAAGAAATGATGGGGGAATAGGTCATTCCTGTGCCGTTGTGTGACATGCGTACAACCCTGAGCGGGGTGGCCGTTCGGCTGGAATTGGTCGTGCCGCCTGCCCGTGGATCCGCCGGTTCCGCAATTCCCGTTACCGGCCGGCGGCGGAAGAGAATGCCCCGTATCCGCCCCTGAACAGCACGGGTGCAATCCGGTACGGTGTGGAATCCCAGGCGAAGGAGTCGCGTTGCCCGCTCGCATACTGGTGGCCGAGGACGACGTGAAACAGGCGCAACTCATCCGTATCTACCTGGAACGGGAGGGCCACGACGTCCAGCTCGTGGCCGACGGACGCTCCGCGATCGACCGGGCCCGCGCCTCCCGGCCGGACCTGATCGTCCTCGACGTGATGATGCCGGACGTCGACGGACTCGACGTCTGCCGCATCCTGCGCATGGACTCCCGGGTGCCGATCCTGCTGCTGACCGCCCGCAGCACCGAGGAGGACCTGCTGCTCGGCCTCGACCTCGGCGCCGACGACTACATGACCAAGCCGTACAGCCCCCGCGAACTGACCGCCCGGGTGCGGGCGCTGCTGCGCCGGGCCCGGGCCGCCGAGGGCGAACGGCCCGCCCTGCTCACGGTCGGGGACCTGGTGATCGACACCGCCCGCTTCGAGGTACGGGCGGCCGGTGAGCCGGTGCCGCTCACCGGCAAGGAGTTCGCGATCCTCGCCGTGCTCGCGGGCGAGCCGGGGCGGGCCTTCACCCGGGCCCAGATCATCGACCGGGTCTTCGGGTTCGACCAGAACGTGCTGGAGCGCACCGTGGACGCGCACGTGATGAACCTGCGGCGGAAGCTGGAGCGGGGCCGCGACGGGACCCGGTACGTGGAGACCGTGTACGGACGGGGCTACCGCCTGGCGACGCGGCCGCCCGGGACGCCGGCGCCGGACGGCGGGACGCGGTGAGCTTCCGGCTGCGGGTGCTGGGCCTGCTGGCCCTGATCGCCCTGACCGCCACGGGCGCCACCGCCTGGCTGACGTTACGGCAGGCCGCCAGCCAGGCACGGGACTCGGTGACCGCCGGACGCCAGGACGTGGCGCGGATCACCGACGCCCTCCAGTCGTACGGCCTGCGGCACGGCACCTGGGACGGGGTGGCCCCGACCGTGCGGAGACTGGCGGCGGACACCGGCCAGCGGATCCGGGTCACCACCGAGACGGACGTCCTGCTCGCCGACTCCGACACCCTGGCCGGCCGCACCCCGCGCCCGGTCGGCGGACAGCCGCCCCTCCTCGTCGATCCCCGGCCGAGACTGCAGCTGCCGGAGAACTCCGTACCCCTCGCCTCGGTCAAGCGGACGGTGGCCGCGATCGCCGACTACCGGTCCGCCGTCACCTACGCCACCTGCCTGACCAGGGCCGGCGCGCAGGTCACCGCCCGGACCGGACGGACCGGCATCCCCCGGATCAGCACCGACCGGGACCAGGCCCGGTGTGTCCGGCCCGACCCCGGAGCCGACCCCCGGGCGGGCGAGGACCACGCGGCCGTCTCGCGCTGCTCCGGCGAACAGCGCCTCACCGCCTGCCTGCAGCGGGTCTTCAACGAACGGACCGCCACCCTCGCCCCGCCGCGCCTCCAGGTGGGGCTCGGCTTCCGGGGCGAGGCCCCGGCCGGCCTCGCCGCCGCACCGACCGTGGCGGTCGCCTCCGGTGTCGCCCTGGTCGCCGTGCTCGGCGCGCTGCTGCTCAGCCGGGCCGTGCTGCGGCCGGTGCGGGCCCTGACCTCGGCCGCCCGGGACCTCGGCGAGGGCGAACTGGAACGGCGGGTGCCGGTCTCCGGACGGGACGAGATGGCCGAACTGGGCCGGGCGTTCAACCGCATGGCCCACTCGCTGCAGGCCGCCGAGGACCGCCAGCGCCGGCTCACCGCCGACATCGCCCACGAACTGCGCACCCCGCTCGCCAACGTGCGCGGTTACCTGGAGGCGCTGCGGGACGGCGTGGTCGAACCGACGCCCGAACTGCTCGACTCCCTGCACGAGGAGGCGATGCTGCAGCAGCGGATCGTCGACGACCTCCAGGATTTGGCGCTGGCCGAGGCGGGGGCGCTCACCTACCACCGGGCCGTGGTGGACCTCGGCGACCTGCTGGAGACCAGCCGCACCGCCCATCTGGCGCAGGCGGAGGCCGCCGGTGTGGCGCTGCGGACCGAGGCGCCCCGTCCGGTACGGGTCCACGCCGACGCCGACCGGCTGCGGCAGGTGGTCGGCAACCTGGTCGGCAACGCGCTGCGGGCCACCGCGCCCGGCGGGACGGTGACCCTCCGCGCCGAGCGCCGGGACGGCACGGCGGTGCTCCTCGTGCGGGACACCGGCAAGGGGATCCCCGCCGAGCAGCTGCCCCGCCTCTTCGACCGCTTCTGGCGCGCGGACCCCGCGCGCGGCCGCACCACGGGAGGCAGCGGCCTCGGCCTCGCCATCGCCCGCCAGATCGTCACCGACCACGAAGGCACGATCGAGGTCACGAGCCGTCCGGGCACCGGGACCACGTTCACGGTGACGCTGCGGGCGCTGGACTGAGGGACGCGGCGGTCGTGCGCCGGTCCGGTGACGCGGGGACCGGACCTGGAGCGAACCGGCGGTCGCCCTGCGGCGAGGGACCGGCGGCCGGGTCTGCGCCGGGCCGTGGAAGGACGGCCGCAGGCACCCGCGTTCATGGCCCGGCCAGCGCCTCCGTCGGGGTCAGGCGGCCCGCCCGGACCGCCGGGTACAGGCCCGCCAGCGCCCCGATGAGGAGGGTGACGGCGACACCCGCCGCCGTCGCCCAGACCGGGACCTGCGTCGGCCAGCCGCGTACGGACGCGAAGACGGCGGTGATCGCCGTGCCCAGCACCGTGCCACCGAGACCGCCCAGAGCCGACAGCAGCAGCGACTCCGAGACGAACTGGCCCCGGATCTGCCCGCTCGTGGCGCCCAGCGCGCGGCGCAGGCCGATCTCCGGGCGGCGTTCCAGGACCGAGATCACCATGGTGTTGCCCACCCCGACCCCGCCCACCAGC
Organism: Streptomyces sp. NPDC003720; assembly: GCF_042875075.1. Taxonomy (NCBI): domain Bacteria; kingdom Bacillati; phylum Actinomycetota; class Actinomycetes; order Kitasatosporales; family Streptomycetaceae; genus Streptomyces; species Streptomyces sp. NPDC003720. Next base: position 320,752 of record NZ_JBIANZ010000004.1, read on the forward strand.
AGGGCCACCGAACCCAGGCCGAGCAGCAGCCCGGTCAGCGTCGACTCGGTGGCCTCCCGGGCGGCCAGCGCGTCGGACGGCCGGGAGACCAGCACCGCGTTCGGCTTCTCCGGGTTGGCCGTCGCCGCGAGCACCGCCCGTACCTGGGACACCCGGTCGTCACGGGCCCGTACGTACACCGTCGAGGGATGGCCGTCGAAGCCCAGGTACGTCCGCGCCGCCTGCCAGCCGACCAGCGCCGAGCCGTCGATCTCCGGCGCGAGCGGCACCGGTTCCAGGACGCCGACCAGGGAGAACCACGTGCCGCCGAGCCAGAGCCGGGTGCCCGGCGTGTAGACGTCGAGCCGGCGGGCGGCCTGTGCGCCGAGCACCACCGCCGGGTACTCCTCGGTCGCCTCGGTCAGCCACCGCCCGACCCGCACCTCGCCGCCGACCGCGGGCAGCAGTCCCGCCCCGGCCGCGGCCACCTCCACACTGCCGGTGCGCCCCACGGGGATGTGCTCGTTGCGGTAGACCGCCGCGTCCTCGACCTCACCGGTCGCCGCGACCTGGTCCACCGGCCCGATCCGCCGGATCATCGGCACCGCCTCCTGGGGCAGCCGGGTCGCCGTGCCGTCCGGCGTCCGACCGGGAGCGACCCGCAGCATGTTGGTGCCCAGGGCGTCCAGCCGGCGGTCCACCTCCGCCCGGCTGGAGGACGAGATGCCGACCACGGCGACCATCGCCGCCACCCCGATCGCGATCCCCAGCGCGGAGAGGAAGACGCGCAGCGGCCGGGTGCGCAGGCCGGTGCCGCCGAGCCGCAGGAAGTCGGCGGGCCGCAGCCGGGCCGGCCGGAGCGTTCCCCCGCCCGCCGTGCCCGGCCTCATCGCCGGTCCTTTGTGCCCGCCGGGGCGGTGCGCGGGCCGCTGCCGCTGTCGGCCACGACGCGTCCGTCCCTCATCTCCACCCTGCGGTCGAACACCTCCGCCATCTCCCGGTCGTGGGTGATGACGACGACCGTGGTGCCGGCCGTGTGCAACTCCCGCAGCAGGGCCAGCACCGCTGCCCCGGAGGCCGAGTCGAGGTTGCCGGTGGGCTCGTCGGCGAGCAGCAGCGCCGGCTCCCCGATCACCGCGCGGGCCACCGCCGCCCGCTGCCGTTCGCCGCCGGAGAGCTGGTGCGGCAGGTGGCCGAGCCGGTGGTCCAGCCCGACGCGGGCCAGCGCCCGCGCGGCCCGGCGCCGGCGTTCCCGCAGCGGCACCCCGGTGTAGAGCAGTCCGTCGGCGACCGTGTCGAGCACGGGCACCCCGACCGCCAGGTGGAACTGCTGGAACACGAACCCGACGCGCTGCGCGCGCAGCGCGGACAGCTCCCGGTCGGAGAGGCCGGCGACCTCGTACCCGTCGATGACGATGCGACCGGCGGACGGCCTGTCGAGGGTGCCCATCAGATGCAGCATGGTCGACTTGCCCGAGCCGGACGGCCCGACGACGCACGCGAGTTCGCCGTGCCGGATGGTCAGCTCGACGTCCGCGACAGCCGTGACGCCCCCGGCGTACGTCTTGGAGACGCCCGCGAACTCGACCACGGGCGTGGCGGGAGCGGCGTACTCGGTGTCCGGCGGGGTCACTTGGGGATCCTCACCTTCATGCCCTCGCGCACACCGGGACCGCTGACCTCCACCTTGCCCCCGGCGAACAGCCCCGTCCGCACCGGGACGAAGCGTCCCGGAGCACCGGCGTCCCCGTTCTTGCCGTCCCGGGCGCCGTCGTCGGCGAGCTCCAGGCCGTAGCCGCCCTCGGCGAGCGCGGTCAGCGCGGCGACCGGCACGGTGAGGACGTCCTTGCGCTGTTTCTGCGTGTACCGGACGGTGACCGGGCCGCTCTGCAGCCGGCCCAGGGAGCGCTGGTCGTCGAAGGTGACCACGACGGAGACCGTCGCGGACTTGCCGTCCGCACCACCGCCGGAACCCCCGTCCGCGCCTCCGCCGTCGTCACCGCTGTCCCCCGCGCCGTCACCGCCTCCGCCGGACGCCGCCGAGGCGTCCGAGCCCAGGCTGGCGACGGTCCCCTCGACCGAGCGGCCGTCGGGCAGGTCCACGGTGACCCGGCTGCCGCGCCGCGCCCAGTCGGTGTCGGCGGCCGGAGCGCTGACCGTCACCATGCGGGAGGTGCTGGTGTAGCTGACCTGACCGCCGGCGGCCTCGTCGCCGACGCGGGCGCCGGTGCCCGCGACCCGGACCGGGCCGGGCGCGTACACGACGTCGCCGGCCCCGACCCTGCCGGTCTGCGGCAGTCCCAGGTCCTTCTGCCAGCGTTTGACGGCGTTCGCGGTCAGCTCGGTGTACGACTCGTCGACGGTGAACCCCGAGTAGCCGAGCGCGCTGAGGTTGCTCTCGAACTGCTTGACGTCCATGCCGTTCAGGGGCGCGGCCGCGGCGGCGCCCGGGCGGGTGACCGAGGCGGACGGGGTGGCGCCGGCCGCGGACTTGCCGCCCTCCGTGCCTCCCTCGCCCGCGCCCGCTCCCTCGATATCCGGCCGCTCCGGTTCCACGAGCCCCAGGTCCCGGTACATCGGCAGACCGCCGTACAGCAGGACCACCGGCCGGTCGTCGGCCCGCATCACCGCCTGGCCGCGCCGCAGGACGGTGCCGGTGGCCGGCAGCCAGGTCACCGTGCCCTTCGCCTTGACCGGGAACGGGACCTGGGGGCCGTGGCCGAGCTGTCCGTCGACCTGGGTCTGGTCGGTGAGGGTCGCCCGGGTGACGTGGACGACCTGGCTGCTGCGGCCGGGCGCCGCGCCGCCGTCGTCGGGGCCGCCGCTCCCGCCGAGGCCCAGGGCGCCGACGACGCTGACGCCGGTCACGACGAGGAAGCCGGCCACCACGAGGGCGAGCCTGTTCCGCCGGCGTGCGGCGGCCCGGCCCGGCCCGGCGGCCCGGACCGTGTCCCCCGGATCGTCCGGGCCCGCCGCTCCCGCCGCCGGCTCGTGGTGTCCGTCCTTCATGACGTCCACGGCACCCGCCCGTCAGCCCTGGGCCGAGGGCGCGTCGGTGGGCACGCCGATGACGGAGGCGCACTCGCGCGTGGCTCGCTTGGCGCCCGCGGACGTGGCGTCCCAGGTGACGTCGCGGAAGTGGCCGTCGGAGTCGGTGTCCGGGAAGTCGGCCGCGCCGTGCTCCTGCATGCACTTGGCGTACTTCTGGTTCTTGCGGATCTCCGCCTTGGACAGCTCGGGCTGCTGGGCCTTCTCGACGCTCTCCGGGACGGGCACGCTGAGGTCCGCGCACTTCTCCTGGGCCTTGAGGGCCTTGGGATCGCGCTTCCACTTGGACTGGTCGCCGAGGTCCACCTTGCCCTGGGCGTCGGGGTCGGGCGCGTCGAGACCGGCGCCGCGCAGGCAGTCGACCCACTTGCGCTGGGCGTCGACGTACTCGGTCAGCTCGCTCGACGCGTTCTTGGAGGCGCCCGCGCCCGCCTTGCCGCCGCCGGCCGAGGCGATCTCGCCGCCGTCGTCGCCGTCAGCGCCGCAGCCGGCGACGCCCACCACGGCCGCCACCGCCACTCCGACCAGCCAGGTCCGCGCCTCTAACCGCCGCCGCGCACTCATCACCGAGCCTCCTTCACGCCGTCGCCGCCCGGCCTGTTCCGGCCGGGCGGCGACGAATGTAGATCCGGGGTGATGAAGAACCCATGAAGAAGCCGTCAAGAACCGTTCCGGAGGAAAGGGCGCCCTCGCCGTCGCCGCTGTCGCCCGGTCAGGCGCCGGAGTCGGGGCCGGCTTCCGGGTCCGGGTCCGGCTCGGTGTCCGGGGAGGCGCCGTCCTCCATCAGCCGCTCGGCGATGTCGTCGGACCAGTGTTGCGCCCAGGCGCGCAGGGCGAGGACCTGGGGCTCGTCCAGGCCGTACCGGCGGAAGTCGGCGTCGGCGTAGAAGTCGGTGCCGGTGAGCCGGGACTGCAGAGTGGGCAGGTCGAAGGGGTCGTGGGCGTGGCGGCGGCCCAGTTCCTCCAGGCGGGGCAGGGGGAACCGGGCGGCGGCGCCCCGCGCGTCGACGAGGTCGACGGCCGCGCCCCGGTCGTACAGCGCGCGGATCTTCGTGCCGACGGCGTCCTCGAGTGACAGGGCGGGCCCGTACTCGGTCAGCTCGGGCGGCTGCCAGAAGGCTTCCTTGTGCAGGGCGAGCGCGATGGGCTCCCCGCTCGGCGGGTCGGTGACGGTGAGCTGCGCGGTGAGCGGGGTGACGGCTCCGACCCGCACCCGGCGTCCGCGCGCCTCCAGCGCCGAGTCGACGGCGGCCACGATGTGCTCCATGACCTTGGGGCTCTCGGTGGCGAAGTCGACGTTGGCGTGCGGCCGGGACACCAGGCCGTGCGCCTGCAGGGCGTAACCCCCCGCGAGTACCAGCGCATACGGGCTGCCTGCGCCGAGAACGTCCGCGAGAAGTCGCAACTGGGGATCGGAAGGGCTCACGGCATCCGTACTCTGCCAGAAGGGGGGCGGGGTGAGGGGGTGCCCCGCCCGGGAGACCTCGTAGGTCAGGACTCGGTCTGTTCCGCGACATCCCCGGCGAAGAGGTCCTCCGCCCGCGAGACCGTGGCCGCCCTGTCCAGCCAGTCGGCCACCCGGTCGGGGTCGGTGCAGGAGGTGATGCGCTTACGGGCGTCGTCCGAGACGGGGATGCCGCGCACCTCGAGGACGCGCAGGACTCCCTTGGCCTCGCCCTCGGCTTTCCCTTCGGCCTTGCCCTCCAGGTACGTCTCTTCGAAGAGGGTTCCCCGGCCGGGGAAGTAGGTGGCGACCATCTTCTGCAGACCTTTCCACGTCTCCCTGGCCGGAGTGTTCTCCAGGCCGACTTCCACGAACTCACACCAGTACTTCGCTGTGGCCTTGTCGAAGGACCGCATGCCGCGGGCCAACATGTGCAGTATGGCGTCGATGTTCCTGCTCTCGCTGTGCACGATGGCAGAGATGGTCGCCATCGCCGGTTCGTCGGCGACCTTCGACACGTCGGTGATCTCCGGAACGTTGTGCGGACCCAGGACGAACGGGCGCGTCACCTGGGTGGCCCAGGGGCCGACACGGCTCTCGAACGGCCCGGCCGCCCACATCGAGGTCGGCTTGTTCTTGCAGACCACGACCAGCAGTACCGGGAGCTCGAACTTCGCATGCAGGTACGCCACGTAGTAGGCCCAGCTGATGCCCTTGTCCGGGGCTCGACCGGTCTGTGCCTCGATGGCGACCATGAACCGGTCCCCCTCAGAAGGCTCGACTTTCAGCACGGTGTCCACACGGCGTTCCAGGGGGCGGATCTCCGTGGCGTCGGGGGACAGCGCCTCGACGATCGACTTGGCCGGAGGCGGCAGGCCCAGCGCCTCGAAGACGGGGGCGAGAACCTCGGGGTGCTCCTGGAAGATCCGGTGTGAGGCCTCGTGTGTCGATGTGACCATGTGGTCAACGTAGAGGGGGCGGGAGCCGGGGTGCCTCGTGGACAGGTTGGTTCACCCGTTCGGGTAAGGCGGAAACGTTCACGCCTTCCCGGTCGGCATCCGCGCACGCGCAGGGGCCCGGGAACGTCGTGTTCCCGGGCCCCTGTCGTCGCGTGGTCGGTTACGCGGGCTTCTCCTCCAGGCGGGGGAAGAGGACCGCGCCCTTGGTGACCGTGGAGCCGGACGGGAGTCGGCCCCAGGTACCGGACTCCTGGACCTTCTGGTCGGCCAGGGCGCCGAGGGAGGCCTCCGCGCCGAGGGAGTCCCAGAGCTTCTGGGAGGTGTCCGGCATCACCGGGTTGAGGAGGACGGCGACCGCGCGGAGGGACTCGGCGGCCGTGTAGAGGATGGTGGCCAGCCGGGCCTTGCCCTCGGGCGAGTCGTCCTTGGCGACCTTCCACGGCTCCTGCTCGGTGAGGTAGCCGTTGACCTGCTTGACGAAGTCGAAGACGGCCAGGATGCCGCCCTGGAAGTCCAGCTCGTCGCCGATGCGCCGGTCGGCCTCCGCGGCGGCCTTGGCCAGGCCCTCCTGGACCGCCTTCTCCGCCTCGCCGGCGGCCGTCGCCTCGGGCAGCTCGCCGCCGAAGTACTTGCCGACCATGGCCGCCACGCGGGAGGCGAGGTTGCCGTAGTCGTTGGCCAGCTCGGAGGTGTAGCGGGCGGAGAGGTCCTCCCAGGAGAAGGATCCGTCCTGCCCGAAGGCGATGGCCCGCAGGAAGTACCAGCGGTAGGCGTCCACGCCGAAGTGCGTGGTCAGGTCCTGCGGCTTGATGCCGGTCAGGTTGGACTTCGACATCTTCTCGCCGCCGACCATCAGCCAGCCGTTGGCGGCGATCCTCCCGGGCAGCGGCAGGCCCTGGGCCATCAGCATGGCCGGCCAGATCACCGCGTGAAAGCGGAGGATGTCCTTGCCGACGAGGTGCACGTCGGCCGGGAAGGTTGCCTCGAACTTCTCCTGGTTCTCGTTGTAACCGACCGCCGTGGCGTAGTTCAGCAGCGCGTCGACCCACACGTAGATCACGTGCTTCTCGTCCCAGGGGATCGGGATGCCCCAGTCGAACGTCGAGCGGGAGATGGAGAGGTCCTGCAGGCCCTGGCGGACGAAGTTCAGGACCTCGTTGCGCGCGGACTCGGGCTGGATGAAGTCCGGGTTGGCCTCGTAGTGGGCCAGCAGCTTCTCGGTGTACGCGCTCAGCTTGAAGAAGTAGTTCTCCTCGCTGAGGATCTCCACCGGCTTCTTGTGGATCGGGCAGAGCTTCTGGCCCGCGTACTCGCCCTCGCCATCGAGCAGCTCGCCCGGCAGCTTGTACTCCTCGCAGCCGACGCAGTACGGGCCCTCGTAGCCGCCCTTGTAGATCTCGCCCTTGTCGTGCAGGTCCTGCACGAACTCCTGGACGCGGTCGGTGTGCCGCTTCTGCGTGGTGCGGATGAAGTCGTCGTTCGCGATCTCCAGGTGCTCCCACAGGGGCTTCCAGGCCTCGCTGACGAGCTTGTCGGCCCAGGCCTGGGGCGTGACCCCGTTGGCCTCGGCCGTGCGCATGATCTTCTGACCGTGCTCGTCCGTGCCGGTGAGGAACCACACCTTCTCGCCGCGCTGACGGTGCCAGCGGGTGAGCACGTCGCCTGCGACGGTCGTATAGGCGTGGCCCAGGTGAGGAGCGTCGTTGACGTAGTAGATGGGGGTCGAGACGTAGTACGCCTTCGACCCCTGCTTCTCGGATCCAGTGGCCGCCATAAGTCGAAATCCTACTTGGCCGCCGAAGATCGACTCACACGCGTTTCGGGGGGTGGACGCGTCGTCCACCCCCCGGCACCGGCCTCCTACGGACGCCAGGCCGCGAGGACGCCCTCGTAGAGCTCGGTGTCCGTGAGCTCCCGGGGGGTGGGGCCGGCGTGGAAGAAGGACGTGTTGCCGGTCTTCAGTTTGCGCAGGTAGTCGAAGGCCTTGTTGTCGTGCTCGCCGAACGCGACGAAGGAGAAGAAGACGCCGGGGTGGTTCTTCGCGGCCTCGGTCAGGGACTGGGTCGCGGGGGTCTTGGCGTCGGGGGCGCCGTCCGTCTGGAAGACCACCAGGACGGGGGTGCCGGGCTCGTCGTTCTTCTCGTGGTGGGCGAGTACGGCCTCCACGGCGGCGTGGTAGCTGGTGCGGCCCATGCGGCCGAGGTCCGCGTGGACGTCGTCGATCTTCGTCTCGTGGTCCTCGGTGAGGGTCAGGTCGGTGGTGCCGTCGATCTCCGTGGAGAAGAAGACGACGTGGACCGTGGCCTCGGGGTCGAGGTGGGCGGCGAGGGCGAGGGTCTGGTCGGCCAGGGCCTGGGCGGAGCCGTCCTTGTAGTACGGGCGCATGCTCGCGGAGCGGTCGAGGACGAGATAGAGCTTCGCGCGGGTGCCGGTGAGGTTGGTCTTCTTGAGGGTGGTGGCGGCTGCCTTGTAGGCGGTGGCGAGGCTGGGGGTGTTGGACTTGATCTTGGTGAGGGGGGTGGCGGGTTTGGCGGAGGACGCCTGGGGCTCGGGGGTCGCCTCGGCGTGGGGTGTCTGCGGCTCGGGGGTCGCCTCGGCGGGGGGTGTCTGCGGCTCGGGGGTCGCCTCGGCGGGGGGTGCCTGCGGCTCGGGGGTCGCCTCGGCTTCGCCTTCGGCGGGATCGTTCCCACCCGCACCACCCGTGCGGGTCTCGTTGTCGGGTGCGGGCGGCCCCTGCGGGGTGTCCTCGCCGTCGGCGGCCTGCGGCTCGGGGGTGGAGGGCTTCGGCTCCGCCTCGGCCTCTGCCTTCGCCGCGGCCGGCTTCGGCGTCGTCTCCGCCTTGGGCTCGTCCTGAGCCTTCGGCTCCGCCTTGGGCTCGGCTTCGGCCGGCTTCGGCGTCGACTCGGGCTCCGGTTCCGCCTCGACCTTCGTCTCGGCCGCCGGTTCCGCCTTGGTCTCCGGTTCCGCCTCGGGCTCCGCTTCCGAAGCTGCCTCAGCCTTCGCCTCGGACTCCGTCCTCGGCGTCGTCTCCGCCTTCGGCTTCGCCTTGGCGTCGGTCGGCTCGGCCTCAGCCTCCTGCGTCGCCTCGGCCTTCGTCTCCAGCTCAGGCGCCGGCTCGGCCTCCGGCGTCGGGTCCGGCGCCGGCTCGGCCTTGGCCTCAGCCTCCTGCGTCGGCTCGGCCTTGGCCTCAGCCTCCTGCGTCGGCTCGGCCTTGGCCTCAGCCTCCTGCGTCGCCTCGGCCGTCGTCTCCAGCTCAGGCGCCGGCTCGGCCTCCGGCTTCGCTTCCGGCGTCGGCTCGGCCTCCGGCTCAGGCGTCGGCTCGGCCTCCTGCCTCGCCTCGGCCTTCGTCTCCGGCTCGGGCGTTGCCTCCGGCTCAGGGTCCGGGGTCAGGTTGAGGACCAGTTCCGGGGTGGGGGTGTCCGTGGCCGGGGGTTCCGTGGAGCGGTCCGGCTGCCTGGGGACCGTGATGTTGTCGAAGGCTGCCGAGACCAGATCGTGTTCGTCCGGGGACGAGGTGCGGGGCTCGGGGACCTGGGCGGTCGGGGCCGGGGCCGGCTCGGTGGTCGTCGGCTCCGGTTCCTGCGACGGACGTCGGTCCGCACCCTCTGCTTCGGCGGCGCGCGCCTTGCGCCCCCGGCCGAATGCGTTCCGCAGGAGAGTGAGAATGCCCATGTGCGCAACCCTTTGCGTGAGTTGGTACCCGTTAATCCCTGGCCAGGACGGACACGTAAGGTTAGCGGCCCGAAGTTGCTTTTCGGTCTCTGGCGGAGCCGTGGAGCGTGACGTCGGATACGCGTGGGCGATGGGCGGTGTCCGTCAGGCGCGGGAATCGGGCGCCGTCGGCGCGATGGGTGTGCCGTCGACCCGGGCCAGGAAACGGCCCAGCACCTCGTTGAACTCCTCCGGCCGCTCCAGGTTCGGCATGTGGGCCGCGCCCTTGGACACGTGCAGGGCGGAGTCGGGCAGCAGCGCGTGCATGGCCTCCGCGTCGGCGACCGGCGTGAAGGTGTCGTCGGCGCCCACCACGACCAGCGCCGGAACCGAGACCCGGGCCAGCAGCGGGCGGTAGTCGGGGCGTTCGGCGCGGCCGCGCAGGGCGGCGGCGGCGCCCTCGGGGGACGTGGCCGTCATCATGCGGTGGACATGGGCCTTGACCTGCGGATCGGCGTACGGGGCGACCATCCGCTCCAGGACCTCGTCCGCGTAGCCGTGCATGCCCTCGGCGAGGAGGCGGGCGGCCAGGGCGGTCCGGCCCTTCCTGCCCTCGGGGGTCTCGGGGTCGGGGAAGGTGTCCGCGAGGACCAGGCCGCGCACGCGGTCGCCCAGGCGGTCGTAGCACTCCATGGCGATCTGGCCGCCCATCGACAGCCCGGCCAGGGCGAAGGTGTCCACCTCCAGGAAGTCGAGCAGTTCCACGACGTCGCGGGCGTGACGGGAGAGCGGGACGGTGCCGGGGGTCACGGGGGAGGCGCCGTAGCCGCGCAGATCGGGGGCGATCACCCGGCGCCCGGCGGAGAACGCGGCGATCTGCGGGGCCCACATCGTGCGGTCGAAGGGGTGGCCGTGGACGAGGACGAGGGGGGTGCGGGTGGAGGACGCGGGGTTTTTGTCGTCGTATGCGAGGAACGGGGGCATGTGATCGACCCTAGGGTTCCGCGTCTTCTCGGTGCAATAAAATCTTTGCTCTCGGTGCAATTCAACGCGTCGTGTGACAGGGGGACTTGTGGAGGACTACCGGCGTATCGCCGACCGGATCGCCGGTGACATCGGTTCCGGGCGGCTCCGTCCGGGGCAACGGCTGCCGCCGCAGCGGGCGTTCGCGCGGCGGCACGGGATCGCAGCCTCCACGGCGGGCCGGGTGTACGCCGAACTCGTGCGCCGGGGGCTGGTGGTGGGCGAGGTCGGGCGCGGCACGTTCGTGCGGGCCACCGAGCCGGACGGGCAGCCGGGGCGGGCGCTGACCGAGGCGGCCGCCGCGCCGCCGGTGAACCTGGAGCTGAACTACCCTTCGGCGCCCGGCCAGTCGGAGCTGCTGGCCCCCGTGCTCGCGTCGCTGCTGCGGCCGGACGCCTTGACCGACGCGCTGCGGCCCGCCGCCGCCGCCGGCACGGACGCCGCGCGGCAGGCGGTCGGCGGCCTGCTGGCCACGGAGGGCTGGCGGCCCGACCCGGCGGGACTGCTCTTCACCGGGAACGCCCGCCAGGCCATCGCCGCCACCCTCGCCTCCCTGGTCCGGCCGGGCGGCCGGGTCGGTGTGGAGCCGCTGACGTATCCGCTGGTCAAGGAGATCGCGGGGCGGCTCGGCTGTGTCCTCGTCCCGCTCGCGGCCGACGACCGGGGGCCGCTCGCCGAGTCGGTCGCCGCGGTCCACCGTGCCGCTCCGCTGTCCGCCCTCTACCTCCAGCCGACCCTGCACAACCCGACCTCGCTGACCATGGACGCCGAGCGCCGGGCGCGGGTGGCCGATGTCGTCCACAGCCTGGGGATACCGGTCGTGGAGGACCGGATCTGGTCCTTCCTCCAGCCGTCCGGACCGCCGCCGCTGGCCGCGCTCGTCCCGGAGCTGGTGCACCTGGTCGACGGGCTGTCCAAGCGGGTCGCGCCGGGGCTCACCGTGGGGTTCGCCTCCGTGCCGGCCGGGCGGGCCGAGGCGGTGGCGCGCGCCGTCAGGTCCGGCGGCTGGAGCGCGGGGTCCTTCGCGCTGGAGGCGGCCGTGCGGTGGATAGGCGACGGGACCGTGGCGCGACTGGTCGCCGCGAAGCGGCGGGACGCCGCGCGCCGGCAGCGGCTGGTCGCCGACGAGCTGGCGGGGTTCGACGTGCGGTCCGACCCGGCCGCCTACTTCGCCTGGTGGCGGCTGCCCGCGCCCTGGCGTGCGGACACCTTCACCGCGGCCGCGCGGGCACACGGGATCGCGGTGACCCCGGGCACGGCCTTCCGGGTGGACCCGAGCCATACGCCGGACGCGGTCAGAATCGGGCTCGGTTCGGCTCCGGAGCCGGAGCTTGCGTTCGCTTTGCGGACTCTGGCCGGCATCGCGCGGGACGGGGCGGCCTCGGTCGGCGGGTGAGTCGGGCGGCTGGCGAGCGGAGCGTGCGGCTTGGCAGCGCGGGGTGGAGGGGGTCTGGGTCTGGCCTCGCCCGGTGACCCGAGCCATACGCCGGACGCGGTCAGAATCGGGCTCGGTTCGGCTCCGGAGCCGGAGCTTGCGTTCGCTTTGCGCACTCTGGCCGGCATCGCGCGGGACGGGGCGGCCTCGGTCGGCGGGTGAGTCGGGCGGTCTGGCGAGCGGAGCGTGCGGCTTGGCAGCGCGGGGCGGAGGGGGGCTGGGTCTGGCCTCGCCCGGTGACCCGAGCCATACGCCGGACGCGGTAAGAATCGGGCTCGGCTCGGCCCCGGGGTCGGAGTTTGCGCGGGCTCTGCGGACCCTGGCCAGGGTCGCGCGGGACGGGGCGGCCGCCGTCCGCGGATGAGGCGGGGCGGTGAGGCCCGGGGACCTGCGCGGCCGCCGGGCTCGGTCAGACCTTGGCCCGGGTCGGTTCCGGGGACGGAGACTGGGTGGGCTCCGTGGAGTGCTGCTGGGGTCGGGCGGGGCGGGGAGGTCGTAGGCGGCGGGCGAGCAGGGTGGTGAGGGCCGCCCCGAGACCGAGGCCGATCAGCAGCCAGGAGGCCGTGCGCAGGGTGCCGGTCAGGGCGTCGTAGACCGCGCCGGCGGCCGGGTGGGACACCCCTTCGGCCAGGCCGTCGAGGGTGAGGCCGCGGCCGACGACGAGGGCGAGGTTGAGCAGGCCGCCGCCCAGGGCGGTGCCGAGCGCGGTCGCCACGATCGCGCGCCGGCGGTGGACGGCCAGGGCGATGCCGGCGACCGCGAAGACGACGGCCGCGACCGGGCACCAGAAACCGGCGACTTCGAGCACGTGGAATCCCTTCCGCAGCGGTGCCACCTCGTGCGCCTCCAGCACCGGCACCGCGGTGTGCTCCACCGGGATGCGCGCGGCGAGCGTGATGTGGTCGTCGGTGAGCTGCTGCTTGACCTGGGCGGTGACGGGGGCGAGATCGACGGTGACCGGGCCGTCGTCCGCGTCGCCGGCGGTGGCGTCCCCGCGCAGGGCGCGCAGGACGGCGTCGTGGGTGACCCGGTTGCCGGTGTCCCAGGCCTTGCGGAAGGCCCGGGTCTGGGTGAAGGAGCGCACCGCCTCGTGCACGAACGGGGCGACCGAGCCCTGCAGCGGGCGGACGTGCATCCGCTGGTCCACCTCGCGCAGGATGCCGTCCCCGACGGTCTCCGCGACGGCTTCCCGCACGTCGGGGTCGGCGGCGAGCGGGGCCATCGCGGTGACGTACCGGCCCGTGTCGGCGAGTCCGTACGCCGCCCAGGCCGCCAGCGCGCCGAACGGCACGAGGAGGCAGGACACGGCGATCAGGGCGGCCGACAGGGCGCTCCTGAGGCGTGGGGGCACTCTTCAAGGCAAGGGCCGCGCGTCCGGACGCGCGAGCGGAGCGCGTGCATTCGGGGGACGGGACGGGGCCGGACGGGCGGTGGGGGGCCTCGTCCGCACCGTCCGCTCCGCCCCCGTACTCCGTCCCGCTTCCTCCTGGCGGAAGCGGGGAGCCCCGGCTCCGGTGGAGGGTTCACCCGAACGGGTGTTTCCTGGTGCTGGGGAGACGCCGGGCCGCGGGAAGCGGGCCCGGCGACCGGTGAGGAAGGGAAGCACAGGGGAGCGCGTGGGCCCCGGCCGGGTCGTCCGGCCGGGGCCCACGCGCGTGCCGCGCGCACCGCGGTCACCGCCCCGCATGCTCCGCGGTCACCGCCCCGCGCACCGAGGTCACCGACCATCGTGCTCGGCGCGGGCGGGACAGTGTGCTCAGCGGATGCGGTGGCCGGCCGCGTCCTCGTGCGTGTAGTAGCGGTAGAACAGCACCGCGAACGTGGGCACGGCGACCGCCAGGGCCAGGACCGTGGACTCCCACACGCCGTGGCCGCGGCCGCTCAGGCTGTACAGGAAGCCGATGGCGATGCCCGTGAAGGCCGCCCACAGCACCGCGTGCACCTCGCGCCGGCAGCGCGCGGCGAAGAACTCGAGGGCCCGGAAGACGGCGAAGAAGACGACGCCCGTCGCGACGCCGAAGAACACGTTCCAGCCGGTGATGGGGCCGCCGTAGCGGGTGTTGGCGGCGGCCCAGTAGCCGTAGATCAGGCCGAGCACGATGGGCAGCGCCCACCGCGCGATCGCGTGGGTCCGCTCGTCGAAGACATCGGGCGGCCGGTGGCGGGCGGCCGCGTCCCGGCCGCCGAGTGCGGGCGCTGTCGTGCCCCGGTGCGTGCCACCGGGCGCGGGTGCCGCTTGAGCCATGAGAGCACTCCTCTCGCTCCTCGCCCCCGGACTCCAGGGCACACCTGGGGGGACGGCCTGGCAAGTCGGTCGGACGGGCCGGGTGCCCGGATGCGGCGGTTTCGATCCCGTGTTTCGCTGAGGGGCATGGAGCGCTGTCCGCCGTGACGCAAGTGGAGTCCCGGCGCCGGCGGCAGCCGCTGTGGACCGGTGGGCGGATCGCGTTGCAGGCGCTGCCCCTGCTGCTGCTCGCCGGCATCACGCTTCTGGACCTGCGGACCGGCGAGTGGTTCCGGATCGTCTCCTGGATCGTCCTGGTCCCCGGCACGGCCGCCGCCGTCTGCGGGGTGTGGACGACGGCCGGGTACGGCGTGCTGTCGCTGTTCACGTACGTCGCCGTGGACCGCGTCTGGCCCAGCGAGCACCGGGCCGGACTCGCCGACTTCCTGCTGGTCGCCCTGGGCGGCGCCCTCGCCACGCTGGCCTCCGCCGCCCGGGTGCGCCGGGAGCGGCAGATGCTGCACATGCGGGACATCGCCGACACCACCCGCCGCACCGTGCTGCGCAGGCTGCCGCCCGACTGGGGCGGGCTCGAGCACGCGGGCGCGTACCTCGCCGCCGACGTGGACGCCCGGGTCGGCGGCGACTACTACGACATCCAGCCCGGCCCGCACGGCACCCGGGTCCTCGTCGGGGACGTCCAGGGCAAGGGGCTCGGGGCGGTGGAGACGGCGGCCGCACTGCTCGGCACGTTCCGGGAGGCCGCCTACCACGAGGCGGACCTGAGGGTCGTCGCGGAGCGGCTGGAGACCCGTATGACCCGGCACCGGGCGCACCGCGTCGCGCTCGGCCGGGACGACGCCGACCGCTTCTCCACCGCCGTGCTGCTCGGTTTCCCCGAGGACGCCCCGGACACGGTCGAGCTGATCAACTTCGGCCACGAGCCGCCGCTCGCCGTCGGCGCGCACAGCGTGCGCGTCCTGCCGGCCGGCGACGGCCTGCCGCTCGGGCTCAGCGAACTGGTGTCCGGCTGCCCGCCCCTGCACCGGGTGCCGCTGGACCCCGAGGAGACCCTGCTGCTGGTGACCGACGGGGTGACCGAGGCGCGGGACAGGACCGGGGAGTTCTACCCGCTCGTCGCGGAGGTGACCCGGGCGGTCGCTGCCGACCCGCGCCGCACCGACCCGCACCGGCTGGTGCGCCGGGTCCGCGACGGCGTGTTCCGGTACACCGGCGGCCACCTGGAGGACGACACCACGGTGTTCGCCGTCCGGCGGCTGCGCGAAGACCCCGTACAGGGACGTTTGCGGTCCTGAGCCGACCCTTTGCAGCAGCAGCGGCTACGGTGCTGGCTGTAGGGCGATCCACAGGGGAGGGACGATGCCCGGAACCGTGCTGCTGCTCGCGGCCTCGCCGCTGGGCCGGGGGCGTCTGGTGGA
Source organism: Streptomyces sp. NPDC003720 (assembly GCF_042875075.1). Taxonomy (NCBI): domain Bacteria; kingdom Bacillati; phylum Actinomycetota; class Actinomycetes; order Kitasatosporales; family Streptomycetaceae; genus Streptomyces; species Streptomyces sp. NPDC003720. The sequence continues at coordinate 335,954 of NZ_JBIANZ010000004.1, forward strand.
CGCGGCCGGTGTGCTGCCCGTCCTCGCCGCGGTCGCGCCGGCGGTGCTGTCCGGCACCGACACCGCGAACGTGGTCGAACTCGCCGATCCGCTGGAGCCGCAGGCCGTCCTCACCCGGCTGCGCGCCGCCGCGGCCGCGCCCGGACCGCTCACCGTGTACCTGACCGGTCAGCTGCACCTGGACCGGCGCCAGCGCCGGCCGCACCTCGCGCTGGCCCGCACCACCCCGGCGACCGTCCGCTACACGGCCCTGCCCTGGGCGTGGATCCGGGAGGAGCTGCGGCTGCGCTCCGCCGCCGACACCGCGCTCCTGGTCGATCTGCACGCGGACGCGGAGACCTGGCGGCAACTGGCCGGGCAGCCGCTGGACTCCGGGCGCACGACCGCGGTCTACGGCCGTATCGCGCCCCCGGCCAGGGGGCGGGGGCCGGCCGAGCCGTCGTACATGAAGGCGGTGGCGACGCTGCTGCGCAGCGGGCACCGGCCGCCGCTCGCCGAGCTGCACGAGCACGCCCTGGCCCGGGCCGCCGAGCAGGGCGCGGCAGGGGACCTGGTGCTGGCCGGTCCCGGAGGCTTCGCCCACCGGCCCGCCCCCGTGCCGGCGGTGCCCCGCCCGTACCAGCCGGACGCCCCGCCGTCCGGGCCGCCCGCGGCGCAGGGCGATCCGCACGCGGCCATCAGCGACGCCGTCCGGGCCGGCCGGCACGCCGAGGCCGACGCGCTCGCCGCGCGGCAGGAGGAGGCCGCCGTGCGCGCCTTCGGCGCCGCCTCCGCCCAGGCCCTGCACTGGGCCGAGGTCCGGGCGGACCTCGCCATGTTCGCGGGGGACGCGGCGCGGAGCTGCCGGGCCTGGCTGGCGGTGGCCGGGGTGCGGCTGGCGGCGGGGCAGCCGCCGGACGCGCCCGCCGTGGAGGCGGCCGTGGACCGGGCCCACCACCAGTGGGGGACCATCACGGACGCGGCGCGGGCCCGTGAACTCGGGCCCGCGCTCGCGGAGCTGAGACTGCGGGTGCCGGGCCGCCGGCGGGGGGCGCTGGAGAACGTCCAGCGCCACCTGCGGCAGCTTCAGGCGGGATGACCCCGCTCAGCTGGTGAAGATGTAGTACTTCCAGGCGCCGTGCGTCGTGGAGTTGACGTTGTCGCCCGAGGAGAAGTTGTAGTACGAGGAGCGGACGCGGGTGCGCCAGCCGGTGCTGTGCGTTCCGGTCAGGTGGACCCGGGAGACACCGTCGGTGCCCAGCGCGAAGTACTGGGCGCCGACGCGCTGCCAGCGTCCGTCGGCGTACACGTCGATCTCGAGGCGCTGCTTGCGGCCCCGGTAGTACGTCATGTCCGTCGTGAACAGCGGGTCCTTGGACTTGTGGAAGTAGTAGTAGGTGTGGCCGCTGGTGTACTTGGTCTTGTAGTGCCCGCTCACCGACGTGGACACCCTGACCTCGGCGCCGGCCGTGCTGGACACCGAGCGCGGCTGGTAGTGGGAGTCGCCGGCGAACTTCGCGGTGACCTTGGTGTCGCGCTTCATGTCGACGACGGCGGACAGGTTGCCGTGGGAGTCGACCGTGCCGCTCTTCACCAGCTTGTTCGGCTTGTCCGCGCCGTACGGGTCGGCCCAGATCTCCACCGTGCGGTTCTTGTACGTCGAACCCAGGTGCGCGGTGAACTTCACGTCCTTGCCGTACGCGTACACCTTGCCGTTGTTGTCGACCGACAGGCTCGGCGTGGCGCGGGAGACCTGGACGCTGTCCGAGGCGGTGGCGGAGGTGTGGGTGGCGTCACCGGCGTACGTCAACGTGTACGTGACCTTGGAGCCGGCCGGCGGGGCGTCGGTGAAGGAGAACGTGCCGCCGGTGCCGAGGGTCCTGGTGCCGAGGGACTTGCCGTTCGGTGAGTCCAGGTCCGTGCGGGTCACCTTCAGCGGGGTGCCGGCGGGCAGGGCGACGCCGGCGGTCAGCTTGCCGGTGACGGTGAGCGTCTTGGTCCGGGTGCCGGTCGACGGGGCGTTCACCGTCAGGACCGGCGCGTACTTGCGGGGCTCGTCGACCCGGTGCAGCCGGGTGGAGGTGTCGTAGCCCGTCTGCGCGAACAGCGCGCCGCCGTCCGGCGTCCAGCTGATGGAGTGGCCGCCGCCCGGCGTGAAGGCGGGGGAGAGGTCGCGGACGCTCGGCGTGCCGTCGGCGCCGCCGGTGAACACGTAGGTGTCACCGTCGCTGCCGGTGTCCGCGACGGTCGCCGCGACCGTGCCGTCCGGGGCGATGCTGACCGCCTTCGGGCTGTCCGGGACCGGGTAGGTGCGCACCTCGGACAGGTCGGACAGGCGGTACTCGGTCAGGGCGCGGGTGCCGGGCCCGGCCACCACGACGTCCTGGCCGTCCGGGGTGAGGGCGGCGTCCGCGTAGGAGCCGCCCTTCTCGGCGGACACCCTGATCTTCGGGGTGCCGGAGGAGATGTCGTAGACGACGATCGGGCCGGAGCTGATGTTCGCGTCGAGCGCCAGCAGCGTGCCCGGGTTGCCGGGGGCCGCGTAGAGCCGCGGCGGGCTGGAGAAGTCGTGGCCGTCGTCGAGGCCGAGGGTGACCGCCGGGGTGCCGGCGGTCAGGTCGACCACGCCGAGCCCCGAGTCCCACTGGTCGCCGTAGCCGAACCAGAGCCTGCCGTCGGCGAGGGCCAGGCGGGACGGGGCGGTCCCGGCGCCGGTCGGGTACTCGGCGGTCTGCCGGAGCGTGCCGGTGTCGATCGCGACGATCTTGTCGGCCTCCTGCACGGCCGCGTACAGGGTGCCGCCGTCCGGGCTCAGCTCCAGGTCCCTGACCTGGCCGAGGCCGGAGACGGTGCCGACGACCTGGCCCGCGTAGTCGGTGACGACGATCTGGCTCTTGTAGCTGTCGCTGAGGAAGACCTGCTGGTGGAGGCCGTCGACCACGGTGTCGTCGACGTTCCAGACCGGGATGGACCGGTCGGTGTCGGCGTACGACGGCGCGGCGAGCGCCATCGAGCCGATCATGGCCGCCAGGGCGGCGGCCGCGGGAAGGGTGCGTATGCGCACGCTGATTCGAACCCCCCGGAACGAATGAGGAGATGGGGCGCCACGCGGCACGGCTGGTGTGAGAGCCCCCTGGGCGCCGGGCGTGGCGAGTGAGCGAAGACTAGGTCACGCCGTCGGTGAAAGCGCTGGTGGCCCCGGGTTTCTTTGCCTCCGGGATACCCGCTCTACCAGGTGAAACCCGGCTGAACCGGCATGCAGGCGTCGGTCTTGCCGCCGTTCAGCACGGCCGCGGACTCAGGTGCTTTGGCCGGCGCCGCGGACTTCGGGTAGGCGCCGCCGCTGCGCCAGTCGGCGCCCACGGTCAGCGTGACGCCCTTGACGTCGGTGGACGGGCGCACCTGGGTCAGCGGGATGCCGAGGGCCTTGGCCACGGCCTGGGCGTCGCCCTCCAGGCGGTGGCTCGGGTACAGCACGGTCGTGGCGGTTCCCGTGGCGGGCGTGACATCCGCGGCGGCCTTGGTGAACCCCTGGTCCCGCAGCGCCTTGACGACGGCGTCGGATCGGTGGAGCACGGGGGCCTCGGCGGTGGTGCCGGTGCCGTTGCGGACCCGCACGGCGAGGGCGCCGGCGGGGGCGGCGGGGTCGTCCGACACCTGCTCGGTGAGCTGTCGCCCGGCCTTGCCGTCGAGCGGGGTGTCGGTGCGGACCATGGAGATGAGCTGGTCGGCGTCCTCACCGGCGGGCACCAGCCGGTTGCGGTCCTGGGCCCACTGCACGGTGGGCAGCGTCGTCATGGTGATCCGCTCGGTGGGGACCTTCTGCAGCTCGGTCGACAGGTCGTACAGCTTCTTGACCGTGCCGAGGCCCTCGTCGACGGTGAGCGCCTTCGTCGCGGTCTCCGCGAGCCGGCGCATCTCGGTGGGGTTGCCCAGGGTGGCGTTCTCGCGGAGCTGGCGGACCATCGCGTTCATGTACATGTGCTGGGCGTGGGTGCGGCCGATGTCGGTGCCGTCCTCGAAGCCGTAGCGGGTGCGCAGCCACTGCAGGGCCTGCTCGCCCTTGACGTACGTGGTGCCCGCCTTCAGCTTGAGGCCCGAGCCGTGGCCCTCGGAGGTGTGCGACCAGACGTTCTCCTTGACGCAGACCGGGACGCCGCCGATGGCGTCCGCCATCGAGACCACGCCGGAGAAGTCGACCATCATGAAGTGGTCGATGTGGATGCCGGTCAGCTTCTCCCAGGTGGCGACGGTGCAGCCCGGGCCGCCCCGGCCCAGCGACTCGTTGGCCATGGCCAGGGTAAGCGCGCCGTACACCTTGCCGCCGTCCGGGTCGGTGCACCTGGGGATCGGGATCATCGTGTCGCGCGGCAGGCTGACCACGGACATGTCGCCGCGGTCCGCCGAGACGTGCAGGAGCATCTGCACGTCCGCGAGCGGTGGGCGGCCCACGTCGGCTTTGGAGCCGCCGAGCTTCAGGTCCGCCGCGGTGTTCCGGCTGTCCGAGCCGAGCAGCAGGATGTTCAGCGGGGTCTGGCCCGCGGCGTTCGGCGCGGCCTTGGGCGGCGTGGAGTCGCCGAGGTTCAGCCGGGCCTTGGTGATGTTGGCGTTGAGGTGCTCGTAGTAGAGGTATCCGGCGACCGCGCCGCCGAACACGAGGGCCGCCAGGGTGAAGGCCGTCCAGCGCAGGATCCGGCGTCCGCGGCGCGGTCTGCCGGAGGTGCCGTCGTCGTCCCGGCCGCGGCCGGCCGGCCGCGCCTGTGCGTCCAGCGTCATTCTCTGCCTTCCCACCCCGACGGCGCCTGCCGCGTCTCCGGCTGCACCGGATCGCACACATTATCGGCGTGACGCGATGAGTTGGGGTGAGTGGTGAGATATGCCACTCCCGTACAACCTTCACAGGGGTTGACGAACTCGGCCTGACTCGTCAGTAGTTCGGATGCGGGGAGAAGGTCTCAGGGCAGGGTCCGGCCCGCGGCCGGCGGGGCCGGTGCGATGTCCGCGGCCCGGGCCGGTCCCGCGTTGGCCGCCGTGACCAGCGCCGCCACGGCGAGCACGGCCGCGGCCACGCCCCGGGCGGTGGGCTTCCGCCCGCCCGGACGGAGCCGGGCGGGGGCCGGTGCGCAGGGGCGGCCGTAGGGTTCGGATGTACGTCCGGGCACGTCGACCTCGCAACGACAGCGACCTGTTAAACATGCTTAATCCGCCGTTTAACCTAGAGGCTGAAGGACGCGAACGGCAAGGCCTGCCAGACGAGTTGAGGGTGACGGGGAGATGCCGGAACGGGATGATCCGCAGGTCGTGGGGCGGCGCGTGCAGCAACTGCGCACCGAACGCGGTCTCACGCAGCGGCAGTTGGCCGAACCGACCTACACGCCCGCCTACATCTCCACCCTGGAGGCGGGCCGGGTCCGCGCTTCCGACGAGGCGCTGCGGCACATCGCGGGCCGGCTCGGGGTCGCCTTCGAGGAGCTGGCCGTCGGCCGGCCCGCGCACCTGGCCACCGCCCTGCGGCTGCGGCTCGCCGAGGCCCAGCGCGCCCTGGCGGACGGCGACTGCGAGGAGGCGACCGCCCGGTACTCCGGGCTGCTCATCGAGGCGGAGGGCCACGGGCTGGTCGCCGAGCAGGCCACCGCGCTGCTCGGACTCGGCGAGACGGCCCTGCAGTCGGGCGAACTGGGGCGGGCCCGCGAGCACTTCGAGCGGGCCGAGGAGCGCCTGGCCGGGGAGTCGCTGCCTGTCCGGGTGCCGGCGGTCCGCGGCCGGGCCGTCTCCCACTACCTCGCCGGTGAACTCCGGTACGCCGTCTACCTCCTGGAGACCGCCCTCGACGAGTTGAACCGCGGCGGCCTGCACGACCCGGACGCCCTGCTGCTCCTCTACGCGAGCGTCATCGGCCCGTACATGGACATGGGCGCCCACGCGCGCGCCGCCCAGGCCGCCGAGTTCGCCCTCGCGCTCGCCCCGCGGGTCGCCGACCCGGCGCTGATCGCCCGCATGCACCGCACCGTCGCCCGCACGCTGCTCGCCGAGGGCCGGCTCGCCGAGGCCGACGCCTCCCTGGCCAAGGCGGCCGAGCTGAACCGGCAGCTCCAGCTCCGCACCGAACTCGCCAACTGCCACTGGATGCGCGGCTACGTCTGCGCCCAGAACGGCGAACTGGAGCGTGCCGAGGCCGAGCTGCGGCAGGCGCTCGCCATGTTCTCCCGGACCCGGGCGGCCCTCTACGGCAGCCAGGCCGCCGTCGAGCTGGCCGACGTCCTGCACCGGCAGGGCAGGTCCGCGGAGGCGGCCGAGCTGCTGAACGGGGTCCTCGGGGACTTCTCCTCCGAGCGCGGCGCCGTCCACGCGGCCGCCGCGCACCGCCTCCTCGGCATCATCGCCGAGGACGACCGGGACACCGAGGCTGCCGAAGAGCACTACGTCCGCGCGCTCAGCCTGCTGGAACGGGCCGGGGCGGCCGGCGACCTCGCCGACCTGTGCCGCCTGCTGGGCGACCTGCTGCGCCGCACCGGCCGGGTGGAAGCGGCCCTCGACGCCTACCGCACCGGCCTGGGCCACCGCACGGCCCCGGGCACCACCACCCTCGGCCCGGCCCCGGCCCAGCCCCCGCTGTGACGGCGGCCGGAGCGGGCGCGGCACGGCCGTCCTACGCCGGGCTGCCCCGGACCGGGCTCGGTTGACGGCGCCGTCCCGGCCGCTCAGACCTCGGCGCGGCCCTGCTTGCGGATGTCCGCGAGGCGCATGGCGCCGATCTGGACGGCCGCCTGGGTCGCCTCGTTCGGTACGTCGCCCAGACCGCCGTTGGTGAGCGCGAAGGAGTCCTCCCCGACGCGGACGGCGGCCACGTCCATCGTGAGGACGACGTCCTGGCCGTCGGACGTCATGGTGTAGAGGGTGAGCCGCAGGCCCTGGCGGGCGTCGCCGACCTCCGGCAGCGGAGCGTCCTGCACCTGGACGTCCTCCACCAGGCCGTTCTCCGTGGTGGCGGTGAACCGGGCGCACCGCTCCGGCATCGTCCGCAGCCAGGCCAGGGCGGCGTCGACGTCGGCCGGGCGGCGCGCGCCGATCTGGTAGCGGAGCTGGGCGTCGGTGTCGGCGTCGTCCAGGCCGACGGCGACCCGGGCGGGGGCGCCGAGGAGCTCGTCCGCGTACAGCGCGTCGAGCAGGCGCTGGCACTCCGCGGTGCGGGAGCTCGCCTTGAGCAGGCCGTCGCGCCAGGTGGCCGCCCCGCGCGTCGCGGACCAGGGTGCGCCGAGGTCGTTCTGCGTCAGGAGCGCTGCCCTGGCCTGGTCGTCGGTGAGCAGGCCGTCCCCTCCGCCGGACGCCCTCGGTGTGGGCGAGGCCGCGTCGACGGTGGGCAGCGGCTGCTCGGCGGTCGGCGGGTGCTCCAGGCCGAGGGCGGCGCAGCCGGTGAGGGCGAGGAGACCGGCCGCGAGAGCGGCGAGCGGGAGGGCACGGGGGCGTATCGCGGCGGTCATCGGGGGGCCTCCTGTGCGGACCGGTGGTGGTGCCACCTCTCACGCCACCACCGCCCACACCGGCCCACCAGCGCGACGGGCCGTCCGGGTGAGAGGACGCGCCGGCTGGCACGGACGCTCGGTGCGAGTGCCGCACGGCATTCCGGGCGCCCTGGAGTGTCCGGCCCCGGGCGTCCGGGCGGCGCCGGCTGGAACGCGCGCATGGTGTCGAGCCTCGCCGCGGCCGCCCTGAAGCGTCCGGCTTCGGGCCGCCGGGAGCGTGGGCCCGGTCGTGGCGGCGGTGCGCGGCTGGTCCGGCGGGTCGGGCGCCCGGTCGCCGCCTCGGTCCGCCGCGCGTCGTGAACACCCCGCGGCTCTCAGGATGCCGGGGTGGAGCTGCCCGGCTTGAGGCGTGTTCCGGGGCTTCCGGGCGGGTCAGGGCGGTGGGGCCCGGCTTGGCGGCGGGCGTCCCGTTCTTCGGTCGGCCCCGGGCGTCCGGCCACCGCCTCGGTACCGGCTCGTTCCGGCGCCCGCCGTGACCGCCCCGCGGCTCTCAGGGCGCCGCCCAGGGCAGGTCGCCGCGCGGCCGGGGGCCGGGGGCGGTCGTAGGCTGAGGGGGCCTTCGGGGGGAGTTCCTGGTGGAAGGAGACCGTCGTGGCCGGGCAGGCCGGTATTCCTGTGATCATCGACTGTGACACCGGCGTCGACGACGCCCTGGCCCTGCTGTTCGCCGTACGCCACCCGGGCCTCGACCTGCGGGCCGTCACCTGCGTGGCCGGGAACACGGACGTGGACGGGGTGGTCCGCAACACCCTGACCGTGCTGGAGCGGGCCGGCGCCCCGGACATCCCGGTGGCGCGGGGCGCCGAGCGCCCGCTGATCGAGCCGGCCCGCTCGGCCCGGCACGTGCACGGCTCGGACGGGATGGGCGACCTGGGCCTGCCAGCGCCCACCCGCGCCCCCGCCGACGTGGACGCCGTGACCCTGCTGCGCCGGGAGATCCTGGCCTCGCCCCGCCCGGTCACCCTCGTGCCCACCGCGCCGCTCACCAACATCGCCCTGCTGCTGCGCACCCACCCCGAGGTGACCCGCAACATCGAGCGGATCGTGTTCATGGGCGGCGCGGTCGCCACCGGAAACGCCACGCCCGTCGCCGAGTTCAACGTCTGGCACGACCCCGAGGCGGCGGCCGTGCTGCTCACCGCCGGGGTGCCGATCACGATGTACGGGCTGGACGTCTTCATGCGGGTCGTCGTGCCCGGCGCCGACGTGCACCGGCTGCGCGGCAGCGCCGACCCGGGCACCCGGCTGGCCGGGGATCTCCTCGCCCACCGGCCCACCGCGCAGGGCGGCGAGCCCGAGGCCGAGGAGGCGGGCGGACTCGGTGACGCCGGCGCGGTCTGCGCGGTCGCCGACCCGGCGGGCATCGCCACCCGGCTGCTGCCGGTGGAGGTCTGCCTGGCGCCCGGCCCGGCCCGCGGCCAGACGCTGGTCGACCGCCGCCCCCGCCCCGGCGAGTCCGAGATCCACGAGGGCGTCCGCGAGCAGCCCCTGGTGGACGTCGCGCTGGACGTGGACGTGGACCGGTTCGTGAAGCTCTACCTGGAGACGGTCGAGGGGCCCCCGGCCTAGGCCGCCGACCCCGGCTCAGTCGGACGCCGCCGGGACCCGTGCCGTCCCACCGACCCCGGATCCGTAGGACGCCGCCGGGACCCGTGCCGTCCCACCGGCCCCGGCTCAGTCGGACGCCGCCGGGACCCGTGCCGTCCAGCGCTCCTCCACCCGCGCCAGCCGCCAGTACGCCAGCGCCGCCGCCCACACCACCACGAACAGCCCCACGATGACGTAGCCGACGCTGTCCAGGTCCAGCCCGGCGATCCAGCCGGTCACGGCGTCGCCCAGGGCGAACTTCTCGTGCAGGACGCCGACCAGCTCGATGGTGCCGATGAGGAACGCGACGGCGATGGACAGCCCGGTGATCGTGAGGTTGTAGAAGACCTTGCGCACCGGGTTGGAGAACGCCCACTGGTAGGCGAAGTTCATGAACGTGCCGTCGAGGGTGTCGAACAGGCTCATCCCGGCGGCGAAGAGCAGCGGCAGGCACAGGACCGCGTACCAGGGCAGTCCGGCCGCCGCGCCCGAACCGGCCATCACCATCAGCGTGACCTCGGTGGCCGTGTCGAAGCCGAGGCCGAACAGGAAGCCCAGCGGGAACATCTGGCCCGGCCGCGAGATGGACTTGGTCAGCCGCCCGAGGACGCGGTTCATGAACCCCCGCGAGTCCAGGTGCTGTTCCAGCTCACGCTCGTCGTACGTGCCGGACCGCATCGCCCGGAACACCCTCAGGATGCCGGCCAGCGCGACCAGATTGAGGGCGGCGATGAGGTAGAGGAAGGCGCCGGAGATCGTCGTGCCCATGAAGCCGAGCACCTGGTGGGTGCGCGAGTGCTCGTCCATGACCCGGCCGGCGAGCCGGGTGCCGCCCGCGATCAGCAGGGCCAGCAGCACCACCACGCCGGAGTGGCCCAGCGCGAACCAGAAGCCCACCGACACCGGCCGCCTGCCGTCGGCCATCAGCTTGCGGGTGGTGTTGTCGATCGCGGCGATGTGGTCGGCGTCGAAGGCGTGCCGCATGCCCAGGGTGTAGGCGGTGACGCCGAGGCCGACGCCGAAGACGTCCTGGCCGACCTTGTAGTGCCCGGGGGCGACGAGCAGGAACAGCACCCCGAAGGCGACGACGTGCAGGGCGGCGATCACCCCCAGCAGCCCCGCCGTCCTGATCGTGTCCTCGCGTCGCCATCGGAAGGCAGCGGCATCGGCCATCGGATTCACGCTCCAGCACCTCGTGGATCATCTCGTGAGCTGCCGTGGCCGGTCTCCTGGCTTACGGGGTGGTGCGTTCGCCGTCCCTGCCTTCCCAGCCGTGGACACGGCCAGTGGCCCGGCGGACGCCGGACGGGACGGGAACTCCCCGATCACAGTGGCGAGGGCCGCGTCGGCATGGACCCCTGAGGGGCCGTCACCGACTTCCCGAGCACCACGGCCCGCCCACCGTAGGCGGGTGAACGCCCGTCCGCCTAGCCGGGCACCGGTGCGGGTACGCAAGATCACATGCGAGACGCCCCCGCCGTCCCGCGGGCCTTGCGGCTGCCGCGGGACGGCGGGGGTCGTGGTGGGCCGGGCCGTCAGCCCTGGGCGCCCCGCCTGCGGCGCGAGACGAGCACGAAGGCGGCTCCGCCGGCGACCAGCACGGCGGCCCCGCCCGCGATCAGCCCCGAGTTGCCGCCGCCACCGGTCTCCGCGAGGTCGCCCCCGTCGTCGCCCCCGTCCGGGGTGGGCGCCGAGCCGGCCCGCGACTCGGAGGCGGACGGGGCCGGCGCCGACTCCGTGGCGGCCGGGGACGGCGCGGCGGACGACTCCGAGTCGCTCGGCGTGGACGGCTCCGACGTGCTCGGCGCGGGCGACGCCGAGTCGTCCGCGGGGGCGCTCGGCGACGGGGACTGCGGCTGCTCGGGCGTGGTGGCGCAGTCCTTGGTGCCGCCGTTCCAGGCCGCGATCAGCTTGTCCTTGATGACCGGGTGGTCCGGGCCCTTGGGCAGGTCCCCGTGCTCGAAGCCGTCGTTCGCGCCGTTCTTGCCGTCGAATTTGACCGCGCCGCGGTAGAGGTCGATCTGCGCGAAGCAGCCCGCGTCCGGCACCGCGATGTCGAGGGAGTCGGTGTCGCCCGGCTTCACGGCCACGGTGTCGAAGTCGACGAAGACCTGCTCGCCGGAGGTGGCGAAGCTCGCGCCGTGGGCCAGGTAGGAGGCCAGCGAGGCGGTGCAGCCCGCGGCGCCCCCGGCGGCACGCACCTTGACGTGGACCTTGCCGTCCTCGGTCGGCCGGAGGTTCTGGTCGTCCACCTTCACCGAGTCGAAGAAGTTCACGCCGTCCAGCGAGAACTGGCAGCGGTCGGTGCCGGTCTCGGTGCCCGCGCCGGTGCCGGGCGCGTAGTGGCCGCCGGACCTCCAGCCGTCACCGCCGTGCGCGCCGTGGGCCCACGCGCCGGAGGCGGCGGCGACCGAGGCGGCGCAGAGGGCGAGTGACGCGGCGCCCGTCCCCAGCAGGCGGCGCGCGGTGACACGTCTGGCTATGGACATGGGTATCCCATCGCAGAAGCTCGAGTGAGCGAAGAAGTCAGAAGAGACACGCGGCCCATTGGTCACATGCGCCACAGTGTGAGGCCATGGTGATCGGCCGTGTTGAAACCTGTCAACCTGCGTGTATGCAGGGGGCGTTCATGGCTCCGTCACAACTTCGTCACACGGGGAAGGATCCACTCCCCATCACCTGAAGGTTCTCTTTCCGGGCAATGTGGACAGGCTCTGTACTGTCGTCCTTCCCGAAGGGAGCCCGCATGGCAGACCTCTCGTCCCGGAACCCGGACTGGTGGCGCCAGGCCGTCGTGTACCAGGTGTATCCGCGCAGCTTCGCCGACGCCGACGGCGACGGGCTCGGCGACCTCAGGGGAGTCGCCCAGCGCCTGAACCACCTCGCCACGCTCGGCGTCGACGCCCTGTGGCTGAGCCCCTTCTACCCCTCGGAACTGGCCGACGGCGGCTACGACGTCGCCGACCCCCGGGGCGTCGACTCCCGCCTCGGCACCCTGGACGACTTCGACGCACTGGTGGCCGAGGCCCACCGCCTCGGTCTGAAGGTGGTCGTCGACGTCGTCCCCAACCACACCTCGCACCGGCACCCCTGGTTCGAGGAGGCGCTGCTGGCCGGCCCCGGCTCCGCGGCCCGGGACCGCTACGTCTTCCGTCCCGGCCGCGGCGCGCACGGTGAACTCCCGCCCACCGACTGGCAGTCGGTGTTCGGCGGCAGCGCCTGGCGGCGGACCGCGGACGGCGAGTGGTACCTGCACCTCTTCGCGCCCGAGCAGCCCGACCTGAACTGGGAGAACGAGGAGGTCCGCGCCGACTTCCGCGCCACCCTGCGCTTCTGGTCCGACCGGGGCGTGGACGGCTTCCGCGTCGACGTCGCGCACGGCCTCGCCAAGGACCTCGCCGAGCCGCTGCGGGACATCGGCGGCATCGGCGCCACCGGCGAGGAGGCCCTGCGGCGCGTCGCGCCCGGCAGCCACCCGTACTGGGACCGCGACGAGGTGCACGAGATCTACCGCGACTGGCGCAAGATCTTCGACGCCTACACCCCGCCCCGCACCGCGGTCGCCGAGGCCTGGGTCCCGGACGCCCGCCGCGCCCTGTACGCCCGTCCGGACGAACTGGGCCAGGCCTTCAACTTCGAGTACCTGCAGGCGTCCTGGGACGCCGACGAGCTGCGGGAGGTCATCACCGGCTCGCTCGCCACCGCCCGCACCGTCGGCGCCTCGGCCACCTGGGTGCTCTCCAACCACGACGTCGTACGGCACGCCTCCCGCCTGCTGCTGCCGCCCGGCACCGACGAGAACGCCTGGCTGCTGTCCGGCGGCCGGGCCCCGGCCGTCGATCCCGAGGCCGGTCTGCGCCGGGCCCGGGCCGCGACCCTGCTGATGCTGGCGCTGCCCGGCTCCGCGTACGTCTACCAGGGCGAGGAACTCGGCCTGCCCGAGGTCGCCGACCTGCCCACCCAGGTGCTGCAGGACCCGATCTGGGAGCAGACCGGCCACGTCCGCAAGGGCCGCGACGGCTGCCGGGTGCCGATCCCGTGGACGCCGGACGGCCCGTCGTACGGATTCGGGCCGGGGGCCGCCTGGCTGCCGCAGCCGGAGTCCTTCGCCTCCTACGCGGTGGCGGCGCAGGCCGGCGCCGAGGGCTCCACCCTGGAGCTGTACCGCACCGCCCTGCGGCTGCGCCGGAAGCTGCTGGAGGGCGAGACGCTGACCTGGACGCCCGGCGCACCGGCCGGCGTCCTCGACTTCGCCCGTACCGAGACCTGGCGCTCGGTCACCAACCTGACCGGGCGGCCCGTACCGCTGCCGCCGGGCGAGGTGCTGCTCGCCAGCACCCCGCTCGCCGAGGCCGGTTCGCTCCCGCCGGACACCACCGTGTGGCTCGGTTAGCCCACGGTCGGGCTCGGGGTGGGGGCCGGGGCGCCGCCGCCGGAGTCGCCGCCGTCACCGGTGAGGCCGCTGAGGTTCAGCGGGGTGGAGGTCGCGTTCGGCGGCGGGGTGAGGACCACCTCCGGCTGGCCCGCGGGCGGCGGGGGCGGGGTGAGGTTGTCGGAGGGCAGCTTCGGCGGGGTGGTCTGCTGGAAGATGGTCTGGTCGAAGTCGACCAGGCCGGTCTTCTCCATCACCGTCATGTGGTCCAGCACGGTGTCGTTGGCCTGGTCGGCGAGGGCCCGCACCAGCGAGTTCTTGGTGGTGGAGCGGATCTTGGCGATCGAGTTGAAGATCGAGCCGTGCGTCATCCGCAGGATGTTGGCGAAGTCGGTGTCGAACGCCTTGCCGCTCTCCGCCTTGAGCTGGGTGACGAAGCCCTCCTGCTGGGGGCTCGCGATGTTGGGCAGCGTGATGTTCAGCATGGGCGCGATCTTGCGGCAGCTCGCGTCCAGCGCGGCGTGCCCGTCGACCAGGTGCTTGCTGGCTTCAAGGACGCCCTTCGAGGCGCCCTTCTGCAGCCCGATCTGACCGAGCGGGTACTCCCAGAGACCGGCGGCCCGCACCCTGACCACGAAGTCCCGGTCGCCCTCGGTGAGCGGCCCCCACTGCGTCTGGGCGATGATCCGTGTCTGCGAGGTGGAGACGGTGTTCAGCCCGAGCATGCTCGGGTAGGCGAGCGCGCCGAGTGTCAGGGCCATCGCACCGCCCACGAAGAGAGTTCCCGTCGCGTTCCGCGAAAAGCGCACCGTGCCTCCTGCCCGGTCGTGGATCCCGCCCCCGGCGACGCGTGGGCAGTTCGTACGCACAGCAGTACGGACACGGGGGCCGATCGTCTCTGTGCCGCGGGTAAAAACTGTGGCCGGGCGCCGACGCGGGTGAAAAGTGCCGCCGGGCGCCGGTGCGGGTCCCCGGCGCCCGCGCTCCCGGCCCCCGGGCGATTGCGATCCGTTGGCGATCGATGGATGTGCATGACAGATGGCTGGGCGAAGGTTGACCCGCCGCCGGGAGAAGGCAGACCGGAGGCGGTCCTAGATTCGCCGCATGCCCCCGCAACCGTCCCCGAGGACGCCCGCCGCGCTGCCCGTCCTGCCCTACCGCAAGCCCACCCGGGGCCGTGACTACTGGGTGCTGGACGACGTCCTGCCGGACCCCGACGCCGTACGGGAGCGGTGCCTGGCCAAGGACGACTGGACCCGCGGGTACCCGTACACCTCCGAGACCTGGCCGGGGCTGCGGGCCATGCCCGGCCTCGAACCCGGCGAACTCGAGCGGGTGGAGCGGCTGGTGAGGAAGGCGACCGGGGCCGGGAAGCTGTGGGTGCAGCGGGCGCCCGGCGGCGGCACCCTGAACCACAACTGCGTGCAGGTGGTCGGCGAGGGCGAGAGCGAGCCCCGCCCGCACACCGACTCGCGCGCGCTGTGCCGGTACGCGGCCGTGCTCTACCTCAACCCGGACGTGCCCGAGGACTGCGGCACCAGCTTCTATCGCCAGTCCCTGCCCGGCGGCCGGCTGGGCGGCAACGTCGTCCAGGCCCCGCACGACAACCTCGTGGCCGCGCTCGGCACCCGGTTCGTGGCCGCCGACGCCTTCGAGGAGGACGTGCGCGTCCCGCACCGGTACAACCGGCTGCTCCTCCACAACGCCAACATGGTGCACAGCGCGACGGGTTACTCCGGCCGGGAGCTGGCGCGCAAGCGGATGACCGCGGTCTTCTTCTGGATGGCCTGAGCCGGGCACCCGGCGGTGCCGGGACCGGGGCGTTCTGGCAGCGTGGCCCCATGGCGTACTCGGAGACGGACACCGGCCACGACCCCGACCCCTACCTGGAGCACCGGCGGACGCTGTTCGCGACGGCGTACCGGATGCTGGGCAGCGTGGCGGACGCGGAGGACGTCCTGCAGGACACCTGGCTGAGCTGGCACCGCGCGGACCGCTCGGCGGTCCGGGACCCCCGTGCCTATCTGGTCCGCACCGTCACCAACCACTCCCTGAACCGCCTCACCTCGGCCCGGGCGCGCCGCGAGCGGTACGTCGGCCCGTGGCTGCCCGAACCCCTGCTGACCTCCCCCGGTGCCCAGGAGGAGGCGGAACTCGCGGACAGCGTCTCGACGGCCCTGCTGGTGGTCCTGGAGACGCTGACCCCGGTGGAGCGGGCGGTGTTCGTCCTGCGCGAGGTCTTCGGCTACGCGCACGCGGAGATCGCCGGCTTCCTGGACCGCCCCGAACCCACGGTCCGCCAGATCGCCCGCCGGGCCCGCGAGCACGTCCGCTCCCGCCGCGCCCGCTACGACACCGACCCCGAGCGGCGGGCCACGGTCACCGCGCGGTTCATCGAGGCGTGCGCGGGCGGCGACCTGAACGCGGTGCTGGAACTCCTCGCACCGGATGTCACCTGCTGGTCCGACGGCGGCGGCAAGGTCTCCGCGGCCCGGCGGCCGCTGCACGGCGCGGACCACGTGGGCCGGTTCGTCCTGGGCGTGCTCCGCAAACCCCGGATGGCGGGCGTGGCCGTCGAGCTGGTCCCGATCAACGGCGAACTGGGCGTCCTGCTCACCCTCGGCGGGGAGCCGGTGGGCGCCGTCACGTACGACCTGCTCGACGACCGCTTCGAAACCATCCGCGTGCAGCTCAACCCGAACAAACTACGCGGCCTGCGACGCTGAGTCGCCGCGGGCGCGCGGCGCGGCCCGGCCACCGGTGAGAGCGCCGGCCCCCTCGGCCCGGACACCCACGACGGCGTCCGGACCGCACTCTTTTCCAGTGGCCGGCGCCGACCCGTAACGCGGGTGGGGTCCCATCGCGTGTAAAGGGTGACGTCCGACCACGAAGGGACACACGGTGAGGGAAGCACCCGCGGACTACCTGGAGTTCGCAATCGCCCGCAGCGGTCCGCTGTTCCGGACCGCGTGCCTGCTGACGGGCGACTGGCACCTCGCCGAGGACCTGGTGCAGGAGACCCTCGCCAAGATGTACCGCTCCTGGCGGCGGATCAGCCGCGCGGGCTCCCCGGTGGCCTACGCCGACACCGTGCTGGTGCGGACCTTCCTCTCGCAGCGCCGGCGCCGCAGCTCCACCGAGCGTCCCAGCGACCGGCTGCCGGACGCCGCCGGTCCGGCGCGGGACGCGGAGCTCCGGATGGCCCTGCTGGACGGCCTCGCCCGGATGGCGGCCAGGGACCGGGCCGTGCTGGTGCTCCGCTACTGGGAGGACCGCTCGGTGGAGGACACCGCCCAGGTCCTGCGGACGACCCCCGGCGCCGTCCGGGCGCAGAGCAAGCGCGCCCTGCAGCGGCTGCGCACCCTCCTCGGCGGCCAGTTGGCCGACCTGGCCGCCTGACCGGCCGGGCGCCGGCGCCCTCCCCGGACGACGGCCGGGCGCCGTCACCCAGACACCCTCCCCAGACGAACGGAGAGCCCCACCGCCATGCCACGCGACGAGCACCGCACCGACGACTTCGAGGAACGGGTGAGCCGCGCCATGGGCGGCGCGAGCGACGAGTTCCCGCCCCACTCGGCCGACCTGGTGACCCGCTCCATCGCCCGGGGCCGCAGGATGCGCCTGTTCGGCGCCGCCCGCGTCGCCGCCGCGGCCGTCACGGTGGTCGCCGCGGGCGGCACCCTGATGGCCACGGACGCCTTCGGCACCCGAAGCGGGGCGGACGGCCGGCTCGCCGCCGACGCCTCGGCGAGCAGCCCCGCGTCCCCCGGCCGGTCCCCCTCCCGCGGCCACGCGCCGGTCAGCGGCGAGGAGATGGTCCGCACGCTGAAGAGCCTGCTGCCGCCCGGCGGGACGGTCTCCGAGGCCACGGGCCGGGGGTCCCGGTCGGACGGCGCCGTCGTCTGGCCGAGCGCCAGGCTCACGTACTCCACCGGGGCCGGTTCCTCCGGCATCGACGTCACCGTCGCGCGACTCGCGTCCGGCCTGCCCGCCGACGAGCAGGGCGCGAGCGGGTGCCTGCCGCTGGAGGTGCGCCCGTACGACAAGTGCAGCACCCGCAGGCTCCCCGGCGGCGCCCTGCTCAGCACCACCAAGTCCTTCACCTACCCCAACAGCGACACCGGCCAGAAGCGCTGGTACGTGGTCCTCACGACCGCGGACGGGGTGCAGCTGACGGCGCAGGAGTTCGGCGGCGGCGCGGAGAAGGGCGCCACCGGGGGCGCCGACCCCCTGCTCTCGACCGCCCAGCTCACGGCCATCGTGCGCAGCCCGGCCTGGAAGGGGGCGATCGACGCGCTGCCGGTCCCGGACACCGCTCCCGCCGGGCCCACCCGCACCGACCGGGCCTCCGGCGCCCGCCTGACCAGGGTGCTCGAGTCGCACCTGCCCCACGGCACCGTCTCCGACGTGAACAGCGGGACCGGCCTGGTCCAGCTGGTCCACGACGACGGCGACGGCCGGAACATGGTGGAGGTCGACGTCCAGTACGACGCGACCGCCGCGATCGGCGGCCACATGGGCTGCGCCGGCGAGTCCGGCGGCTGTGAGGCCGGGACCCTGGCCGACGGCACCCGGATCAAGAGGGTCAGGACCCGTTCGGAGAAGGGCGGCGCCGCTCAGGTCTGGCTGGTCGACACCCTGCGCCCCGACGGCCGCCGGGTGACGGTCCGCGAGGTCAACTCCTATGCCGAGAGCGCCCCGGTGACCCGTCCGCGGCCCGAACTGAGCCTGGACCGGCTGCAGGAGATCGCGCTCGACAAGGGGTTCTTCACGGACTGAGCGGGCGGTGCGCCAGTATGGGCGCGTGGACGAACTCATGGGGGAGGGAGCCGCTCGCGAGCGGCTCGAGGCGCGGTCCGTGCGGACGGCCGGGCGGCTGGCGGGCGGGGCGCTGCTGGCGGCCGGGGCCGCCTGGGTGGTGCGGGGGGTCTGGGAGATCAGGCTGGCCGTGGCGGGGGAGCCCGCCTCGGGGCCGCCGGACCAGGGCGACGGGGTGCACCGGCCGCTCACCGGGCTCGAGGACTCGTACCACCTCGTGACCTCGCTGGGCGGCGGCGTCGCCCTCGTGTGCGCGCTGCTGTTCCTGGCCTGGCTGCGGCAGGTGCGGGAGAACGCGCGGGTGCTGTCGGGGCGTCCGCCGAAGTACCTCGGGATCTGGGTGTACCTCGGGTGGATCGTGCCCGTCGTGAACCTCTGGTTCCCGCGCGGGATCGTCGCCGACGCCTTCCGGGCCACCGCCCCGGAACGCAGGCTGCCCGTCTCCGTCAACGTGTGGTGGGTGCTCTGGCTGCTCGGCATGTTCGGCGGGGTCGGTCTGGTGTCGCGCGACTCGACGGACCGGATCATCGCGCGGGCCTACGAGGGGGTGTGGCCGCTGCTCCTCGCCGACGCCGCCGTGGTCGGCGCCGCGGTGGCCGGTGCGTTCGCCGTGCGGGCCGTCACCGCCGCTCAGGTGGAGCGGATCCGGCGTGAACCGGGCCGGAGCGTGGCGGAGGAGTCCGCGGGCGTCGTCGGCGGCTGACGGGGAACCCGCGCGCGGGCCCGTGCGACGGCCTCGCCGCCGCGCGGGTGGTGAGGTGCTCGCCGGGCGGGGAGGATTTCATCCGTGAGTGTCATCGCCATCGTCGGGGCCGGTCCCGGGCTCGGGACCGCCGTCGCCCGCCGGTTCGGGCGGGAGGGCTACGACGTCGCCCTCGTCGCGCGCGCCCCCGGGCGGCTGAACGACCTGGTCCGTGAACTGGCAGCCGACGGGGTCGCCGCACGCGGCTTCGCCGCCGACGTGCGCCGGCCGGAGGAACTGGCGGCCGCGCTGAAGGACGCGGGCCGCGTCCTCGGCACGGTGGAGGTACTGCAGTACAGCCCGGTGCCGCACCGGGACTTCATGCGGCCGGTGCTGGAGACCCGGCACCGGGATCTGCTCGGGCCGATCGAGTTCTCGGTGTACGGGCCGGTCGTGGCGGTGCAGCAGGTCCTGCCGGGCATGCGGGAGCTGGGCCGCGGGACCATCCTGCTGGTCAACGGCGGAACGGCCGCCGTGCCCCATCCCGAGCGGGCCGGCACCTCGATCGCGTTCGCCGCGGAGAGCGCGTACGGGCATCTGCTGCACGACCGGCTGGCCGGCGAGGGGATCCACGTCGCCCAGCTGATCATCCCCGGGTCGATCACGCCCGGGCACGTGCGCAAGGACCCGGCCGTGCTGGCGGACACCCTGTGGGCCATGCACCGCGACCGGCGCGGATTCCGGCACTACGCCGACGACCTCGACGGCTGAAACCGCAGGCGGGCGGGGGTACCGGACGTTGCCCTGCGTGAAGAGCATTTGTGGGCCAATATGGTGATGTTGGCCGCATTGCTCTCTTCGAGGGGGCCTCAATGGCTGTGGAAATCCCTTCGCTCATCAAGCCGTCCCGGCTCCGAAGCCGGGGAGGGCTGCTGGGCGAGTGTCTGGCGGAGTTCCTGGGGACCTTCGTCCTCATCTCCTTCGGCTGCGGTGTGGTCGCGATGGCGGTCGCCGCGCTGCCCGGATCGGGCCGTGCCGCCACCCCGACGACCATCTTCCTGGCGGCCGGTGACTGGCTGCTGATCACCTGGGGCTGGGCGATGGCCGTGGTCTTCGGCGTCTACGTCGCCGGCGGCGTCAGCGGCGCCCACATCAACCCGGCGGTGACGCTGGCCATGGCCGTGCGCCGCGGGTTCCCCTGGGTCAAGGTGGTGCCGTACTGGTTCGCGCAGATCGTGGGCGCGTTCGCGGGAGCGGCGCTGGTCTACCTCGTCTACCACCAGGCGATCAACGCCTTCGACGCGGCCGTGCCGGGACCGAAGGTGAACGGGCACACCAACGCCACCTTCTCGATCTTCGCGACCTTCCCGGCTCCGTACTTCCACGGCGGCATCTGGGGGCCGCTGATCGACCAGATCGTGGGCACGGCCTTCCTGCTGATGCTGATCGCCGCCGTCCTCGACCTGCGCAACCAGGCCGTGAAGGCCAACCTCGCACCGCTGATCGTGGGTTTCATCGTCGCCGCGATCGGCATGTCCTACGGCGCGAACGCGGGCTACGCCATCAACCCGGCCCGCGACTTCGGGCCGCGGCTGTTCACCTGGGCTGCGGGCTGGGACAGTCTGGCCTTCCCCGGCAGTGTGGCCGGCTCGTTCAGCGCGTACTGGTGGATCCCGATCGTCGGGCCGCTGGTCGGCGCCGTGATCGGCATCCTGGTCTACGACCTGTTCATCGGGGACGTGCTGGTGGTGCGCGCCGAGCTGGGCGAACTGCCCGAGCCGGGCCGCGCCCGGGCCGTGAAGGAGGAGGACTACTAGGGCCGGCGACGACGGGACCCCCGCAGCGGGCCGCGGACTCCCCCGCCGTCCACAGGCTGTGGACCGGTCCGCCGGCCGGCCCCTCGCCCCCTCACCACCCGGTCAGCAGCAGGTGGTTCAGGAGCAGGGCGAGCGCCGCCTGAGCGGTGAGCCAGGCGCGGGGACGCGGAAGGTACGCGCACGCCGGGAGCAGCCACACCGCGAACGGCAGCCAGATCCGCTCGGTCTCGGCCTTGCTCATCCCGGACAGGTCGGCGATCAGCAGGGCCAGCAGCGCGGCGCAGACGAGGACCGCCGGGCGGACGGCGGCGGGGGACGCGCGCCGGACGAGGGCCGCGACGGCCCGGCGCAGGCCCGCCGCCGTCGCCAGGCCGGTGATCAGCACGGTGCAGGCGAGGTTGGCCCACACCCAGTAGCCGTAGGGCCGGGTGCCGCCGACGCCCTGGTGGTAACGGGTCACCAGCAGGCGGTACGCCGTCCACCAGTCGAACCCCGCGAACGTGAACAGCAGCGGCACCACGGCCAGTCCGGCGAGCAGGGCCAGGAGCAGGGCGGGACGCCCGCGGACCCCGTCCCGGGCCGTCCACAGCACCGCCGCGCCGGGCAGGGCGACGAGCGTGAGCCCGTACGACAGGTAGCAGGTCAGGCCGAACAGCAGCCCGGAGGCGGCCGCCCACGGCAGGGAGCCCCGGGTGACCGCGAGGGCCAGCAGGGCCACCGCCCAGGCCGCGGCCGCCGCGAACCAGCCGTCCGCCGAGGCGCCGGTCCACACCGCGGCCGGGGCCAGCACCAGGAAGGGCGCGGCGCGGCGGGCGAACGCCTCGCCGGCCAGGGCCCGTACGGCGACCAGGACGGCCACGCAGGCCGTGGCGCCGGTGAGCACGCACCACAGCCCGGCCCAGCCGCCCCCGTGCAGCCCGGCCCGGTCGAGGAGGACGAAGGTGAGCGTGGCGCCGGGCGGGTGGCCCGCGACATGGGCCGGCCAGGGATCGGGGGTCCCGGCCACGATGTGGTGGGTGAAGTCGCGCAGCGCGGCCGGGATGTCGTGGAAGCGGCCGACGACCCGGAGGTACTCCTCGCGGGTGGTCAGGCGGCCCGCGACGCCCCGCTGCCAGCCGTCGACCAGGGCGAGGGAGAGGATCCAGGCCGTCGACGCCGCCCAGGCCGCCGCGAGCAGGGCCCGCCAGGGCAGGCGGCCGGCGAGCGACGGCCCGTACGCCACCCCGGCCGCGGCGAGGAGCACGGCGGCCGGGGTGCCGGGCCCCAGGTGCGGGTCCCACTCGGCCAGCAGGGGCGGCCAGTGCACGAACAGCGTGTGGCGGGTGGACTGGATGTGGCGGCCGGTCAGCACGGCGGCCGTCACCAGCAGGGCGGCGGCCCCGGCGGCGTACAGGTCACGGCGGAGGCCGCGGCGGGCGTCGCGGTCTGCCGGGCGGCGGTCACGGCCGGCGTCACTGCGGAGGGAGCGGGTCACGTCGGCACGTTAGGCCGCACGGCCGCGCCAGAGCCGTCGCACCGGGCGGACGTCAGCGTTTCGTCACCGGTCGCGGGCCCTTCTCCGGGCGTCCCGCGGCCTACCGTCGGCACATGCGCGACCATCCCCGGCTTCCCACCGCCCCCGGTTTCTGGCGCAGCCCCCTGCGCGGGCCCTGGTTCACCTCGGTGCTCGGCCTCGTACTGCTCGCCGGCATCACGGTGCTGTTCGTGACCGGCCTGGTGTCGTACGCCTCCTACAACCCGGACCTGTCCCCGGTGAACGACACCACGCCGGACAAGGGCGTCCTCGGGTTCTACCTGTTCACCTGGCCGGCCGGCCCGGTGTGGCTGTACCGGTTCACCCAGGGCGTCCACGTCACCCTCGGCGTCACCCTCGTCCCGGTCCTGCTGGCCAAGCTGTGGTCGGTGGTGCCCCGGCTGTTCACCCTGCCGCCGGCCCGTTCCCTCGCGCACGCGCTGGAGCGGCTCTCCCTGCTGCTGCTCGTCGGCGGCGGGCTGTTCGAGTTCACCACCGGCGTCCTCAACGTCCAGCTCGCCTACGTCTTCCCGGGCAGCTTCTACCCGCTGCACTTCTACGGGGCCTGGGTGTTCTTCGCCGCGTTCGTGGCGCACGCCGTGCTGAAGGCGCCGGCGGCCGTGCGCACCGTACGGCGGCGGCTGGGCGGGGAGCCGGAGAGCGACCTGGCCGCCCCGCGCCCCGACCCGCCCACCGTCTCCCGGCGCGGGGCGCTGTGGCTGGTCGGCGGCGGCTCGCTGCTGCTGTTCCTGACCACGGTGGGGCAGAGCCTGGGCGGCCCGTTCCGCCGGACCGCGCTGCTCGCGCCGCACGGCGGGCCCGACCCGGGCGGCGGCCCGAACGGCTTCCAGATCAACAAGACGGCCGCGTACGCCGGGATCGACGCGGCGGAGACCGGAGAGGAGGCCTGGCGGCTCGTCGTCACCGGCCGGACCGGCACCGTGCGCCTCAGCCGCGCCGAGCTGCTGCGACTGCCCCAGCACAGCTCGTCGTTGCCCATCGCCTGCGTGGAGGGCTGGTCGACCGCCGACCAGTGGTGGCGCGGGGTGCGGCTGCGCGACCTCGCGGCACTCGTCGGGTACGACGGCGAGGTCCCGGACGTGCTCGTGGAGTCCCTGCAGCGGCACGGCGCCTTCCGCCGCGCGGCCCTGCGCGCCAACCAGGTGGCGGACGGCCGCTCCCTGCTCGCCCTGGCCGTCAACGGCGAGGACCTGTCCATGGACCACGGCCACCCGGCGCGGATCATCGTGCCCGCAGCGCCCGGGGTGCTCAACACCAAGTGGGTGGCCCGACTGACCTTCGGAGACCTGTGATGCGGCCCCGTCTCCCGGTCGGGAGCCCGTTCCAACTGCTGCTGTTCGCCTGCACGTTCGCGCTCGCCGGGTACGCCGGGGTGCGGCTCCTCGCCGGTGACTGGCGCGCGATCGCGCTGTGGATCGTGGGCGCGGCCCTGCTGCACGACCTGGTGCTGCTGCCGCTGTACTCGGCGGCGGACCGGGCGGTAGTCCGCGGGCTCGGCGCGGCCGGCCGGCGTGAGTGGACGTCGTACGTGCGGGTGCCCGCCGTGCTGTCGGGGCTGCTGCTGCTCGTGTGGTTCCCGCTGATCCTGAACCTGGTGGACCGGCGCTACCGCGCGGCCACCGGCATGTCCGCCGACGTCTACCTCGGCCGCTGGCTGCTGATCACCGCCGTGCTCTTCGGCGGCTCGGCGCTGCTGCTGGCGCTGCGGGTGCTCGGCGTGCGCAGGGCGACGAAGCGGCGCTCGCCGGCCGCCCACTGAGCGGCCGTCCGCCACCCGGCCCGGTCCGCGATCGCGAGCAGGGCCGGGGTGCCGGTCCGGGCCCACGGGAACGGTTCGCCGGCGGTTTCCCGGTGGTGGCGCACGACCCGCGCCTCGGCTCGCTCGTCGATGTCCGCCGGGTCGGTCTCGGCTATCAGCAGGCCGCCGGAGCGCAGCAGTTGTCCCATGCGGTGCAGCAGGGCGCCCGGGTCGCCGCCGATGCCGATGTTGCCGTCCATGAGCAGGACGGTCCCCCAGCGGCCCTCGCCGGGCAGCGGGCCGAAGACGGAGCGGCGCAGCGCCTGGCCGCCCACGGTGACGGTGCGGGTGACGGCGGCCTCGCAGACGTCGACGCCGAGCACGGTGCGGCCCTGCGCGGCGAGTTCCGCGACCAGCCGGCCCGGTCCGCAGCCGACGTCCAGGACGGCGCCCTCGCAGCGGGCCAGCACGGCCCGGTCCACGGCGTCCGCGGCGGCGCACCAGCGCTCCACGTCCAGCGGCAGCAGCCGCCCGTCGGCCAGGCGCAGGAACAGCGGGCCCCGGCCGCTGCGCAGGGCGGCGGTGTACGGATCGCAGGCCGCCCAGGCGGGCGGGGCGCCGGCCGCGCTCACCGGCCCGCCGTGCAGTCGGCGAGGCGGGCGGCGAAGGCGCCGTGCGGGGCCAGGGCGGCGACGGCGCGGGCGTCGGCGGCCGTGTCGACGTCCCGCAGCGTGGGCAGGTCCCGCACCCGCAGCCCGGCGGCCACCAGCCGCTCCCGCTGCACCGCCCCGGTCGCCGGCGTCGACATGGGAACGCCGCGCAGCAGCGCGGGCTCCGGGCGGGCCAGGCCCAGCGCCCAGAAGCCGCCGTCCTCGGCCGGGCCGAAGCACGCGTCGCAGTCCGTGAAGTCCACGGTGAGCAGGGCGGGGGTGACCTGCGGGGTGTCCATGCCGATCAGCAGGGCCGGGCCCGTGCACCGGGCGAAGGCGTCGGCGAGACGGTCGTCGAGGCCGCCGGCGCACTGGGGGACGACGTCGAAGCCGGCCGGCAGCCAGGGGCCGGGCCGGCCGTCCAGGACCAGGAGCCGGCGGGCGGCGGGGGCCTCGGCCACGGCGCGCAGGGTGTCGGCGAGGGCGGCTTCGGCGAGCGCGGCGGCCTGGGCGGGGGTGAAGGGCGGGGTGAGACGGGTCTTGACCCTGCCGGGGCGGGGCTCCTTGGCGATGACCAGGAGGGTGGTCATGGTTCGGTCTCCTTGTGCGGCGCGGGTGGTGCGGCTCCTCGGGGGCGCCGGGGGGACCGCGCGGGTGGTGCGGCTCCCCGGTGGGCGCGGGGGAACCGCGCGGTCAGCCGCCGTCGCCGGGCGGCCGGGGGCCGGCGGCGGGCGGCTCGCCCAGGACCGCGCTCATGTCCCGCACCGCGTGCCAGGTGCCGCGCCAGGTGCCGGTGACCTTGGAGGCGCCGGTGCGCGGGAGGTAGGGCACGTCGTGCTCGGCGATGCGCCAGCCGGCGTCGGCGGCGCGCACCACCATCTGCAGGGGGTAGCCGCTGCGCCGGTCGGTGAGGCCGAGGCCGAGCAGGGCCTCCCGGCGGGCGGCGCGCAGCGGGCCGAGGTCGTGCAGGCGCAGCCCGGTGCGGCGGCGCAGCAGGCGGGTCAGCGCCAGGTTGCCGGCCCGGGCGTGGGCGGGCCAGGCGCCCCGGGTCTGCGGGCGCCGCCGGCCGAGGACCAGGTCGGCCCCGCCGCCCCGGACCTCGCGGACGAACGGGACCAGGTGCGCGGGGTCGAGGGAGGCGTCGCAGTCGCAGAAGCACACCACGTCCGCGGTGGCGGCCAGCAGCCCCGCGTGGCAGGCGGCGCCGAAACCCCGCCGTGGCTCGGTGACGACGGTGGCGCCGAGGGCGCGGGCGAGAGCGGCGGAGCCGTCGGTGGAGCCGTTGTCGACGACGAGGGCGCGCCAGCCGGGCGGGATGCGCTCCAGCACCCAGGGCAGGGCCCCGGCCTCGTTCAGACAGGGCAGGACGACATCCACGCCGGTGCGGGACGGTGAGGTGGTCACGGCGTTCACCCTACGAAGCCGAACCATGACGAAGCGGACATCCGCTCCTTACGAAACCCGGACGTCGGCGCCGGGGGCGGGCCGGGGCGGCGGCGCGGTGCCAGGGTGGGAGACATGCAGCAGCCATACGCGTCACCGGACACCGGACGGCGACCGGACACCCGGGGCCGGATCCTCGTCGTGGACGACGACCCGACCGTCGCCGAGGTCGTCGCGGGTTACCTGGACCGCGCCGGGTTCACCGTGGACCGGGCCGGCGACGGGCCGTCCGCCCTCGAACGGGCCGCCGGGCACCGGCCCGACCTGGTGGTGCTCGATCTGATGCTGCCCGGCATGGACGGCCTCGAGGTGTGCCGCCGGCTGCGCGAGCGGGGTTCGGTGCCGGTCGTCATGCTCACCGCGCGCGGCGACGAGGACGACCGCATCCTCGGCCTGGAGGTCGGCGCCGACGACTACGTCACCAAGCCGTTCAGCCCGCGCGAACTGGTGCTGCGGGTGGAGTCGGTGCTGCGCCGCGCCCGGCCCGCCGCACCGGGCGGCCGGCTCGGCGCGGCCGGTCTGACCGTGGACCCGCAGGCCCGCCGCGCCACCAAGGACGGCGGCGAACTGCTGCTCACGCTACGGGAGTTCGACCTGCTGGCCTTCTTCATGCGGCACCCGGGCCGGGCGTTCGGCCGGGAGGAGCTGATGCGGGAGGTGTGGGGCTGGGACTTCGGCGACCTGTCGACCGTCACCGTCCACGTCCGGCGGCTGCGCGGCAAGGTCGAGGACGATCCGGCCCGGCCCCGCCTCATCCAGACCGTGTGGGGCGTCGGCTACCGCTTCGACGCCACGGGGAAGGAGGCGGTCTGACGTGCGCGACAACCTCCTCATCGCCCTCTACGCCTTCCTCGGCGCCGCCGCCACCGGCCTCGTGGGCGCGGCGGTGCTCCGCCTGATCCGCAGACGCTCCCTCACCGCCTCGCTCGCCGTGGTGGCCGCCGTCGGGGTGGTGGCCATGCTCGCCGGGACCATGGCCGTGGCGCAGGCGATGTTCCTGTCCGCGCACGATCTGCGGGTCGTCACCGCCGTCGTCGCGATGGCGGCCGTCGTCTCCCTGGCCACCGCGCTGCTGCTGGGCCGCTGGGTCGTCGCCCGCAGCCGGGAACTCACCGACGCCGCACGGCACTTCGGCGACGGCGGCGCCTTCGCCGCGCCGGCCGCCCCGGCCACCGCCGAACTGGACGCGCTCGGCCGCGAGCTGGCCGCCACCAGCGCCCGGCTGGCCGCGTCCCGCGACCGCGAACGGGCGCTGGAGACCTCCCGGCGCGAGCTGGTCGCCTGGATCTCGCACGATCTGCGCACCCCGCTCGCCGGGCTGCGCGCCATGTCCGAGGCGCTGGAGGACGGGGTGGCCGCCGATCCGGACCGCTACCTCAAGCAGATCCGCACCGAGGTGGAGCGCCTCAACGACATGGTCGGCGACCTCTTCGAGCTCTCCCGCATCCACGCCGGCACACTGCCCCTCAGCCCGGCCCGCGTCTCCCTCTACGACCTGGTCGGCGACGCCCTCGCGGGCGTCGGCGCGCTCGCCCGGGAGCACGGTGTACGGCTGGTCGGGGACGGGGTGGAGCCGGTCCCGGTGGAGGTCGACGGCAAGGAGATGAGCCGGGTGCTGGCCAACCTGCTGGTGAACGCCATTCGCCGCACCCCGGCCGACGGCACGGTCGCCGTCGCCGCCGAGCGCGCGCCCGGCGGTGTGGTGCTGTCGGTGACGGACGGCTGCGGCGGCATCCCCGAGGAGGACCTGCCCCGCGTCTTCGACACCGGCTGGCGCGGCACGGACGCCCGGACGCCACCGGCGGGGGCGGGCCTGGGCCTGGCGATCGTGCGGGGGATCGTGGAGGCGCACCAGGGACACGCCACGGTGCGGAACATCCCGGGCGGCTGCCGCTTCGAGGTGACCCTCCCGGCGGCCGGAACGTAGGCCGGGGCGCCGCCGAGCCGTGTCCGGCCGAGCCGTGTCCGGGGCGCTCGCCGAGCCGGCGGAGCCCGGTCGTCCGGTCGGCGGCCGTGCCCGGACAGGCGCCGGTCGTCCGGTCGGCGGCCGCGCCCGGACACGCCCCGCTGGCCGGCCGGGTCGTACCCGGGAGTCGGTGCGCGGCGGATCCGGCTCAGGAGGTCCGTGCGAACTCCCGCATCCCCTCGGCGAATCCGACCTCCGGAATCCAGCCGAGTTCCGTGCGCAGCCGGGTCGAGTCCGCCGTGATGTGGCGGACGTCGCCCAGCCGGTACTCACCGGTGACCAGCGGCTCCGGGCCGCCGTGCGCGGCGGCCAGGGCGCGGGCCAGGTCGCCGACCGTGTGCGGCTCACCGCTGCCGGTGTTGTACGCGGTGAGCGTTCCGGGGCGCCCTCCGGCCTCCAGCGCGATGACGTCGGCGGCGGCCACGTCCCGCACGTGGACGAAGTCCCGGCGCTGCCGCCCGTCCTCGAACACCCTCGGCGGCTCCCCGCGTTCGAGGGCCGAGCGGAAGAAGGAGGCGACGCCGGCGTACGGGGTGTTCCGGGGCATCCGGGGGCCGTACACGTTGTGGTAGCGCAGCGAGACGGCCGTACCGCCGGTGCAGCGGGCCCACGCGGCGGACAGGTGCTCCTGGGCGAGCTTGGTGGCGGCGTAGACGTTGCGCGGGTCGGCCGGGGCGTCCTCGGCGACCAGCCCCGGGGCCAGCTCGGCGCCGCACGACGGGCAGTCCGGTTCGAAGCGGCCGGCCGCCAGCCGGTCCTCGGCGCGCGGGCCGGGACGTACGACGCCGTGCGCCGGGCACTCGTAGCGGCCCTCCCCGTACACCACCATCGAGCCCGCCAGCACCAGCCGCCGCACGCCCGCCCGGGCCATCGCGGCGAGCAGGACGGCGGTGCCCAGGTCGTTGCGGGAGACGTACTCGGCCGCGTCCGAGACGCCGTCGCCGAGGCCCACCATGGCCGCCTGGTGGCAGACCGCGTCCACCCCGGCGAGCGCGCGGTCGACCGCCGCCGGGTCGCGCACGTCGGCTCCGGGGTCGTCGCGGACGTCGAACACCACCGGCTCGTGCCCGCGCGCCCGCAGGGCGTCGACGACATGGGACCCGATGAACCCGGCACCGCCGGTGACCAGTACGCGCATACGCCCACGCTAGGCGCGCACCCGGCCCCCGCCCCCTCGCGCGGACGGCGCGTCACGGGTCCGTAAGGACCCCGTCACCGGCGGCCGGGGCGGGACGCGCCCGGCGGGCGGCGAGGACGGTGCCGGCGCAGGCGAGCACCCCGATCGTGCCCGCGACGGCCATGAGGCCGTAGGCCGGGACCCAGTCGTCGCCCGCCGGATAGCGCCGGCCGCACAGACGGTTGACGGCCGGCCGGGAGGCGGCCACCTCCAGGCACACCCGGACGCCCGCCCTCGGCTTCGTGCCGTACGGAAGGTCGAACAGTTCCCGGTGGGTGGCGTAGCGGCGGACGCCCACCGTGTAGGCGATCTCCATCCGCACGCCCCCCTTGGGTTCGGGCACCGCGCGCTCGACGACACCGGTGACCCGCCGGGGCGCGGCGTCGATCCGCCGGGCCTCCTGCCGCTGCCGGGCCACCGCGAGCGCGGTGGACACGGCGAGCGCGCAGCACACCGCCCCGATCACCCCGCAGGCGATCCACGTCCGCTTCCCCACCCTCGCCATGCGCGGACCCTAGTGCCCCGCCGGGCCCGCCGGGGAGAGGTGCGTCAGTGCGAAGCGGAGCCCGCCGCACCGGACTTCGGGGCCTTCGTGGCCGGCGCCTTCACCAGGTCCACGTCCTGCTCCCGGACGTAGGCGAGCCGGTGCCCGAACTGGATCTCGTAGTAGCGCTCGCGGCCCTTCACCACCGGGTAGGGCGCGCTGCCGTACGACTTGCCGGCCCAGGTGCCGAGGACGCTGGACCGCGTCACGTACCGCTGGCCCGCGCGGAGGTCGTATGGCAGCGGCGACTCGGGCTGTTCGTCCACGCCGTCCGGGTAGGCGTCCTCGTCGGGCAGCGCGCGCCCGAACACCGGGATCTCGCTCAGGCCTTCCTTGGGCGTGACCATCCGGCCGGCCGCGCCGACCGCCGTCGGGTGCTTCTTCGGATTCTTGAACCAGGCCTTGTTGCCCTGGAACCAGATCGCCGTCCAGTCGCCGCTGCGCCCGGCGACCGCGAAGGTCTGGCCGGCCGAGACCCGCGAGCCCAGGTCGTTGACGTCCTCCGTGGAGTCCTCGCCGTCCGGGTGCCGGCCCATGTCCTGGATCAGGGGCGCGGTCTCGGACGGCTCGGTGTACAGGCGGACGGCGCTGGAGCCGTGCGGTGCGCACGGGTCGCCCTTCCCCGTGCACCCGGTGAACCGCGGCTTGTGCGTGGCGTAGTCGGGCAGCACGGTCACCATGGGGCTGTCCGGTCCGGCCGTCGCCTTCAGCGGGGCGCCGAGCAGGTCGAAGTAGTGCCGCCAGTCCCAGAACGGGCCGGGGTCGTCGTGCATGTCGGGGATGGAGTCGGCGGTCGGGGCGGGCACGTTGTCGTGGCCGAAGATGTGCTGCCGGTCCAGCGGAACGCCGTACTTCCGCGCCAGGTAGCGCACCAGGCGGGCCGAGGTCCGGTACATCGACTCGGAGAACCAGGCGTCGGGCTGGGTGAGGAAGCCCTCGTGCTCGATGCCGATCGAGCGGGCGTTGACGAACTGGCTGCCCGAGTGCCAGGCCTCGTCCTTGGTCTTGATGTGCTGGGTGACGTGGCCGTCGCGGGAGCTGATCGAGTAGTGCCAGGAGGCCTCCGTCGGGTCCTGCACGGTCTTGAACATGTTGGGCAGGATCGCCTCGGTGTCGTGGATGACGATGTAGTCGATCTTCTGGTCCCGGGGCCGGTCGGCGAGGTCGTGGTTGCCGTAGCCGCCGTCGTCGTCGGTCGTGTCGTAGGAGGCGCTCAGCCACGAGCAGGACAGCTCCGGCGGGCACTCGGGGTCCTGCGCACGCTGCGGGCCGGACTGGCCGGCCGGGTTCCAGCGCACCTCGGGGCGGGCGGCCAGGGTGACCCGCTGGCCCACGTCGGTGGTGCGGTGCGCGCCCTGCCGGATCACCTCGAAGACGTCGTGCGCGTACGTCGCCGCCTCCGCCTTGTCGCTGGAGCCGGAGAAGCGGGTCACCGCGTCCCACCAGTCCGCCGGGTTCTGGCTCAGCGGCCTGCCGAGCGCCTTCTGGGTGGCCGCCAGCAGGGCGGCGCCGCCGCGCACGTTGGCGGCGGCGTCCAGCCGCAGCCGGTCCGTCGCCTCTCCGGTGAGGCGGGCGGCCCGGCGCAGGTCCGCCGCCCGCTGTTCCGGACCGCCGCGCGCGGGCCGGGCGGCGGGCCGGGGCGAGGGTCCCGCCGCCCCCGTGAGGCCGGGGTCCACCAGGTGCATCGGCCCGTAGCCGCCGCCGGTGCTCGGGACGCCCGGATGGGAGTCCCAGCGCGACTGCAGATAGGACACGCCCATGAGGACGCTCACCGGCACGTGGTAGTCCTGCGCGGCGGTCGCGAAGTCGCCCTGGAGCCGCCGGTCCTCGTTCTCACCGTCGTCGGACGACGGCCAGGCCAGCAGCGGCAGCAGGAGCGCCGCCGAGGCGGTGGCGCAGATCAGCCCGTTGCGGCCGCGTACGGCGCCGGGGACACGGGACTTGACACGACTCCACATATGCAAGGGCCTCCGACCGCGCTCGTCCTGCCCCGGGGGAGCGGGTGCTCCACCGCCACCCCTTGTACGCTGCCGTGCCCGCCGCGCCACGTCGCGCCAAGGGTCACCGGCGTGGACCAGTGACCCCGCCCAGGCCACCCGGTCGGCGGCGTGGACGCTCAGTCCTCGGCCGGGTCCACCCGCCAGTCGGGGTGCCCGGGCATCGGCGGGGTGTGCGGCCCGTACAGCCACGGCGTCAGAAACGGTTTCAGGTCCCGGCCCGCGACCTCGGAGGCGAGCGCGACGAAGTCCGCGGTGCCGGCCGCCCGGCCCCGGTAGCGGGTCACCCAGGTGTGTTCGATCCGCCCGAAGGTCTCCTCGCCGACCTCCTCGCGCAGCGCGTAGAGCACCAGCGCGGAGCCGTCGTAGCGGATGTTGCGGAAGAGGGACGGTTCGGTGGGCTCGGCGGGCGCCCCGTCGTCGTGCCGCCACTGGTCGTGCTGTTCGTACGCGTCCCGCATCGCGTCCTCCAGGGAGACCCCACCGTGCGACTCGGAGTAGAGGCGTTCGTAGAAGCGGGCGTGACCCTCGCTCAGCCACAGGTCCGACCACCGCCGCAGGGCGACGCTGTCGCCCGTCCACTGGTGGGTCAGCTCGTGCACCAGGTCGCGCTCGGCGTGCACCCGGTCGCCCAGCAGGCTGTCCCTCGGCACGACGGACAGCGACTGGGTCTCCAGCGCGACCGGCAGGTCGGTGTCGGCGACGAGCACGCCGTAGCGGCGGAACGGGTAGGGGCCGAGCCGCTGTTCCAGCCAGGCCAGGTGTTCCGGGGTGAGGGAGCGGTGCTCCGCGGTGTCCGCGACGAGGTCCTCGGGCACGACGTCCCGGACCGGCAGCCCGTGCGGCCCGGTGCCGTCGGCGAACTCGAACCTGCCGATCGCCACTTGGACGAGCTGGGCCGCGATGGGCTCCTCGGAGTCGTACGTCCACCGGACGCGCCCGCCGGGTTGCGGAGCCCGCTCGACGAGCCGGCCGTTGGCCACCGCCTGGCGGTCCGCCGGGGTCGTGATGCGGAAGGTGAACGGCGCGCGCAGGCTGGGGTGGTCGTCGGCCGGAAAGATCATCTTGGCGCCGTCGGGCTGCGGGTAGAGCACGGTGCCGTCGGGGGTGGGCACCCAGCCGTACTCGCCGATCGCGTCGCGGCGGCGGCGGCGCTGGGCGGGGTCGGCGGTGTAGGTGACCCGCACGGTGAAGGAGGCGCCGTCCGCGACCGGCCGCGCCGGGGTGACGACGAGTTCGTCGCCGTCGCGCTCCGCCCGCGCGGGACGGCCGTCGACGGTGACCTCGTGCAGCGTGTTGCCCGCGAAGTCCAGGTCGAAGCGGGACAGGGCCTGGGTGGCGGTGGCCGTGACGGTGGCGCCGGCCGCGAACGGCGTGCCCGGCGCCCGCCAGTCGAAGGCGAGCTCGTAACGGCGCACCGTGTAGCCGCCGTTGCCGTCGAGCGGCAGCAGCGGGTCGCCGATGCCCCGGGCGCCGGGAGAGGGCGCCGCTGCGGAGACGCCCGCGTCGGCGCCGGGCGCCTCGCGGGCCGGGCGGGGGGCGGTGCGGTCCGCCTGGCAGGACAGGGCGCAGGCCAGCAGGGCGGCGCCGGCGAGTACGAGGGCGGTACGGCGGCCGCGCGGGCGTGCGGTGCGGGCACGGCTGCCGGCCCTCGTGGTTCTCATGGCCGCACTATGTCAGTAAAGCGATGAATCAACGCTTATTTTCCTATGAACACTCTCACTCCTGTCTGTCACTTCTTCACCCGGTTTACGGCATAGTGACGGGCGTCCTGCACCCGCCCCAGGAGGAAACGCATGCTCGGCACCGACTTCCGCACCGGATCGCCCGTCTGGCTCGACCTCGGAAGTCCGGACACCGACGCGAGCGCCGCCTTCTACGGCGCCGTCTTCGGCTGGCAGTTCGCCTCCGCCGGCCCGGAGGCGGGCGGCTACGGGTTCTTCCTGAAGGACGGCAGCACCGTCGCCGCCCTCGGCCGGCTCACCGAACCGGGCGCCGTCCCGGCCTGGACGACGTACTTCCACAGCGACGACATCGAGGCCACCGCCCGGGACGTGGTCGCGGGCGGCGGAACCGTGCGCGTCGAGCCGATGAGCGTGGGCGAGGGGTCGATGGCCCAGTTCACCGACCCGCAGGGCGCCCGGTTCGCGGTGCTGCGGTCCCCGATGGGGCTGCAGCGGACCAGCGAGGACAACGCGCTGGTCTGGGTCGAACTGCACACCACCGAACCGGAGTCGGCGATCCGGTTCTACGCCGGGCTGTTCGGCTGGCGTTCGGCGGAGATGACGGCGCCCGGCATGGCGTACCAGGTGCTCAGCGTCGCCGACGGCGACCAGCAGGAGGGCGCGTTCGGCGGTGTGGCCCCGCTGCGGGGCGGCCAGGGGGACCCGCGCTGGGTGCCGTACTTCGCCGTGTCCGACCCGGAGGCCGTCGTCGCCGCCGGACGGGACAACGGCGCGACGGTGCTCATGCCCGCCGTGGACGTGCCCGATGTCGGCACCATCGCCTGGCTGAGCGCGCCCGACCGGTCCGTCTTCGCCGTCCTGCGGCCGAACCCGCGCCAGGGCTGAGGAGTCCGCCGCCGGGCGGACGGCCTCGGCCGCCCGGGGTGTTCCGTTACGCCGTTCCGGTGCCCCTCCCGCCGCAGTTCGCCGCTTCGCGCCCGCGCCGCGCATTGAATGCACCGTGCCGCGTGAGGGGCGGCCGCTCCGTGCCGTCCCTTCGCGCGTCCATGGCCATGCCCGCGTACCCGGTGCCCGGCGGGCACCGGAGGAGAAGGGACTCGGATGCGCGTACTGCGCCGTTTCCTGTGGAGCGCGCTCGCCTCGACGCTCCTGCTGCTCGGGGTCACCCCGGCCCCCGCCCAGGCCGCCGGAGCGCACCTGCGCCACGACGGCCGCGCCTGCCCGGTCACCCACCGGACGGCGAACATCACCAAGGCGCCGCCCGAGGGGCTGGAGAACTACTACCGCGACGACTGGCGGCTCGGCCCCAGCCATCTCCCGGTCACCGGCCCCGTCGCGCGGATGCTCAAGGGCTGGAAACCGCAGGACGGCACCTCCTCGTACTGGTTCCTCGGCTGCTACTGGCAGACCGGCCAGCAGAACGTCTCCGGCTGGTGGTACCCGGACAACAACGGGTTCGTGCTGCGCGACGGCCGCCCGGTGCAGCGGACGGAGACGCTGCGCAAGGGGCAGCTCGTCGACCTCTTCGGCAGCGGCCGCGGCAACTTCCTGGCACCGGCGGGCACGCCGTACGCCAAGCGGGCCATCCCGCCTACCAACCTCGACGAGTACGACCCGGCCGCCCCGCCGTTCAACTACCACCTCTACCGCGTCACCGAGGACTTCACGGTCCAGGCCGGTCCCATCAGGCCCTGGTTCGGCCAGCCGGGACTCGGGCGGCAGTACGTGACGGGGAAGACCGTGCCGGAACTCGTCGCCGGCAAGAAACTGCTGGAGATCACACCGGCGGCGTAGGGCCCGCGGGCGCCCCCGGCTCAGGCGCCGGGGGCGCGGAACGCGACCTGCCGGCGGGCGGCCTCGTCGAGCTCCTCCAGGGTGAGCAGCGGAGTGGCCCGGGTGAGCAGGGCGCCGCTGGCCTTCACATGGAGGGAGACGGCCGCCATGGCCGCCGGGTCGGGGAAGTCGACGACGAGCACGATGTCGTCCGCCCCGAAGGCGAAGTACATGGCCTCGACGCTTCCGCCGAGGCCGGAGACGACCTGCTCGACGGCGGCGCGGCGGCCGCTGCCGCCCTCGTCGAGCAGCCCCTTCGTGCCGTCCGCGGTGTAGCTGGCCTGGATGAGGAACTTCGGCATGACGCTCCCTGCCCGTCGGTGATCGGTTACGCACAAGGGATTTCCCGTCCCGGCCCCGGCCGCCCCCCGCCGCGCGGCCGGAATCACCCGATGGGCGGCGGTCCCGGCGCGGTGATGCCACGTCATGCGCCGTGCGCTCACCGCTCCGGTGACCCGTCACTCACGAGGAGAGCGTCCAGCGGGGTGCCGTCCTGGTCCAGGCCGTCTCCCAGGCGGCGAGGTTGTGCCGCCGCACGGCCCGGGCCGCGGTGCCGTAGGCGGCCGCGCCGGCGCCGGCGGTGGCCAGGGCCGCGCAGATCGCCCAGCCCATGCAGCGGGAGCGGATCTCCTCGGTGGTCATCGGCGCCCCGGTGATCCGACCGTCCCGGTCGGCCCAGACGTGCACGGTGCTGCCCGCGCGCAGGCCGGGTTCGACCTCGGTCCGCACGGTCCGGGTACGGCCGTCGGGGCCGTCGACGAGGACCCGCGCCGGGTACCGCGTCAGGGCGGCCTCCGCCGAGCCCGGTTCGGGGTGGCGCGGCACGTCCCGGAGCAGGACCGCGGTGGTGGGTCGCCGGGTCTCGGCCTGGTGCTGGGCGGTGCGGGCGTAGTGCCGTCGGGCGGTGTCGCCGGCCAGCAGGGCGACGACGGGGGCGGCCGCGAGCACGGCCGCCAGCAGACCGAGGCCGAACCACCCGAGGAGCAGGTCCGAGCGGCGGCGCAGGGGATTGCCGCGCAGCCGCCACAGGGTGACCCGGGGCAGGTCCTCGGGAGGCGGCTGTGCGGGCGGGGGTACGCGGCCGGCCAAGGCGACCTCCTTCCGGTGAGGGGGACGGCGCACGGGAGGACGGGCTAGGAGGGGTGCGGGCCGGGTGGCAGGAGGGCGCCGGACCCGGTCGTGGCCGGGTGGCGGTGGGCCGCTTCCAGGAGCCGCGCGGCGCCGCGCACCGCGGCGGTGTGCGGCGCCGGGACGACGCGGAGCGGCACGTCCAGCCGGCCGGTGAGCCGGTGGGTGATCTCCGGCCGCAGCGCGCCGCCGCCCGCCAGCAGGGGGCCGCGGCGCAGCGCGTCGAGGGTGGCGCTGGTGCGGTCCTGCCGCACCATCGCGGCCACCATGGCGGTCACCGCGTCGCAGAGGTCCGCGGGCGGCAGGGTGTCCAGGTCGCCGGTGCCCAGAGCGGTGCGGCGGGCGTCCACGACGGCGCCGTCGGACAGCAGCACCACCTCGGTGAGGTGCGCGCCGATGTCCACCACGAGCACGGGCCGGGCCTGGTCCGCGCCCGCGGCCAGCGCGACGGCCCGGGCGCTGGGGACGGTCAGCACGCCGCTCGGACGCAGCACGCCCACGGCGGTGCGGGCCGCGTCCCGGTAGGCGACGCCGTCCAGCACCGGGGCGGTGACGATGACCAGCGGCCGGGCGAGGCGCGGCAGCCGGTCCGAGAGCAGGCGCTCCAGCATTCTGGCGCAGCCCGGGGTGTCGACGATGGCGCCCCGCTGGACGGGGTGGACCGCGCCGGTGCCGGGAAAGGTGACCGTGGGCACGTCGAGGACCAGTCCCCGGCCGGCGATCCAGGCGCGGGTGCGGGCGCTGCCCAGGTCGAGGGCGACCCCGCAGCACCGGCGGCACCGGGGCCAGGGCCGGTGCCCGGTGGCGCCGGGGCGCCGGACGCCGTTCATCGGCCGGCCTCCCGGACCTGCTGGCAGCGCGCGCAGTAGCGGGCCTGCGGCACTATCAGCAGCCGCTCGCGGTCGATGGGCCGGCGGCACAGGTGGCAGGCGCCGTAGCTGCCCCGGTCCATGCGGTCGAGCGCCGCGACGACGTCGCTGAGGACCATGCGGGCGGAGGCGGCGAGCTTGACGTGCACCTCCACCTGCCCGGCGGTGCTCTGCCGCAGCAGGTCGTCGGTGCGGGACGGGACGGCGGACGCGATCTGCACCAGCTGCTCCTGCCGGAACAGGCGCTGCTCGTGGAGGTTCTCGCGCAGCGCGGCCACGTCCTCGGGCGACAGGTGCGGGTGCGGGAGCGGCGCGTGCCCCGCTGGGGCACGCGGCCCGGTGTCGTGCGTTTCCGGGTCGCCGATGATCTGGTGGGTCACCACTTCACCCCTTGGGCAGAGCGGAACGAAAGGCGGGTCGGGGACAGGGGAGGGCGCGGGCTCAGGGAGCGACGCGCCGGCAGGTGACGCAGTAGCGGGTGTAGGGCAGGATCTCCAGCCGCTCCACCGGCACGGGCTTGGCGCAGTTCTCGCAGGTCCCGTAGGTCCCCGCCGCGACCCGGGCGAAGGCGTCGTCGATCTCCTTCAGCACCCGCTCGATGGCGGTCCGCTGCGCGGACATCAGCTGGTCGTCCGCCGGGTGCCCGGTCTCGTTCACCGCCTCGAGCTGGACCAGCCGGGTGCCGCGCGCGTGCTCCAGGCGCCGGCGGGCCTCGTCGGCGGTGAGGCTGCGCAGGTGGCCATCGGCGGCGGGAGTGTCGATCGACATGGTGCTTCCCTCTCTCGGTCCCGGACGGTTCGGGGTGTCGGACGGCCGGTCCGCCGTCGTCTCGACCCTCGCCGATCACGCCGCCCCTGCCCATCGGGCGCGGAACCCATTTACCGAGCGTCACGAACCCTGCCCGGGCCGGGCATGGGTGGACGGCGGCGGAGAAAATGGGCCACGCGCCCCATCGCCCCGGCGTGCCGGCGACGGGCAGGCTGGGGGCGGCCAGGGCAGCGGCCCGCCCGGGGCGCCCGATGCCCGACAGTGGAGGCAGGCCGCATCGCGAAAAGGAGGCGTACGTCCCGGTGTCCCTGTTCTGGCGGATCTTCGGACTCAACGCCGTGGTGCTGGGCACGGCCACGGCACTGCTGCTGTGGGCTCCGGTGACCGTCTCCGTCCCGGTCGTGCTGACCGAGGCCGTGATCCTGCTGGGCGGTCTGGCGGTGATGCTGGTCGCCAACGCCGGCCTGCTGCGCTGGGGTCTGGCCCCGCTCGACCGGCTGACGAAGCTGATGACCACCGTGGACCTGCTCCGTCCCGGCCAGCGGCTGCCCGCGCACGGCGGCGCCGAGGTCGCCGAGCTGATCCGCGCCTTCAACGCGATGCTGGAGCGGCTGGAGCAGGAACGCGCCACCAGCAGCGCCCGCGCCCTGTTCGCGCAGGAGGCCGAACGCCGCCGTATCGCGCAGGAACTGCACGACGAGGTGGGGCAGAGCATGACCGCGATCCTGCTCGCCCTGAAACGGGCCGCCGACCAGGCGGGCGAGCCGCTGCGCGGGGAACTGCACCAGATGCAGGAGATCACCCGGGAGAGCCTGGACGAGGTGCGCCGCCTGGTGCGCCGGCTGCGGCCCGGCGTGCTGGACGACCTGGGCCTGGTCAGCGCGCTGACCTCGCTCACCGAGGACTTCGCCGCGCACACCGGGCTGCAGGTACAGCGCCGCTTCGACGCCGACCTGCCCGCCCTGGAGCCGGAGACCGAGCTGGTCTTCTACCGGGTCGCCCAGGAGGGCCTGACCAACGCCGCCCGGCACGCGGACGCCGAACGCGTCGTCGTGGCCCTGGACCACGGCGAGGGCAGGGTGGAACTGGCCGTCACCGACGACGGCTGCGGCATCGAAGCCGCCCGGGAGGGCGCCGGCATCCGCGGCATGCGGGAGCGGGCCCTGCTCATCGGGGCCCACCTCGACATCACCTCCGCGCCCGGTGCGGGCACCCGGGTGCGCCTCACCGCCCCCGTTCCCAGGAAGCAGCCGTGACCATGCCAGCCACCCCGATCCGCATCCTCCTCGCCGACGACCACGCGCTGGTCCGGCGCGGCGTGCGGCTCATCCTCGACCAGGAGCCGGACCTGGAGGTGGTCGCCGAGGCGGGCGACGGCGCCGAGGCCATCGCGATGGCCCGCACGCACGACGTCGACCTGGCCGTGCTGGACATCGCCATGCCCCGGCTGACCGGACTGCAGGCCACCCGCGAGCTGATCGCGCTGAAGCCGGGGCTGCGCGTCCTGATGCTGACGATGCACGACAACGAGCAGTACTTCTTCCAGGCCCTGAAGGCCGGCGCCTCGGGCTACGTGCTGAAGTCCGTCGCCGACCGGGACCTGGTCGCCGCCTGCCGGTCCGCGATGCGCGACGAGCCCTTCCTCTACCCGGGGGCGGTCACCGCCCTCATCCGCAACTACCTCGACCGGGTGCGGCACGGCGAGGAGACGCCGGACCAGATCCTCACCCCGCGCGAGGAGGAGGTCCTCAAGCTGGTCGCGGAGGGGCACTCCTCCAAGGAGATCGCCGAGATCCTCTTCATCAGCGTCAAGACCGTGCAGCGCCACCGCGCCAACCTGCTGCAGAAGCTCGGTCTGCACGACCGCCTGGAACTCACCCGCTACGCCATCCGCGCCGGCCTCGTCGAACCCTGACCCCGGTGCCCCGGCCGCCAACTCCCCGGCCGGGCCCGGGCCCCCACGCACCGTCACCGCCACGAAAGGGGACCGGCGCATGCACCGGACACCGCGCACCCCCCTTCGTGCGCCCGCCTTCACGGCCCTCCTGGCCCTCCTGCTGACGGCCCTCGCCCTCCTCACCGCCCAGCCGGCCGACGCCGGACCCGTCCGCCTCCCGCAGGCGGCCGCCGCTTCCCCGGCCGCCCCGGGCGACGAGAGCAGCGCCGTCGCGTTCGCCGACGAGCCGTGTGCCGGCGTGCGTGCCGCCCGGGCCGCGGTGCGGCAGGAGGCTCCCGGGGAGCGTCCGGTGCCGCACGGCCCGCTCGCCGTGGCCGTACCCGGTGCGCAGGCGGCGCCGCCCGGCGGTGCGCCGGGCGACGGCGAGCGGGCGGCCGCGCCCTTCCGCTGGGACCGGGCGGCGGCGGATCGCGGGCGGGCGCCACCGGCCGGGCCGGCCCGCGCCTGAGACCGGCGCGGCCGCCCGCCGCCCGCTCCGCCCCTTCATCCGCCGACCCATTCACCTGTGCCATCCGCCGCGGCCGTACGGCCGCAGCCGTGGCATGCCCGCCGGAGGCCCGTGTTGATCCGCTCCGCCCGGGTGAGGGCGCTGCTCGCCCTCACCGTGATCGCCGTGTCGCTGTACATCGCCCTCACCGTGCCGGTCCGTCTCGGACTCGATCTGCGCGGTGGCACCCAGATCGTGCTCCAGACGCGTTCCACCCCGACCGCCACCGCCGACCGCGAGGCCACCGACCGCACCCTGGAGGTGCTGCGCGGCCGCATCGACGCGCTCGGCGTCGCCGAACCCAGCCTCGTCCGCTCCGGTGACGACCGGATCATCGTCGAACTCCCCGGTGTACGGGACCCGAAGCGGGCGGCCGAGGTACTGGGCCGCACCGCGCAGCTCACCATCCACCCCGTGACCGGCGTCGCCGCCGGGCAGGACCGGACCGGGGAGCCGGCCCTGCCCGACGAGTCGGGCCGGCGACTGCGCCTGGGCGAGGCCGCCCTGACCGGGCAGCAGGTCACGGACGCCGCCGCCCGTTTCGACCAGGAGTCCGGCGCCGGCTGGCACATCACCGTCGACTTCGGCGGCGCCGGCCGCGCCGAGTGGGCCCGGCTGACCGGGGAGGCCGCCTGCAAGCCGGTGGGCGACCCCGGCCGCCGTATCGCCATCGTCCTCGACGACAAGATCATCTCGTCGCCGGAGGTCGCCCCCTCGGTGGCGTGCGGCACCGGCATCACCGCCGGCTCCACGCAGATCACCGGCTCCTTCGATGACGCCGAGGCCCGCGAACTCGCCCTGCTCGTCAAGGGCGGCGCCCTGCCGGTGGCCGTGGAGACGGTGGAGCAGCGCACCGTCGGCCCCACCCTGGGCGCCGAGGCGATCGCCGCCAGCACCTGGGCGGCCGTCATCGGCACCGCCCTGACCTCGCTGTTCGTCATCGCCGTCTACCGGCTGATGGGCATGCTCGCGGCCCTCGCCCTGCTCTGCTACGGCCTCGTCTCCTACGCCGCCCTGGCCGCGCTCGGCGCCACCCTGACCCTGCCGGGCCTGGCCGGGTTCGTCCTGGCGATCGGCATGGCCGTGGACGCCAACGTGCTCGTCTTCGAACGCGCCCGCGAGGAGCACGCCGCACGTCAGCGCCCCACCCCGCGCTCGGCGGTGGCCGCCGGGTTCCGCAACGCCTTCAGCGCGATCGCCGACTCCAACATCACCACCCTGATCGCGGCGGCCCTGCTGTTCTTCCTCGCCTCGGGACCGGTGCGCGGCTTCGGCGTGACCCTCGGCATCGGCGTCCTCGCCTCCATGGTCAGCGCGCTGCTCATCACCCGGGTCCTCGCCGACCACGCCGCGTCCCGCCCCTGGCTGCGCGCCCGCCCGCACCTCAGCGGCATCGCCACCACCGGCCCCGTCCGCGACCGCCTGCTGCGCCGCGACCCGCAGCTGATGCGCCGGCCCCGCCGCTGGCTGGCCGCCTCCGCCGTGCTCCTGGCCCTCGCCGGAGCCGGCATCGGGCTGCGCGGGCTGGACCTCGGCGTCGAGTTCACCGGCGGCCGGCTGGCCGAGTACACCACCGGCGCCCCGGTCGACCCGGACCGGGCCCGCGCCGCGCTCGCCGACGCCGGGTTCCCCCGCGCGGTCGTCCAGTCCTCCGGCGAGGACCGGCTGACGGTCCGCACCGGGGCGCTGACCGACGCCCAGGCGGCCGAGGTCACCCGGACGGTCGGCGCCCTCGGCGGCGGGGCGGACCGGGTCCGCGACGAACTGATCGGACCCAGCCTCGGCGAGGAGCTGCGCCGCAACGCCCTGATCGCGCTCGCCCTGGCCCTCGGCGCCCAGCTCCTCTACCTCGCGGCCCGCTTCCGCTGGGTGCTCGGCACCGCGGCGGTCACCGCGCTGGCCCACGACGTGGTGATCCTGCTGGGCGTCTTCGCCTGGCTGGGCAAGCCGGTGGACGGCGTGTTCCTCGCCGCCCTGCTGACCGTCATCGGTTACTCGGTGAACGACTCCGTCGTCGTCTTCGACCGCATCCGCGAACTGCGCCGGCGCCACCGCGGCTCCCCGCTGCGCCGGGTCGCCAACCAGGCGATCCTGCAGACGCTGCCCCGCACCGTGAACACCGGCATGGGAGCCGCGCTGATCCTCACCGCCCTCGCGGTCCTCGGCGGGGACTCCCTCACGGACTTCGCCCTCGCCCTGCTCATCGGCCTCGCGGTCGGCACCTGGTCCTCGGTCTTCGTCGCCGCGCCCGTGGCGATCGAACTCCAGAACCGGACCGGCGGACGCCGGCGGGGCGCGGGCTGAGGGGGGAGGGCGGCAGCCGTGGGACGCCCGCGGGGCGGGACCGGAGCCGAACGGCCACCGGCGTTCCCGCCCCGCGCGGGCTAGGATCCGGGACCATGGCGCTGACCGTGCACGACGTGGACCGGTTCGAGGCGTCCAGGCCCCGCCTGGAGGCCATCGCCTACCGCCTGCTCGGCTCGGCGGCCGAGGCGGAGGACGCCGTGCAGGAGACGTTCCTGCGCTGGCAGGCCGCCGACACCGACCGTGTCGAGGTGCCGGAGGCCTGGCTGACGAAGGTGCTCACCAACCTGTGCCTGAACCAGCTCACCTCGGCCCGCGCGCGGCGCGAGACGTACGTGGGCCAGTGGCTGCCCGAGCCGCTGCTCGCCGGGGACCCGATGCTCGGCCCCGCCGACACCGCCGAGCAGCGCGAGTCGGTCTCGTACGCGGTCCTCACCCTGCTGGAGCGGCTGTCGCCCAACGAGCGCGCGGTGTACGTGCTGCGGGAGGCGTTCGACTACCCGCACCGGGAGATCGCCGAGATCCTCGACCTCACCGAGGCGGCGAGCCAGCAGATCCTCCACCGCGCCAGGAAGCACGTCGCGGAGGGCAGGGCCCGCACCGAGATCGACGAGGCCGCCGCCCGGCGGATCGTGGAGGAGTTCCTCGCGGCCGCCACCAGCGGCCGGACCGAGCCCCTGGTGCGGCTGCTCACCCAGGACGCCGTCGCGATCGGCGACGGCGGCGGCAAGGTCCCGGCCCGCACCAAGGCGTTCGAGGGCGCCCTCGCGGTCGCGAAGTTCATGCGCGGTCTGTTCAAGCCCGGCAAGGGAAAGCGGAACCTGGTCGGCGGCTCGCCGGAGATCCACGCCACCACGGCCAACGGCGGCCCCGCCGTCGTGGCGGTCCTCGACGGCCGGGTCATCGGCGTCCTGTGCCTGGAGGTCACGGCCGACGGCATCGCCGCCTTCCGCAGCCAGGCCAACCCCGACAAGCTCGTCCGCGCGACCGAGCGCTGGGCGGCCGCCGACCACGGAGAACCCCTGCTCACCATCTTCTGATACGGATGTGACCTGCTTCACACCCCGAACCTGTCAGGAAACGGCGGGCCGCCCGGTTCAAGGGGCGAATCCGCTGAAGACAGGAGCAGGGACATGCAGCACCGCATCGTCGTCCTCGGAGCCGGATACGCCGGGGCCATCGCCGCCGGACGCCTCGCCCGGCGGCTGCGCCCCGAAGACGTCGCCATCACCCTCGTCAACGCCGAGCCCGACTTCGTCGAACGGGTCCGGATGCACCAGCTCGCGGCCGGCCAGGACCTGCCGC
Organism: Streptomyces sp. NPDC003720; assembly: GCF_042875075.1. NCBI lineage: Bacteria > Bacillati > Actinomycetota > Actinomycetes > Kitasatosporales > Streptomycetaceae > Streptomyces > Streptomyces sp. NPDC003720. Next base: position 380,117 of record NZ_JBIANZ010000004.1, read on the forward strand.
CCCGGCCGCTCGGCGAGATGTTCGCGGGCACCGGGGTGCGACTGCGCATCGCGAAGGTCACCGGCGTCGACGCCGACCGCCGGACGGTGGCCGTCGAGACCGCCGACGGCGCCGAGGAACTGGCGTACGACACGCTCGTGTACGCCCTCGGCAGCGGCTGGAACGACCAGGGCGTCCCCGGCGCCGCCGAGCACGCCCACGACGTCGCCGGCCGGGCCGGCGCGCTCCGGCTGCGCGAGCGGCTGGCCGGCCTGGACGCCGGTCGGGCGGTGGTCGTGGTCGGGGGCGGCCTCACCGGCGTGGAGGCCGCGACCGAGATCGCCGAGGCCCGCCCGGACCTCGACGTCGCCCTCGCCGCCAGTGGCGCCCTCGGCGACTGGCTGTCGCCCAAGGGCCGCGCGCACCTGCGGAAGGTCTTCGGCCGGCTCGGCGTCACCGTGCACGAGCACACCGCCGTCACCGCCGTCGAGGCGGACCGGGTCGTGACCGCCGACGGCGGGTCCGTTCCCGCCGCGGTCACCGTGTGGACCACCGGCTTCGCCGTCCACCCGATCGCGCGGGCCACCACCCTGGAGGTCACCGACACCGGCCGGATCGTGGTCGACGGCACCATGCGCTCGGTGTCCCACCCGGACGTGTACGCCGTCGGCGACGCGGCCATGGCGACGGGCGCGGGCGACAAGCCGCTGCGGATGTCCTGCGCCTCGGGCGTGCCCATGGCGTGGCAGGCCGCCGACGCCATCGCGGCCCGCCTCACCGGCGGCAGGCCGCCGAAGGCGCGGCTGAACTACTTCAACCAGTGCGTCTCGCTGGGCCGCGGGGAAGGGCTGATCCAGTACGTCACCGCCGACGACCGGGCCGTCCGGGCGGCCCTGACCGGACGGCTCGCGGTCTTCTACAAGGAGCTGGTCTGCAAGGGCGCGGTCTGGGGCGTCGCCAACCCGACGCTCGGCGTCCCGAGCCGGCGCCGCCGCGTCGTACGGCAGCCGGACCGGGCGGGCAGGCCGGACCGGGCGGCCGAGGCGGAGCAGGCCGCCGAGGCGGTCGCCTGACCGCGCCGCCCGGCGGGCGCCCTCGCGGTGGGGGCGCCCGCCGCCCGCCGTTCGTCACGGCTCCGTCGCGGGCCAGTCCAGCAGCCGGGCGCCGATCGTGGCGGTCTGCAGCGTGAAGCGGTGGGCCGGGTCGGAGAGGTCGGCGCCGGTGAGCCTGCGGATGCGGTCGAGCCGGTAGGTCATGGCCCGCACGCTCAGCGACAGCCGGCGGGCCGCCTCGGCGGCGACGCAGCCGGAGTCGAAGTAGGCGGTGAGGGTGTCCAGCAGCGGCCGGGCGCCGCCGCGGGCGGTCGTGAGCGGGCCCAGGGTGCCCAGGACCAGGTCGGTCAGGGCCTGGCGGTCGCGGGCGAGGACCGGGTAGACGAGCAGGTCGGCCGCGTACAGCACGGGGGCGCGCAGCCCGAGGCGCTCGGCCATCTCCAGGGCGTTCAGGGCCTCTTCGTACGACTGGACCACCCCGCCGGGGCCGGGCTGCGGGCGGCCGACGGCGACCCGGCCGCCGTCGGTGGCGGCGTGCGCCTGCTCGGCGAAGTAGGGCAGCACCTCGTCCTCGTGGCCGGGCGCGATGCACAGCAGCCGGCCGTCCTTGGTGGTCAGCAGGACTTCGCGGTGGCCGAAGCGGGCCATCAGCGCCCGCTCCACCCGCCGGGGCACCGCGTCGCCCTCGTCGTAGCCGGTGGGGCCCTGGGCGACGGCCACGGCGTGGGCGTGGGACAGCCGCAGGCCGAAGCGTTCGGCGCGCTCGGCGAGCCTGCCCAGATCGCTGCGGCCGAAGAGCAGGTCGTCGATGAACTCCCGCCGCGCCGCCTCCTCCTGGCGCACGGCGAGGCGCTGGGCCCGCTCGTACCCCTCGGCGAAGGCGTCCACCGCCTGCTGCACGGCGGCCAGGGCGCTGTCGGCGGAGCCGGGTGAGCGCGGCCAGGCGGCCCGCGTCGCGGCGAGGTGGGCGCCGACCAGGGAGCGCAGCCCGTACCCGGCCTCGGCGGCCTGTTCCCCGAGGGCGCGCCGGGACGCCAGCTCGGGGCGGGTGAGGCGCCGCCCGGTGGCCGACACCTCGGCCAGGATGTGGGCGTAGCCCTCCAGGAAGTGCTCGGGAATCTCCCGTTCCGCCATGCCGCCCCCCTGCGTGCCCAGGATTCCGGTGACGGCCCCTCAGCGCCCCCCGGCACGCTGACCCTAGTGAACGTTGCCGGGAACCGGCAATGCGCCGGCCGGTGCCGGTCGGGCAGCATGACGTGCGGGGAGCAGCACGGACGGCTCCGGTGCCGGACACCGGCAGGTGCCCGGCACCGGGCCGGAATCGGACGCCGCCGACCGTGCCGCCCGCACCGAAGGCCGTGAACGTCCGCACCCGGGAGGCCCGATGATGACGTCGTTCCTGATCCCGCCGGCCGTGGCCGCGCTGATCACGGCGCTCTGCACGGCTGTACTGATCCGCCGGGACCGGCGCCGGATGACGCCGTCCTGGAGGTCCGCGGCGCCCCCTGCGGGCGCCGACTGGCACCCGGTGGAGCGCGGGGAGCGTCCGTCCCGGCGGGAACGCGGGTGAGCTCGGCGAGGGGCACCCGGACCCGATGACGCCCGCTCCCGGCCCACGGCGCCGGGGACACCCCTGCCGGTCCGGCGCGCCGTACGGGCGGTGTAACTTCGCGCCCTGTCCATAGCGTTCGTCTCCCTCGGTGTCCTGGCGGCCCTGCTGGCCGTGGTCAACGCCGCGCAGGCCTTCCTCGGCCGTCAGCTCGTCAGGCCCTCGGCGAGCACGCGCCCGGCCCGCCGGCTCCGCGCCGAGTCGGCGGTGGCCGCCGTCGTCCTGTCCGGCGCCTCCCTGGCGGCCTTCGGCACCCTGGCCGGCGGCCTGTGGCCCCCGCGGGGCGGCCTCGTGATGCTGGCCGGCTGGATCGCCCTCGTCGTGGTGCGCCGGCGGTTCACCGCCCCGGCGTAGGCGGCCCCCGGCCCGGGCGGTGGAGCCCGGGGGCGACGGAGCCGTGTGGGCCCGCCCCGGCGCCCACCCGCCCCGGCCGCCTCTGTGACGCGGATTCAGCGGAAGGATCCGGCGGAACGCGGACGGGGCCCGGACCGCGCGGTCCGGGCCCCGTCGGGTGCGCCGTCAGGAGGGCATCAGCACCGTGTCGACGATGTACACGTTGGCGTTGGCGGTCTTGACGTTGCCGCAGACGACCTTCGAGGAGTCGTTGACGGTGTAGGACTCACCGGAGCCGGACGTGGCGAGCTTCGACTTCTCCAGGGTCGGGAAGGAGCCGTTCTCCAGGTCCTTGGGCGCGAGCTTCCGGCCGACGACGTGGTAGGTCAGGATCTTCGTCAGCTGGGCCTTGTCGGCCAGGACCTTGTCCAGGGTGGCCTTGGGGATCTTCTTGAAGGCGTCGTTGGTCGGCGCGAACACGGTGATGTTCTGCGCGTTGTTGAGCGTGTCGACCAGACCGGCCTTCTTCACGGCCGAGACCAGGGTGGACAGGGCCGGGTTGTTGGAGGCGGCGGTGGCCACCGGGTCCTTGGCCATGCCGTCGAAGGAACCGGCGCCGTCCTTGGGCACCGAGGAGCAGGCGGGTCCGAACGGCTGGTCCACGGCAGACGCGGAGCTGCCCATGCCGTCGTCCGCGGCGCCGGCCGACGCCGACGCGGAGGCCTTCGGCGCGGAGTCGGACTTGCCGGAGTCGCTGCCGCCGTCGGAGCAGGCGCTGAGCGCGAGCGGCAGGGTGGCCGCGGCGGCCAGGGTGACGGCGGTACAGCGGATACGGGAGTTCATCGGTTCTCTCCTGTCGGTAGCGGCGGCCGGAGCCGCCTGTCATGGGGAAAAGAGGTGGTCGGGACGGTCACTCGACGGTGACCACGACGGAGTGCCAGCCACTCGCGCCGTCGGGAACGGTGCGGGTGCGTCTTTCGGCCTGCACCCGGCCGGAGCGGTCGGTGGCGCGCACGGTGAGGGTGTGGGCGCCCTTGGCGGCCCGCCAGGGCAGGGACCACTGGCGCCAGGTGTCACGGCTGTCCTCGGCGGCCAGCCGGGCCTCCTGCCAGGGGCCGTCGTCGATCCGGACCTCGACCCTGCCGATGCCGCGGTGCTGGGCCCAGGCGACCCCGGCGACCATGACCGGGCCGGCCGCGGGCCGCGCGAAGGGCTTGGGGGTGTCGATCCGGGACTGGGTCCTGACGGGCGCCCTGCGGGCCCAGCCGCGCTCGACCCAGTAGGGGTCGTAGGCGTCGAAGGTGGTCAGCTCGAGGTCCGTGATCCACTTGCAGGCGGAGACGAACCCGTAGAGCCCCGGCACCACCATCCGCACCGGGAAGCCGTGGTCGAACGGCAGCGGCTCCCCGTTCATGCCGACGGCGAGCAGCGCGTCCCGGCCGTCCATGACGTCCTCGACCGGGCTGCCGATGGTCATGCCGTCCACCGAGCGGGCCACCAGCTGGTCGGCCGGCCCGCCGCGCGACGGCGGCCGCACCCCGCACTCTGCCAGCAGGTCGGCCAGCCGGGCCCCGGTCCAGCGCGCGGTCCCCACATAGGGGCCACCGACCTCGTTGGACACACAGGTGAGGGTGATGTCGCGTTCGACCAGGTCACGGCGGAGGAGCTCGTCGAAGGAGAGCACGACCGGCCGGGACACGCCCTTGCCGTGGATGCGCAGCCGCCAGGTGGTGGCGTCCACCTTCGGGACCACCAGCGCGGTGTCGACCCGGTAGAAGGAGCCGTTGGGGGTGATGAAGGGGCTCACCCCGGGGATCCGCAGAGCGGCGCCCCGGGGGACGGCGTCCGCGGGCGAGCCGGGCGCCGGCAGCACCAGCCGGTCGCGGGAGGCGACCGCGTCCCTGCCCCTCGCGCCGTTCAGCGACCGGCCCAGCGCGCCCGCCCCGGCGGAGGCGACGGCGGCGGCCGTGGCGGTGAGCACGAACCCGCGCCGGTCCCAGTCGCCGGAACCCTCGCCGGTACGCCGGTCCGCGGGGGCCGGCTCCCGCCACGCGAGCCGGGCCGCGAGGACGAGGAGGACGGCCGCTCCGGCGCCCGCGCCCACGAGTGACGGCAGCGCGTCGGACGGGCCGCGCGAGTCCGGCCGGCCGGTCGCGGCCAGCGCACCGACCAAGCCGAACAGCACGACGCCCGCCGCGCCGGTGCGCAGGAAGCGCAGCGCGGTGATTCCGAGGGCGCATGCGAAAAGCGTCAGCACCGCCAGAATTCCGAGTTGCAGAACCAGTTTGTCGTCGGTTCCGAAATTCCGGACCGCCCAGTCCTTCACGGCGGCGGGCGTGCGGTCGATCGCCGCCCCTCCCACCGCGACGACGGGCCCCGCCTGCGGACGGACCGCCACCGACACCAGCTCGGCCGTCGCGAGCGAGGCGAAGCCGGCGACGGCGCCGGCGAGCGCGCCCGCCGTCACCCGGAGCGGCCCCGAGGGCCTGCGCGGTTCCTTCTCGTCGTCGGTCACGTGGGGAATCCGGTTCCGCCGGGGGTCCGGATTGGCCTTTGCCTCGATCGAGTGAATCTTTTTTCCGCACCAATCCACACCCCGCGCCGCTACGGATGAAGAGGAAATTCGAGGGCCCGATGATCCGTGGGCCCCGCCGGTCGTGCATCCGCCGGTGCCCCCGCCGCCGAAGAAGTCGTGCGTCACAGGCACGGCGCACAGGTGTCCAAGTGGAGGAGACCGGACGAGAGGAGCCGCCCAGTGGCGGGGGCCCGCACACCGACCGCACCACCGGACGGTGGAGGCGTCACCGACGACGCCCTGCTCACGGTCCGGGCCGCGGAGGGCGACGAGGACGCCTTCGCGGTGCTCGTGCAGCGCCACGCACCGGCGCTGATCCGGCTGGCGGCGGCACGGGTGACCGTGACCGTGACGGGCCTGGTCTGACCCGGGGCGGGGCCCGGCGCTGCCACCGGGCTCCGCCCCTCGCGCCGCGTCGGTCCGGCCGTCAGGCCGGGAAGCCCAGCAGGGCCACCGGCGCGGACGTCGGCTTCTCGGAGCCGCCCGCCGGCTCCACGGTGACCCCCATGCCCGAGGCGCCGTCGACGCCGCCGCGCAGCAGCACGGCCTGGTCGGTGCGGCCGGGATCCATGAGACCGGCCGACCGCATCGTGCCCTTGTCGTCGAACCAGAGCTGGTAGACCTTGCCTCCGGCCGGCCGGGCCATCCCGGAGGCGACGAACACGGCCCTGTCCCGTTCCCGGGAGACGATGACGCTGCCGGTGGCGCCGTCGCCCAGGGCGGCGGTCCGGGTCCGCGCGTCCGGCGCCGCCAGCACGGCGGCGATCTCGGCGGTGCCCTGCCGGGCGCTGCGCGCCTGCCGCAGGGCGTCCTCGGCCCGCTGGTGCTGCCACACCGTCGTGCCGCCGAGGGTGGCGGCCGCCGCGAAGCAGGCGGCCAGGGCCCAGCGGGACAGCAGCCGCGCCCGCTTCCCGGACCGGCCCCCGGCACGGACCCCGCTCGGGCCGGGCGGTACCTGCCGGACGGAGGAGATCCGCCGCAGGACCTGCCCGCGCAGGGCCGGCGAGGGCGTCACGGTGGCGGCGAGCCCCAGCCGGGCCGCGGTGGCGGCCAGTTCGGCGGTCTCCTGCGCACACGGCTCGCAGTCCGCCAGGTGCCGCTCGAACGCGGCGCGTTCCTCGTCGGGCAGGGCGTGCAGGGCGTGGGCGCCGGTCATCCGGTGCAGGTCGGCGGTCGTGTTCACGCGGTCACCCCCAGGCAGTCGCGCAGCCGGATGAGGCCGTCCCGCAGCCGGGTCTTGGCCGTGCCGAGGGGGAGGGTGAGCGCCTCCGCGACCTGGCGGTAGGTCAGCCCGCGGTAGTAGGCGAGCGTCACCGCCTGCCGCTGGATCTCGGTCAGGGTGCGCAGGCACCGCCGCACCTGCTCCCGCTCCAGCCTGGCCTCGACCTGTTCGGTCACCTCGTCGAACTCGGGCGTCCGCGCCAGCAGCGCCGCCTTGTGGTCCCTGGCCGCCGCGGCCTCCACCGAGCGCACCCGGTCCACCGCACGGCGGTGCGCGAGCGTGAGCACCCAGTTGCGGGCCGTCCCGATCTCGGGCCGGTAGCGGGGCGCGGTCCGCCACACCTCCACCAGCACCTCCTGCGCCACCTCCTCCGACTGGGCCGGATCACGCAGCACGGCCTGGACGACCCCGAGCACGGGACCGGCCACGGCGTCGTAGACGGAGGCGAACGCGTCCTCGTCGCCGAGGGCGACACGGCCCATCAGCTCCTGCAGATCAGGTTCGGACGAGGGATTCACGCCGATGAACACGGCTTCTCTCACAAAGGGCCTCCGCGGTTGCGACATCTCCGGACGTAATCCGGTCCCGGGGAGGCCGCGGATTGGTCCCGGCGGTGAAAGAGCGCGGATACCCCCGAAGGGCGGCCCGAAGCCTGTTCGCCGGGCCGCCCTCACCCCGGCTGGAAGGGCCCCCATTCGGAGGAGCCGAGCGGATGGCTGTACGCGGGGCGTCCCACGTTCCCGCTGGTGCGGAAGGGCCTGCCGTCGTCGTCGACGCGCACGGTGCCGTGCCGGGCACCGCTGGACCAGTCCAGCTCCAGGTACCAGCTCACGTTGTGCGCCCGCGCGTCCGCGAAGACGTAGAAGACCTCGGGGTCGGACTCGCTCACCTTGTACGGGAAGTCGCGCTGACCCGCCTTCGGGGTGAGCGTGGGTCGCCCGGCGTCGAGATCCGTCCCGAACGACGCCGTCTCCACGCCGCCGCCGCACCCGACGCCCATCGCGAAGTCGTTCCAGGCGAGCGGCGCGCTCTTCTCCACCACGCGCACATGCAGGTCCTCCAGGACGACGGTGGCCCTGCCGGTCCCCTGCACGGTCAGCGCGAGCATCTGCCGGCCGCCGGCGACCCCGCCCAGCGCGGTGACCCACCCGCGCGCGTCCGGCTCACCCGGCGGCGGAGGCACCTGCTCGGGCTGCCGGTCGATCAGGTAGTGCTGAGTGCACGGGTCTTCCCACTTGTACGGATCGACGGCGACGGCGGGCGCGGTGGCCCCGTCCTCGGCGCCGCCCTGCGGCGATCCGCCCCCACCGCCACGGGAGGCGGAGGGGGACGGCGGGGGGCTCGCGCCGCGCGATGCGGACGGCGACGGCGACGGCGAACCGCTTCCCGCACCGGCCGGCTCGGAGGCGCCGGCACTCCCGGAGACGGGCCGGGAGGCCGCCGCCGGGGTGGACGGGGCGCCGGCCCGGCGCTGCTCGCCGCCGTCGGTCAGGAGGTTCGCCACGAGCGCGGCCGACACCAGGGCGGCGGCCACCCCGATCCCGGCGAGGACGACGGTACGCCGCCGCGCCGAGTGGGCCGCCGCCGAACGCACCGGCGCACCCTCGGCCCGGCCCCCGGCCCCCGCCGCCTCGTCGGGCTCCGCTCCGTCGCCCGTGTCCGGCGTCCCGGACACGGGCGTCCCGGGCTCCGCCGGCCCGTCGGCGGGCTCCGTCGCGGCCGTCGCTTCGGCCGCGGCGGCTCCGGTCCCCTCCGCCGCCCCGCTCGGCCTCTGCCGGCGCTTGGCGTCCGCGAGGACCCACCGCCGGTGCAGTTCCACCAGCTCCTCGGGCGTCGCCCTGCACAGCCGTGCGAACCGTTCCACGGGCGCGTAGTCCGTCGGCACGGCGTCCCCGTTGACGTACCGGTGCAGCGTGGACGCACTCGTGTGCAGCCGCTTGCCGAGCACCCCGTAACTGAGCCCGGACCGTTCCTTCAACCGGCCCAGCAGCTCCGGGAAATCGTCCCCCGTCACCGTTCCGTCCCCTCCAGGCGTCCCGCGCCCCCGTTCCAGGGGGAGGTCATTTCAGCAGGTCAGAGCTGTTGCGGGCATTCCAGCGTCCCGGATGTCCCGGCGGTCCTGGCGGCCGGGACGGAGCACCGCACAAGCTGGGGCCATCCAAGCACGCCGCCCCCGGGTCCCGGAGGAGCGGCCCACGCCAACACCCGTACGCACAAGGGGGATCCCATGTCCGCTCGCACCCGCCGCACCCGTCTGCTGTTCGCTTCCGCACTCGCCGCCGCCGCGCTGACGCTGACCGCCTGCGACAGCAGTGGGGACCTCCACGACGAGGGCGCGGCGGCGGGCTCCGCCGCCACGCAGGCGCCCACGGCCTCCGCCGCGCACTCGTCCGAGGTGAGCGGGGGAGGCTCCGCCGACTCGGCGGACGGCGCGGCCGGCGGTGCGGCCGCTTCGAACGGCGCCACGGGCGCCCGGCACTCGTCCGGGGCCAAGGGGGCGTCCGGGTACACCGGCTCCTCCGGGTCCACGGGTTCGAAGGACGCCGGCGGGTCGTCCGGGGCGAAGGGTGCGCCGGGCTCGAACGGCGCGGGGACGGCCTCCGCCCGCTGCTCCGTCTCCGCCACCCGGACGACCGCGACGGTGGTCTCCCGCCCCCTGAACCACCTGCTCCTCACCGTCACCAACACCGGCTCGAAGAACTGCGACCTCCTGTACTACCCGGCGGTCCGGTTCGGCGAGGCCCAGTCCGTCCCGGCGGCCTACGAGGACTCCAAGCCGCAGGCGGTGGTCACGCTGGCGCCCGGTGAGTCGGGCTACGCCGGTGTCCGGCTCTCGGCCGGCGACGGCAGCGGCTCTCACGGCTACACGGCCAAGTCGCTCGAGGTCTACTTCGACACGGGCGCGAACACCGCCGCCCGGCCGTCGCTGCCCGCGAAGGGCGTGTACGTCGACGACTCGATCCGGGTCTCGTACTGGCAGTCGACCATGGACGACGCCCTGAACTGGTGACACGCGAACGAGCCGGGGCCCGCACCTCGAAGGTGCGGGCCCCGGCCACAGGGTGCGCGAACCACCGGCTCGCGACGATCTCGCGTCAGCGTCAGGCGGGAACGATGTTCTCCGCCTGCGGGCCCTTCTGGCCCTGCGTGACGTCGAAGGTCACCTTCTGGCCTTCCTGAAGCTCGCGGAAGCCGCTGGTGGCGATGTTCGAGTAGTGGGCGAACACGTCGGCGCCGCCACCGTCCTGCTCGATGAAGCCGAAGCCCTTTTCCGCGTTGAACCACTTCACGGTGCCAGATGCCATATTGAATCTCCCTTGAGGGGCAGTGCCGGATCCGCACTTTACGGAACCGAGTGGCCGCGATGATCACCCCTCCGGAAAGATCCGGAAAGCCGTGCAAAGAAAAAATCTCTGGCAATCAGAACTGCAACCGGTAGCAAGCTAACACAGGTCGCGGCCGCGGCGACTGAGCATTTTCCGGAGCGTCGGGTAATTCTCGTCCCGCCGTGCCCGGTAATTCTGTACCAGCGGGACTAGGTATTCGTGCCGCGCCCGTCCAGCTTCCGGCGCATGTCCCGGTTCAGCCGGAGGGCGTCGTCGAGCTGGTCCTCCAGGGACACGATGCGGCAGGCGGCCTCGACGGGAGTGCCCTGCCCGACCAGCTCACGGGCCCGGGCGGCGGCGCGCAGCTGGCGGCGGGAGTAGCGGCGGTGACCGCCCACCGAGCGCAGCGGGGTGATGAGCCCGGCCTCGCCGACGGCCCGGAGGAAGGCGGGCGTGGTCCCGAGGACGTCCGCGGCCCGCCCCATGGTGTAGGCGGGATAGTCGTCGTCGTCGAGGTTGCCGGCGACGGGGGCGTTATCGGCGGGCATGGCACCTTCGTCTCGGGGCGCGGAGGGCGGTCCGGGCGCGGGGCACCGGTGCGGCGCGGACTCGGCGCTCCGCCGCCTCGCACGGCGACCCTGGCGTCGGGAGGCACGCACTTGTGGCCTCACCGCTGCAGATTTCCGCGCGGGCCCGTGCCGGCCGCACCGGACGTGGCGGTCGGCGGGGTGGGGCCGGACGGCGGACACGGCCCCGGACGCCCGTTCAGCCGGTGCGGGAGCCGCGGCCGGCCGCCGGGTCGCCGGCGGCACGCCGGTACTCGGCGTTGATGCGCTGTGCTTCCTCGAGCTGGTCCTCCAGGATGACGATGCGGCACGCCGCGTCGATCGGAGTCCCCTTGTCGACGAGTTCGCGGGCCCGCGCGGCGATCCGCAGCTGGTAGCGGGAGTACCGGCGATGGCCCCCCTCCGAGCGGAGCGGAGTGATCAGACGAGCCTCCCCGATGGCCCGGAGGAAGGCCGGGGTGGTGCCGAGCATCTCGGCCGCCCGGCCCATTGTGTACGCGGGGTAGTCGTCGTCGTCCAGACGATCGTTCAAGGGGTTGTCCGATGTCATGTCACCTCGATGTGCAACGCGTCGAGGGGCCCTGGTGCCGTACGGCACCAGGGCCCCGAAGGAAATTGAACACCATCTGTCGGCCCTACTGCTGTGCCGACCTTCTGTTTCCGCTACCCGGCCCGGCAGGGCGGAGCGGGGATCGCAGCTGCGTGACCGGGGACCACCATCCATTCCGGGGTCTTGCGGTACCCGGACCGAGTGCTCCTCGGACCGGGCGATCCTGATGGCGTCTGCTCCTCCGTTCCTCTCTCGGACCAACCACTGAACTCACTGGCGTCGAGGTCAGCCAACGGCTCTGACCTGCGTACTCCGTCTTCTTCCACCCGCCCGTTCGCGTCTGGCGGGCCTTCTTCGACCTTGCCTACGTGAAGAAGCATACCCGGGGTGTCACCGAATATCTACTCCGGAGAGAGCAGGTTTCACTCGTTCGGAGGAGGAGGCTTCTGTCGCGGCCGGTCTTCGCCGGTGGGAGCGGGGGTGCTTCCCGCCGTGCGCAACTGAGGGGGGCCCACGGGTGGTTCGGATACGCGCGGGGCCGCATAGGCTCTGTTGCCATGTCGAACCCCGATGATCTGCTCGTCGCCATCGCCGCCGCGGTCGAGGCCGAGCGAAGCAATCAGATGTCGCTGACCGTGGTCGTCGGCGGCGCCGTCCTCACCGGCCGGCTGGCCCCTGAGGTCGTATGGAGGGAGCGGGTGGCGGAGGTCCTCAGGGACTCGGACCGTCTGGGCCCGTTCGCGGACGTCTTCCGCCGCCCGCGAGGCGACCGGTCCGATCGCGGCGGGACCCCCACCCATCTGCACTTCCACCTCGCCCGGATTCTGCAGGGAAGCCTCGGCATCCCGGAGACGGGCGGCATGTACCGGGTCGCGATCGAGGACGTCGGCGCCTGGACCGTGGGGGACTTCAGCTACGTCGACCGGTGACACCGCCGCGGCTGAGAGCGCCCCGGCCCCGCCCCGGAACAGCAGAAAGGCCCGGGTCTTCCGACCTGGGCCTTCTTCGTGGAGCGGGTGACGAGAATCGAACTCGCGCTCTCAGCTTGGGAAGCTGATGTTCTACCATTAAACTACACCCGCGTGATCACGGGCCGACCGCTTCCGCGGAGTCGATGCCCGAACGCTCGCTCACTGTACCCCATCGTGGACCCCCGGTGCCCGGACCCGGGGGTCCACGTGCGCCCGGGGCATGGGATACCGCTGCGGGGGAACGGAGTTGGGGCGTACCGTGGCGGGGTGGGAGAGGGGCCGGGCGAGGCCGGAGTGCCGCCTGGAGAGTCGTCTCTTTGATCCCGTAATGTGGCTTTCGTCGCCGGAGCAGCAGGGCGACGAGGCTCTTGGGGAAGGGACTTGAGGGATTTGATGGATCGCACCGTCGTTCGTTGCGCGGACGGACACGTCTTCAGCGCCACGTCGTTCCCGATGCAGAAGGCCGAGCGGCTGGGGCCCGGCCGGCTCGTGCGGTGTCCGCGGTGTGCCCGGCTCCGCAGCGTGGTGCCGGTCGCCCTGGAGAGGCGGTAACCGGACCGACCGCACACGGACACAGGCGCGCGGACCCGTCACGATTGTCGGGGCTCCGCGCGCCTTGCGTATCCTCGGGGCGTGCTTCTCTCAGACAAGGACATCCGGGCCGAGATCGACGCCGGGCGGGTACGGATCGATCCCTATGACGAAACAATGGTGCAGCCGTCGAGCATCGACGTCCGGCTGGACCGGTACTTCCGGGTGTTCGAGAACCACCGGTACCCGCACATCGACCCCTCGATCGAGCAGGCCGATCTGACCCGGCTGGTCGAGCCCGAGGGCGACGAGCCGTTCATCCTGCACCCCGGTGAGTTCGTGCTCGCGTCGACGTACGAGGTGATCACGCTTCCCGACGATCTCGCCTCGCGACTCGAGGGGAAGAGCTCCCTCGGCCGGCTCGGGCTCGTCACGCACTCCACCGCCGGGTTCATCGACCCGGGGTTCAGCGGGCACGTGACCCTGGAGCTGTCCAACCTCGCCACCCTGCCGATCAAGCTCTGGCCCGGCATGAAGATCGGCCAGCTCTGCATGTTCCGGCTGACCTCGCCGGCCGAGCACCCGTACGGCAGCGAGCGCTACGGCTCCCGGTACCAGGGGCAGCGCGGGCCGACCGCCTCGCGGTCCTTCCTGAACTTCCATCGGACCCAGGTGTGAGGGCGGCCGCATGACGCAGGCACGTGAGAATTTGACCTACGAGCGGTTCGGCACCGCGGTCCGCGAGCTGGCGCAGACCATCGCGGACGACGGGTACGAGCCCGACGTCGTGCTGAGCATCGCGCGGGGCGGGGTGTTCGTGGCGGGCGGCCTGGCCTACGCCCTCGACTGCAAGAACATCCACCTGGTCAACGTCGAGTTCTACACCGGCGTCGGCACCACGCTCGAGATGCCCGTCATGCTCGCGCCCGTGCCGAACCTGATCGACTTCTCCGACAAGAAGGTGCTGATCACCGACGACGTCGCGGACACCGGCAAGACGCTCAAGCTGGTGCGCGACTTCTGCCTCGACACCGTCGCCGAGGTGCGCTCCGCGGTGATCTACGAGAAGTCCCACTCCCTGGTGAAGTGCGAGTACGTCTGGAAGCGCACCGAGGACTGGATCAACTTCCCGTGGTCCGTGCTGCCTCCGGTCCGCAGGGCCGGGGTGCCGGTCACACCGTCCAAGGACGCCCTCTAGGACACGCGAACGGTCCGGCGCCCGGAGACTCGTGCCGCAGGGCGCCGGACGTGCCGTCAGCGCGCCGTCGTCACTGCCCGGCCGCCTGCTGCTGTTGCTGCTGCTGGGTGCAGTTGATGACCGTGTTCTCGCCGTCCTTCGTGACCGTCTTCAGGACCTTGGCGGACTTGGTGGTCTTCGTCGCCTTGGCCGCCTTGGACGCCTTGGCGGACTTCAGCGCCTTGGCGGCGGCGGGGTCCGCAGCGGCCTGCTGCTGTTGCTGCTGCTGGTTGCAGATGACGGTGATGGTGCCCGCGCCGTCGTCCTTGGCGGCCCGCAGGGCCCTGGTGGCCATGTCGCCCGTGCGGACCTGGTCCATCGAGGGGTAGGCGACCTTCAGGAGCGTCATCTTGTCCAGCAGCGGAAGGGCGTCCCCGACACCGTGCGCCTGGGCGCCGCCCGCGCTGAAGAGGACCGCGGCCGTAACAGCGGCGCTGATCGCGGCACATCGTTTGGCGAACTTCACTCGACCAACCTTTCGTCGTCCCTGGAGCCGAATTCCTGGCTTCGGTGGACAGAATGGTCACGACGGGCTGCGAAGGATCACTGGGCACGCTGCGGCGCCTTTCTTTTCCCCCGTACAGCCTCACCGGGGAAATCCGCCGAATCCCGCGCGAAAGGCCCCCGGCGGGTCAGCGCGCGGGGGCCTTTCGGGGAGGACGGGCCGGGCTAGGCCGTGTCCGCAAAGTCGCGTCTGCGTCGCGACGCCCGGCACGCACTCTCGCCGCACCGGCCGAAAGCCCGAGTACACCCAGTACGAGGGCATCCGGCCGGCACTCCCCCAGCCTTCGGCCGGGGGGACCCCCAGAGCACGCACCGGACGCCGCGACGCCCGCCCTGCGGGCGAACGACGCGACTTTGCGGACACGACCTAGAACGTGCCCAGCTTCACGATCGACAGCAGCGCGATGAGCTGGATGGCCGACGCGGCCAGCGCCTTCGGCCAGGGCAGGTCGTGCGAGCGGGACACCATCAAGGTGAGCAGCGCGCCCGCGCCGATCCACGTGGCCCAGCCGAGCACCTGGACGAAGCCCGCGTCGCCGCCGAAGAACATGGCGAAGACCAGGCGGGGCGCGTCCGTGAGGGACGTGATCAGCATGGAGAGGCCGACCGTGGGCTGCCAGGCGCCGTCGCCGCCGAGCTGGCGGGCCAGGGTGTGGGTGACCACGCCCAGGACGAAGGCGCTCAGCACCATCGCCACGGCGGTGACCAGGACGATCGGGATCGCGTTGGACAGCGTCGCGTCGATCACGTCCGCGCGGGCCCCGTCGAAGCCGAAGACGGCGAGCAGGCCGTAGAGGAACGTGACGATGAGCGCCGGGGCCCACATCGTGTAGTCCCGCATGCGCAGGAAGGTCTGGTTCGGGGCGAACACGACGCCCTTCAGCAGTTCCTTCCAGTGCAGGGGCGGCCCGATCGGCCCGGACGGCGCGGCCGTGCCGGCGTGGTAGGTCGAGCCCTGGGTGTAGCCGGCGGCCTCGTCGACCGAGAACGCCTGGGTGTGGCCCGGGTTGTTCGCCGCGTACGGGTCGTACCCGCCGGGGCCGGCGCCCGGGTGGCCGCCGTCGCCGAAGTACTCCGGGCCGTCGCCGGCCGGCCCCGGGTACCCGTACGGCTGTCCCTGCTGCGGGTACGGCGGCTGCTGCGCCGCCGGGTAACCGTACGAGGGGCCCGCGGGCCGTCCGTGCGACGGTCCCTGACGTCCCTGCGAGGGCCCGCCGGGCCGCCCCTGTCCGTACGACGGGCCCTGCGGCGCCTGCTGTCCTTGGGGGGTGCGGTTGTCGCGGCCCCCACGTCCGCTCCTGAATCCAGCCACGTCATCGAACGTACCTGGTCCCGGAGACCGGCGTGCCGGACCCGGGCGTCCGGGCCCGGCTTTGCGGCCGACCTGTGACATCCCCTAAGGGGCCGTCAGGGTCGGTCAGTCGGCGAAGTTGGCGCCGAAGAACGGCGCTCCGGTGGTCGAGACGCCCGAGGTGCTCGGGGAGATGGCGCGGGAGCCGGTCGTGGTGATCTTCGTGCCGTCGGAGGGCAGGTAGGTCACCGCGCCGTTGTCGTCGTTCTCCCGGGATCCCACGATCAGGTCGGCCCGGTTGTCGCCGGTGACGTCGTCGAGCTTGACGTCCTGCCCGAAGTAGTCGTCGTCCTCGTCGCTGCCGGGCACGCCCGCCGTGGACTGGGCGAAGGACTGGGCGCCGGAGGTGGTGTCCAGGCCGTCCGGGGTGCCGTAGAGGACGGTGACCGTGCCCGTGTTGGCGGCGCTGCCGATGTTCTCGCCGGCCACCCCGATCGCGAGGTCGAGGAAGCCGTCGCCGTTGACGTCGCCGAGGTCGAGCTCGTACCCGAAGAAGTCGTTGCCCTCGGCGGTGCCGGGGACGTTGCCCGTGTCCTGGGTGATGCCGTGGGCGTCGGAGGGGCCGCCGTCCGAGCCGTACGTCACCCAGACCTTGCCGCCCTTGCCCGAGTCCGGGATGGCGGTGCCGTCCGACGTGGTGGGGTTCCAGTAGGCGCCGCTGACGATGTCCCCGTAGTGGTCGCCGTTGATGTCGCCGATCGCGGTGATCACGCCGGGCTTGAGCGGCATGGCCTCGGACATGTGCAGTCCGTCGGTCCCGCCCGGGATGTAGTAGTTGCGGTTCCAGCCGTCGGCGGTGCCGCTCTCGAAGCCGTCGACCACCAGGTCGGTCTCCCCGCTGTTGTCGATGTCGCCGGCGGTGAGGTTGAGCGGGCCGTTCGCGTCGGTGCCCATGATCGGGGGCTTGACCGTGTACTTGCCGCCGGGGGTGCCGGAGGAGTTGAAGCCGCCCTTGAGGACGTAGACGGTGGCGGTGGAGCTGCCGACGGCCAGGTCGGCCCGGCCGTCGCCGTCGAAGTCGCCTGCGGCGAGGTTCTTGCCCCAGTAGTCGTGCGCGGAGGGTGCGGGGTCCGCGACCGAGACGCCCTTGCCGGTGATCCCGGAGACGGAGCCCCACAGGATGACGACGCCGCCGCCGTCGGTGTCGCTGCCGACGTCCTCGCCGGGGGTGCCGACGGCCAGGTCGTCGTAGCCGTCGTCGTTGAAGTCCGCGTACGCGGTCTCGGCGCCGAAGTGGTCGCCGGTCTCGGCGGAGCCCGGGTTGCCGGCGGTGTTCTGGCTGATCGTGGAGCGCTTGGCGGACGAGACGCCGTCGCTCTTGGAGCCGTAGAGCACGACGAGCTGGCCGGCGCCCTTCTTGCCGCTGACGTACGCGCCGTCGGCGGAGAAGGCCGTGTCGCCGATCCCGTCGTTGTTGAAGTCGGCCTGCGGGACGACGGTGGAGTCCGCGGCCGTCGCGGTCACGGCCGAGAACGTGAGCAGCCCGCCCGTCAGAGCGGCGGCGGTGGCCGTCGCGAGGGCGAGTCGCAGAGGCTTGTGCATGCGGTTTCTCCTGCTGCATGCGGGGGATGCCTGGCGGGCATCCGCAGTCGATGGGGTGCGGACCGTCCGGGTTCGCCGTGGGTTGTCCCGCGGTTCACGGAGCGTTCGGCGCAGAGGAGACCTGCCTCGGTGCGCAAGGGTTGTACGTGAGCCCGGACACTTTCCGGGGCCGGCGGGAACCGAGCCCGCCCGGATCACATCGCCAGGAACGCCGAGGTGGAGAAGGTCACCGCGGGCCGGCCGTCGAGCAGGTGCTTCGCCGAACCCCGGTACACGGCGACGGTGTCCTTCGTGCCGCCCAGCTGCGTGCGCACCACCAGGTCGGCCCGCCCGTCCCCGTCGAAGTCGCCGGCCGTGAGGACCCGGGTGGCGCCGGGCCCGGGCGGCGCCACCGTGACCGCGCCCTTCCCGGACAGGCCGGCCGTCCCCGCCCGCAGGACGCGCAGCCGGGAGCCGCTGGAGACGAGTTCGTCGCGGCCGTCGCCGTCGAAGTCGGCGGCGGCCGGCATCGAGCCGGATACGGGGAGGGCCGCCCGGGTCGCGGGGGCCGGGAGGTCGTAGCGCAGGGACGTTTCGGCGGTGCCGCCGACCGCCGCGTCGAGCGCCCTGCCGCGGCCGAAGCGGCCGAGGGCCACGTCGACGCCGGCGGGCAGGAGGGTACCGGTGCGGGCGGGGCCGGCCGGGCCGCCGAGCACGACCGCGGCCGTGCCGGCGCCCTCCGTGGCGCGGACCACCAGGTCGTCGGCGCCGTCGCCGTCGACGTCGGCCGCCGGCCCGGCGGGCACCTCACCCGGGGCGGCGAGCGGCGCGCCGGCCGTGCGCGGGGCGCCGGTGCGGCTGAACGGGCCGCGCAGGTACGACAGCCGGCTGCCGGAGGCGTGCAGCACCAGGTCCTTGTGGCCGTCCCCGTCGAAGTCGCCGCACACCGGCTGGTCCGGCCAGTCGTTGCCGAAGCGGGCGCGGGCCGGGACGGTGAGCTCGACGGCGCGGCCGGACAGCCCGGCCGGGGAGCCGAACAGCACCTGCAGCGGCACCGGGGGCCGGCCCTGGCCGTCGTAGGGCGGGTCGGTGGAGACGATCAGGTCGGTGAAGCCGTCGCCGTCCAGGTCGCAGCCTTCCTCGGCGTCGAACACGGCCGGGAGCCGTCCCCCGGAGCGGGCCGCCCGCTTCCCCGGGGTGAGCAGCTGCCGAGCGCCGGGCGTGAGGCCGTGCGGGCCGCCGTAGACGACGCCGATGCCCGCGTCGTCGGCGTGGCTGTCCTCCTTGACGAGGTCGTCGAGGACGAGGTCGCGGTGGCCGTCGCCGTTGAAGTCGTCGGGGACGTCGCTGCCCGCGCCGTGCGGTACGGGAATCACGGCGGGTGCGTCGGCGATCCGGGCGGGCGTGCGCCCGGCCCCGTCGTCGCCCGGTCCGCAGGCGGTGAGGAGCAGGGTGCCGCAGACGACGGCGGCCGCGGTACCGATCCCACCTCTGCGCACACGCACCGCGCACCCCTCCCGGCTCTCGGACGACGATCTCGCAATCATGCACGCGTTCGAGAGACGGGGTAAGGGGCGGGGTGGCGGTTCGGCCGGGGAGCCGGCGGCCGCGGTGGTCCCGGACAGCACGGCGCCCCCCGGTCCGCCGTGCGGTCGGGGGGCGCCGTGGCTGTTCAGCGGGCGGTCACTTCACCGGCTCGGGCTCCGGCTCACTCTCGGTCTCCGCCTCGCCCGCCGGGTCGACCGGCGTCCTGACGGAGTCGAGCAGCAGCTGGGCGACGTCCACGACCTGGATGGACTCCTTGGCCTTGCCGTCGTTCTTCTTGCCGTTGACCGAGTCGGTCAGCATGACCAGGCAGAACGGGCAGGCGGTGGAGACGATGTCCGGGTTGAGGGAGAGGGCCTCGTCGACGCGCTCGTTGTTGATGCGCTTGCCGATCCGCTCCTCCATCCACATCCGGGCGCCGCCGGCGCCGCAGCAGAAGCCGCGCTCCTTGTGGCGGTGCATCTCCTCGTTGCGCAGGCCCGGGACCTTGCCGATGATCTCGCGCGGGGGCGTGTAGATCTTGTTGTGGCGGCCCAGGTAGCACGGGTCGTGGTAGGTGATGATGCCCTCGACCGGGGTGACGGGGATCAGCTTGCCCTCGTCCACCAGGTGCTGGAGCAGCTGGGTGTGGTGGATGACCTCGTAGTCGCCGCCGAGCTGCGGGTACTCGTTGCCGAGCGTGTTGAGGCAGTGCGGGCAGGTGGCGACGATCTTCTTCGCCGACTTCGGCTTCCTGGACTCCGCCGTGACCTTGCCGTCGTCGTCCAGCTCCTCGCCGAACGCCGTGTTCAGGGCCATGACGTTCTCCATGCCGAGCTCCTGGAACAGGGGCTCGTTGCCGAGGCGGCGGGCGGAGTCGCCGGTGCACTTCTCGTCGCCGCCCATGATCGCGAACTTCACGCCCGCGATGTGCAGCAGCTCGGCGAAGGCCTTGGTGGTCTTCTTCGCGCGGTCCTCGAGGGCGCCGGCGCAGCCGACCCAGTAGAGGTACTCGACCTCGGTGAGGTCCTCGATGTCCCTGCCGACGACCGGGACCTCGAAGTCGACCTCCTTGAGCCACTCGAGGCGCTGCTTCTTGGCCAGGCCCCAGGGGTTGCCCTTCTTCTCCAGGTTCTTGAGCATCGTGCCCGCCTCGGACGGGAACGCCGACTCGATCATGACCTGGTAGCGGCGCATGTCGACGATGTGGTCGACGTGCTCGATGTCCACGGGGCACTGCTCGACGCAGGCGCCGCAGGTGGTGCAGGACCACAGGACGTCCGGGTCGATGACGCCGTTCTCCTCGGCGGTGCCGACGAGCGGGCGCTCGGCCTCCGCGAGGGCGGCGGCGGGCACGTCCTTGAGCTGCTCCTCGGAGGCCTTCTCCTCGCCCTCCATGGTCTTGCCGCCGCCGGCCAGCAGGTACGGCGCCTTGGCGTGGGCGTGGTCCCGCAGCGACATGATCAGCAGCTTCGGGGAGAGCGGCTTGCCGGTGTTCCAGGCGGGGCACTGCGACTGGCAGCGGCCGCACTCGGTGCAGGTGGAGAAGTCCAGCAGGCCCTTCCAGGAGAACTGCTCGACCTGGGAGACGCCGAAGACGTCGTCCTCGCCCGGGTCCTCGAAGTTGATCGGCTCGCCGCCGGAGGTCATCGGGAGCAGGGCGCCGAGGGAGGTGCCGCCGTCGGCGTTGCGCTTGAACCAGATGTTCGGGAAGGCGAGGAACCGGTGCCAGGCCACACCCATGTCGGTCTTCAGGGCGACGGTGATCATCCAGATGAAGGACGTCGCGATCTTCAGGCCCGCGAAGAAGTAGGTGAGGTTCTGGAGCGTGGAGACGTCCATGCCCTCGAGCCAGTGGACGACCGGGTACGAGATGAAGAACGAGGCCTCGTAGCCGTCCACGTGGTGCTGGGCGCCCTCCAGCGCGTGCAGCATGAAGATGCAGACGCCGACGATGAGGATGACGGCCTCGACGAAGTACGCCTGGCCGAAGTTGGAGCCGGCGAAGCGGGACTTGCGGCCCGGCTTGCGCGGGTGGGTGAGCTGCCGGATGACGATCAGGGCGAGGATGCCGAGCACCGTCATCGTGCCGATGAACTCGACGAAGACGTTGTACGGCGCCCAGTCGCCGATGACCGGCAGCAGCCAGTCGGCCTGGAAGAGCTGGCCGATGGCGTTGACGATCGTCAGCAGCAGCGAGAAGAAGCCGACCGCCACGAACCAGTGCGCGACACCGACGATGCCCCAGCGGTTCATCCGGGTGTGGCCGAGGAACTCCCTGACCACGGTGACGGTGCGCCGGCCGGGCTCGTCGGTTCGGGTGCCCGCGGGCACGTTCTGGCCGAGCCGCATGAAGTTGTAGATCTGCAGGAGGGCGCGGGCGAACAGGGCCACGCCGACCACGATCAGAACCAGCGACACGATGATCGCGGCGAGTTGCATTTCGGGGCTCCTCGGGCCTGCGAGGGAAATTACTAAGCGGTAACTTATGCAGTCCGTTCGAGACTACCCGCATCTTTACTCGCACTGTAGCCAGGCGCGAGGTGATCTGGATCGCTGAGGTGTGCCTGAGCTGGATGGCAATCTGATCGTGTTATTCGTACCGAATTGCTACTTTCGCGCCTAACTTAGAGCCGTGCTCTACGGGATCGCCGCGGCCTGCGCCGCCCTCCTCCTCACCGCCGTGCTCGCGGCGCTGCTCCGGATGCCCGCGCTGCGCGCGGGAATCCTGGACCGGCGGCGGCAGCGGCCCCTCCCGGTGCTCGGGGGCGTGGCCGTCGTGGCCGTCACCTGCCTGGTCGCCTGGGCGGGGCAGTGGCTCGGGGTGGCGCCGTTCGGGGACGGGGTCGGCCGGCTGCTCGCCGCCGCCGCCGGGATCGCCTCGCTGGGACTGGTCGCCGACGTGTGGCGGCTGCGGTCCCGGGTACTGGTGACCGGCACGGCCGTCGCGGCGGCCTGCGTGGTGCCGTACGACGAGACGGGCGCCTGGGGCGGCCTGCTGGCCGTGGCCTGGATCGTCTTCGCGACGCTCGCCTTCAAGGGGCTCGACCACGCCGACGGTCTCGCCGGGACCGTGGGGGTGGTCACCGCCTTCGGGGCGGGGGTGTGCGCCGCGGCCGAGCTGATGGACGGGCTGGCCGTGCTCCTCAGCGTGTTCGCGGCGGCGCTGACCGGCTTCCTGATGCACAACTGGCATCCCGCGCGAGTGGGGCTCGGGGCCTGCGGATCGCTCTTCACGGGCTTCCTGCTGTCCTCGGCCGTCGTCTTCACGCGCGCCGGGTACGGGCTGGAGCAGAGCGCGGGCGTCGTGTTCAGCCTGAGCGCCGTGGCGGCGGCCGACTTCCTGCTGGTCGTCCTCGCCCGCCTCACCTCCCGCCGCCCGCTGCTCAGGCGGGGCCCGGACCACCTGGCGCACCGGCTGCGGCGGCTCGGGCCGACCCCGCCGGGGGCGGTGGTGCTGCTGGGCGCCGGGTCCTTCTCCTCCGTGCTCGTGGGGGTGCTCGTCCACACGGGGTGGACCGGGGAGAAGGCGGTGCTGTGGGTGGTCGGCGGGGTGGTCTTCGCCGTCCTCGTACTCCTTCGCATCCCTGTCCAGCCACCCCGTCGGACGGTGTCGACGCAGGTCAGCGCGCGGTTGCGTGTGAGGAACGGATAAGAGTTGAGTCTGACTGACTCAGGTCTGTTGACCGCACGGCCTCCCTCATGCACACTTGAGCCTGTTCCACTCAAGTCAGCTGGAGGAATCAACCATGGCACGTGCGGTCGGCATCGACCTGGGCACGACTAACTCCGTCGTCAGCGTTCTGGAGGGCGGCGAGCCCACCGTCATCACCAACGCCGAGGGTGCCAGGACCACGCCGTCCGTCGTCGCCTTCGCGAAGAACGGCGAGGTGCTCGTCGGCGAGGTGGCCAAGCGCCAGGCGGTCACGAACGTGGACCGGACCATCCGGTCCGTCAAGCGCCACATGGGCACCGACTGGAAGATCCAGCTCGACGGGAAGGACTTCAACCCGCAGCAGATCTCCGCCTTCATCCTGCAGAAGCTGAAGCGGGACGCCGAGTCGTACCTGGGCGAGAAGGTCACGGACGCGGTCATCACCGTCCCGGCCTACTTCAACGACTCCGAGCGCCAGGCGACGAAGGAGGCCGGCGAGATCGCCGGTCTGAACGTCCTGCGCATCGTCAACGAGCCCACCGCGGCGGCGCTCGCCTACGGCCTCGACAAGGACGACCAGACGATCCTCGTCTTCGACCTCGGTGGCGGCACGTTCGACGTGTCCCTCCTGGAGATCGGCGACGGCGTCGTCGAGGTGAAGGCCACCAACGGTGACAACCACCTCGGTGGTGACGACTGGGACCAGCGTGTCGTCGACTACCTGGTCAAGCAGTTCCAGTCCGGTCACGGCGTGGACCTGTCCAAGGACAAGATGGCGCTGCAGCGTCTGCGCGAGGCCGCCGAGAAGGCGAAGATCGAGCTGTCCTCGTCCACCGAGACCTCGATCAACCTGCCCTACATCACGGCGTCCGCCGAGGGCCCGCTGCACCTGGACGAGAAGCTCACCCGCGCCCAGTTCCAGCAGCTCACCGCGGACCTGCTGGAGCGCTGCAAGACGCCGTTCCACAACGTCATCAAGGACGCGGGCATCCAGCTCGGCGAGATCGACCACGTGGTCCTCGTCGGCGGCTCCACCCGCATGCCGGCCGTCGCCGAGCTCGTCAAGGAGCTGACCGGCGGCAACGAGGCCAACAAGGGCGTGAACCCGGACGAGGTCGTCGCCATCGGCGCCGCCCTCCAGGCCGGTGTCCTCAAGGGCGAGGTCAAGGACGTCCTGCTCCTCGACGTGACCCCGCTGTCCCTCGGCATCGAGACCAAGGGCGGCATCATGACGAAGCTCATCGAGCGCAACACCACGATCCCGACCAAGCGGTCCGAGATCTTCACCACGGCCGAGGACAACCAGCCGTCGGTGCAGATCCAGGTCTACCAGGGCGAGCGCGAGATCGCGGCGTACAACAAGAAGCTCGGCATGTTCGAGCTGACCGGTCTGCCGCCGGCGCCGCGTGGCGTTCCGCAGATCGAGGTCGCCTTCGACATCGACGCCAACGGCATCATGCACGTGACCGCGAAGGACCTCGGCACGGGCAAGGAGCAGAAGATGACCGTCACCGGCGGCTCCTCGCTGCCGAAGGACGAGGTCGACCGCATGCGCCAGGAGGCCGAGAAGTACGCGGAGGAGGACCACGCCCGCCGGGAGGCCGCCGAGACCCGCAACCAGGGCGAGCAGCTCGTCTACCAGACCGAGAAGTTCCTCAAGGACAACGAGGACAAGGTCCCGGGCGAGGTCAAGACCGAGGTCGAGGAGGCCGTCGCCGAGCTGAAGGAGAAGCTCAAGGGCGAGGACACCGCCGAGATCCGCACCGCCACCGAGAAGGTCGCGGCCGTCTCGCAGAAGCTGGGTCAGGCCATGTACGCCGACGCCCAGGCCGCCCAGGCCGCCGGTGGCGCGCCCGAGGGTGAGGCCAAGGCGGACGACGACGTCGTTGACGCCGAGATCGTCGACGACGAGCGCAAGGACGGTGCCGCGTGACGGAGGAGACCCCGGGCTTCGAGGAGAAGCCCGACGTCCCCTCCGGCGCCACCCCTGACGACGCCGAGCCGAAGGCCGCCCCCGAGGAGGGGGCGGCCCCGGCCGGGGACGCAACCGCAGACGCCGGTCTGGTGGCACAGCTGGACCAGGTGCGCACGGCACTGAACGAGCGCACGCTGGACCTCCAGCGCCTGCAGGCCGAGTACCAGAACTACCGCCGCCGCGTCGAACGCGACCGGGTCGCGGTCCGGGAGATCGCCGTCGCGAACCTCCTGACCGAGCTCCTGCCCGTGCTCGACGACATCGGCCGGGCACGGGAACACGGCGAACTGGTCGGCGGCTTCAAGTCGGTGGCCGAGTCGCTGGAGACCGTCGCGGCCAAGATGGGCCTGCAGCAGTTCGGCAAGGAGGGCGAGCCCTTCGACCCGACGATCCACGAGGCCCTGATGCACAGCTACGCGCCGGACGTCACCGAGACGACGTGCGTGGCCATCCTGCAGCCCGGGTACCGCATCGGCGAGCGCACCATCCGCCCCGCGCGGGTGGCCGTCGCCGAACCGCAGCCCGGCGCGCAGACCGTCAAGGCCGAGGGCGCCGAGGACGGCGGCACCGACGCGGACGCGGCCGACGACAAGGAGAACGGTGGCCCGGAGGAGGGCTGACGTAATCACCGGGGACAGGAAGGAGGGACGTCGGGGATGAGTACCAAGGACTTCATCGAGAAGGACTACTACAAGGTCCTCGGCGTCCCCAAGGACGCCACCGAGGCCGAGATCAAGAAGGCGTACCGGAAGCTCGCCCGCGAGTTCCACCCGGACGCCAACAAGGGCAACGCCAGGGCCGAGGAGCGCTTCAAGGAGATCTCCGAGGCGAACGACGTCCTCGGCGACCCGAAGAAGCGCAAGGAGTACGACGAGGCGCGCGCCCTGTTCGGCAACGGGGGCTTCCGCCCCGGGCCGGGCGCCGGCGGCGGCAACTTCAACTTCGACCTCGGCGACCTCTTCGGGGGCAACGCGCAGACCTCGGGCGGCTTCGGCGGCGGGCTCGGCGACGTCTTCGGCGGCCTGTTCAACCGCGGCGGCGCGGGCACCACGCGTACCCAGCCGCGGCGCGGCCAGGACATCGACACCGAGGTCACGCTGAGCTTCACGGAGGCCATCGAGGGCGCCACCGTGCCCTTGCGGATGTCCTCCCAGGCGCCCTGCAAGGCCTGTTCGGGCACCGGCGACAAGAACGGCACGCCGCGCGTGTGCCCGACCTGCGTCGGCACCGGGCAGGTCGCCCGGGGCTCGGGCGGCGGGTTCTCGCTCACCGACCCCTGCCCCGACTGCAAGGGCCGCGGCCTCATCGCCGAGCACCCCTGCCTGGAGTGCAAGGGCAGCGGCCGCGCCAAGTCCTCGCGCACCATGCAGGTCCGCATCCCGGCCGGCGTCACGGACGGGCAGCGGATCCGGCTGCGCGGCAAGGGGGCGCCCGGCGAGCGGGGCGGACCGGCGGGCGACCTCTACGTGGTCGTGCACGTCGGCGAGCACCCGGTGTTCGGGCGCAAGGACGACAACCTCACCGTCACCGTGCCGGTGACGTACGCCGAGGCGGCTCTCGGCGGCGAGGTGCGGGTCCC
The DNA here is from genome assembly GCF_042875075.1 of Streptomyces sp. NPDC003720. Taxonomy (NCBI): domain Bacteria; kingdom Bacillati; phylum Actinomycetota; class Actinomycetes; order Kitasatosporales; family Streptomycetaceae; genus Streptomyces; species Streptomyces sp. NPDC003720. The sequence goes on from NZ_JBIANZ010000004.1 coordinate 406,177, forward strand.
TACTCTCGGCGGCCCGGCGGTCACCCTGAAACTGCCGCCCGGCACCCCGAACGGCCGCACCATGCGCGCCCGGGGCAAGGGCGCGGTCCGCAAGGACGGCACCCGCGGCGACCTTCTGGTCACCGTCGAGGTGAGTGTCCCGAAGGACCTGTCGGGGAAGGCTCGTGACGCGCTTGAGGCGTATCGCGAGGCGACCGCGGGCGAGGACCCGCGGGCGGAGCTGTTCGAGGCCGCGAAGGGAGATTGAGCGCCCCATGGACACACCCGGCCGTCGGCGCAACCCGTACGAACTGACCGAGGAGACCCCGGTCTACGTCATCTCGGTGGCGGCCCAGCTCTCCGGACTCCATCCGCAGACGCTGCGCCAGTACGACCGTCTCGGTCTGGTCTCCCCGGACCGCACGGCCGGACGGGGCCGCCGCTACTCGGCCCGTGACATCGAACTGCTCCGCCAGGTGCAGACGTTGTCCCAGGACGAGGGCATCAACCTGGCCGGTATCAAGCGCATCATCGAACTGGAGAACCAGGTCGCCGCGCTCCAGTCCCGCGTCGCGGAGCTGCAGGGGGCACTGGACGGCGCGGCGGCCGCGATGCGGCAGCGCGAGGCCGCCGTCCACGCCTCCTACCGGCGCGACCTGGTGCCGTATCAGGAGGTGCAGCAGACCAGCGCGCTGGTGGTCTGGCGGCCCAAGCGGCAGCAGCAGGCGGACTGACCGCCCACGGGGAAACGGCACGGCGAGGGGCCGGGGACGGGCGACCGTCCCCGGCCCCTCGCACGTGTGCGGCGGGCGCGGGTTGGTTGCCGGATCTTTGCCCTCCCGTGAACTTCCTTTGCGTGGAGGGTCCGTAAAGGCTGTTTGGAGGCGATTCCGCTCCTCCTTCACAGGTGCAGCGGAGCGTGCTGTTGCGCACTCGTTAAGTAGTTCCGCTTGACGCCGGGTGGCCGCTCCGCGTTGTCTTTTCAGACACCTGGGTCGTAAAGCAGCCCCCACGTCCGGATCGCACCTGAAGTGAGCCCTCGAATGCGTCGTATCGCCATATCCGTGGCCGCGTCCACGTTGATCCTTTCGCTCGCCGGGTGCGGCGTGCTGGACGCGACGGGGGACGGTGCGAGCGCGAGCCCGACGAAGGGCGACGACGTCACCGTCGGACTGCTGCTGCCGGAGAAGGCGAACACCCGCTACGACAAGTTCGACTACCCCATCATCAAGAGCAAGGTGGCCGAACTGACCGGCAAGAAGGGCACGGTCCGGTACGCCAACGCGGACGCGGACGCCGCCCGGCAGGCCGGCCAGATGCAGACGATGATCGACGAGAAGGTCGACGTCATCCTGCTCGACGCGGTCGACTCGCACGGCATCGTCGGCGAGGTGAAGAAGGCCAAGGAGGCGGGCATCCCGGTCATCGCCTACGACCGTCTCGCCGAGGGCCCGATCGACGCCTACATCTCCTTCGACAACGAGCTGGTCGGCGAGGTGCAGGGCCGCACGCTGCTGGAGGCCCTGGGCTCGGGCGTGGACACCTCCGACAAGGTCGTCATGGTGAACGGCTCGCCCACCGACCCCAACGCCAAGCAGTTCAAGCAGGGCGCGCTGTCCGAGCTGAACGGCAAGGTGGACATCGCGAAGTCCTACGACACCACCGACTGGAAGCCGGAGATCGCCCAGGCCTACATGACCAAGGCGATCGCCGAGATCGGCAAGGACAACATCGCCGCTGTCTACGCCGCCAACGACGGCATGGCGGGCGGTGTCATCAAGGCCCTGCAGGCGGCCGGCGTCAGCAAGCTGCCCCCCATCACCGGCCAGGACGCCGAACTGGACGCGGTCCAGCGGATCGTCGCCGGCGACCAGTACATGAGCGTCTACAAGTCCTACCCGGACGAGGCCGAGGCCGCCGCCCAGATGGCCGTCACCAAGGTGCAGGGCAAGGACATCCAGTTCGACGCCCTGACCCAGGACCACGTCGACAGCCCCACCGACAAGAACATCCCGTCCCGCCTCGTCCAGGTGAGCGCGCTGACCCGGGGCAAGATCAAGGACACCGTGATCGCCGACGGGATCTACACGGTCGGCGACATCTGCACTGCCAAGTACAAGGCGGCCTGCGCGTCCATCGGCCTGAAGTAGCCCGCGTCCCGCCCGCCAGCTTGTTGCTGCGCGGCGGGCCTAAGACCCGTACGCAACGGCGCATACCGGCCGATTTCCCCGCCCGGGGCGGCCGGAGCCGTGTTGCGGAGCCGGTCCCGGCCGCGCATAGTTGCGCTGCGGAAGTGGCAGCAACCGGGGGTGGAATGGGCGATGGCCGGGCACGGGACGGAGGATCATCCTCACGGTGCCGACCGGCTGTGCGAGGCCGGGGATCGCGTGTATTCCCGGGCCGTACGCCGGGGGCGGGTGCCGCGCACGGACGCCGAGCCGGTGCCCTGTCTGCTCGAACTGGCCCTGCTGCACCCCGATCCGGACGACATGGACTGGCTGGTGCCGACCTCGCCGCAGGAGGTCATGACGCGGCTGCTGCGCGGGGTCCACGACGAGGTCAGGGAGAGCCAGCTGCGGGTGGGCTCGGCGGTCGCCGCCTTCGAGTGGTACGCGGGCCTGGGCCGGCAGCTCCAGGCGCTCACGGCGTCCGGTGAGGGCACGGCCATCCGGGTGCTGGACGGACTGTCCCGCATCCAGGCCGCGATGGACGAGGCGACCGCGGCGTGCACGGCCGAGGTGCTCACCGTGCAGCCCGGCGGCATCCGCCGCGAGGACGAGCTGACCGAGGGGCTGCACCGGGCGCTGGCCCTGCGCGGCCGGGGCGTGCGCATGCGCGACCTCTACACGCACGTGGCGCGGCACGGGCAGGGGCTGCTCAACTACCTGGAACTGATGGGCGGAGCGGTCGAGGCCCGCACCTTGGACGAGGTCATCGACCGGCTGATCCTCTTCGACCGCACGGTCGCGTTCATCCCCGCCAACTCCGAGCGCACGATGGCCCTCGAGCTGCGCCACCCGGCCCTGGTCGAGTATCTGGTGACGGTCTTCGAGCGGCTCTGGCGACTGGCGCTGCCGCTGACGGCCCCGCTGCCCGACACCGGGATCGAGGGCATCTCGCACCGTGAGCGGTCCATCGCCGCGCTGCTCGCGGAGGGCCACCAGGACGCCGTGATCGCCGAACGCCTCGGCATCAGCGTCCGTACCTGCCGCGGCCACATCGCCCGGCTCTCCGAGACGCTCGGGGCGGCCAGCCGCACGCAGTTGGGCGTCCGCCTCGCCCAGGCGGGTCTGGACCGGCCGCCGCAGGCCGCGCACGTCGCCGCGCCGGCCGTCGGCCGCTCCGGCCGGGAGGCCCGTTCCGCCCTGTGAGGCGGCCGGGTCGCGCCGGTCAGTGGCCGTTCGGCCCCGGCGCCAGGGCGTCCTTGTCCTCCAGCATTCCGGACTGGGCGATGAGGAAGCCGAGCTGGGCCCGGCTGCCGCTGCCGAGGGCCTGGGCGAGCTTGGCGATGTGGGCGCGGCAGGTGCGTACGTTCATGCCAAGGCGCCGGGCGATCGCCTCGTCGACGTGGCCCTCGACGAGGAGCTTGGCGATGGAGTGCTGGACCTCGGAGATGCCGTCGGGGGCGGTCTCGTAGGGGGCGCCGGCGCTCAGGGGGACCGCGCGGCCCCACATGAACTCGAACACCTTGATCAGGTAGCGGACCAGGCCCGGGTGGCGCAGTTCGAGGGCGACCTGCTGGTCGTCCCGGATGGGGATGAAGGCGACGGAGTCGTCGCAGACGATGAGGCGCTCCACCAGTTCGTCGATGGTCCGGTACTCCGCCTTGCCGCTGGCGAGCTGGGCCACGTAGGCCAGCTTCTCCGGGTTGTACCGCGCGGTGTGCTGGTACAGCGTGCGGATCCGGACGCCGCGTTCGATGAGCGGGCGGTCCCGTTCGAGGCCGCGCAGCAGGTTCTGTTCGGAGAGGCGGTCGCTCGGCTGTACGGTGAGCACCTCGTTCTGGCACTGCGACGTGGCGAGGTTCAGCGCCGCGTTGATGCGCTCCCCGCCCTCCAGCACCGCGATCGAGTCGGTGGCCGCGGCTATGTGGCTGTGGAGGGATATGAACGGCTCGAAGGCGTCGGCGAGCCGGATGGTCAGCCGCCTGCGGTCCGCGATCTCGCGCTCCAGGGGGCTGAGCCGCTGGGCGAGGGCGACGGGCGCGGGCAGCGGGCGCAGCCACTCCGGATCGTCCGGATCCGGGTACAGGAGGTCGAACTCCAGCAGGCAGGGGGCGGGTTCGACGTCGGCTCGCGCGATGCGCCCGGCGCGCAGGGCGGCGGCGTAGAGACGTCCACCTTCCTCACACATCTCGGTCACAGCATGGGGATGTGCGTGTTTAGTCTGATTCGTTTCCAAATCTCCACCCCCCAGGGTCCTGAACGTGCAGGAACATGATGCATTGATTATGTGGCCATGACGTGCCCGAATGAGCCATCGTCGTACTCGACGGGGGAAGAGGGGACCTTCAAGTGAGGACGAAGCCGACTATGGGCAAGAGACTGCTTCGCTCGATACTTGTCGCCGCTTTCTCTGTTGCTTTGACTGCGGGGGCGATGGGCGGCCTCGCGAGCGAGAAGGCCGACGTACGAGCGGACACGACATGGCCGGGCGCGGTCGTGAACAGCGCGCCGCTCAGGGATACCACGTGGCCGGTGCAGCCCAGGGACGGCGTGAGGAGTTGACGTGACGACCCCGCCTGACGACCGCTCCTTCCGTCGCGAGATGGCCACCGCCTACCGCTCCGGCTGGCACTTCATCGACCTGGTCACCGCCATCCCCCACAGTGGTGACTCGCTGATGGTGACCGTCTTCGGAGAGCCGGTCGTCGTCACCCGCGACGAGGACGAGGACGTACGGGCCTACCGGTGCCTGCGCAAGCCGCGCGGGGCGCCGCAGCCGGTGCGGTGCGCCATCCGCTACGGCATGATCTTCGTGAACCTGGACCAGCGGGACCACCGGCTCGCGGAGCCGGAGGACCCGGAACTCACCGCCATCTCAGCCACCCCCCGCAGTGCCTGACGCGATTCCCCCGTCGTAACAGATCGCTCAGGTGCTTCCCCCCGCAGCGGCGTCACCGTGACCTGAACACGGTGACGCCGCTGCAGTTTATGGGCAGATTCCGGGCATGGGAGCGCGGCCACACCGGCTGAAATCCGTCGGGTGTCAGCCGTGCCCGAGCGCCCGCTCGATCTCGATCTCGATCACCACCCGCCGCGGGTTCTCCGCCGGCACCCGGTGGTAGCGCTCGGCGTACCGGCGCTCCGCCTCCGCGACCCGCTCCCGGTCCTCGCGCACCCGGGCCCGGCCCTCCAGCGTGGCCCAGCGGCGGCCGTCGACCTGGCACACCGCGACCCGGGCGCCCTCGGCGCCGGCCGCGCGCACGTGGGCCGCCTTCGCGCTGCCCCCGTTCGTGATCACCCGGGCCAGCCGCGCCTCGGGGTCGTACGTCACCCCGACCGGCACCACGTGCGGACTGCCGTCCGGGCGCAGGGTGGTCAGGGTGCACAGATGCCGCTCCCGCCAGAAGGCGAGATAGGGCTCGTCGGGGGCAGCCGGGTCTACGGAGTGCTTGGCCATGGCCGAAACCTAGCCGCTGATTCCCGCGTCCGGCGCCATGTCTCGCCTTGAGCGGAATAGACTCAACTTTGTGTACGCTGATCAAGTCAGCACTGGGAAGGACCTGGCCGCCGAGCCGACGCCGAGGAGGAGAACGGACACGTGGACGCCGAGCTGACCAACAGGAGCCGGGACGCGATCAACGCGGCCGGCAACCGCGCAGTCACCGGGGGGCACCCGGACCTCACCCCCGCCCACCTGCTGCTGGCTCTGCTCCAGGGCCAGGACAACGAGAACATCACCGACCTGCTCGCCGCCGTCGAGGCCGACCAGGCCGCCGTACGCTCCGGCGCCGAGCGCGTGCTGGCCGGACTGCCCAGCGTGACCGGCTCCACCGTCGCGCCGCCGCAGCCCAACCGCGAGCTGCTCGCGGTCATCGCCGACGCCACCGAGCGGGCGAAGGCGCTCGGCGACGAGTACCTGTCCACCGAGCACCTGCTCCTCGGCATCGCCGCCAAGGGCGGCGCGGCCGGCGAGGTGCTCCGGAAGCAGGGCGCCGACGCCAAGAAGCTGGAAGAGGCCTTCACCAAGGCCAGGGGAGGACGCCGCGTGACCACCGCCGATCCCGAGGGTCAGTACAAGGCCCTGGAGAAGTTCGGCACCGACTTCACCGCCGCCGCCCGCGAGGGCCGGCTCGACCCGGTCATCGGGCGGGACCAGGAGATCCGGCGGGTCGTGCAGGTGCTGAGCCGCCGTACCAAGAACAACCCCGTCCTGATCGGCGAGCCCGGCGTGGGCAAGACCGCCGTCGTGGAGGGACTCGCCCAGCGCATCGTGAAGGGGGACGTCCCCGAGTCGCTGAAGGACAAGCGGCTGGTCGCGCTCGACCTCGGCGCGATGGTGGCCGGCGCCAAGTACCGCGGCGAGTTCGAGGAGCGGCTGAAGTCCGTGCTCGCCGAGATCAGGGACTCCGACGGGCAGATCATCACCTTCATCGACGAGCTGCACACCGTCGTCGGCGCCGGTGCCGGCGGCGACTCCGCCATGGACGCGGGCAACATGCTCAAGCCGATGCTGGCCCGCGGTGAGCTGCGCATGGTCGGCGCCACGACCCTGGACGAGTACCGGGAGCGGATCGAGAAGGACCCCGCCCTGGAGCGCCGCTTCCAGCAGGTGCTGGTCGCCGAGCCGACCGTCGAGGACACCATCGCCATCCTGCGCGGGCTCAAGGGCCGGTACGAGGCCCACCACAAGGTGCAGATCGCGGACAGCGCGCTGGTGGCCGCCGCCACCCTGTCCGACCGGTACATCACCTCCCGCTTCCTGCCCGACAAGGCCATCGACCTGGTCGACGAGGCGGCCTCCCGGCTGCGCATGGAGATCGACTCCTCCCCGGTGGAGATCGACGAACTCCAGCGCTCCGTGGACCGGCTGAAGATGGAGGAGCTGGCGATCGCCAAGGAGACCGACCCGGCCTCCCGGGAGCGCCTGGAGAAGCTCCGCCGCGACCTCGCCGACAAGGAGGAGGAGCTGCGGGGCCTGACCGCCCGCTGGGAGAAGGAGAAGCAGTCCCTCAACCGGGTCGGTGAGCTGAAGGAGCGCCTGGACGACCTGCGCGGCCAGGCCGAACGCGCGCAGCGCGACGGCGACTTCGACACCGCGGCCAAGCTCCTCTACGGCCGGATCCCGGAGCTGGAGAAGGAGCTGGAGGCCGCCTCCGAGGCCGAGGAGGAGGTCGCCAGGGACACCATGGTCAAGGAGGAGGTCGGCTCCGACGACATCGCCGACGTCGTCGGCGCCTGGACCGGCATCCCCGCCGGGCGCCTGCTGGAGGGCGAGACCCAGAAGCTGCTGCGTATGGAGGACGAGCTGGGCCGGCGCCTCATCGGCCAGACCGAGGCCGTGCGGGCGGTGAGCGACGCCGTACGCCGCTCCCGGGCCGGGATCTCCGACCCCGACCGCCCCACCGGTTCCTTCCTCTTCCTGGGCCCGACCGGCGTCGGCAAGACAGAACTGGCCAAGGCGCTCGCCGACTTCCTCTTCGACGACGAGCGGGCCATGGTCCGCATCGACATGTCGGAGTACGGCGAGAAGCACAGCGTGGCCCGGCTGGTGGGCGCGCCCCCCGGCTACGTCGGCTACGAGGAGGGCGGCCAGCTCACCGAGGCGGTGCGGCGGCGCCCGTACAGCGTGGTGCTGCTGGACGAGGTGGAGAAGGCCCACCCCGAGGTCTTCGACATCCTGCTGCAGGTGCTGGACGACGGCCGCCTGACGGACGGCCAGGGCCGCACGGTCGACTTCCGCAACACCATCCTGGTGCTCACCTCCAACCTGGGCAGCCAGTTCCTGGTCGACCCGGTGAGCAGCGAGGCGGAGAAGCGGGAGCAGGTGCTGGAGGTGGTCCGGGCCTCCTTCAAGCCCGAGTTCCTCAACCGGCTCGACGACCTGGTGGTCTTCACCGCGCTGACCAAGCCCGAGCTGGAGCGGATCGCCGGGCTCCAGATCGACCGGCTGGCGAGGCGGCTGGCCGAGCGCCGGCTCGCGCTGGACGTCACGCCCGCGGCGCTGGCCTGGCTCGCCGAGGAGGGCCTGGACCCGGCCTACGGCGCCCGCCCGCTGCGCCGGCTCGTGCAGACCACGATCGGCGACCGCCTCGCCCGGGAGATCCTCTCCGGCGAGGTCAAGGACGGCGACACGGTCCGCGTGGACCGCTTCGAGGAGGGCCTGATCGTGGGCCCGGCGACCGGCAAGACGCTCTGACGCGAGCGGCCGTGCGACCCGGGGGGCGCTGCTCCCGCCCCCGGGTCGCCGGGCGGGCGCCGTGCGGCCCGCGCCCGGTTCACCGGATCATGTCAGCCCTGGGCTGACAGGCCGCGTCGGGGCTTGCCACCCCCCTCCCCGCATGGGGGAGGATGGCGGGATCCAATGAAGGGAAAAACACGGTGAGCATCGACCCGTCCTCGATTCCGAACTTCGGGGGCCAGCCAGAACCGCAGCCCCAGGGACCGGTGGGCCCCGTCGTCCCGGATCAGGACCTCGTGAAGCAGCTCCTCGACCAGATGGAGCTGAAGTACGTCGTCGACGAGGAGGGAGACCTCGCGGCGCCCTGGGAGCAGTTCCGCACGTACTTCATGTTCCGCGGGGAGGATGAGCAGGCGGTCTTCTCGGTGCGGACCTTCTACGACCGCCCCCACCAGATCGGCGAGAAGCCCCAGCTGCTGGAGTCCGTCGACGACTGGAACCGCCGCACGCTGTGGCCCAAGGTGTACACCCACACCCACGACGACGGCACCGTCCGCCTCATCGGCGAGGCGCAGATGCTGGTCGGCACCGGCGTCGACCTCAACCACTTCGTCTCCTCCACGGTCAGCTGGGTGCGGGCCGCGATCGAGTTCGACAAGTGGCTGGTGGAGCAGCTGGGCCTGGAAGAGGAAGTGAACGAAGCGGAGAAGCCCGAGGACGACGGGGAGTAGACCCCGCCCGGCCGGTCCGGGGGCCACGGCCCCCGGACCCCGCCCTCACATGCGCCGCAACCGCTCCGCGGCCTCCCGCAGCACCTCCGCGCGCTTGCAGAACGCGAACCGCACGAACGGCGCCCCCGCCTCGCGGTCGTCGTAGAACACCGCGTTGGGGATGGCCACCACACCCGCCCGCTCCGGCAGCGCACGGCAGAACGCGAAGCCGTCCTTCTCGCCGAGGGGCCGGATGTCGGTGGTGACGAAGTAGGTGCCGGCGGGCCTGAAGACCTCGAAACCGGCCTGGACCAGGCCCTCGGCCAGGATGTCCCGGCGGGTCCGCATGTCCCGGCGGAAGTCCTCGTAGTACGAGTCCGGCAGGGCCAGGGCCTCCGCCACCGCGTACTGGAACGGGCCCGCGGAGACGTAGGTCAGGAACTGCTTGGCCGAGCGCACGGCGGCCACCAGCTCAGGGGCGGCCGTCACCCAGCCGACCTTCCAGCCGGTGAACGAGTACGTCTTGCCGGCCGAGCCGATCGTCACCGTGCGCTCGCGCATCCCGGGGAACGTGGCCAGCGGCGTGTGCTCGGCGTCGTCGAAGACCAGGTGCTCGTAGACCTCGTCCGTCACCACGAGCAGGTCCCGCTCCACCGCCAGTTCGGCCACGGCGGCGAGTTCCGCGCGGGTCAGCACCGTGCCGGTCGGGTTGTGCGGGGTGTTGATCAGCAGCAGCCGGGTGCGGTCCGTGACGGCCGCCCGCAGCTCGTCCAGGTCCAGGCGGAAGGCCCCGTCGTGCGGCCGGAGCGTCACCGGCACCCGGCGCCCGCCCGCCATCGCGATGCTCGCCGCGTAGGAGTCGTAGTACGGCTCCAGGGCCACCACCTCGTCGCCGGGTTCCAGCAGCGCCAGCAGGGAGGCCGCGATGGCCTCCGTGGCGCCGGCCGTCACCAGCACCTCGGTGTCGGGGTCGTACGCCAGCCCGTAGCGCCTGAGCTGGTGCGCGGCGATCGCGGTGCGCAGCTCGGGGACGCCCGGGCCCGGCGGGTACTGGTTGCCGCGCCCGTCGCGCAGCGCGCGGACGGCGGCCTCCCGGATCTCCTCGGGGCCGTCGGTGTCGGGGAAGCCCTGTCCCAGGTTGATCGCCCCGCTCGCCACGGCGAGGGCGGACATCTCGGCGAAGATCGTCGTGCCGAACTCCGCCAGACGGCGGTTCAGGAGCGGGCGCGCGCTGGAGGTCATGCCGGTCATCCTGCGCCCAGGTTCCGGGGTTCCTCAACTCCGCCCGCCCGGTCTTCGGCCTCGCGCCTCAGAAGTTGCTCAACTCTGCTTTGGCGCGCTCGGCCGCCGGGCATCCCCCGGTCACCGCACCGGAGACGGTGACGGCGAGGCGCCCACGGGGGGCCGCTTCGGGGGAGAGGAAGGAGGGCGGCGCCATGGCGATCGGATTCGGACTGGCTCTGCTGGCGCTGCTGGTCATCGCGGGGGCGGCGGACCGGGCGCGCAGGAAGCGGGCCGCGAACAGGCGCCCGAACCTCAGGAAGGGCGGGACCCGTCCGTCGGGCCGGACCCGCTCGTCGCGCACGAGGTCCTCGTCGTCGTACGACAGCGGCGGAAGCTGGTGGGTCGCGGGTGCCGCGGACGCCGGCTCGTCGTCCGGCGGCCACCACGGCGGGGGCCACTCCGGCGGGCACCACTCCTGCGGAGGAGGCGGCTCGTCGTGCGGCGGCGGTTCGTCGTCCTGCGGCGGCGGCTCGTCCTGCGGCGGGGGCTCCTCGTGCGGTGGCGGCGGTGGCTGCGGCGGCGGAAGCTGACCGGCCGCGAGCGGGGGAGGCGGCTGACACGGGGCAGCCGGCTCCCCGGAGCCCGGGCGCCCGCCGGAGGAACGCATCCGGCGGGCGCCCGGGTGTTTCCCGGCCCCGCGCCGGGCGCACGCCGTAGTTGAACAGTTGAGCTGTGGAGCCCTCTGACGGATGGAAACCCCACGAACTTGGGTAAAAAAGCTGTGGTGGCACCACTGTTCATGATTCCCTCTAATTCACCAATCCGGCCGTCCTCCTTACCGACACAGCCCTCGGACTCCCGCAGTCGCCCCCACCGGCCGGGCTGACTGGGCTGACAAGGCCGAACTCCCCCCTCCTTGTTCGTTAGCGGAGCCGACCCATGCTCACGACCCTGAACACCTCCTACACCGACACCCGTGCCGCCGACCTCGCCTGGGCCCTCGGCCGCGAACCACTGCCCGCCCTCGCCACGCTCGACCTCGAACTGGGCGGCGCCGGCCTGCAGTTGCGGCTCCTCGGCGCGTCCCACCAGGTGCTGCTCGAGGAGGAGCGGGGGCGATGTTCGGAGACGGTCGCGTGCATCCCCGGGTCCAGCACCCCGCTTCCGCTGGGCGTGGCCAAGCGCGTCGACGACTGGGAGTACGAGTTCGCGGCGCGCGTCGAGGTGCTCACGCCGGGCTCGTTCGAGCGCCGCGCCCAGGAGCTGCTGGCCCTCGTCTCCGACCATCCGCACGGCCTCGCCGGTGTCTTCCCCGGCAGCCCGCACGCCTTCACCGCGCTGCTGGCCCAGTGGCACGAGGGCCAGGTCCACTGGCGCACCTGGCACGCCTATCCGCAGGACGGGCAGCTGGTGGCGACCCGGACCCGGGTCGGGGCGCGGGTCCCGGCCGGCCGGACGCGGCGCCACGCGTTCCACGCGGCGTAAACCGGGAATGCGTCAACTGCCCGGAGATCCACACGTGTGGGTGACGAAGCGTACCGAGTGCGTGACGTAACGTCGCAGCGTGATCGATCCGCACGCGCCCGCTCCGCCGGTCGCCCCGCCCTGGACGGCCCCCGCACCGCTGCCCGTGCGGCCCGGCACCGGGCGGTTCCTGGTGCTCGTGTGCGTCTTCGTCTGCGCGGCCTGCGGGCTGGTGTACGAACTCGAACTCGTCGCCTTCGCCTCGTACCTGATCGGCGACTCGGTCACCCAGGCCTCCGTCGTGCTGTCGGTGATGGTGTTCGCGATGGGCATCGGCTCGCTCGCCGCCAAGCGGCTGCGCTGGCACGCGGCCGCCGGGTTCGGCGCGCTCGAGATCGCGCTCGCCCTGGTCGGCGGCTGCAGCGCGATGGCGCTGTACGCGGTCTTCGCCTGGACCGGCGGCTGGGGCGGGCTCTGGGCCGACGGCCCGCGCTGTCTGCTGGTCGCCTTCTCGCTGGCCATCGGGCTGCTCGTGGGCGCCGAGGTGCCGCTGCTGATGGAGCTGATCCAGCGCATCCGCCGGCAGGACGCGGGCGGCGCGGTCGCCGACCTGTTCGCCGCCGACTACGTGGGCGCGCTGGTCGGCGGTCTCGCCTTCCCGTTCCTGCTGCTGCCGTTCCTCGGCCAGTTGACGGGCGCGCTGCTCACCGGTGCGGTCAACGTGGTCGCCGGGGGCGCCCTGGTGCTCGGCCTGTTCCGCCGCGACCTCGGCCGCCGCGCCCGCTGGACCCTGCTGCTGGCCGGTCTCGCCGTGCTCGGCGTCCTCGCCGCCGCGGCCGCCCTCGCCGACGACTTCGAACGCGCCGCCCGGCACGCGGTGTACGGCGAGGACGTCCGGGTCGCCGTGCGGACCGGCGTGCAGGAGGTCGTCCTCGCCGGCGGCACCGGCGGCCGGCCCCTCGACCTGTTCCTCGACGGCCGGCTCAGGGTCGGCGGCCGGGACGAGCGCCGCTACCACGAGGCCCTCGTCCAGCCCGCGCTGAGCGGCCCGCACACGCGCGTGCTCATCCTCGGCGGCGGCGACGGCCTGGCCGCCCGCGAGGTCCTGCGCCACCGCGACGTGCGCCGCGTCGACGTGGTCGAACTCGACACCGGGCTCGTCCGCCTGGCCCGCCGCGACCCCGGCCTGTCCGCCCTCAACGGCCACGCCTACGACGACCCCCGCCTGCGCCTGACGACGGCGGACGCGCTCGCCTGGCTGCGCGGTGCGCCGGCCGGGACGTACGACGTCGTGATCGCGGACCTGCCCGACCCCGGCATCACCGCCAGCGCCAAGCTGTACTCCCAGGAGTGCTACGGCCTGGTCCGCCGCGCCCTCGCCGCCGACGGACGGCTCGTGGTGCACGCCGGTCCGGTCACCGGCCGCCCCCGCGCCTTCTGGACGGTGGCCTCGACCCTCCGGGCGGCCGGCTTCGCCACCGCCGCCTACCGGGTCCCCGGCCGGGACTCCGGCTTCCCGGCCGGCCCCGACCGCTCGGCCGACGCCTCCCGGGCCCCGCACGACTGGGGGTTCCTGCTGGCGGCGCCGGGCCGCACGGCGCCGCCGCTTCGCCTGGACCCCGAGGGCCCCGCGCCGCGCACCCTGACCGGGAACGGCCTGGCGGCCGACGCGCGCGCTGCGGCCGCGACCCGGATCAGGGGGCTGCCGGCGTCGACGCTGGTGCGTCCGAGGTACTGACCGGGCGGCCTCACGGACAGCCGTCGACGGACTGCTGGGCCCACACCGTCTTGCCCTCCGCCTGGTACCGGGTGCCCCAGTTGTCGGCCAGGCTGGCGACGATGAACAGCCCGCGCCCCGTCTCGTCACTGGTACGGGCGTGCTTGAGGTGCGGGGCGGACATCGCGCCGTCGCTCACCTCGCACGTCAGCATGCCGTCGCAGATCAGCCGCAGGCGCATCGGCGGGGCGCCGTAGCGGACCGCGTTGGCGACGAGTTCGCTGACGATCAGCTCGGCGGTGAACGCGGCCTCCCGGTCGACCCCCCACGCGCGCAGCCGGCGCCGCGCCTCCTCCCGCGCGAACGGCGCGGCCTCCGGTCCCGCCGGCAGGGCGCAGCGGAAGACCCGCTCGGCGGGCAGCGCCGCGGTGCGCGCGAGCAGCAGCAGCGCGTCGTCCGCGCGCGGCCCGTCGCTGACGGCGTAGGCGACGGCGTCGCACAGGTCGGGCAGCGGGTCGTGGGCGTGCTCGTCGAACAGGGCGCGCAGCGGCGCGGACGGGGCCAGGACCTCCCGCGCCAGGCCGCGGGTGCCGATCGCGAGCGTGCTCCCGGCCGGCAGGTCGACCGTGGTGGCCGGGAACGGGGCGTTGCCGGGGCCGGCGAGCAGCGGTCCCGCGGGCACGGAGACGACGTCCGGGGCGCCGCCGGGCGGGACCGCGACGGGTTCCGAGAGACCCGCCCGCACGAAGGTGCAGGTGAGGTCGATCGGGTCGTAGACGGCGATCAGGCAGCTCGCGGTCAGCGGCTCGCGGTGCAGCGGGTCGCCCGTCGGCAGGGCGGCGCGTTCCGTGGCGAGGCGGGCCGCCGTGTCGCTCAGCCGGGCCATCAGCTCGTCCGGCGCCAGGTCCAGGGACGCCAGCGAGTGGATGACCGTGCGGAGCTGCCCCATCGTGGTCGCCGCAGCCATGCCGTGGCCGGCCACCTCGCCGACGATCAGCGCCGTCCGGGCGCCGGCCATGCCGATCACGTCGAACCAGACGCCCCCGCCCTCGGTGGCCGGCAGATGCAGATGCGACAGCTCGACCGTGTCCGGCACGACCGGCCGCTGCGGGAGCAGCCTGCGCTGCACGGTGGCGGCGATGGACCGCTCCCGGGCGTAGCGCCGGGCGTTGTCGATGCACAGCGCGGCGTGCGCGCACACGTCGGCGGCCAGGGCGACGTCCGCCTCCTCGAAGGGGACCTCCTCCCGGTGCCGGTAGAAGCTGACCACCCCGAGCGCCTCGCCGCGCAGCGCCAGCGGGGCGACGATCAGGGAGTGGGCGCCGGACGCCCTGATGGCGTCCGCCCGCGGCGGGTCGGCCGAGAGCCACAGGCTGTCCTCGTCCACCGTGACGAGCCGCGGCCGCAGATCGGTGAGCACCCGCGAGAACGGGGTGCCGTACGGCAGCCGCCGCACCTCGCCCACCGGATACGCCGACACCACGCCGCGGAACGCGGCCCGGCGCAGCGGCACCTCGCGGCCGACCGGGACCAGCGGCGGCGCCTCCCCCCGGACCACCTCCTCGACCACCTCGACCACCGCGATCCCCGAGAACCGCGGCACCACCGCGTCCACGAACTCCTGGCAGGCGGCGATCACGTCCAGCCGCTCGCCCACCCGGCGCCGCACCTCGTCCACCACCGACAGCCGCCACAGGGCGTGCTCGCGCTCGGTCACGTCGACGGCCGAGGCGACCAGGCCGAGGATGTCGCCGCGCGTGTTCTCCAGACGCACGTAGGAGACGGAGTACACGCTGTGCTCGTGACCGGCCGCACCCGGCACCACCCGCACGATCCGGTTCAGCTCCGCCCGGCCGGTCTCCAGCACCCGGCGCGCCGCCGCCTCCTCCTGGCCGGGGTCGGCCAGGCCGTACACCCGGGAGAAGACCTGCCCCACCAGCCGGTCCTCGGCCGTGCCGCGCAGCGCGCGGGTGGCGGTGTTGACGCGGACGATGCGCAGCCGGTCGTCCAGCACGTGCAGGCCCACCGGGGACTGGGTGAACATCGCCCGCAGGATGGCGAGGTCCTCGCCGGACGCGGCCTCCGCCGCCGCGCACACCTCCCACACCAGCGTCCCGTCCGCCGCCATCACGGGCCTGACCAGCACGGGCCGCATCGCCGCCGGGCGGGCGGGGCCGGCCGGGCCGCCGCGCAGCAGGGACGCCGCGGTCCGCCCGACGGCCTCCTCGGCGGACCAGCCGTACGCCTCCTGGGCCGCACGGCGCCATTCGAGCACCCGCCCGGTCTCGTCGAGACGCATGAGCCGGTCGTCGCTGGCCATCTGGGCAACACCTCCGCCCCATCCATGCCCGCGCCGTCCACCGGCCGGACCCGATCCCGGCAAGCTGCCGCCGTTCGGGGCATCACCGGGTGCGCGGGCGGCCGGGGGACCCGGGTCGCACGGGCTCCGCGCGCGGGAGGGTGCGTTCCGGCCGGGACTGGGTAGGCTCAGCCGACATGGAGCACCAGGTCTTCGTTCCGGTTCCGGCCGACCGGCTCAGGGAGGCGCTCGCCGAGCCCGCCCGGGTCGCCCGGGCGGTCCCCGGGCTCCAGCAGGACGCCGGCGCCGAACCCGTCTCGGGGCGGCTGAAGCTGCGGGTGGGCGGACACTCCGTCACCTACCGCGGGGCGCTGCGTATCACCCCCCGCGCGGACGGCGGCTACGCCGTGGACGGCGAGGCCGGCGAGGCCCGCGGCAGCGGTACGGCCAAGGTCGCGCTCACCCTGCGCCTCGAAGGCACCGCCGACGGCACCACCGTCACGGTCGAGGGCACCGCGGAGGCGGACGGGCGTATCGCCGAACTGCCGGCGGACGCGGTGAGCTCGGCGGTGACGCGGCTGCTGAGCCGCTTCGTGGAGAGCCTCGCGGCCAGCCCCGACAACCCGGACCGGGCGCCCGGCCCCGATTCCGCCTCCGTCTTCGACACCGAGGTCCCCGCGCCCTCCCTCGACCCCGCCGCCGACGACACCGCCGCCGCCGACCGCCCGGCGGACGGCTTCGCCGAAACGGGGGCGCCGCCCGCCGAGGCCGCGCACGCGCGCCGGACGATGATCGGCCGCAGCGCGGAGGAGGTCGACCACGCGCCCCCGCGCGGCCGTTACGCCCCCGTGCCGGCCCCCCAGACCGGCGCCGGCAGCCAGGTGCTGCGCTGGGCGGCCCCGGCGGCGGCCCTGGCCGTGGCCTCCGCGATCGTCGTGGGCCGCGCCCTGCGCCGCCGGCGCTAGGCCGTGTCCGCAAAGTCGCGTCTGCGTCGCGACGCCCGGCACGCACTCTCGCCGCACCGGCCGAAAGCCCGAGTACACCCAGTACGAGGGCATCCGGCCGGCACTCCCCCAGCCTTCGGCCGGGGGGACCCCCAGAGCACGCACCGGACGCCGCGATGCCCGCCCTGCGGGCGAACGACGCGACTTCGCGGACACGACCTAGCCGGTTTCCCGGCCGCCTCCGGCCCCGTGCGGTCGTGCGGCGGACGCCCTCTTGATCGCCGAAGTAGGGTCGTCACGTGAGTAACGAAGACATCACGCTGACCGCGGGCGACGCGGAAGTGAGCGTGCGGCCCGGCAACGGCGGCCGTATCGGTGGGCTCCGGATCGGTGGCGTGGAGCTGCTGCGCCAGGGCGAGCGCTACGGCTGCTTCCCCATGGTGCCCTGGTGCGGCCGGATCCGGGAGGGCCGCTTCCTGGACGGCGCCACCGTCCGGCAGATGCCCCTCAACTCCCCGCCGCACGCCATCCACGGCACCGCGCGCGACGGCGCCTGGCGCACCGCCCGGGTGTCGGCGGACGAGGCCGTCATCACCCACGACCTGACCGACCCCTGGCCGCACCGCGGCCGGGTCACCCAGGTGGTCAGGCTGACCGCGGACAGCCTGGCCCTGACCATGTCCGTGGAGGCGTACGACGACTCCTTCCCGGCGCAGATCGGCTGGCACCCCTGGTTCAACCGCAGCCTCGGCGGCGCGGACGTGCGGCTCGACTTCAAGCCCGCCTGGCAGGAGGAGCGCGGCGCCGACCACCTGCCCACCGGCAACCGCGTCGAGCCCGGGACCGGCCCGTGGGACGACTGCTTCGGCATGCCCGGCGGCGTCGACGTCACCCTCACCTGGCCCGGGCGGCTCGAGCTGAAGGTCGCGAGCCGCGAGGAGTGGGTGGTCGTCTACGACGAGCAGGCCGAGGCCGTGTGCGTCGAGCCGCAGACCGGCCCGCCCAACGGCCTGAACACCCTCCCGCGCCTGGTCACCCCGCTGGAGCCGCTGGAGGCGACGACCACCTGGACCTGGCGGCGGCTCTAAGCTGGGCGGCATGACGGACGACGTGCGCGGCGCGCTGCTGCAGCAGATCAAGGACAAGGCCGTGGTGCACGGCAAGGTGACCCTCTCCTCGGGTCTCGAGGCCGACTACTACGTCGACCTGCGCCGCATCACCCTCGACGGCGAGGCCGCCCCGCTGGTCGGCCAGGTGCTCCTGGACCTGACCGCCGACCTGGAGTTCGACGCGGTGGGCGGCCTCACCATGGGCGCCGACCCGGTCGCCGCCGCCATGCTGCACGCGGCCGCCGCGCGCGGCAGGCGGCTGGACGCCTTCGTCGTCCGCAAGGCGGCCAAGGCGCACGGCCTGCAGCGGCGGGTGGAGGGGCCGGAGATCGCGGGCCGGCGGGTGCTCGTCGTGGAGGACACCTCCACCACCGGCGGTTCGCCGCTCACCGCCGTGGAGGCCGTGCGCGAGGCGGGCGCCGAGGTCGTCGCCGTGGCGACCATCGTCGACCGGGCCACCGGCGCGGCCGAGAAGATCGAGGCCGGTGCGGGCGTTCCGTACCGGTTCGCCTTCTCGAAGGATGAACTGGGTCTGGACTGACGCCCGGAATTGACCTGGACTTGCCCGTGGCTTGACCGGAGCCACTGGCACCGGGTCATGTCTGGAAAGATGGGAACGACGATGACGTCACACCCAAGGTCTAGGTCAGGGCCGTAGTACGCAGAACCCAACCCGCACACTCCAAGGAGCGGACCATGCCCATCGCAACCCCCGAGGTCTACAACGAGATGCTCGACCGGGCGAAGGCAGGCAAGTTCGCCTACCCGGCCATCAACGTCACCTCGAGCCAGACCCTGAACGCCGCCCTGCGCGGCTTCGCGGAGGCGGAGAGCGACGGCATCGTCCAGATCTCCACGGGTGGCGCCGAGTTCCTGGGCGGCCAGTACAACAAGGACATGGTGACCGGCGCCGTCGCGCTCGCCGAGTACGCGCACATCATCGCCGAGAAGTACCCGGTCAACATCGCGCTGCACACCGACCACTGCCCGAAGGACAAGCTCGACGGGTACGTGCGTCCGCTGCTGGCGCTCTCCCGCAAGCGCGTCGAGGCCGGCCTCAACCCGCTGTTCCAGTCGCACATGTGGGACGGCTCCGCCGAGACCCTCGCCGACAACCTGGAGATCGCGCAGGAGCTGCTGGAGCAGGCCCGCGCCGCGAAGATCATCCTCGAGGTCGAGATCACCCCGACCGGCGGCGAGGAGGACGGCGTCTCCCACGAGATCAACGACTCCCTCTACACCACGGTCGAGGACGCGATCCGCACCGCCGAGGCCCTGGGCCTCGGCGAGAAGGGCCGCTACCTGCTGGCCGCCTCCTTCGGCAACGTGCACGGCGTCTACAAGCCGGGCAACGTCGTGCTCCGCCCCGAGCTGCTGAAGGAGCTGGCCGACGGCGTCTCCGCCAAGTTCGGCAAGGCGGCGCCGTTCGACTTCGTCTTCCACGGCGGCTCCGGCTCCACCGAGCAGGAGATCCTCACCGCGCTGGACAACGGCGTCGTGAAGATGAACATCGACACGGACACCCAGTACGCCTTCACCCGTCCGGTCGCCGACCACATGTTCAAGAACTACGACGGCGTCCTGAAGGTCGACGGCGAGGTCGGCGACAAGAAGACCTACGACCCGCGCACCTGGGGCAAGCTGGCCGAGGCGAGCATGGCCGCGCGTGTCGTCGAGGCCACGCAGAACCTGCGCTCCGCGGGTAACAAGATCAAGTAAGTCGCGTACGGCGGCTTCGGCGGGCCCGGTGCCTCGGCACCGGGCCCGCTGTATATCTGGAGCATGCCCGATGTCCGGCTGGGCTCGTCCCAGGGCAAGTGGATCCTGCTCACCACGGTGCTCGGCTCCAGCATGGCCATGCTGGACTCCACCGTGGTCAACGTCGCGCTGCCGACCATCGGCCGCGACCTCGACGCCAGCCTCGCCGCGCTGCAGTGGACGGTCAACGCGTACATGGTCACGCTGGCCGGTCTGATCCTGCTGGGCGGCTCCCTGGGGGACCGGTACGGCCGCCGGCGCGTCTTCGTGCTGGGCGTCGTCTGGTTCGCGGCCGCCTCCCTGCTCTGCGGCCTCGCCCCGAACCCCGTGGTGCTGATCGCCGCCCGTGCCCTGCAGGGGGTCGGCGGGGCTCTGCTCACCCCCGGCTCCCTCGCCCTCATCCAGGCCTCCTTCCATCCGGACGACCGCAGCCGGGCGGTCGGCCTGTGGTCCGGCTTCGGCGGGGTCGGCGCGGCCGTCGGCCCGTTCCTGGGCGGCTGGCTGGTGGACGGCCCCGGCTGGCGCTGGGTGTTCCTGCTCAACGTGCCGGTCGCCCTGCTGTGCGCGCCGATCGCCGTGCGGCACGTACCGGAGTCCGCCGCCGGCCCCGGCAAGGGCCGCTTCGACGTCCTCGGCGCCGGCCTCGGGGCGCTCGCCCTGGCCCTGCTGACGTACGCCCTGATCGAGGCGGGCGGCGGCGGGACCGGGGTGGTGGTGAGCGCGGTCCTCGGCCTGGCCGCGGCGGTGGCCTTCGTGTACGTCGAGAGGCACCGCGCGAACCCGATGCTCCCGCCCGGCATCTTCGCCTCGCGCCGCTTCACCGCGGTCAACCTGGTCACGCTGTGCGTGTACGCGGCCTTCGGCGGCTTCTTCTTCCTGACCGCGCTCCAGCTCCAGGTGGTGTCCGGCTACTCGCCCCTGCAGGCCGGCACGGCCCTGCTGCCGACGACGGTCCTGATGCTGCTGTTCTCGGCCCGCTCGGGCGCCCTGGCCGACCGCACCGGTCCGCGGCTGCCGCTGACCGTGGGGCCGCTGCTCTGCGCGGCGGCGATGCTGCTGATGCTGCGGGTGGGCGCGGACGCGGACTACCTCACCGACGTCCTGCCCGCGCTGCTCGTCATGGGCGCCGGCATGGTCACCCTGGTCGCCCCGCTGACCGCCACGGTGCTCGCCTCCGTCGACACCGCCCGCGCGGGCCTGGCCAGCGGCATCAACAACGCGGCCGCCCGGGCGGCCGGGCTGGTCGCGGTGGCCGCGCTGCCGCTGCTGACGGGGATGGGACCGGAGGCGTACCGCTCCGCGGTGGCCTTCGACGCGGCGTTCTCCCGGGCGATGCCGATCTGCGCGGGGGTGCTGGTGCTGGGCGCGGTGCTGGCGTTCACCCTGATCCGCCGGCCGCCTCCCGGCTGCCGCCACCCGGAATGCAGGACCTTCTGCGGCGTCACGGCTCCCCCGCTGGAGTCCGGCCGCCACACCTGACCCCCCTCCACGGCCGTTCGCGCGTGGGCATCCGGCGTCGTCCGTCCGCGGCTGCGTGGTGGCTGGTCGCGCAGTTCCTCGCGCCCCTGGGTGGGTGTCCCTTGTCGTCTGTCCGCGGCTGCGCGGTGGCTGGTCGCGCAGTTCCCCGCGCCCCTTGCTCAGGCACCCGGTGCCGGCCCCCAGCTGCGGGCATGCGTGCCGCTAGGGGCGGCACGGGTGGGCGGTGGGGGTCCCCCCGCTCGAGCGAAGTCGAGAGCGGGGGAGGTACCCCGTTAGCGCGGGCAAGCGGAACGCCCTCCGGCCGGCACCGGCACCGGGCACCTCAGCGACGCCGGGCACCAGACCCACCGGCACCGGGCACCCACCAGCACGGGCACCGTCAAGCACCGCACCCGGCGAGCACCAGGCACCGACGAGCACCACGCAGCCGGCGAGCCCCACGCACCGACGAGCACCACGCACCCGGCGAGCCCCACGCACCGGTGCCGATCCGCCGGGGGCGCCTGCGTGCGACAGACTGGAGGCATGACGATTCACGAAAACCTTCTCGGCGGCCCGCCCCCCACCCACCTCCCCGACGACCCGGAGCCCCGCGAACTCCTCGCGACCGGCACCGCCCCCGCGGACGTCGCCGCCAAGTACCCGACCTCCTCCCTCGCCTGGGCCCAGCTCGCCGACGAGGCCTTCGAGCGGGGCGCGGTCGTGGAGTCGTACGCGTACGCCCGGACCGGCTACCACCGAGGCCTGGACGCCCTGCGCCGCAACGGCTGGAAGGGCCACGGCCCGGTGCCCTGGGAGCACGAGCCCAACCGCGGCTTCCTGCGCGCCCTGCACGGCCTCGCCCGCGCCGCCCAGGCGATCGGCGAGCAGGAGGAGTACGAGCGCTGCTCCCAGTTCCTGAAGGACTCCTCGCCCGCGGCGGCCCAGACCCTCGGCTGACCGGCCCACCAGCCGGCCGAGCCGGCCGGCCCCCGCGGCGTCACCTGTGTGGCCCGTCTGGCAGCAGGCGGGCCTTGCCGTGACCGGAGTGATTGCGGAGGATGCGGGGTGGGGACCGGGGCCCCCGTGCCGGCATCGGCAGGGGCGGACCGCCACCCGGAGCAACAACAGGAGACAGCGATGTCGCAACCGGCTCGCCCCCCTCACGAGGCCGCTGAGCCCGAGACCCCGCATCTCGACTTCGCGGGTACGACGCCCTACGAGGACTACGTCCGGGCGGACGTGCTCACCCACCTCCAGCACACCCTCTCCGACGATCCCGGAGAGATGGTCTTCCTGGTGACGACCCAGGTCATGGAGCTGTGGTTCACCGTCGTCGTGCACGAGTGGGAGACCGCCGCGAAGGCTCTCCGCCAGGACGACGTGCAGACCGCGATCGCCGCGCTGAAGCGTTCCGTGCGCGAGCTGGAGGCGCTGAACGCCTCCTGGAAGCCGCTCGGCCAGCTCACCCCGGCGCAGTTCAACTCGTACCGCGGCGCCCTCGGCGAGGGCTCCGGCTTCCAGTCGGCGATGTACCGCCGGCTGGAGTTCCTGCTCGGCGAGAAGTCCGCGTCGATGCTGGTCCCGCACCGCGGCGCCCCCCGCGCCCACGCGGAGCTGGAGAAGGCCCTGCACGAGCCCAGCCTGTACGACGAGGTCCTGCGGCTGCTCGCCCGCCGCGGCCACGCGATCCCCGCCTCGGTGCTGAACCGGGACGTCTCCCAGCGCTACGAGCCCTCGGAGGCCGTCGAGTCGGCCTGGGCCGCTCTCTACTCCGGCGACCAGGACGACGAGCTGGTGCGGCTCGGCGAGGCCCTGTCCGACGTGGCCGAGCTGGTCTGGCGCTGGCGCAACGACCACCTGGTCGCCACCCGCCGCGCGATGGGCTCGAAGACCGGCACGGGCGGCTCGGCGGGCGTGGCCTGGCTGGAGAAGCGCGCCCGCAAGAACGTCTTCCCCGAGCTGTGGACGGCGAGGTCCCATGTCTGAGCGCCTCGAACTCGCGCTGCGGGCCAAGGAACTGGACGCCGCCGACGAACTGGCCCCGCTGCGCGAGCGCTTCGTCCTCGACGACGTCGTCTACCTGGACGGCAACTCCCTCGGCGCCCTGCCCGCGCACGTCCCCGACCGGATGGCGGACGTGGTCCGCAGGCAGTGGGGCGAGCTGCGCATCCGCTCCTGGGAGGAGAGCGGCTGGTGGACGGCGCCGGAGCGGATCGGCGACCGGATCGCCCCGCTGGTCGGCGCGGCGCCGGGCCAGATCATGGTGGGCGACTCCACGAGCGTCAACGTCTTCAAGGCGCTCGTGGCGGCGGTCCGGATGGCGGACGCCGGCCGCGACGAGCTCCTCGTCGACGCCACGACGTTCCCCACCGACGGCTACATCGCCGAGTCGGCCGCCCGGATGACCGGCCGCACCCTGCGCCCGGTGACCCCGGCGGAGCTGCCCGCCGCGCTGGGCGACCGCACGGCCGCGGTGCTGCTCAACCACGTCGACTACCGCTCCGGCCGGCTGCACGACCTGCCCGGCCTCACCGCCGCGATCCACGCGTCCGGCGCCCTCGCGGTGTGGGACCTGTGCCACAGCGCGGGCGCGTTGCCGGTGGGCCTGGACGAGCACGGCGTGGACCTCGCGGTCGGCTGCACCTACAAGTACCTGAACGGCGGCCCCGGTTCGCCCGCGTACCTGTACGTGCGCCGGGAGCTGCAGGACCGCTTCGACTCGCCCCTGCCCGGCTGGACCTCCCACGCCGAGCCGTTCGCGATGAGCCCGTCCTACGCACCGGCGCCGGGCGCCGTGCGCGGCCGCGTCGGCACCCCGGACATCCTCTCCATGCTGGCCCTCGAGGCCGCCCTGGAGGTGTGGGACGGGGTCGGCGTCGACGCGGTGCGGGCCAAGTCCCTGGCGCTGACGGACTTCTTCCTGGAGTGCGTCGCCGCGTACACCGAGGCCGGCCGGGCCGAGTGCGTGACCCCGGCGCCGCACGCGGAGCGGGGCAGCCAGATCGCGCTGCGCTGCCCCGACGCCGGCGAGGTGATGAAGCGGCTGATCGAGCGGGGCGTGGTGGGCGACTTCCGCCACCCCGACGTGCTCCGCTTCGGCTTCACCCCGCTGTACGTGGGCTTCGCGGACACGGAGCGCGCGGCCCGGATCCTGGGGGAGCTGCTCACCGGGTGACGTGGCACGGCGGCGGGGTGCCCCGCGCCCCCGCCGCCGGGCCCCGGCCCGGTGTCCGCCCACGTCACCCGCCTGGTACCGTCCCGGCCAACGGCCGACGCTGCGTACCGATTCGTACCCACCAGGTCCGCCGGACCCATCCCGCCGCCGAGAGGTCGGAGCATGCCGGACGACGCCGCCGAAGCCCGCGCCGCCGCCGAGGAGGAGTCGGCCTTCTCGCACCCCGCGGTCGACCCCGACGCGACCGCCGCCTACGGCGACCACCCCGACCAGGTGATCGACTTCTACGCCCCGCGGACCGGCGCGTCCGGCGCGCCCCTGGTCGTCGTCCTGCACGGCGGGGCCTGGCGCGCCCGCTACGACCGCCGCCACGTCACCCCGTTCGCGGACCACCTGGCCCGCGCCGGCTTCGCCGTGGCCAACGTCGAGTACCGGCGCGGCGGCGAGCCGCTGATCCCGGCGCAGCTCCAGGGCGCCGGGCCCGGCCCCTCGGACGCGACCCCGCCGGCCGGCCGCTGGCCCGACACCTTCGACGACGTGGCCGCCGCCCTGGACGCCCTGCCCGGCCTGGCCCGCGCGGCGCTCCCGCAGGCCGACCCGCGCCGCACCGTCCTCACCGGGCACTCGGCGGGCGGCCACCTCGCCCTGTGGGCCGCGGCCCGGCACGTGCTGCCCGCCGACGCGCCCTGGCGCACCGACCGTCCCGCCCCGCTGCGCGGCGTCGTGGCCCTCGCCCCGGTCGCCGACCTCGACGTGGCGGAGAAGCTGGACGTCTGCGGCAACGCCTCCCTGCAACTCCTCGGCGGGCACGACCACTTCGCCGAGCGCCGGCCGTACGCCGACCCCGTGCTGCTCCTCCCGAACGGCATCGCCACGACGCTGGTCCAGGGCGAGGCCGACCTGGTGGTGCCCCCGGCGGTGGCTGAGTCGTACGCGAACGCCGCCGAGAAGGCGGGCGAGTTGGTGGGCCTGACCCTGCTGGCGGACGTCGGGCACTTCCCGCTCATCGACCCGGCGACCGACGCCTGCGCGGTGGTGGCCGAGGAGATCGCCCAACTCGCCTGGTGAGCCGCCCCGGTCATACCCGTAGTACCTGAGAGCTACCCCGCGGGACGGCTCCCTGGCGGGACGCCGGCGACGCCCTGCGGCTCCTAACTTCCTTTCTGGACAAGCCCGATGGCCGGGCTTCGCGAAGGGAAGCCACCATGGGGCAAGCGCCGCCGTCCACCGCCGGTCCGCAACCGCCGCCGCCCAGCCGGAGCCGGTGGCGGCCGGGGCGGAACGGGATCTGGCGCCAGGCGCTGCTCACCGCCGCCACGGTCGTCGCCCTGACCGCCGCCGCGCACTCCACCATCCCCGCCCCGCCCCCGGCCGGCCACGCCCCGGCCACCGCGGCCACCCTGGGCTCGGTCTACGCGGCGAACCGGGCCAACGCGGCCGAGGCCGCCGCCATGGCCGCCGCCCACGGCGACGCGCACCGGGCCGCCGCCGACCGGGCGCTGGCCGCCCGCGAGCTGCTCGCCTTCGACGGCCGCGGCCCCGGCCAGGCCACCGAGGTCCTCGGCGAGCTGCGCCGGGCCGGCCGCGTCGCCGTCCTGGTACCCGGCTCGGACACCTCGATCGACACCTACGCCCGCTTCCACCGGGCGGCGGCCGCCCTGTACGACGACCTCACGCGCCGCGCCCCCGCCGGCACCCGCGTCGCCGTGGTCGCCTGGCTCGGCTACCGCACCCCCGGCACGGTCAGCACGACGGTGACCACGACCGCCAGGGCCGACGAGGCGGCGCCCCGTCTGCGCGCCCTCACCGGGCAGTTGCGCGCCATCGCCCCCGCGCGGGCCCGGATCTCCCTGCTCTGCCACTCCTACGGCTCCGTCGTCTGCGGCCGGGCCGCGCACGGTCTGGACGTCGGTGACGTCGTCCTCGTCGGCAGCCCGGGCACGGGCGTCGGCACCGTCGCCGGGCTGCACACCCGTGCCCGGGTCTGGGCGGCGCGCGGCAGCCGCGACTGGGTGGCCCACGTCCCGCACGTACGGGCCGGTCTGCTGGGCGCCACCGTCGGCCTGGGCGCCGACCCGGTCTCCGGGGCCTTCGGCGCCCAGGTCTTCGACGCCGCGGACGCCGATCACAGCGGCTACTTCACCCCGGGCTCGGCCGCCCTCGCCAACCTGGCCCGGATCACCCTCGGCGCCACCTCGGAGGTGACCCGTGCCTGAGCCGGTCCCCGGCCCCCGGCGCCGGACTCCCGCCCGCACCGCGGCGGCCAGGGCCGCCCGCCCGCCGCGCCTGACGCACGCGGTACGCCGGGGCGCCCGCCGGGTGGACGCCGCCACCCCGGCCTCCCGGGACCGCGCGGTCGACGCGCTGCGCGCCCTCGCTGTCCTCGGTGTGGTCCTCGGCCACTGGCTGGTCACCGCCCTGGTGCCGCAGGACGGGGCGCTGCACACGGCGAGCCCGCTGCGGCACCTGCCGTGGCTGGCCCCCGTCTCCTGGGTCTTCCAGACCCTCGCGGTGTTCTTCCTGGTCGGCGGTCACGTGGCGACGCGCTCACTGGCCTCGGCGCGGACCCGGGGGCTCACCTACGGGGCGTGGCTGCGCAGCCGCCTGGCCCGTCTGCTCCGGCCGGTGCTCGCGCTCCTCGCCCTGTGGACGGCGGCCGCCGCCGCTCTGCTGCTGAGCGGCGTCCCCTTCGCGACACTGCACACGCTGCTCAAACTGGCCCTGTCGCCGCTGTGGTTCCTGCTGGTCTTCGCCGCCCTCACGGCGGCCACCCCGCTGCTCGTCCGGCTCAGCCCGCTCTGGCCGCTGGCCGTCGTCCTGCACGTGGACATCCTCCGCTTCGGCCTGCACACCGGCCCCTCCTGGCTGGGCTGGGTGAACGTGGCGGCCGGCTGGCTGGTCCCGTACACCCTGGGCGCCGCCTGGACCCGCGGTGAGCTGGACGGCCGCCACGCGGCCCGGCTGCTGCTCCTCGGCGGTACGGCGGCCACGGTCCTGCTGGTGACGTGCGCGGGCTATCCCGCGTCCATGGTCGGGGTGCCGGGCGCCCCCGTCTCCAACCTGAACCCGCCGACGCTGGCGGCCGTGACCTTCGGTCTGGCCCAGTGCGGACTGGCCCTCCTGCTGCGCGACCGGCTGCGCCGGGCGATGCGCCGCCCGCTCGCCTGGGCGGCCGCGGCCCTGGTCAACCTCTCCGCGATGACCGTCTTCCTGTGGCACCAGACGGCTCTGATGACCACCACGGTCGCCGCCCTCGCGGGCGGCCGGCTCCCCGGCCTGCACACCCGGCCGGACGACCTGCACTGGGTCGCGGCCCGGCTCCTGTGGCTGCCGGTGTTCACCGCCGTACTCGCCCTGTACTGGGCGGTGTTCCGCTCCCGCGAGCAGGGCGCCCGCCGCCGTCCCGCGAGCGGCGGTTCCGCCGGCCGGTCCCGGGTGGTCCGCGTGCACCGCGCGGCGGACCGGGGCGCAGCGGGCGCGGGCCACCGGACCCACCGGACCCACAGGCCCTAGGGTGGACCGCGTGACGGAGACGGGGGGCCGCCGGAGCCCGGTGCTGCTCGCGGACCGGTGGCGGCGCCGGATACGGGTGCTGCACGGCGACCTGTGGGACTTCCGCCCGGATCCGCTGCCCGTATCGGTGTGGCTGCGCTGGCTGCCGCACGGTCTGCTGTGCCTGGCCGCGTTCGGGGTCACCGTCGGCGGCAGCGCGCAGCTCGCGGACAACGGGCACCTGCAGCCCGGAGCGGCCTTCGTGATCGCCCTGGCGCAGGGCGGTGCGATCCTGCTCGCGATGTGGCGGCCCGTCGCGGGCTGGTGGCTGTCGACGGCCGGGACCGTGGTGGGCGCGGCGGCGGTGCGCGGCAGGCTGGACCTGGTGCCGGGCGTGACGTTCACCTGGCCCTGGACCGCGGCCGGCATCGTCGCCCACCTGCTCGTCCTGCTGCTGCTCGCGCTGCGCGTGCGCCCCCGGGTCTCGGCCGAGGCGCTGGCCCTGACCGCACTGGTCACCTGGTTCCTGCAGGGCGTGTGGGGCGGCTCGCACTACCAGCCCACCGGAGTCCTCGCCGTCGTCCTGTCCGCGGTCGTCGTGGTGCTCGGCGCCGCCCTGCGCGACCGCCGCGTGGCCCGCGCGGAACTCGTCGAGCAGACCTCCCAGACCTCCGAGGAGCGGGCCCGCCGCACCCTGCTGGAGGAGCGCAGCCGCATCGCCCGGGAACTGCACGACGTGGTCGCGCACCACATGTCGGTCATCTCCATCCAGGCGCAGGTCGCCCCGCATCTCGTCGAGCAGCCGTCCCCGGAGCTGGTCGAGAACCTCGCGGGCATACGGCAGAACGCGCTGGAGGCGCTCACCGAACTGCGCCGGGTGCTCGGCGTGCTCCGGTCGGAGAACCCCGAGGACCCCTACGGCCTCGGCGACCCCGGCACCGGCGCCGCCCCGGACGCCCCCCAGCCGACGCTCGACCGGCTCGGCGCGCTGATCGAGAACACCCGGGCGGCCGGACTGGACGTGACCGCCGAGGTCGGCGGTGCGGCGCGGCCCTGCGCCCCGGGGGTCGAGCTGTCGGCGTACCGGATCGTGCAGGAGGCGCTGAGCAACGCCCTGCGCCACGCGCCGGGTTCGACGGTCCGGGTCGAGGTCGCGCACGGCCCGGACGGGCTGCGGCTGACGGTGGCCAACTCCCGGCCGCGCCGCCCCGTGCCGCCCTCCCCGGGCGCCGGGCACGGGCTGCTCGGCATGCGGGAGCGCGCGGCGATGCTCGGCGGCCACGTCACCGCCGGCCCGGCCCCGGACGGCGGCTTCGCGGTCGCGGCCTTCCTGCCCCGGGACGGCGCCCCGTCCGCCGCCCCGACCGGCGCGCTCGACCGACGCGAGCCGCCCCACCCGTCCACGACAGGAGACCAGACGCCATGACGAGCGGCGCCGGCACCATCCGCGTACTCATAGCCGACGACCAGCAGATGGTCCGGCAGGGCTTCACCGTGCTGCTCGACACCAAGCCCGGCATCCGGGTGGTCGGACAGGCGGTGCACGGTCTCGACGCCATCGCCAAGGTCCGCGAACTGGCCCCCGACGTGGTGCTGATGGACATCCGGATGCCCGAGCTGGGCGGCATCGAGGCGACCCGCCGCATCACCGCCGACCACCCCGATGTCCGGGTCCTGGTGCTGACCACGTTCGACCTGGACGAGTACGTGTACCAGGCGCTGCGCGCGGGGGCCTCCGGCTTCCTGCTGAAGGACGCCTCCGCCGACCAGCTCGCCGAGGCGGTGCGGGTGGTGGCCGCGGGGGACGCGCTGCTCGCCCCGGGCGTCACCCGCCGGCTGATCGCCGAGTTCTCCCGGCTGGACGGCACGCCCCGGCCCCCGCTCATGCGGCGGGTCGGCGCCCTGACCGAGCGGGAGACCGAGGTGCTGACGCTGATCGCGCAGGGCCTGTCGAACGCGGAGATCGCCGGGCGGCTGGTGGTGGCCGAGCAGACGGTGAAGACGCACGTGGGCCGGATCCTGGTGAAGCTGGGGCTGCGCGACCGCACCCAGGCGGCCGTCTTCGCCTACGAGTCGGGTCTGGTGCGGCCGTCCGGATACTGAGCCCGGCGGAGCCGTAGTACTTCAGGGGGACGGCCGAGGACCCTTCTGCGAGGTGACGACCGCGGACCCGGCGCGGCCTACCGTTGCCCACGTGACCGAGACGACGCACACGCAGACGACCCCGGCCGGTGGAGCCGAGCGGCCGCGCAGCCCCGAGCGCGAGTTCGCCGGGGACGCCCTGCGCGGCCTGCGGCAGGACCTGTTCGACGACGCCTTCGCCTACCGCCCGCTGCCCCGGACCAGGGCCGTCGGCCGCTCCGGCCGCCCGACGCGGTACTCGGGCTGGACACCGCACGCCGTCGTCGTCGGCCTCGGCGGGCTGGCGATGCTGATCGGGCTGGCGGCCACGAGCGGCTCCGGCCCGGTGTCGCTGCTGTGCGGGCTGCTGGCGCTGGGACCGGTGCTGCTGACCCTGGTGCGTCCGGTGGGCGCCTTCTGGTTCTCCCTCGCCGCGACCACGGTCCTCTCCGTGATCGGCGGGGCGACCGGCATGGACTGGCCGTGGGGACCGGGCAGCTTCGTCTCGCACCTGGTGGTGCTCACGGTGGTGGCGATACGCACCCGCCCGCGCACGGCGGCCTGGATGTGGGTGCTCACCGCGGTCTACGGCTTCCTGACCGACACCCTCCTCGGCTGGAGCCACTACGACACCGACGTGGCGCCGATGCTGATCCTGTCGGCGCTGATCCTGCTGGCGGTCACCGTGCGGCACATCCGCCGGCAGGCCCAGCGCGAGGTGACGGAGGAGCGGACGGTGACCGCGGCGGAGCGCTCCCGGCGCACCCTGCTGGAGGAGCGCACGACCATCGCCCGGGAACTGCACGACGTGGTCGCGCACCACATGTCGGTGGTCGCCATCCAGGCGGAGGCCGCGCCGTACCGGGTGCAGAACCCGCCGGAGGAGCTGGAGAAGGCGTTCGCCACCATCCGGGAGAACGCGGTGGCGGCGCTGACCGAGCTGCGCCGGGTCCTCGGGGTGGTCCGCGCGGAGGACTACGAGGCGCCGGACGCCCCGCAGCCCACCCTCGCGGACCTGGACCGGCTGCTGGCCAACGTGCGGGAGACCGGTCTCGACGTGGAGAAGGCGGTGACCGGCGCGGTGCGCGAACTGCCCCAGGGCGTCGAGCTGTCGGCGTACCGGATCGTGCAGGAGGCGCTGAGCAACGCCCTGCGGCACGCGCCGGGCGCCGGCGCCCGGGTGGAGATCGGGTACGTGCTCGGCGGCCTGGGCCTGCGCGTGGTCAACGGCCCGCCGCCCGCCCCCGGCCTGGTGAAGCCCTCCCCCGGGGCCGGGCACGGCATCACCGGCATGCGGGAGCGTGTCACCATGCTGAGCGGCGAGATGACGGCGGGCCCGACGGCCGACGGGGGCTACGAGGTGACGGTGTTCCTGCCGGTGCCGGCGG
The DNA here is from genome assembly GCF_042875075.1 of Streptomyces sp. NPDC003720. Classification (NCBI taxonomy): domain Bacteria; kingdom Bacillati; phylum Actinomycetota; class Actinomycetes; order Kitasatosporales; family Streptomycetaceae; genus Streptomyces; species Streptomyces sp. NPDC003720. The sequence goes on from NZ_JBIANZ010000004.1 coordinate 437,361, forward strand.
ACATCGCGATCGAGGGTGGGGCATGACGATCCGCGTGCTGATCGCGGACGACCAGATGATGGTGCGCGAGGGCTTCTCGGTCCTGCTGAACGCGATGCCGGACATCGAGGTCGTCGGCGAGGCCGTCAACGGCCGGGAGGCGGTCGAGCGGGTGCGTGAACTCGCCCCCGACGTGGTGCTGATGGACATCCGCATGCCCGAGCTGAACGGCATCGAGGCCACCCGGGAGATCGTCGCCGCCGACGGGGCGGCGAAGGTGCTGGTGCTGACCACGTTCGACCTGGACGAGTACGTGTACCAGGCGCTGCGCGCGGGGGCCTCCGGCTTCCTGCTCAAGGACGCCTCGGCCCGCCAACTGGCGGACGGTGTACGGGTGGTGGCCTCCGGTGAGGCGCTGCTCGCGCCCTCGGTGACCCGGCGGCTGATCACCGAGTTCTCCCGGCTCGCGGACGCCCCGCGGCTGATGCCGTCGGCGCAGGCGGCGTACGGGGAGCTGACGGAGCGGGAGACGGAGGTGCTGGTCCTGATCGCGCAGGGCCTGTCGAACGCGGAGATCGCCGGGCGGCTGGTGGTGGCCGAGTCGACGATCAAGACCCATGTGAGCCGCATCCTGGTGAAACTGGGCCTGCGGGACCGCACCCAGGCCGCGGTGTTCGCGTACGAGGCGAGGCTGGTCACACCGGGCTGAGCCGGGCTAGCGTCCCTCCATGGCCACTGCCGCGGATCTCGCCTTCGACCCCTGGGACCCCGGGTTCCTCGCCGACCCGTACCCGGCCTACGCCGATCTGCGGGCGCGCGGCCGGGTGTTCCGGTACGAACCGACCGACCAGTGGCTCGTACCGCACCACGCGGACGTCTCCGCGCTGCTGCGCGACCGCCGCCTGGGCCGCACCTACCAGCACCGCTTCTCCCACGAGGAGTTCGGCCGGACCGCGCCCCCGGCGGAGCACGAGCCGTTCCACGTCCTCAACGACCACGGCATGCTCGACCTGGAGCCGCCGGACCACACCCGGATCCGGCGCCTGGTGTCCAAGGCGTTCACCCCGCGCACGGTGGAGCGGCTGCGGCCGTATGTGCGCGGCCTGGCGAACGACCTGGTGGCGCGCCTGGTCGAGGCGGGCGGCGGAGATCTGCTCACGGACGTGGCGGAGCCGCTGCCGGTGGCGGTGATCGCCGAGATGCTGGGCGTCCCGGAGGCGGACCGGGCGAGCCTGCGGCCCTGGTCGGCGGCCATCTGCGGGATGTACGAGCTGAACCCGTCCGAGGAGACGGCGGCGAACGCGGTCCGGGCCTCGCAGGAGTTCTCCGCGTACCTCGCGGAGCTGATCGCGGACCGCCGCGAGCGGCCCGGCGAGGACCTGATCTCGGGCCTGATCGCGGCGCACGACGAGGGCGACCGGCTGACCGAGCAGGAGATGATCTCCACGGCGGTGCTGCTGCTCAACGCCGGCCACGAGGCCACGGTCAACGCCACGGTGAACGGCTGGTGGGCCCTGTTCCGCAACCCCGGCCAGCTGGCGGCCCTGCGCGCCGACCAGTCCCTCGTCCCGTCCGCGATCGAGGAGCTGATGCGCTACGACACCCCGCTCCAGCTCTTCGAGCGCTGGGTGCTGGACGACGTCGAGATCGCCGGGACGGTGATCCCCAGGGGTGCGGAGATCGCCATGCTCTTCGGCTCCGCCAACCACGACCCGGCCGTCTTCACCGACCCGGACCGCCTCGACCTCACCCGCCGGGAAAACCCGCACATCTCCTTCAGCGCGGGCATCCACTACTGCATCGGCGCCCCCCTGGCCCGCATCGAGCTGGCCGCCTCCATGACGGCCCTGCTGGAGCAGGCGCCCACCCTGACCCTGGCGGAAGAGCCGCGCCGCAGGCCGAACTTCGTCATCCGGGGGCTGGAGGGGCTGAACGTGGAGGTGAGGTGAGGCTGGTGCCGCTCAGCCCGCCAGGTCCCGGCGTCGCAGGGCCTCCAGGCCCGTCGCGGTCAGTGCCGCCGCCAGAGCCGTGAGGGTGAGCACCGGGCCCCACTCCATGCCCCCGCCCGGCAGCTTCGGCAGGTGGCCGAAGGGGGAGAGGTCCAGGACGATCCGCGGGGCGTCCAGGGCCGGGCCCACCCAGCCGATCAGCAGGACCGCCACCGCGACCCCCCAGGCGGCCGGCGCGAGCCGCGGGGCCGCGCCGTACAGCAGCACCGCGACCCCGCCGATCACCCACACCGCCGGGAGCTGCACCAGGCAGGCGCCCAGCACCGGCACGACCTCCTTGCCGTAGCCGACGGCGAAGCCCAGGCCCGCCAGGGTCATGATCAGGGCGGAGCCGCCGAAGGCGATCGTCAGATGCCCCGCCGCCCAGCGCAGCCGTCCCACCGCGCACGCCAGCACCGGTTCCGCCCGGCCCGAGGTCTCCTCACCGTGCAGGCGCAGCACCGAGGCCACCGCGAACAGGGCCGCGATCAGGCCGAGCATGCCGGTCATCGACGCCAGGAACGCCTCCGTGAGGCCGCTGTGGCCGCCCATCCGCTCGAAGATCCGCCGGGCGCTGTCGTTGTCGCGGACCAGGCCGGCCGCGCCGTCGGTGAGACCGCCGTACACGACCCCGGCGAGGAAGAAGCCGGCCGACCAGCCGAGCACACCGCCCCGCTGCAGCCGCCGGGCCAGCGCGCCCGCCGTGCCGAGGCGGCCGGCGGCCGGGCCCGGCCGGGTGGGCAGGAAGCTCATGCCGGTGTCCCGGCGCCCGGCGAGCGCGTACGCCACCGCCGCCTGCGCGGCCACCGCCGCCGCGAACAGCGCGAGCACCCACCAGCGTTCGTCCGCGAAGGACCGCAGGTTCTCCAGCCAGCCCAGCGGGGACAGCCAGGTCAGCGGCGAGGAACCGTCGTCGGCCGCCGAGTCGCCCGCCGCGCGCAGCACGAACGCCGCCCCGAGGAGGGCCGCCGTCAGGCCCCGGGCGAGGCGGGCGCTCTCGGTGAGCTGGGCGACGATCGCCGCAAGGGTGGCGAAGACCATGCCGACGCCGGCGAGACCGAGGCCGAAGGCCAGCGCGCCGCCCGCCCCCTGCCCGGCCAGGCCCGCCGTGACCAGCAGCGCCAGGGCCGCGTCGGCGACGGCCGCCGCCAGCAGCGCCGCCGTGAGGGGGGCCCGGCGGCCCACCGCCCCGGACGCCACCAGTTCCTGCCGGCCGCTCTCCTCCTCGTCCCGGGTGTGCCGTACGACGATCAGCATGCTCATCGCGGCGCCGAGCGCGGCGGCGTACACACCCACCCGCCAGGCGGTCAGGGCGCCGACCGAGGTGTCGAAGACCGGGCCGATCAGCGCCCGGAACGAGGCGTTGGTCTCCAGCTGGGTCACCAGGCCGACGCGTTCGGCGGTGGTGCCGTACAGGCTCCGCAGGGTGCCCGGCATGGAGAGGACCATGAGGGCGTTGACCGCGACCCAGACCGGGGTGCTCACCCGGTCCCGGCGCAGCGCGAAGCGCAACAGGGTTCCGGTGCCGGCCAGTTGGCGTGACCGGCCGGAGGCCCGCACCGCGAGGGTGGTCATCGCGCCACCTCGTTCCGTGCGGCGGAGTCGTCGAGTCCGGCAGGCTCGGCCTGGTAGTGCCGCAGGAACAGTTCCTCCAGGGTGGGCGGCGTCGAGGTCAGCGACCGTACGCCCGACGCGCCGAGCTGCCGCAGCACCCCGTCCAGCTTGTCGGTGTCGACCTGGAGCCGCACCCGCCGGCCCCGGACGTCGAGGTCGTGGACGCCGGGCAGGTCCGCAAGGCCGTTCGGCGGGCCGGCGAGTTCGGCGCTGACGCTGGTGCGGGTGAGGTGGCGCAGGTCGGCCAGCGAACCGCTCTCCACGGTGCGGCCGCCCCGGATGATGCTCACCCGGTCGCACAGCTCCTCCACCTCGCTGAGGATGTGCGAGGAGAGCAGGACGGTCCGGCCCCGGTCCCGCTCCTCCTCGACGCACCGCTGGAAGACCTCCTCCATCAGCGGGTCGAGGCCGGAGGTCGGCTCGTCCAGGATCAGCAGGTCCACGTCCGAGGCGAACGCCGCGACCAGGGCGACCTTCTGCCGGTTGCCCTTGGAATAGGTGCGGCCCTTCTTCGTCGGGTCCAGCTCGAACCGCTCGGTCAGCTCCGCGCGCCGTCGCGGGTCCAGGCCCCCGCGCAGCCGCCCGTAGAGGTCGATGACCTCGCCGCCGGACAGATTGCGCCACAGGGTCACGTCGCCGGGGACGTAGGCGATACGGCGGTGCACCTCCACCGCGTCCGCCCACGGGTCGCGGCCCAGCACCCGCGCTGTGCCCGCGTCGGCGCGCAGCAGGCCGAGCAGGACGCGGATGGTGGTGGACTTCCCCGAGCCGTTCGGGCCGAGGAAGCCGTGGACCTCGCCGGTCTCGACCTCCAGGTCCAGGCCGTCCAGCGCGTGCGTACGGCCGAAGGACTTGTGGAGCCCGGAGACCGTGATTGCCTTCGTCATGTTTCGCAACGTACGCTTCTTTCACAAACTTGTGAAGTTAAGGAACCGTATAAACTGCGGGAGTGTGTCGTGAGGGTGCGACGGCGGTGCTGATCAGGGGAGATGATCCGGGGATGACGGAACGGGCGGACAGGGCCGAACGGCCCGGGGCGGCGGACCGGCAGACCTCCCCGGCGCCGGAACGCGACCCGGAGACGGTCTCCCGCTTCGTGGAGCACTTCGCGGCCCAGCTCGTCGAGGCGGGCGTGCCCCGGATGCCGGCCCGGGTCTTCGCCGCGCTGCTCGCGTCCGACTCCGGCACCCTGACCTCGGCCGAGCTCGGCGAGCGGTTGCGCATCAGCCCTGCGGCCGTGTCCGGCGCGGTGCGCTACCTGGCGCAGGTGCACATGGTCTCGCGGGAGCGCGAACCCGGCTCGCGCCGGGAGCGGTACCGGGTGCACGGCGACCAGTGGTACGAGGCCCTGACCAGCCGCGAGGCCGTCATCAAGCGCTGGGAGCACGCCCTGCGGGAGGGCGTGGACAGCCTCGGCGCCGACACCCCGGCCGGGCGCCGGCTCGCCGAGACGCTGGCCTTCTTCGAGTTCGTCGACACCGAGATCGCCGCGATGATGCTCCGCTGGCGCACCCGCCGCGAAGAACTCTTCGGCTCGCAGTGACGCCCAGGGGCCCGCGCCGTCCCCGGCTCCGGGCGACGTCCCGGCCCTGGACCGCCCCCGGCTCCGCTTGACGCCCGGGGCCCTGGTGTCCGGCTCCCTCCGACGCCCAGGGTCTCGGACCGTGTCCGGCTCCGCATGACGCCCAGGGTCCGTACCGTGTCGGGTTTTCCGGTGACGCCCAGGATCTGAACCGGGTCAGACCTGCCCCGGCTCCCTGGGGCCGGACCTTCCCCGGCCTTACGCGACGCCCTTGCCCCGGATCACCCCGGCACCGGCAGAGTCAGGCCCCAGGCTCCCTCGCGTACCGTCCATGTCCGTCTGCGCACGGGGCCCGAGACCACCGCGTCCGCCCGGTAGCGGAAGTCCGCTCCCACGACCGTCACCGTCCGCCCCGCGGCCAGCAGGGGCGAGGCCTGCGCGCCGGGGCCCGGCAGTGGCCGCACCTCCACCGCGGCGGTCCCGCTGTCGCCCGGCGTCACCGACACCGCCTCCACCGGCTGGTCCAGGTCCACCACGGTCTCCCCGTCGACCTCCACCCGCAGCCGGGCGGGACCGGGCGCCGGCACCGCGTCCAGCCGGGCGGGGCGCTGGGCCAGCGTGCGGACCAGCGAGCGGTACCGCGTACGCAGCCAGGGGTGCCCCTCGGCGCCGGCCCCCCGGTTCGCGGCCGCCGCCCGCGCCGGCGGGATGCCCAGCGTGCCCAGCACCACCCCGTCGCTGTCGTCGACCAGCAGGTCGAGCCGCCGCTCGGCGCCCTCCAGCACGGCCCGCGCCGCCGCCACCGGCCCGGCCGGCACGCCCAGCGACTCCGCCAGCGCCGCCTCCCCGACCGGCACCACGGCCAGCGCGCACCCGGTCAGCTCGCGGTGCCGGTGCAGCAGGGTCACCGCGCGCACCAGCGCCCGGTCGTCACCGATCACGACCGGCCGCCGGGAACCCCGTCGGCCCAGTGCCCGGGCGAATTCCTCCGGGCCCTCCGGCAGACACACCTTGGTGGTCGCACCCGCGCTGAGCACGTCTTTCGCGATCCGAACGGACTCGCCGTCCCCCTGCCGTGCCGCCGGATCGATGATCACCAGCAGCTGATCGGACGTCGCGAAAGTCGCCACCTCGGTCCTGCCTCGCTTCCTCGGGTAGCATCTTTGTGCAAGAGCCCCTTGCGCTATTGCGCCAGGGGCTTCGTCTATTCCGGGGCATCCGGTCCGACGGTCGTGCGACCAAAGGCGGTCGCGGGTATGCGGCGGTGCACCTTACGCCCACGCCTCCGACCATGGACATGCCCCGCCCGGAAGGGGTGTACGCGCGTGCCCGCACTTGTGCTGCTCGGTGCTCAGTGGGGTGACGAAGGCAAGGGGAAGGCGACCGACCTGCTCGGTGGCTCGGTGGACTATGTAGTGCGATACCAGGGCGGCAACAACGCCGGCCACACGGTCGTCGTCGGCGACCAGAAGTATGCACTCCACCTCCTCCCTTCCGGAATCCTCTCGCCCGGCTGTACGCCGGTCATCGGTAACGGCGTCGTTGTCGACCCGTCGGTCCTGCTCTCCGAGCTGAGCGGTCTGAACGAGCGTGGCGTCGACACGTCCAAGCTCCTGATCAGCGGTAACGCGCACATCATCACGCCGTACAACGTGACCGTCGACAAGGTGACGGAACGCTTCCTCGGCAAGCGCAAGATCGGCACGACCGGCCGCGGCATCGGCCCGACCTACGCGGACAAGATCAACCGCGTGGGCATCCGGGTCCAGGACCTGTACGACGAGTCGATCCTGACCCAGAAGGTCGAGGCGGCGCTCGACGCCAAGAACCAGATCCTCACCAAGCTCTACAACCGCCGCGCGATCGCCGCCGGCCAGGTGGTCGAGGAGCTGCTGGGCTACGCCGAGCAGATCAAGCCGTACGTCGCCGACACCGTCCTGGTCCTCAACCAGGCGCTGGAGGACGACAAGGTGGTCCTCTTCGAGGGCGGTCAGGGCACGCTGCTGGACATCGACCACGGCACGTACCCCTTCGTCACCTCGTCGAACCCGACCGCGGGCGGCGCCTGCACGGGCGCCGGCGTGGGCCCGACGAAGATCAGCCGGGTGATCGGCATCCTCAAGGCGTACACGACCCGTGTCGGCGCCGGCCCGTTCCCGACGGAGCTCCTGGACGAGGACGGCGAGGCGCTGCGCCGCATCGGCGGCGAGCGGGGCGTGACCACCGGCCGCGACCGCCGCTGCGGCTGGTTCGACGCGGTCATCGCCCGCTACGCGACCCGGGTCAACGGCCTGACCGACTTCTTCCTCACCAAGCTGGACGTCCTCACCGGCTGGGAGCAGATCCCGGTCTGCGTGGCCTACGAGATCGACGGCAAGCGGGTCGAGGAACTGCCCTACTCGCAGTCCGACTTCCACCACGCGAAGCCGGTCTACGAGACCCTGCCCGGCTGGTCCGAGGACATCACCAAGGCGAAGTCCTTCTCCGACCTGCCGAAGAACGCCCAGAACTACGTCAAGGCGCTGGAGGAGATGTCCGGCGCCCCGATCTCCGCGATCGGCGTGGGCCCGGGCCGGACCGAGACGATCGAGATCAACTCATTCCTCTAGGCGTCCGTTTCCCGGGATCCGGGATCCGGCGGGACGGCCGGCGCGGGGAGACCCGCCCGGCCGTTCCGCCTTTCACGGGGCGTCCCGCGGCCCGGCCGGACCGCGAGGCGCCCCCGGTCAGCGACGGCGCCGCAGGGCCAGCGTGGTCCGCTCGGCGTCGGAGTGGCGGGTGAGGGTCGCGGCGGCGCCGGCGCCGTGGACGGTGTAGGCGTACGCGACGGACGCCGACCGGCACGACGGGTCCGAGCGGGTCGGGATCACCTGGGCGCCGGTGGTGGCGATCGTGGTCCGGTGGGCCTCCAGGAGCGCCGCTTCCCACTCGCAGTGCCGCCCGCCGCGCTCGTCGGTGCCGTGGACGGCGAGCATGCTCCGCTCACCGTCGTCGATCCTGATCCGGAGTCCGCCGTCCGCGGTGTACCAGTCGCCGCGCAGGGCGTCCCCCACGAAGGTGGACTCGGGGACCCGCCTCAGGCCGTAGGACGTGCCCCGGCTGTCCCAGGACATCTCCTGGTTCTGGCCGGCGACGAGCCGCATGGTGTCCGGCACCCCGCAGTCGCCCTCGCCGCTGCGGTTCGTCCCGATCTCGCGCATCCGGAACCCGCCGAGCACCAGCTTCTCCTCCGACCGGGACCGCACCGTCGCCACGCCCGCGCAGAGCCTGTCGCGGGAGGCGGCGACGACGGTGGCGCCCGGCCGCCCCGTGCGGGCGCCCCGCACGAAGCTGAGCCGCATGCTGAACAGCGGCGCGTCCTCCTCCTCGGTGACGCTCCAGGAGCCGTCGAAGACGTAGTAGCCCGGCGCCCGTTCGGGCGGCCCGTCACCCAGTGCCGACCAGGGCGCCGCCATCAGTGCGGGCAGGACGAAGTACCCGCCGGTCACCACGGACAGCACGGCGAGGACGGGCAGCAGCGTGCCCGCCGCCCGCCGCCCGGCCCGAGCGGTCAGGGACGGCGCGGGCGCCGCCACCACCTGGGGCGGGGCGATACCGGCCTCCGGGGCGTCCAGCGGGTCGCGCCGGCTCCCGCTGTCCCGGAGGTCGTCGAGCGAGTCGGGAAGCTCCGGGAACTCCGGGAACTCCTGGAACTCCGGGTGGCCGGGTGACTCCGGGAGGTCCGGGCCGCCGGTTGGCTCCGGGACCGCCTCCTCGCGGCGCGGGGTGTCCGGCAACGGCTGCGCCGCCACCCGGTCGAGTCGGGCCAGCAGCGACGCGGGCAGCCAGGCGCCGGTGGGGGCGCGCCGGGTCAGGGAGATCAGCTCGCGGACCGTCGGCCGGTCGCCCGGCCGCTTGGCCAGGCAGTGCCGGACGAGATCCGCGATCGCCTCCGGCACGCCGGTCAGGTCGGGTTCCTCGTAGGCGATGCGGAACAGCAGCGCGTGCACCCCGCCCTCGCCGCCCCGGCGCTGGAACGGCGAACGGCCGGTGGCCGCGTAGGCCAGGACCCCGCCCAGGCCGAACACGTCGCCGGCCGGGCTGACCCGCTCGCCCCTGACCTGCTCCGGGGACATGAACTCGGGCGTGCCGACGAGGGTCCCGGTACGGGTGAGCGTGGAGTCGGCGGTGCCGTCCAGGGCGTGGGCCAGCCCGAAGTCGATGACCCGCGGCCCGTCGACGGTGAGCAGGATGTTGGACGGCTTGAGGTCGCGGTGGACGAGCCCGGCGCCGTGGATGGCGTCCAGGGCCTGCGCCAGCCGGTGGGCGAGCACGTGCGCGGAGGCGGAGGGCAGCGCTCCGAAGTCGCCGCGCACGACGGCCCGCAGGGTGGGTCCGGGCACGTACTCGGTGGCCACCCAGGGCTGTTCGGCGTCCGTGTCCGCGTCGAGCACCCGGGCCGTCCATGCCCCGCTCACCCGCCGGGCCGCCGCCACCTCCCGTCCGAAGCGCCGCCGGAACTCCGTCTCCTCCCCGTCGGCGTCGGTGCGGATCAGCTTGACGGCGACAGTCTCCGCGTGGGCGCCGGCGCCGGCCTCCCGTGCGAGGTAGACCCGTCCCATGCCGCCGGCGCCGAGGCGGGCGATCAGGCGGTAGGGGCCTATGGACGAGGGGTCGTCGTGGGCCAGGGGCTGCATGGTCCGCGATCATTCCAGACGGCGGCCGGGACCCGGACGGTCCCCGGGGGCCCACGCCCCGGTGGGCGCGGGACGCGGGCCCGGGGACGACGCGAATCCTCAGCTGAACACGATCATCGAGCCCTGGGCCAGCGACCGGGTCGCCGCCGCGTGCAGGCCCAGCCACACGTGCCGTTCGCGGGCGAAGGGGCTGGGGTCGTACGGCGCGGGGACGGCCGGCTCCTCCAGCTCCGTGGGGGCGGCGGGGGGCTCCGGCGCGGCCGGGGGGTTGGCCGGGTCGATGCCGATCGACGGGGCCACGTGCTCCAGCTCGCGCAGCAGGCTCTGCGAGGAGCCCAGCGGGCCGCCGCCGGCCAGGAGTTCGTCGTTGGACAGCGGGTGCGGGAAGTCGACGGGGACGTACGCGCCCGCGTGGTCGTAGTGCCACACCAGGTGGGACTGCTGGGCCGTCGACTCGAACATCTCCAGCAACTGCTCGTAGTCGCCTCCGAGTTCGTCCACCGGGGTCACCGGCAGCCCGCAGACCTGGAGCAGGTAGGCCCGCCGCAGGAAGTGCAGCGCGTCGTAGTCGAAGCCGGCCACCGGGGCGACCTCGCCGGACAGGCCCGGCATGTACTGGTACACCGGCACCGGCGGGAGCCCGGCCGCGGCCAGCGCGTCGTTGTAGTGCGCGAGTTCCTCGGCGAACGGGTTGTCCGGGGTGTGGCACAACACGTCCACGAGCGGTACCAGCCACAGGTCACAGGCCAAAGAGAGCTCCTCGCATCGGCAGGCGCGTGTCTCACGCACGGCAGCGGGTGGTCAGGGAAGGGTAGTCGGTGCGGGGCGGCCACGGCCCCTGTCGTGCGGGTCCCATACCCGGCGCTCACCGTGGAGTCCCCGCGTCCGCGTCATTCCGGCGGCAGCCGTTCCAGCAGGGCCAGCGAGTGGGCGTTGGCGGCGGCGACGATCTCCTGGGCGGCCCGGGCCTCGCGGCGGGCCAGCGCGTCGACGAGTTCGGTGTGCCCGGCCCACAGCCGGCCCCGGACGTCCGGCAGCCGGCGCAGGTGCTGCACCGCGCACACCCACGACTGCACGCGCAGCCGGTGCAGGAAGTCGGCGAGGTAGGGGTTGCCGAACAAGCCGCTCAGCTCGCGCCAGAAGCGCAGGTCGTAGCCGATCAGCACGCCGAGGTCGCCGGCCGCGGCGGCGCGCTGCGCCTCCTCGCCGCGGCGGCGCACGGCGGCGAGCGCCGCGACCGTCCGCGGGCTGTCCATGTCGGCGAAGGCGGGGTGGTCGTGGGTCAGCGCCTGGAACATCCCGTCGGTGACCAGGCCGCGGGCCTCGAGCATGCTGCGGTAGTCGGTGAGGGAGTACTCGGGGACCCGGAAGCCCCGGTGCTGGTCGGCCTCCAGGATGCCCTGCGCGGACAGGTCGACCAGCGCCTCGCGGACCGGCGTCGCCGAGACCCCGTACTGGTCGGCGATCTCCTTGACGGTGAACGCCCGGCCCGGGGCGAGGCGGCCCGCCAGCACCTCGTCGCGCAGCGCGTCCGCGATCTGCTGGCGCAGGGTGCTGCGCGTCACGGAGACGTTGCCGGGCATGGTCGGGGCCTCTCTTCACGCGTAAGGGTGACGTACTCGCACGTACTCGCCATTCTTTACGAGCACGTCACCTTACGCGTTCGGATGGTCCCGGCGGCAGCCGCGGAGTGGCTACTCGGTGTACTCGTCGGCCGTGCCCAGCGCCGTGTCCAGGGCCGCGAGGCCCTCCTTCAGCTCGGCCTCGGTCACGTTGCACGGCGGCACCACGTGGGTGCGGTTCATGTTCACGAAGGGCCACAGGCCGTTCCGCTTGGCGGCGGCCGCGAAGGCGGCCATCGGGGCGTTCGCCTCGCCGGCCGCGTTGTACGGCACCAGCGGCTCGCGGGTCTCCCGGTTCTTCACCAGTTCCAGCGCCCAGAACATGCCCGTGCCGCGGACCTCGCCCACGCTCGGGTGCCGCGCGGCCAGCTCGGCCAGGGCCGGGCCGACCACGCTCTCGCCGAGCCGCCGGGCGTTGTCGACGACGCCCTCCTCGGCCATCACGCCGATCGTGGCGACGGCGGCGGCGCAGGCCAGCGGGTGCCCGGAGTAGGTGAGACCGCCGGGGTAGGGCCGCTTGCCGAAGGTCTCGGCGATCTCCGCGGAGATGGCGACGCCGCCGAGCGGCACGTACCCGGAGTTCACGCCCTTGGCGAAGGTCATCAGGTCCGGCACCACGCCGTACAGGTCGGCGGCGAACCACTCGCCGGTCCGCCCGAACCCGGCCATGACCTCGTCCAGGACGAAGACGATGCCGTACTTGTCGCACAGCTCGCGGACGCCGGCCAGGTAGCCGGGCGGCGGCAGCATGATCCCGGCGGTGCCGGGGACGGTCTCCAGGATGATCGCGGCGATCGTGCCCGGCCCCTCGAAGGCGATCGTCGTCTCCAGGTGCTCCAGGGCCCGCGCGGTCTCCTGCTCCTCCGTCTCCGCGTAGAAGCGGGAGCGGTACAGGAACGGCGCCCAGAAGTGGACGACGCCGGCGTTGCCGCTGTCGGAGGGCCAGCGGCGCGGGTCGCCGGTGACGTTCACCGCCTGCTGGGTGCCGCCGTGGTACGAGCGGTACGCCGAGAGCACCTTCGGGCGGCCCGTGTGCAGCCGGGCCATGCGCAGCGCGTGCTCGACGGCGTCCGCGCCGCCGTTGGTGAAGAAGATCTTGTCCAGGTCGCCGGGGGTCCGCTCGGCGATCAGCCGGGCCGCCTCCGAGCGGGCCTCGATCGCGAAGGCGGGCGCGAAGGTCGTCATCCTCGCCGCCTGCTCCTGTATCGCGGCGACGACCTTGGGGTGCTGGTAGCCGATGTTGGTGTAGACGAGCCCGCTGGTGAAGTCCAGGTACCGCTTGCCGTCGTAGTCCCAGAAGTACGACCCCTCGGCGCCGGCCACGGCGAGCGGGTCGATGAGGTCCTGCGCGGACCAGGAGTGGAAGACGTGCGCGCGGTCCGCGGCCTTCACTGCGGCGCCGGCTTCGGGATCAGGCTGAGGGGTCATGCGGCCGAGGGTAGATGGCCCTGCCACGCTCGCGACATCGGCGTCCTGTTCCCTGGCCGCGTGCTTTTCACGACAGGTTGTCGACGTGCGCCGGGTGGTGCGCCCCGGCGGCCGGGGGCGCCCGGGCGGGCTGTTACCGAACCGTGGACGCAGCCCGGCGCGGCTCCCGGCACGCCCGCACTATTCTCGGTCCGTTGCAGACCTATGGGGGGAAGGCGGCGCGGGGATGGACAAGCTCGGACCGGGGGACCCGCGGCAGATCGGGGCGTACCGGCTGCTGGCGCGGCTGGGCGCGGGCGGCATGGGGCAGGTGTTCCTGGCGCGGTCGGACCGGGGCCGTACCGTCGCGGTGAAACTGATCCGCCGGGAACTGGCCGCGCAGGAGGAGTTCCGGGCCCGGTTCCGGCAGGAGGTGGGCTCCGCGCGACGGGTCGGCGGGTACTGGACCGCGCCGGTGCTGGACGCGGACACCGAGGCGCCGGTGCCGTGGGTGGCCACCGGGTATGTCGCCGGGCCGAGCCTGCAGCAGGTCGTCGGGCACGATCACGGGGCGCTGCCCGAGCGGTCGGTGCGCATCCTCGCGGCCGGGCTCGCGCACGCGCTGAAGGACATCCACGCGGCCGGGATCGTCCACCGCGACCTCAAGCCGTCGAACGTGCTGGTGACGATCGACGGGCCGCGCGTGATCGACTTCGGCATCGCGCGGGCGCTGGAGACGCTGGCCGGGGACGGCCTGACCCGGACCGGTTCGCTGGTGGGCTCGCCCGGGTTCATGGCGCCGGAGCAGGTGCGCGGCGACCGGGTCACGCCCGCCTGCGACGTCTTCTGCCTCGGGTCCGTGCTGGCCTACGCGGCGACCGGCGTGCTGCCCTTCGGCGGCGCGAACAGCGGGGTGCACGCCCTGATGTTCCGCATCGCCCAGGAGGAGCCCGACCTCGCGGGGATGCCGGAGGGCATCGCCGACCTGGTCCGCGAGTGCCTGCGCAAGGACCCCGCCGCCCGCCCCTCACTGGACCGCATCCTGGAGCGGACGGGCGCGGAGGACACGGTCTCCGGCGGCCGCTCCCGCGACCCCTGGCTCCCCGGCGCCCTGGTCGCCCAGCTCGGCCGCCACGCGGTCCGCCTCCTGGAGGTCGAGGACCCGCACTCCGGCCCAGACCCGGACCCCCACGACGCGCAGAACGCGGACACGTCCCCGGCCCCGGGCGGCTCTCCGGGCGCGGGACCGCACTCCCGGCCGGGTAGCCCTGGGGCCGCGGGGGCGCACGCGGGTGCCGTTGGCCCGGCGGGCCCGGCCGGCCCGGTGGGTGCGGCCGCTTCGGCGGGTCCGGACGCGGAGGCGGCCGGGGGCGCACCGGCGAGCCCGGGCGCGCCTGCGTCCGGTGGTGCGCCGGTGGGTCCGGGTGCGGACGGCGCTGGTGGAGCGCAGGGTGCGGGCGCAGGCGCCCCAGCGGGTCCAGGTGGCCCGGCGGGTCCGGCTGGGTCGGCCGGCGGGGTGGGACGGGCGGGCCCGGGTGCCCGGGCAGGCGCGGGTGTCCAGGCGGGTCGGGGCGCCCCGAGCGGGGCGCAGGGCTCGCCGGCGGACGCGGGGGAGTCCGAGGGCCCGGGCGGCGCGGGTCGACAGGCGGTCTCAGGCACCCCGGCAGACGGGGGCGCACAAGCGGTTCCGGGCGCCCCGGGCGCGGGGGACCCGGCCGGACCGGCCGCTTCGGTGGGTCGGGGTGCGCAGGCGGGTGCGGGTGTGCAGGCGGGCTCGGGTGTGGGTGGTCCGGCGGGACCGGCCGCCCCGGCGGGTTGGGGTGCCCAAGCAGGCTCGGGCGCCCCAGCGGGTGCGGGTGCGCAGGCGGGCTCGGGTGCGGGTGGTCCGGCGGGACCGGCCGCCCCGGCGGGTCGGGGTGCCCAGGCCGGCTCGGGCAAGGGTGTGCAAGCGGGCCCGGGTGGCCCGGCCGCAGGTGGCCACGGTGAGGCGCAGGGTCCCGGGGCCGGCGAGGGACCCTGGGCGGGGCCGGGCGCCCCAGCGGGCTCGGACGAGCACTCGCCCGTCGCTGACGACGCCCCCGCACCCCCGCCGCCGGGCGGGCCCGGCGGCGGAGGCGCGGCGGTCGGGCATCTGCCGACCCTGGTGGCCGGGCAGATCCCGCCGCCCGGGGCGCCCCCCGCGTACGGCTCGCCCGCTCCGTACGGCTACGGCCATCCGCAGCAGGCCCAGCCGCACCCGCAGTCCCCGCCCGCCGGTTACGGCTATCCGCAGTCCCCGTCCGCCGGCTACGGCTACCCGCAGCAGCCGTACACCCCGTACGGCGGGCTCGGTTCCACCCCGCCCTACGGTCCGCCGCCGTTCGCCGAGCGGCCGGAGCGGGAACGCCCGGGCGGGCGGTCCACCGCGCTGCTCGTCGTGATCGCGCTGGTGGTGGCGCTGGGCGCGGGCGGCTCGGTGTACGCGCTGATGAAGCACGGCGGCGACGACACGGCCGGCGGCACGGTCGGCCCCGCGCCGACCGGCGCCACGAGCGCCCCGCCCGCCACCTCCCCGGCGCCCACGCCGACGCCCTCCGCCTCGGCCTCCGCCGCGGCCGCGGACGGCGCCGTTCCCGCCGCCTACCTCGGCACCTGGGAGACCACCATCGACAACGCGAAGGGCGCCAACACCCGCCGGCTGACCATCGAGCAGGGCGAGGTGGGCGACACGGTCCTCACCCTGGTCGCGGACGGCCCCGGCGACGGCGGCGGCACGTACCACTGCGTCTTCGAGGCGACCCTCGCCGAACAACCGGACGGCGCAGGCCCGTTGGAGATCGGTCCGTCCACGGTGACCAGCGGCGAGCCGATGTCGTCCTGCTCCCCGGGCGAGGCCAGCGAGGTCACCCTGCTCCCGGACGGTCGGCTGAAGCGTGCGAAGGCGAGCGGCGGCGAGAGCCTGACGTATACCAAGCAGTGAGCTGAAGTCCCGTCCGTCACAGAGTCGTTGAACGTTCGGCGAACTTCGGCGGACGTGTCCGGTTCCCGCCCCTCCCCGTGCGTACCGTGACCACACCATCCGACTCCGGTGAGTGGCGGGGGCACCCATGGAGTGGCTGAGCGCGGAGAACGTCGTGGCCGTCGGCACGGCGGTGCTGGGCATCGTCGCGTCCGCCGGCATGGTCTGGTACGAGCGCCGGGTGCCGCGCCGCAAACGGATCGGCTACCGGGTGCAGATGGACAACCCCATAGGCGACGACGTGCGTTCGGGCCGGGCCAACCGCCGGCTCGGCCTCTTCGACGAGGCGCCGGACATGGCCGACGCGACCCTCGTCCTGCTCCGCCTGGAGAACGACGGCTCGCAGGGCATCGACCGCGACGACTACACGGGCCCCGAACGGCACGGTCTGACCGCGGTGTTCACCGACCGCACCGTGCGGGGCGTCTCGGTCACCCAGCCGACCGACACCGACCACCTGATGGACCACTTCACCGCCGAGCGCGGCTTCGGCTACGAGGGCAACACCCTGCGCGTCCCGCGCGTGCCGCTGAACCGGGGAGACCACTTCAAGCTGCTCGTGCTGCTGTCCGGCGGGGACGTGGGCCGGGAGATCCGGGTCGTCGGCGGGATCAGGGACGGCGAGGTCCACCCCAACCGCAGCGCCACACCCGACGACAAACCGCCCCTGTTCAGCCGTGCCTCCCGGTTCATCACCATCATGCTCACGGTGTCCGTGGTGACGCTGGCGGCCATCGTGGTGGCCCGCGACGACACGCCCCCGCCGATCGGCTGCGCCAAGGGCGCGCTGATCGTCGCGGGGTCGACGGCGTTCGCGCCGGTGCTGCGGGAGGTGGCGCGCAAGTACGAGGCGGACTGCGAGGGAGCGGCCGTCACCGTGGACCCGCACGGCTCGACGGCCGGCCTGCGGGAGCTGGAGGCGGCCGGCGCCGAGGCGAAGAAGGGCTCGCCGCCGCTGCTGGCCCTCTCCGACGGGCCGAAGAGCGCCGACATGCCGGAACTGCGGGAGAACCGCGTCGCGCTGTCGGTCTTCGCGCTGGTCGTGAACGACGACGTGGGCCTGAGGAACCTGTCCACGGCCGACGTACGGCGCCTGTACCGGAGCGAGATCCGCGACTGGAGCGAGCTGGGCGGCCGGTCGCTGCCGGTACGGCTGGTCAGCCGGGACGCGGGCTCCGGCACCCGGCAGGTCTTCCAGCGCCGGGTGCTGGGCCGCGGCGAGATCGCCAACTCCTCCGTCGACTGCGTCCACAAGGACGACGCGACGGCCCCGGTGACCCGCTGCGAACTCGACTCCACCGACCAGGTGCTGGCCGAGGTGGCCCGGCTGCCCGGCGCCGTCGGCTACAGCGAGATCAACCTGGCCACCAGGGCCGAGGGCCTCCACGTCCTGGCCCTGGACTCGAACGCCCCTTCCGTGGACGCGATCGAGCACGGCCGCAGCGCCTACCCGTACCGCGAGATCGAGTACGCGTACACCTACGGGCAGCCCCCGGCGGACTCCCTGGCGTCGAGCTTCCTGACCTATCTGACCAGGGGCAACGGGCAGGACGTCATCCGTACCCACGGCCATGTGCCGTGCTGGACGCCCCAGGGCCTGCGGCTCTGCCGGTGAGGCGCGGCCTACCGCGGCTCCGGCGGCCGCTGGCGGGGCATGTTCGGGCGGGCGCCGTTCGCGGGCGGCAGGGGGTGCCGGCCCGCCGGGGCCACCGCCTCCGCCCGCACGCCGGAGGCCGCCGTCTGGATGCCGAGCGGCGCCGACCCCGTGCGGAACGCCACCATCCAGTCGGCCGTCTCGGTGCGCACCAGGTCCTGCACGTCCTCCGAGAAGCGCCGCAGCACCCCCAGGCACCGCTCGGCGGCCTCGCTGGCCGTGCCCTCGGCGGGCCCCAGCATCTCCCGTACGCACTCCGAGGCCCAGTCGAACTGCAGCGCCTGCAACCGCCGCTGCACGGCCTGCGCGGTGGCCACGTCCCTTATCCACCCGGACGTGACCCCGAAGAACCGGTCGGCGCCGAGGCAGGCCACCGCGAACAGCAGCGCCAGATAGCCCCAGGGCGCGACCCCGCCGACCACCCCGGTCATGTCGAGCAGGGGCAGCGCGGCCCCGAGGACCGTCCCGGTCGCCGCCCCGGCCCGCAGCGCGCGGGCGCCCCGCCGCTTCCACACCCGGTCCTCCAGGTACCAGGCGGCCGTGTGCAGCGCCCCCCGTTCCACCCACCGGTACAGCTCGTCGAGGCGTTCGGCGGGCTCTCCCCAGTCCCCGAGCGGGAAGGTCCGCCCGGTCAGATCGCCCGGCCGCGGTCCGGCCGGACCCTCGTCCCGCCCGTCCTGAGGCGGACCCTCGGGCTGCATCTCCGGCTGACCCACCCGGCACTCCCTACTGAACACGACACCGATCACGGCACTGCGCACCCCCGTCACACGGTGTGACGTCGGATGCCGGTGTGCGGCCACCTTCCTACCGCCCAATGGGTGGCGCGGACGTGGCTTTGCCGGCTTTTCCGCCCGGAAGAGGGCCTTGATCAGGTATAGGGCCGCCGCCGTAATCACTCGAAAGAGTGGCGCGGCGATGGCGGGGCGGACCACGTAGGCTCGTGCACAGCGAACGACGACGCAGTGGACGAGGAACCAGGAGCTGATCGTGATTCCCGGTGGTGGCCAGCCCAACATGCAGCAGCTGCTCCAGCAGGCCCAGAAGATGCAGCAGGACCTCCAGCGGGCCCAGGAGGAACTGGCGAACACGGAGGTCGACGGGCAGGCGGGCGGCGGTCTGGTGCGGGCGACCGTCACCGGCTCCGGCGAGCTGCGGGCGCTGAAGATCGACCCGAAGGCGGTGGACCCCGAGGACACCGACACCCTCGCGGACCTGATCGTGGCGGCCGTGCAGGCGGCGAACGAGAACGCGCAGACCCTGCAGCAGCAGAAGCTGGGCCCGCTGGCCCAGGGCCTCGGCGGCGGCAGCGGCATCCCGGGCCTGCCCTTCTGATCCGGCGCCCGTTCCGGTGCCCGCCACCTGAGCGAAACCTCCGCCGCCTTCCAAGGACGGGCGGCAGCCGACTACCGTACGTACCGAAAGGTCTCCAGGAAGGGCAGTCCGTTGTACGAAGGCGTGGTCCAGGACCTCATCGACGAGCTGGGGCGGCTGCCCGGCGTCGGTCCCAAGAGCGCGCAGCGGATCGCCTTCCACATCCTGCAGGCGGAGCCGGCCGACGTGAAGCGGCTCGCGCAGGCGCTCCTGGAGGTCAAGGCGAAGGTCCGCTTCTGCGCGGTCTGCGGCAACGTGGCGCAGGAGGAGCTGTGCAACATCTGCCGCGACCCGCGCCGCGACCCGTCCGTCATCTGCGTGGTGGAGGAGCCGAAGGACGTCGTCGCGATCGAGCGCACCCGTGAGTTCCGCGGCCGCTACCACGTCCTCGGCGGCGCGATCAGCCCGATCGAGGGCGTGGGCCCCGACGACCTGCGTATCAGGGAACTCCTGGCCCGGCTGGCGGACGGCACGGTCACCGAGCTGATCCTCGCCACCGACCCCAATCTCGAAGGCGAGGCGACGGCCACGTACCTCGCCCGCATGATCAAACCCATGGGCCTGAAGGTCACCCGCCTGGCCAGCGGCCTCCCGGTGGGCGGCGACCTGGAATACGCGGACGAGGTGACTCTCGGCCGCGCCTTCGAGGGGAGACGACTCCTAGATGTCTGACGCCACGCTGCACGACTCGACGCGGAACCCGGACGACTTCTCGGTCCAGATCGCGGACCAGGTCGAGAGCTTCCTGGTCGCCGTCACGGAGGTGGCGAGGGGAGACGAGCCCGGCTCGACCGTTCCCTTCCTCCTTCTCGAGATCTCCCAGCTCCTGCTGGCCGGCGGCCGGCTCGGCGCCCACGAGGACTTCGTCCCCGAAGAGCGCTACGAGCCCGACCTCGGCCCCGAGGGGGATGTGGACGAGCTCCGCGAGAACCTGGCCCGGCTGCTGGACCCCGTCGACGTCTACTCCGAGGTCTTCGACCCCTACGAGCCCCGCAAGGCCTCCGTGCCGGCCCGGATCTCCGACGACATCGCCGACATCATGGCCGACCTCCGCCACGGCATGGCCCACTACCGTTCGGGCCGCATCACGGAGGCCCTGTGGTGGTGGCAGTTCTCCTACTTCTCCAACTGGGGCCCCACCGCCTCCGCCGTGCTGCGCGCCCTCCAGTCCGTCCTCATCCACGTCCGCCTCGGCCAGCCCCTCGAGGAGCTCGACGGCCTCGACACCGACCAGGGCATGGGCGACGAGACCCTCGAGTTCGAGGCGGGCCGTGTCATGGCCGAGGAGATCGGCGGCCCCCTCGGCATGGGCCGTCCGGCCACGTAGCCGCCGCACTGTGACGCGGGGCACTTTGCGCGTGCCCGGCTCCCGGCTGGGCAGGTGCCGGTTGCGGGCGTCCGGTGTCTCACCATGCGGGAGCAGGGGGGCGGAAAACGGACGCTCGGTAAACTGAGCCGACACAAACGAACCGAGCGAGGAGCGCACGTGGGCCTTGTCGTGCAGAAGTACGGAGGCTCCTCCGTAGCCGATGCCGAGGGCATCAAGCGCGTCGCCAAGCGGATCGTGGAAGCGAAGAAGAACGGCAACCAGGTGGTTGTCGTCGTTTCCGCGATGGGCGACACGACGGACGAGCTGATCGATCTCGCCGAGCAGGTTTCACCCATGCCTGCCGGCCGGGAGTTCGACATGCTGCTGACCGCCGGTGAGCGCATCTCCATGGCGCTGCTGGCCATGGCGATCAAGAACCTGGGGCACGAGGCCCAGTCGTTCACCGGGAGCCAGGCAGGCGTCATCACCGACTCGGTCCACAACAAAGCCCGGATCATCGACGTCACGCCGGGGCGCATCCGCACCGCGCTGGACGAGGGCAACATCGCCATCGTCGCCGGGTTCCAGGGCGTCAGCCAGGACAAGAAGGACATCACCACGCTCGGCCGCGGCGGGTCCGACACCACGGCGGTGGCCCTGGCGGCCGCCCTCGACGCCGAGGTGTGCGAGATCTACACCGACGTCGACGGCGTGTTCACCGCCGACCCGCGCGTGGTGAAGAAGGCGAAGAAGATCGACTGGATCTCCTTCGAGGACATGCTGGAACTCGCGGCCTCCGGTTCCAAGGTGCTGCTCCACCGCTGTGTGGAGTACGCCCGCCGCTACAACATCCCGATCCACGTCCGGTCCAGCTTCAGCGGACTTCAGGGCACGTGGGTCAGCAGTGAGCCGATTGGGGACCAGAAGGTGGAGCAGGCCATCATCTCGGGCGTCGCGCACGACACCTCCGAGGCCAAGATCACGGTCGTCGGCGTCCCGGACAAGCCGGGCGAGGCCGCGGCGATCTTCCGGACCATCGCGGACGCCCAGATCAACATCGACATGGTCGTGCAGAACGTGTCCGCCGCGTCCACCGGCCTGACGGACATCTCCTTCACCCTGCCGAAGACCGAGGGCCGCAAGGCCATCGACGCCCTGGAGCGCAACAAGGGCGGCATCGGCTTCGACTCCCTGCGCTACGACGACCAGATCGGCAAGATCTCCCTGGTCGGCGCCGGCATGAAGACCAACCCGGGCGTCACCGCCTCGTTCTTCGAGGCGCTGAGCGACGCGGGCGTGAACATCGAGCTGATCTCGACCTCCGAGATCCGTATCTCGGTCGTCACCCGCAAGGACGACGTGCCGGAGGCCGTCCGCGCCGTCCACTCCGCCTTCGGGCTCGACTCCGACACCGACGAGGCCGTCGTCTACGGGGGCACCGGCCGATGACCGGCAAGCCGACGCTCGCGGTCGTGGGGGCGACCGGAGCCGTCGGCGCGGTCATGCTCCAGATCCTGTCCCAGCGCGCGGACGTCTGGGGCGAGATCCGTCTGATCGCCTCCCCCCGCTCGGCCGGCCGCAAGCTGGCCGTGCGCGGGGAGGAGGTCGAGGTGACGGCCCTGACGGAGGACGCCTTCGCCGGGGTCGACGTCGCCATGTTCGACGTGCCCGACGAGGTCGCCGCCGAGTGGGCGCCGGTCGCCGCCGCGCGCGGTGCGGTCGTCGTCGACAACTCCGGCGCCTTCCGGATGGACCCCGACGTGCCGCTCGTCGTGCCCGAGGTCAACGCGCACGCGGTGCGCAACCGGCCGCGCGGGATCGTCGCCAACCCCAACTGCACCACCCTGTCGATGATCGTCGCCCTGGGCGCGCTGAACGCCGAGTTCGGGCTGCGCGAGCTGGTGGTGTCGTCGTACCAGGCGGTGAGCGGCGCCGGGCGGGCCGGCGTGGACGCCCTGCGGGCCCAGTTGTCCCTGGTCGCCGGGACCGAGCTGGGCACGAAGCCCGGTGACGTGCGGCGGGCCGTCGGGGACGACACCGGGCCCTTCCCGGAGCCGGTCGCGCTCAACGTGGTCCCGTGGGCCGGGTCGCTGCGGGAGGACGGCTGGTCCTCGGAGGAGATGAAGGTGCGGGACGAGTCCCGCAAGATCCTCGGGCTGCCCGCGCTGCCGGTCGCCGTCACCTGCGTACGGGTGCCTGTGATCACCACGCACTCCCTCACGGTCCACGCCCGCTTCCAGGGCGAGGTGACCGTCGACGGCGCCCGCGAGATCCTCGCCACCGCGCCCGGCGTGGTGCTGTGCGACGACCCCGCCGCCGGCGAGTTCCCCACCCCCGCCGACGTCGTGGGCACCGATCCCACCTGGGTGGGGCGGGTCCGTCGGGCGTTGGACGACCCGACCGCGCTGGAGCTCTTCGTGTGCGGCGACAACCTGCGCAAGGGCGCCGCGCTCAACACCGCGCAGATCGCCGAGCTGCTGGCGGCGGAGATCACAGGAGATACTGTCGCCCGCGACTAGAACGTTTGTAGTATCCACATAAGGAATGTAGCCGGGAGCATGGTCCAAACCACTTGCTCCGCGCTCCCCGGCGGCAGAGGATTTTCCTCCCCGTCCCCCGCAACCGTGCGGAGGGCGGGGAGCGTCTTTGCAGTGACCCTTGCGAGACGTGGGCGTGGGGATCCGGCGTGGGGACGCCGTGATCCGGGCGGGGGACGCCCGTTCGATTGGGACATAAGGGAAGAGCGGGGCGCATGACGGCTGTTGAGGACCCGTCGGTTGTCGCACATGTGACGTCCGGCACGTACAACCCTTCTGGGGGGAAGCGTGTCCAACTGGCGTGGCAGAGGTACTCGAACTCAATGCGGCCCGCGGCACCGCGGCCCTCCGGCCGCCTCGTGCGGCGCTCCGGCCGCGCTTGGCCGGCGGCATGCCGGTGATCGCGCCCATGCCTGCAGCGCGGCCCACCCGCATCCCCAGTCAGCGTGACGGCTCCGACGACACCGCGGCCGCCGCGCCGGCCGCGGAAACCGCGGCCGCCGGCACCACCGTCGACCACCTCACCGAGACGTACCGGGCGCACTACCGCTCGCTGCTCGGTCTCGCCGCGCTGCTCCTCGACGACACCGCCTCCTGCGAGGACGTCGTCCAGGAGGCGTTCATCCGCGTCCACTCGGCCCGCAAGCGCGTCCGCGACCCCGAGAAGACCCTCGCCTACCTCCGGCAGACGGTCGTCAACCTGTCCCGCTCCGCCCTGCGCCGCCGCATCCTCGGCCTGAAGCTGCTCTCCAAGCCGATGCCGGACATGGCGAGCGCGGAGGAGGGCGCCTACGACCAGCTCGAGCGCCGCGACCTCATCAAGGCGATGAAGGGCCTGCAGCGCCGCCAGCGCGAGGTGCTGGTGCTGCGCTACTTCGCGGACATGACGGAGGCCCAGGTCGCCGAGACGCTCGGGATATCGCTGGGCTCGGTGAAGGCGTACGGCTCCCGGGGCATCGCCGCGCTGCGCGTGTCCATGGAGGCGTCGGCATGAGCGAGCGCACCGAGCACGGCGACGAGGGCGTCCCGCCCGAGGACCGCTCGGCCGAGGACCTCTCGCCCGAGGACCCCGCGCCCGGGAACCTCTCACCCGAGAACCTCTCGCACGAGCGCCACGAACCCTACGCCTGGCACGAGCCGACGGAGGGTCACGAGCAAGAGCACCCGCAATCGCACGCTGGGAACGGAACTGTGAACCACGGCCCCGAAGAGAAGGGCTCACAGAAGCCCGCCACGGGCCTCGACGCGCTCGACGGGATCGGCTCGGACGAGCAGGCCCTGCGCAGTCTGCTGCACTCCGCGGTCGGCGACATCGAGCCGCGCACCGGCACCCTCGACCACCTGCGCCGGGCGGTACCGGCCCGCCGGGCCCGCAAGCGCCAGGCCGCCGTCGGCATGGCCGCCGCGGCCCTGTTCATCGGCACCGCCATCCCCGCTCTCGTCCATGTCTCGAACTCCGGTGGCACCGACCCCAACACCGCCATGGCGGGCCAGTCCTCCGAGGCGCAGGGCGGGGCGACCCAGGGAAAGGACCCGCAGGCCGGCTCCGGCGGCACCGGCGGCTCCCGCGGCAGCACCCCCGGGCAGGACAAGAGCAACGGCAAGACCGGTGAGCACGGGACGACCGGCGGCGGCAACGGCTCGGGCGGCGCCGCCGACCCGTCCGCCCCCACGGCCTCGGGCGCCGGACTGTGCACGGCGGCCCAGCTGAGCTCCGTCACCGGCAGCGCCGCCGCCCCGGACTCGACGGGCGTGGTCTACGGCACCTTCCGCGTCACCAACACCTCGGGCGCCGCCTGCACCGTGACCGGCGGGGTCGTGGTCAGCGCGACGGCGCAGGGTGCGGCCGACCAGGCCAAGATCGGGGTCGTCCGGCACGTGGCCGGGGACGCGGCGGCCGCGCTGCCCGACCCCTCCCTCGACGTCCCCAAGCTGGTCCTGCAGCCCGGTGCGGCCTACGAGGAGCGGTTCGCCTTCGTGCCCTCCGAGACCTGCCCCACCGGCGGCGGCTCCACCCCCACCGGCGGCTCCGACGGCGGGGTGGACCCCTCGCCCGACCCGTCGCCCTCGCAGGACGCGAGCGCCGGCGGCGGCACGGACACGGGCGGCACCTCGGGCACCACCACCCAGCTCGTCACCGAGGAGGGCACGGCCGACGGCAGCGTCCTCGTCGGCTACACCGGCGAGACGGGCTCCCCGTCGGCCTCCGCGACCGTGCCCAACGCGTGCGCGGGCACGGTGTACTACACCGGGGTGCTGGCCGCGTCGTAGCCCTGGGGCGGGCGGCGGCCGCAGGGGAGGCCGCCCGCGACCGCGGCGTCTCAGACGGCGGTGGAAGCGGAGGTCTTCCCCCGCTCCTCGCCCTCGCGTTCCTGCTCCTGCTCGGGCAGCAGGCCGAGCGCCGCGTCCCGCTGGAACTCCACCTCGCGGCGCAGCAGCCGGAACCACATGAAGACCACGAAGCCGGCGAAGACGAACCACTCCCCGGTGTAGCCGAGGTTCTGGAAGGCCTTCAGGTCGAGACCGGTGCCGGCGGGCGCGGTCGCGGGCACGGCCTTCATCCCGGCGTCGGCCCGGTCGAGGGTGACCCAGGCGTCGTACAGCCGGTCCGGCACCAGGTTGACCAGCGTGGCCGAGCTGATCGCCGCCGTCTGCCCGGCGGGCAGCCCGCCCTCGGCGCCGGCGCCGTTGCTCCCCGGCGTCTCGGAGGCCTGCAGCGCACCGGTCACGGTGACCTCGCCGGACGGTGCGGCGGGCGCCTCGGCCGCGTTCGCGGCGCCGGGCAGCCAGCCCCGCACCACCGGCAGGGACCGGCCGGAGTCGGTGCGCAGCAGCGTCAGCACGTAGAAGCCGTTCCTGCCGTCCAGCTCCCGGCCGGGCACGAGGAGCTGCTTGCCGTACCGGCCGCTCGCGGTGACCCGCCGTCCCGAGGTGCTCTTGTCGACGGGCAGCATCGTGTCCAGGGGCCGGGCCGTCTCGTGCCCGTCCGACGCGGCCTGCTCGGTGGCGGCGCGGTGGTCCTGCACTCGCCCCTCGAACCGGCTCAGCTGCCAGGTCCCCATGAAGACGCAGAACGGGATGGCGAGCAGCACGAAGACGTTGATGCCCCACCAGCGGGGAGTCAGCAGAAACCGGTACACGCCCACAACGGTACGGGGCGGGGGCGACCGGCCCGTGCCGGGGTCGGCCGGCCGCGGGAGTGGACCTGCGTACGCACTTGTGCCCGTATGCGTGTGCGGACCGCGTGGGCGCGATCGGGAAGTTGTCCACAGGCTGGGGGCACCGTCAGCGGATTGTCGGTCGGGCCAGGCACTATGGGCGCATGACTGGGGCGATGAGTGAGAGCAGGACGCCGGACACACCGGACATGCCGGACTGGGAGAAGCGCTTCCGGGCGCCGCGGGTCTCGCTGCCCGACTGGGCCGAGGACGCGCCGGACCGCGCCCTGTTCGTGTCGAACGCGACGGGCACCTACGAGCTGTACGCCTGGGACCGGGCGACGGGCGGGCAGCGGCAGGCCACGGACCGGCCGAACGGCACGACGGACGGCGTGCTCGCCCCGGACGGCGAATGGATCTGGTGGTTCGACGACAAGGACGGCGACGAGTTCGGCGTCTGGCGCCGCCAGCCGTTCACGGGCGGCGCGGACGAGACGGCCGTCCCCGGCCTCGACCCCTCCTACCCGGCCGGTCTGGCCCTCGCCCGGGACGGCCGCACGGCGGTGGTCGGCCGCTCCACGGACGACGAGGGCACGACCATCCACCTCGCCCGCCAGGGCGAGCCCACGGTGGAGATCTACCGCCACCGCGAGTCGGCCGGCGTCGGCGACCTCTCCCACGACGGCACCCTGATCGCCATCGAGCACACCGAGCACGGCGACGCGATGCACGCGGCCCTGCGCGTGCTGCGCCCGGACGGCACGACGGTCGCCGAGCTGGACGACACCAAGGGCGGCACCGAGGAGCTGGGCCTGGAGGTGCTGGGCTTCGCCCCCGTGGACGGCGACACCCGGCTGCTCATCGGCCACCAGCGCCGGGGCCGCTGGGAGCCCCTGGTGTGGGACGTGGCGGCGGGCACGGAGACGGACCTCTCCTTCGACCTGCCCGGCGACGTGAGCGCCGAGTGGTACCCGGACGGCGCCGCCCTGCTCGTCGTCCACGGCTACGAGGCCCGCAGCGAGCTGTTCCGCTACGACCTGGCCGCCGGCGAGCTGACCCGCATCCCCACCCCGCCCGGCACGGTCTCCGGGGCCACGGCCCGGCCCGACGGCGACGTGGAGTTCCTGTGGTCGTCGGCCGCCGAGCCGCCCGCGGTGCGCTCCACCTCCGGCCGCGTCGTCCTGGACCCGCCCGGCATGAAGTGCCCGCCGTCGGTGCCGGTGGAGGACGCCTGGGTGGAGGGCCCCGGCGGCCGCATCCACGCCCTGATCCAGAAGCCGGCCGGCGCGACCGGCCCGCTCCCCACGGTCTTCGACCTGCACGGCGGCCCGACCTGGCACGACAGCGACTCCTTCGCCGCCGGCCCGGCCGCCTGGGTGGACCAGGGATACGCGGTGATCCGCGTCAACTACCGCGGCTCCACCGGGTACGGCCGCGCCTGGACGGACGCCCTGAAGCACCGGGTCGGCCTGATCGAGCTGGAGGACGTGGCCGCCGTGCGCGACTGGGCGGTCTCCTCCGGCCTCGCCGACCCGGACCGCCTGGTCCTCACCGGCGGCTCCTGGGGCGGCTATCTCACCCTCCTCGGCCTCGGCACCCAGCCGGAGGCGTGGGCGGTGGGCATCGCGGTGGTGCCGGTCGCGGACTACGTCACGGCGTACCACGACGAGATGGAAGCCCTGAAGGCCATGGACCGCACCCTGCTGGGCGGCACCCCGGAGGAGGTCCCGGACCGCTTCGAGGCGTCCTCCCCGCTGACCTACGTCGACCAGGTCAAGGCCCCGGTGTACATCTCGGCGGGCGTCAACGATCCCCGCTGCCCCATCCGCCAGATCGACAACTACGTCCAGCGCCTCCAGGCCCGCGACGCCCCCCACGAGGTCTACCGCTACGACGCGGGCCACGGCTCCCTGGTGGTGGACGAACGGATCAAGCAGGTCTCCCTGGAGCTCGCCTACGCCAACCGCCATTTGAACAGGGCGTAACCGCCCTCGTCCGAGGGCTCGGCCGGTATCGAGGGTCCAGGGGGCGGAGCCCCCTGGACCCTCACCCCAACTCCGCCAGCCCCCGGCGGGTGGCGGCCACGACCACCCGGTCACCAGCCCCGAGCACGTAGTCAGGCCCCACGTCCCCCCGCCCCTCCACCGCCAGCACCCGCCAGGCCCCGCCCCGGAACGCCGAGCCCACAGCCCGCCCCTCCAGCTCCGCATGCCCGCCCACCGACACCGAAGCGAACAGCAGCACCCTCCGCTCGACCGGCAGCGCCCCCAGCACCTGCCGCCCCAGCATCGCCCCCGCGAACGCGGGCGCCGAGAGGTGCGAGACACTCCGGCTCCGCGTAGGCGCCCCGGGATGCGCGGCCCGCAGCGTCCGGTAGACCGCCGTCGCGAAGTCGTCGTCGTACAGCCGCAGCACCACCCGCAGATCCGGCCGCACCGACCGGGCGTACAGCGCGGCCTCCAGATTGGTCGTGTCCGCGCTGGTCACCGCGAGCAGCGCATACGCGCGGTGGATCTTGGCGGCCTCCAGCACCCCCTCCTGCGTCACGTCGCCCAGCACCACCGGCACCCGCAGCCGCCGGGCCGTCGCCAGCCCCCGCGCCTCCGGGTCGGCCTCGACGCCCACCACCGGGACGTTCAGCTCCCGCAGCCGGGTCAGCACCCGGGTGCCGATCTTCCCCAGCCCCAGCAGCACCACATGCCCCCCGAGCCCGCGCGGCGGCTTCCGCAGCGCGGAGGCGCTCCGGAAGGTGCCCAGCGCCTCCAGCACGGCCGCCAGCAGCACCGGCAGAAGCAGCAGCCCGACGAGCCCCGACAGCAGTTGCAGCACCTGCCGCCCGAGCGACTGCCCGATCGCGGGATCGTCGATGGCGAACAGGTCGAGCAGCGTCAGATAGAACGCCGGCAGGGCGCCGATGTCGGTGACCACCCACAGCGCGACGGCGAGCGCCACCACACACGCCACCAGACCGGCCAGCGACCACCGCAGCCGCCGCGAGAAGAGGGAGGCGAGCGGCGGTACGACCCCGGCCGCCACCCCGCCACCGCGTCCCGCCGCGTCCGGCACCGCTCCGCCCACGGCCGACACCTGCTCCAGCACCAGGGCCGGCCGCCCGCGGGCGAGCCGCACCTCGTCGTCGTCGGGCAGCAACCGGGGCTCCTGCTCCCCGCCGTGCTCCCCGCCGGCCCGGCCCGTTCCACCGGGCCCGCCGCCGTTGGCGGAAAGCAGCGCCAGTGTGCACAGGCCCTGGTCGGGGGGTTGCCCGTCCCGGGCCGGCGGCCGCTCGACGGACCGCAGCAGCAGCCCGCCGGCCTGGACGACCTTGGTGGTGCCGGCGACGGCGGCCGCGGCCAGCGCGGGCGCGGCGGTGTCGGCGTCGGACAGCACGGTCGTGGAGGCGTCCGGCCCGCCGTCGGGTCCCTCGCCCGAGGCCAGCGTCGCCGCCTGGTCGAGCAGTTCCTCGATGTGCTGGCCCAGCCTGCGGTTGTACAGCCGCAGGACGAGCCGGAGTCGGGGGTTGAGCCGGCGGGCGGTCAGCGCGGCCCTGATGTTGGTCTCGTCGTCGTCGTACACGAGCGCCAGCGCGGTCGCCCGCTCCACCCCGGCCTCGGCGAGCACGGCCTCGGTGACGTCGACGGCCTCCAGCACCCGCACGCCGTCCGCGTTCTGCGTACCCGCGCCGGCCCCTGCGGAGCCGGCGCCGCCGGCCCGTCCGACGGCGGCGCTGACCATCCGGTCGAGCAGCGCGGCCGAGGCGGCGCGCGCCCGCCCGACCACCGGGGGCCGGACCAGGCGCTCGTTGGGCGGCACGACGAGGGTGACCTGCTCACCGTGGAAGGTGCGCAACTCGGCGGTCAGGCGGTGCGCGAGCGCGTCGTCGCCGCACACCACCATCGTCGCCGTCCCGGCGCCGGGCCCACCCTGAATCGGAACGCTCGCCACGAGGGAGAAGACTGCCCCAAGCCGATAGGTGGTTCCAGCAACCGGATGAACCGGGTCAGCCCAGGCACACCACGAGCAGGCAGAGCTGGTGCTGGGAGGGCGAGGTCGCCGCGGGCGACGGACTCGTCTGCGTCGTTCCCGAGGCGGTGCTCCCGCCGTTGACGGGCGTCGAAGTGGCCGGCGCCTGCGCCGTCGAGCCGGTGCTCCCGGAAGCGGACCCGGAACCAGACCCGGACTCGGCGCCGGACCCGGACCCCGAACCGGACCCGGACACCGAGCCGACGGTCTGCGTCACGGCCCGGGTGACCGCCGGAAGCGGGGAGGCGACGGCGTCCGGACGGCTGTCGGACGCGGTGGTGGGCGCCCCGGCGGCCATGGCGTGCCGGCCCTGCCCGTCGGACGCGGAGTGCCGGGCGCCGGCGTGCGCGGGGGCCGCCGGGGTGTGCGCCGGGGGAGTGGCCCGGTGACGGCCGGTGGGCGGTTTCGCGTCGGGCCGGGACTCGGCGGAGGTCTGCCGCTCCGCGACGCCCATGCTGTGGGCGTCGGCCGCCGAGGCCGCCTGGGCCCGGTCGCCGGACTGCCGGTCCAGGGAGGCCAGCGTGAGCCCGCCGCCGACGATCGCGAAGGCGGTGGCGACCGCCGCCCGGCGCTTGTTCTTCTTCCAGCGCACGAGCTGCCGCCGCCGGGCCGCCCGCCCCTGCGAAGCGGCCGGACGGACCGCGACCTCGCCGGACGGCTGGAACCGGGGCGCGCCGTCCGCGGCGGCCGGTGCGGGCTCCTCGTCGGCGTCGACGGGGCCGTCGTCGTACCAGTCACCGGTGCCGAACGCGTCGAACGGATGCGTCTCCGCCCCCGCCATGGACACGGCCGGAGTCGTCCGGGGCGCGCTCACGGCCGCCGGCGGAGCGATGTCGGGGGCGTAGGCGCCGCACCCGGGACACACCAGTGCGCCGTTCAGATGCCGACGGCACGAGGAGCAGTAGTCCATTCACGGTCTTCCTGAGTCGGCGGCGCCTGCGGCCACGGCCGGGGCCAGTTCACGTACGTACGGGAGATCGAGCGGCAACGGTAACGAGGCGTTCCGCAGACTGTGTGCGGTCTGTGTGGCGCTCCTGCACACATTTCCTGCGGATCCGTGACCGGCTCCGGATCACCGGTTCTCATGCCCGCCCACCTGGAGTGACCCAGGTCACAGCCGTTGCTGTCACATCTCCCCGGCCCGTTCCGTCAAGGAGGTGTAGCCAACAGCAACCGCACAGGAGGACGTCATGGACGCTCGTTTGAACCTCTTCGAGAACCCGGTCGCCGGCAAGTTCTTCCGTTACATCAACTCCGCCGGGAAGGTCCTGTCGGACTCGACGCTGCCGCTCGCGACGCAGGAACTGGTGAAGCTGCGCGCCAGCCAGATCAACGGCTGCGGTTTCTGCACCGACATGCACAGCAAGGACGCCGCGCACGCCGGTGAGACCGCGATCCGCCTCAACCTGGTCGCCGCCTGGAGGGAGGCGAAGGTCTTCACCGACGCCGAGCGCGCCGCGCTGGAACTGGTCGAGCAGGGCACCCGCATCGCCGACGCGGCCGGCGGCGTCAGCGACGAGGCCTGGGCCGACGCCGCCAAGCACTACGACGAGGAGCAGCTCGGCGCCCTGGTCTGCCTGATCGCCCTGATCAACGCCTACAACCGTATGAACGTCATCGTCCAGCAGCCGGCCGGTGACTACGAGCCGGGGATGTTCGGCTGAGGAGACACCGACGGCGCCCGGCGCACCCGGCCCGCGGGCTCAGCACGCCTCGCCCAGGAAGGCCCCGGTGCGGCAGTCGCGGCAGTGACCCGGGGTCGGGGCGCGGAAGGCGCGGTCGCAGCCGTCGCAGTTCTGGAGCGGCAGGGTGGCCGGGCGGGCCGCAGGGCGCGACGGCTCGGGCGGGGCGGGCAGCGG
Source organism: Streptomyces sp. NPDC003720 (assembly GCF_042875075.1). NCBI lineage: Bacteria > Bacillati > Actinomycetota > Actinomycetes > Kitasatosporales > Streptomycetaceae > Streptomyces > Streptomyces sp. NPDC003720. The sequence continues at coordinate 469,078 of NZ_JBIANZ010000004.1, forward strand.
TGTCTGGCGGAGGCGGAAGGCGAGGATGTGGGCCGGGCGGGCCCGCAGACTGCCGGGGAGCCCTGCCGTGAGCAGCGCGGAGTCCAGCCCCGCCGCCGGCCTCCGAGCCGTCCGGCAGCTCGAGGAGCGTCAGCGAGCCGCCCATCGCGTCGTGGGCCCCCTGGTCGAACGGCAGTGATGTGCGGTTCCGCCGCGGTCCGGAGCAGTCGCCTCAGTTGCTCACGCATCACGTCACGGCCCCCGACCGGACGCCTCAGCACCGCCTCGTCCAGGACGACCCACAACCGGGGCCGGTCGGCCGCCCTCCGCCCCGGAGGGCGAGTCGGGCCGCGGCCTGCTCCTCGTGGACGCCCTGGCCGCCTGCTGGGGCTGGACGCCGCGGCACCCCGTGGGCAGGACGGTCTGGGCGGAGGTGGGGGTGCCGGCCGGTGCGGGGGATGCCGCTCGCGCCCGCGTGGGGCGATGATGGCGGCCATGGCGTTGTCGACGGCGTTCACGAAGTTGTTCGGGGTACGGCACCCGGTCGCGCTGGCGCCCATGGGCGGCTCCGCCGGGGGCGCGCTGACGGCGGCGGTCTCGCGGGGCGGTGGGTTCGGGCTGCTCGGCTCCGGCGACGGCGACCCGGACTGGCTGGCCCGCGAGGTGCCCCTGATCCGGCGGGGCACCGCGCAGCCCTGGGGTGTCGGCCTGCTGACCTGGCAGATCGACGCCCGTGCGGTCGAACGGGTACTGGAGCACCGGCCCAGGGCGGTGATGTTCTCGTTCGGGGACCCGAGCCCGTACGCCGAATCCGTCCGCCGGGCAGGCGCCGCGCTCATCGTGCAGGTCACCGACATGGAGGAGGCCCGGCAGGCGGTGGACCTGGGCGCCGACGTCATCGTGGCCCAGGGCACCGAGGGCGGCGGGCACGGGGCCCGGCACGGGCGCTCCACCCTGCCGTTCGTGCCGCTGGTGGTGGACCTGGCGGCGCCGGTGCCGGTGCTGGCGGCGGGCGGGATCGCCGACGGCCGCGGCCTGGCGGCCGTCCTGGCCCTCGGGGCCGCCGGGGCGCTGATCGGCACCCGCTTCCAGGCCACGGCCGAGGCGCTGGTCCACCCCTCGGTCTCCGCCGCGCTCGTCGACGGACGCGGGGAGGACACGGAGCGCAGCCGGGTACTGGACATCGTCCGTGGCTCCCGCTGGCCCTCCCGGTACACCGCCCGCACCCTGGGGCACCCGTATCTGGACCGGTGGCGCGACCGGGAGCAGGAGCTCGCAGCGGACGCGCGGGCCCGGCAGGACTACCAGGACGACGTGGCGCGGGGCGCGGTGCCGCCGCTGCCGGTGTGGGCGGGCGAGGCCGTCGACCTCGTCACCGGCCTGCCCCCCGCGGCCGGCCTGGTGGGCGCCCTGGCCGACGGCGCCGAGGAGGCGCTGCGCCGGGCGGGCAGATGCTGACCACGGCACGGGCGCTCCGGCGTGCGCCCCGGCGTGTCCCTACGATGTACCGCCCATGACCTGGGGACGGCGGAAGGGAGACGGGGCGTGACGGCAGACCGGCGGCGTTCCCGGCGCGGGCAGGGCGAGCTGGAGGCGCAGGTCCTGTCGGCGCTGCGGGAGGCGGGCGGACCCGCGACGGCCGGCTGGGTGCAGGAGCGCCTGGGCGGCGACCTCGCCTACACGACGGTGGTCACGATCCTCACCCGGCTGCTGGCCAAGTGCGCGGTCACCCGGGAGCGGGCGGGCCGGTCCTTCGCCTGGACGCCGGTGTCGGACGAGGCGGACCTGGCCGCGCGGAAGATGCGCAAGGTGCTGGACGCCGGCGGCGACCGGCAGGCCGTACTGGCCAGCTTCGTCACCGGCCTCGGCCCCGAGGACGGGCGACTGCTGCGCGAACTGCTGGGCGAGGACCTGCTGGGAGAGGACCTGGCGGGAGAAGACCCGCCGGGAGTGGACCTGCCGGGAGAAGACCTGCCGGCGGACGACTGAGGCCCGATGGGGATCCTCTGATGGAGATCATGGGGGTCTGATGGGACTCTTCGTCTTCCTGCCGCTGGTGCTGCCGTTGACGGCGTGGCCGGTCGCGCGCCTGGCCGAACAGCACCTGCATCCCCGTGCCGCCACGCGGCTGCTGGCGGCCGTGGCGGCGGTGATGGCGGTGTGCAGCACCGTCTGCCTCGCCCTGGTGATGGTGGTCGGCACCGCCCAGCTCCCCGGCAACCCGTTGCCCGACGCCTGGTCCGACCCCGAGGTGCGCGCCGCCGTGCCGTACGACGAGATCGCCGGCAAGGCGGCCATCCCGGCCCTGTGCGCGGTGGTCGCGGCCTGCGGCCGGACCCTGTGGCGCCACGCCCGCACCCGGCGCCGCGCGCACCGGGCCCTGGCCGGCCTCCGGGGCGCCCAGGTGGCCGTACTGCGTGACGAGGCGGCGTACGCGTACGCGCTGCCCGGCGGACGCGGACGAAGGGACCGCGTGGTCGTGACCACCGCCCTGCTGGAGCGGCTTCGGCGGCCCGGTGAACGCAGGGCACTGTTCGCCCACGAGCGCGCCCACCTCGCCGCCCGGCACCACCGCCTGCTCCTCGCCGTCCACTTGGCGGCGTGCGCCAACCCGTTCCTGCGCCCGCTGCGCACGGCGGTGTCGTACACGGCGGAGCGGTGGGCGGACGAGGAGGCGGCCCGCGTGGTCGGCAGCCGCCGGACGGTGGCCCGCGCCATCGGCCGGGCGGCCCTGTCCGCCCACCGCGCCCCGGCCGCGACGCTGCCTTGCCTCGCCGCGCCCGGACCGGTCCCGCGCCGGGTGGCGGCGCTGCTCGCGCCCGCCCCGTCGGGCCGCCCCTGGCCGCCGGTGTTCACCTCGGTGGGCCTGGCGGCCTGGGGCGCGGCGGTGGGCACGGCCGTGTCCGCGCTGTCGTCGGCGAACTCGGCCGTGACGATGTACCTCGTCCTGAAGGCGGCGACGCCCCTCTGAGGACCGGGCGCCGCCGCCGTCAGGGCCTGACCGTCAGAGGTCGAACTCGTGCGGCGGCAGGTCGAGCGCGTAGCACGCCTCGCGGACGACGGCCTGCTCGTCCTTGTCGAAGTCGCCGTCGGCGCCGCCGATGACGATGCCGATCTGGATCACCGCACGGGCCTCCGCCGGCTTCTTCTTCGCCTTGGCGATCTCCTGCATCACGCTGACCTTGCCGAAGGCGAAGTCGGCGGTGAGCTTGTTCAGGTTCTCCTCGAAGCGCCGGCGCAGATCGTCGGCGGGGAAGTTCTGCAGTACCTCGTTGGTACCGATGAGCTGGGCCACGCGCTGCCGCTCGGAGGGATCGACGGTCCCGTCGGCAGCCGCGACCAGCGCGCACATGGCCATGCTCGCGTCTCGGAAGGCGCCGCTCTTGAGGTCGTTCTTCTTCGCCACCAACTGGTTCTGCATCTGAGACGCGGACTCCTTGAGGCGGTCCCACAGGGCCATGCCAACCAACTCCACATGCGATAGACGGCGTTGCGGCCACCAGGAGGGGCGACCGCATCTTCTACAGCAACGTAGAAACCAGCGCCGGGGTTCCCATCCGGCCGGCAGGTCGGACTTCCCGACCGCTCGGATCGCGCCGCAGGACCGTACGGGCCGCGCGGGTGGCGCCGCCGTGCGCCTGCCTCGCGGTGTCGTGGTCCGCCGTTGCGATGTCGCGGCCCGAGGCGAGTGACCTCTTCACAACCGAAACCCCCTCCTCATTTGTCACAGTCATGCCATACGCTGCCTCCAGCAGCCGCGCCCCGCGCGTCACCGCCGTCCGGCGGTCACGTCCGGGTGCCGCGCGGCGCACTCATCTCCCCGGTCCTGCACCGGGTCTCCTCGTGGGGGTAACAGCACTGTGCGTAGGCGCAGCATCTCGACCGCGACGGCGCTCGCGGTCCTCTTCGGCTCGGCGGCGCTGAGCGCCGGCGTGGCCGGCACCGCCTCGGCCGCCTCGGCCGCCCGGGTCACCACGCCCGGCGGCCTCGCGGTGGACGGCGCGGTGAAGCGGGTGTTCGTCGGCGACGCCGCCAAGGACACCGTCGTGGCCGCCGACTACTCCGGCGCCGTCCTCGGTTCGGTCGGCGGTGTCACCGGCGTCAGCGACCTCGTCGTCTCGGACGACGGCTCGACCGTGTACGCGGCCGCGCCGCAGATCCACGAGATCTGGGCCATCGACGCGACCACCCTGGACGTCAAGGCCCGCTACACCGTCTCCACCAACTACGGCCCGCGCCACGTCGCGTTCAGCGGCGGCAAGGTGTGGTTCTCCTACGGCGACCAGTGGGACGGCGACATCGGTTCCGTCGACCCGGCCGTGGACCCGGCGACCGGCGCCGACCCGGTGGCCATGGCGCAGTTCCCGACCGAGGGCACCTCGGTCGGCGTCTGGGGCCAGGCGCTGCTGGACACCGACCCGACCCAGCCGGGCGTCCTCGCCGTCGGCGAGACCGGGCTCTCCTCGGACTCGATGGCCGTGCTCGACGTCTCCGGCGCCAAGCCCGCCGTGGTCGCCTGGCACAACGGCGACTACTCCCTGAACAACGGCATCGGCGACATCGACGTGGTGCCCGGCGGCAAGCAGGTGCTGGTCAACGGCCGGGACCGGGACGCCTACGCGAACGGCACGTTCAAGGCCGCCGGCTCCTACCCCGGCGGCCAGTTCGCCGACATCGCCTCCAACGGCCTCGTCGCCCAGGCGAGCGGCACCAAGATCCTCACGTACCAGCCGAACGCCACCCTGCCGCTGCACACCTACGACCAGGGCAGCACCTCCCGCCCGGCCGACCTCGCCTGGGCGCCGGACGACTCCCGGGTCTTCGCGCTGGTCGGCACCGGCAGCGAGAGCGACGGCTACACCCTCAAGGTCCTCACCGACCCGGGGCTGAACAGCCCGGCCCTGACGGTCAAGGCGCCGGCCACCGCGACCCGCGGCAAGTCGCTCACCGTCACCGGCCGGCTGACCGCGTCGGTGCCGCTGCCGGCCGGCGTGAAGCTCCAGGCCACCCGCACCGACCTGGAGTCCCCGAGCGGCAAGGCGCTGCCCGACGTCACGGTGAAGTCGGACGGCACGTACTCCTTCTCCGACACCCCGCCCGCCGGCGGCACGGTCACCTACAAGGTCAGGTACGCGGGCGACGCCACGCACTCCGCGGTCTCCGCGACCGGCAAGGTCTCCGTCTCCCGCGCCTCGACCTCGCTGAGCCTGAACAACAACGGCAAGGTGTACTCCTACGGCGCCGACGTGAAGTTCACGGCGCACCTCGGCACGACGTACAAGAACCGCACGGTCGAGATCTGGGCCAACCCCTACGGCGGCGACAAGCCCAACAAGCTGCTCAAGAGCGGCACGGTCGACTCGCACGGCAACATCTCCGCCACGGTCGACATGACCCGCGACACCGACGTCACCGCGGTCTTCAAGGGCGACGCCCGCTACAAGCCGAAGACGGTCAAGTCCACGGGCTTCGCCAAGGTGAAGAACTCCAGCGTGATGTCGAAGTACTACAAGAAGGCCAAGATCGGCACGACGACGTACTACTGGTTCCACAAGAACACCGCTCCGGTGATCACCACGACCATGTCGTACTACTCGGGCCGCAAGGAGCGCCTCGACCTCCAGGTCTACTACCAGGGCAAGTGGTACGCCACGGACGGCAGCTCGGAGTACTTCAAGCTCGCCTCCAACGGCAAGTGCGCCGTGAACCTGGGCGCCCCCGGCCAGTCCGGCATCAAGGCCCGCGTCCGCGCGTCGTACATCAACGGCTCCTCGGGCGACACCGTCAACACGACGACGTACGGCTCGTGGAAATACCTGTACTTCTCCAGCTGACCCGAGGGTGACCCAGCGGCACCGGCAGAGCCTCTGCCGGTGCCGCAGGCATGTCGGTGCGCAGGGCCGCCCCTTCGCGCGGCCCACCGCCCTGGGCGGACCCGCCCACCAGCACGCATCCGGACTGGCAGGGCAGCCTCTCGCTCGCAGCCCGTCGCAGCCGTCGCAGCCGTCGTCACTGTCGCGCGGCATACCGGGTACCCGTCCACCCATGCTGGCCATCGTGTACCGGTCCTTCGACACGGCGACGACCGTGTGGGCGTTCGTGGCGTCGCTTCTGGTGGTGCTGGCCGTGGGCTGGTACGTCCGGCGCCGCAGATAGGCGCGACCTGCCGGTGGCCGAAGCCATCGAGGCCTGTCTCAGACGGCGAGCCGCCCGCAAACCTCGGCAGCCAGCTCGTCAGCGGCATCGAGCACGCTGAACAGCGCATCCGGGCCCGTGCCGAGCGCGGCGAACAGACCGTGGGCCCGCCCGGAGAAGTCCCGAGGCGCACCCGGGAGTTCCCCCGCGGCCTGAACAGCACCCTTCTCGTTCACCACCCAGCAGCCCGCGTGAGCATGCAGGCCGTGGACGAGAAGCCCCACCGCGCGGAACAGGCAGCCGGCGACATGGAAGGTGTCGCCCCGCGCCGCTCCCTTGCGGGCGTTGGCCAGGATGAAGGGAGCCTCCCACCGCGCGTTGGCGATCAGCGCCTCGCGCAGCGGCTCCGGATATCGCCGGGTCTCCTGCTGCAGGGCCCGCAACCGACCGCTGTCATCAACGAGAACCCGGCCGAGGGCCAGCTCCCCGGCGTACGCGTAGGAGTACACCCCGAGCGGATGCCCGGCCTGTACCCCGACCTCGAAGCGCCCCTCCCGGCACTCCTCCCAGATCCGGCGAACGCGGTCCAGGTCGCGGTAGATCCAGTCGACACGGCACCCGTCGACGGTCAGCCAGGCCCCACCGTCCACCCACGGCCCCCACCCGCCCGGCTCCGTCACCTCGATCCGCTCACCGGTCAGTTCGAACGCGAGCCGGCGCAGGGCGGCGGTGTCCAGCGGGGGCCGGTAGTACACCCCGAGATCGAAGTCGGAGTCAGGACGATGCGTCCCCCTGGCCCGACTGCCGCCCAGACACACCCCGACCACTCCACCGACGCCGGCCAGCCGACCAGCGATCTCCATCAGGCGCTCCACGCACCAGAGTGTGCAGAACCGGCCGACTCACAGCGACCAATTTCTCCAGCGGCTTCGGCGGCTGGGCGGAGCAGGCGTCTCAATTGCGCGGACTGCGTTGCTACGAGCGCAGCGCCCAGCGGTAGTACCTCCCCGCCTTCACGCTTGGCGAGCGCTGGAAGCGAGGCGATCGGCGAGCGCGGTGACGAGGTCGCGCAGTTCGTCGGGGCGTTCGATGACGAACGGCCGGTCGAGCGAGGCGAGCACGGGAGGCACCCAGTCGAGCCGCTCCGCCCGCAGCTCGACGCGGTGCCAGCGCTCGGCGGCCTGGTCCTGGCCCGCCGCGGGTTCGAGCTCCTCGAGGCTCGCGATGCCCGCGGGCAGGTGGGCGCGGATCTGCTCGACCGTCCCGTGGATCCGCAGGGTCACCTCGTACCGGTACTCGGCGGTGGCGAACGCCGACAGCACGCGCTGCGCCGGACCGGGACCCGAGGGCGCTTCGAACGTACCGGGAAGGGTCCGCGCGTCCGCGATGCGATCGAGCCGGAAGGTCCGGTCCTCGCCGATCCGGGCGTCCTTGCCCGTGACGTACCACCGGCCCGCATGCGCGACGATCCCGTACGCGTGCAGCGTGCGTTCGCTGCGCCGCCCGTCGCGGTCGGTGTAGCGGACCGAGACCGGCCGGCGGTGGCGCACCGCGTCGGCGACGGTGAGCAGTACCCCGGTGTCCGGGGCCTCGAACTCCCCGGGCTGTTCAGTGAAGGCGAGGGATTCCAGGAGCGTGTCGAGCCGGCGTGCGAGGTGCTTGGGCAGCACTCGCCGGACCTTCGCCGACGCCGTCTCGTTGGCCGTGCGCTGCGTCGTCGTCAGCCCGGCTCGGCGGCCGGCGATCAGGCCGAGCAGCACGGCCAGCGCCTCGTCGTCGCTGAGCATGAGGGGAGGCAGGCGGTACCCGGGCGCGAGCCGGTACCCGCCGTAGCGGCCGCGCACCGACTCCACGGGCACATCGAGGTCGATCAGCTGGTCCACGTACCGCCGCACGGTGCGCCCTTCGACGCCGAGCCGGTCGGCCAGTTCGGCCACTGTCCGGGTGCCGCCCGACTGCAGCAGTTCGAGGAGCGTGAGCACGCGGGCGGTGGGTCGGGACATGTACACAACCTAGGCGAATAGAGGACCGATTCTGTCCACTATTCCTCCTAGCCTGCGCAGTGCACGCCTCAAGCACAGCCAAGGAGATCCCCATGGAGTTCGTCTCGGTCCGCATCATCACCGGCGACGTGGCACGCCTCGTCGAGTTCTACGAGCGGGCCACGGGGGCGCGGGCGACGTGGGCCACGAAGGACTTCGCCGAACTCACCACAGCGGGCGCCACCCTCGCGATCGCCGGCAGCAGCACCGTCCCGCTGTTCGCCCCGGGCTCGGCCCGCCCGGCGGACAACCACAGCGTGATCACCGAGTTCCTCGTCGACGACGTGGACCGCGTCCACCAAAACCTGACCGGCTTCGTCACGGCCTTCGTCACCGAGCCGACCACGATGCCCTGGGGCAACCGATCGCTCCTGCTGCGCGACCCCGACGGCAACCTGGTCAACTTCTTCACCCCCGTCACCCCGGCGGCGATCGCGAAATTCGCCCGCTGAACGCCCGACACAGCCGTTCTCGCGGCGACCAGGGGCCGATCGCTAGCCTGTTCGCGTGGTGCCTACTGATGATCGGCAGTTCCCCGCGGCCCTCGCCGCCGCTCTGACACTCCCGTTCGACTACGACGACGGCCACGGCGTCGACTTCGAACCCTTCCCAGCCTTCCTGTCCGCCGAGGACACCACCGACTGGTTCCGGGCGTGGACAGGCAACGCGAAGCTGGACGGCGACTGCTTCCGAGTGTTCGGCCAGGATGGTACGGGCGGCTACGCGGCCTTCTGGCTCGTCCACCCACACCGCCCGCTGGCCGACCAGCCCGTGGTCTTCCTCGGTTCCGAGGGAGAGACCGGTGTCGTGGCGCGCGACCTGAACGCGTTCCTGTGGCTGCTGGCCGGCGGATACGGCCCCTGGGAAGCGGCCACGTCGTACGCCTCCGACTGGACTCCGCGCCACAACCAGAAACTGACGGCCGTCGCCAAACGATTCGCCGCCGACTCCGAGCAGCCGGCAGCCGCAGTGATCGAACTGGCAACCCAGGAATTCCCGGACTTCGACGAAACCATCATGGCCCTGTGCCGCTGACCGGACTCGCTGTGTTCGGCGCCCCACGGGCAGACGGACGCCCACCCAAGACGCGTACCCTCGCTCAGACGGAGGCCGTGCCTCCCGCCAGTCACTCCGACCCGGGGCGTGCCGCCGCAGCAGCTCTCGCGGCTCGTCGGCCACCCGGAGACGGCCGCGGTTGAGGGGGCCTAACGGCCACAGACCTGGCCCGTGAGAGTAGCGGGCTTTGCACCTACGACCTCTTCGTCCCGAAGCAACTTGGGTGGGAGCGCCGCCTTGAGCTGGCGTGCTGTTCACCTGCGCTGATGGTCCGCAGGCGTTCGTGAATGTCCGCCGCTGTTCGTCGGCGTTGTCACGCAGTTAGACACTCACTCTCGCTGCCCGTCGGGTGTCACCGCGGGAGCCCTGGGAAGTCAGGAACACCTCGTTCGCCTAGGGATGTGCGTGGTCGTGGGGCAGTCCGCAGGCGTCGTCACGCAGATGCAGTCTGCGGAGGTCCTGGACCAGAGCGACGGGAAAGGGATGGAGCATCCACTTGGCCTGATAACCGGCCTCGCCGTGCTCCGCGAACACATTCTGAGCGGCGTTCAGCACGGCGTGGGAGAACAAGCGACGTGAGTGTGCCGACTGCCAGATCACCGTGCCGGCGTTGTCCGGTAGGTCGGGGCTGATCGACACATCGGAGAACTTGTGGATGGTCACGTCGATCAGTGCATCCGTGGCACGGAGCACCCAGCGGAGTTCCTGCGGCTCGGCGTCGAAGAAGAATCGGGTCGTGCGCTGCTGCCCGTAGAGCCCGCCTGCTGCTGCCACGAGATCCGCCAACGCATCGGTGCAGTAACTGACTACGAGCGAAGCCTGATGGGAGTCAGTGGCTAGGTGGCACCTCGCCCACCCATGGCCCTGGAGTTCCCACTTCAGCTGAAGGGCGCCCGTTGGCGCCTGAGCGAACGGCACGGGGAGCAGGCTATCGGGCAGCGATCGGCCCTCAGCTTGGGAAGCTTGGGTTTTCTGGGAAGCGGGTTTTGTGCTGACCTGCAATTGAGTTGGAGTCTTGGGCGCCGTCGCCCCAGTGCCCGCTGCTCCCCCTGGTTCCCGCGCGATCTGGCACGCGACTGGCACGGCTCCTTGCTGAGCCACCGGAGCGGGCAGGCCCCGACCGAACGCAGTTAGACACAGCCGCGCAAGCCGACCAGGCGCTTAGAAGATGCGGGCACATGATGGCGTGCCGGTCTGTCACCACGCTGCCGCCGCTGTGCTCGGCTGGTGAGCGCCGCTGGCGTCCACTGTCGTTGGCCGTCACCACTACCGTCAGCGTCGACCCGTGTCCACCGCTTCAGGGATGCCAACTGGCGGCTTCGCATGGTGCATCGCAGATCCGAACCGACTGAAGCGAGGCAGCTCAAATAGGGGCCTTTGTCATTCCCCTCCCCAGATTAGGAGACCTCGTGCCACGATGCCCCCACCAGCAAGGGGGGTAACACCATGATCGAGGTCAAAGGTCACGGCGGGCAGGTTCAGTTCGATGGCCAGTACGTCACCATCACCCGCAAGGGATTCCTTGCCCGAGCCACAGTCGGCAAGGGCGAGAAGCGACTCCACATCCGTCAGATCACGGCCGTTCAATGGAAGCCCGCCGGCGCATTCGTGAATGGCTTCATCCAGTTCACAGTGCCCGGAGGCAACGAACGCCGGTCAGCATTCGGCAGCCAGACCTCCAGCGCAGCGCACGACGAGAACTCGGTCGTCTTCACCAAGCAGCAGCAGTCGGAGTTCGAGAAGCTCCGCGCTGCCATTGACCAGGCCATCGTCGCGCAGCACGCACCCCAGGCACCGGCCGCTACGGGGCCGGCCTCACTCGCCGACGAGTTGGCTAAGCTCGCGGCGCTGCGGGACCAGGGTGTGCTGAGCACGACCGAGTTCGAACAGCAGAAGGCGCGACTGCTCGCTCAGTAGAAGGATGCCAGGAGTGCCGGCCCTCGCTGCTCGGTGAGGTCTTCTGTCCAGCACTCGCACCAGAAGCCGCGGCGGGTTTCCTGACTCAGCACGAATGACCTACCCGCAGTGCGTCCGCGTACAGCTCCGCGGTGACCGTGTGGCCCTGGTCGCTGTCGTGGACGACGACCCGGTCCGCCGTGCCTTCCGCCAGGCGCTCAAGGGCATCGCCGGGATCAACGCCGACGAGTGGACTCCGCGGGAGCTGAGGCACAGCTTCGTCTCGCTGCTTTCCGACCGGGGCGTCCCCCTGGAGGAGATCTCGCGGCACGTCGGGCACTCGGGGACCGCCGCGGCGGCCGTAGGCGTGCGGGAAGCGGTAGTCACTCAGGTGGACACGCACGCAGAAACAGATCAGGCAGGTACTGAATCCAGTACCTGCCTGATCTGCTGTTTCTCTGTCGGGGTGGCGGGATTTGAACCCACGACCTCTTCGTCCCGAACGAAGCGCGCTGCCAAGCTGCGCTACACCCCGATGTCGCTGCTTCTCGCGGCGACGTCGTTTACTTTAGCCCACTGGTGGCCGGAGACGAAATCCGGTTTAGCCGCGGTGGCGGACCGGGCTCGGGCGGGCGTGGTCCAGGGCGACCAGGAGGACCGCCAGAGCGTAGATGGCGAGGCCGATGAGGAGGGCGTTCGCCAGGGTGTCGCGGTAGCCGTGGGTCTGCGCGTCGAGGAAGGGGTAGAGATATCGGGCCGGCGCGGAGGGGGACCGGAGCGCCGCCTGGGTGAGATAGAAGGCCAGGTAGGCGAGGGGGTAGAGGAGCCAGGTCGCGGCGTGGCGCAGGCGCAGGCGGGCCGCGGGGGTGAGCAGGAGCCAGTCCAGGAGGGCCGCCAGTGGGGCGACCGTGTGGACGAGCTGGAGCGCTGCCCACTGGGCGTGCCAGCGGGCGGGGGGCGGGGCCGCGTCCGTCATGGTGAACGGCGGCGTGGCGTGGGCCAGCAGCACCTGGTAGGTCAGGGCGCTGACCACGGCGTAGAGGAGAGCGGCGCCGGTCACGGACGCGGGCAGGGGGCGACGCGTGCGCCAGGCCCTGGAGGCCGACGAGAGCATGACGACGGCCAGCAGGATGTCGGCCTGGACGCTGAAGTAGCTCAGGGTCCGGAACGGGGTGCCGAGGAGGAGCTGCAGGGCGACGCCGGCGGCCGCCGCGAGGGCGATCATCAGGCGGAACAGCGCTGCCAGGGGGCGGTGCGTGGGGCCTACCACCGCCGTGGCCGGGACCGGGGCGGGCAGCAGGAGGGGCGGGCCGGGCACCCTGGGCAGGTCCGGGATGTCCCTGGGTATCGGGGCGGTCATGCCCTCACGCTAGGCAGAGGGGATGAATGGGGCTATATGGGGCAGTCCGAATGGGTTTGCGGCCACTGTGGTCCGCCCTTTCGCCCTTCCGTCCTTCCGACCTTCCGACCCTCCGTCCTTCCGCCATCGACAGGGGGCCGCCGCCCGGCACCCGCCTGGCGCGCCCGGCAGACCCGGCGCGCCCGGCAGACCCGGCGCGCCCGGCAGACCCGGCGCGCCCCCAGTCCCGGCGCCCCCCCGGTTCAGGACGGCGCCCCGGCCCAGGGCGCCGTCCGGCCTACTCCCGGCCGACCAGCGTCAGCAGCGTCGCCTCCGGCGGGCAGGCGAAGCGGATGGGGGTGTAGCGGTTGGTGCCGCAGCCCGCCGACACGTGCAGGTAGGACGTGCGGCCCTCCGCCGTGTGCCGGGAAAGGCCCTTCACGCGGTCCGTGTCCAGGTCGCAGTTGGTGACCAGGGCGCCGTAGAAGGGAATGCAGAGCTGGCCGCCGTGGGTGTGGCCGGCCAGGACGAGGGGGTAGTCGTCCGCCGTGAAGGAGTCGAGGACGCGCAGGTAGGGGGCGTGGACGACGCCCATCGAGAAGTCGTACGAGCCGGAGGGGCCGCCCGCCACCTGCGCGTAGCGGTCGCGCTTGATGTGCGGGTCGTCCAGGCCCGTCAGCTCGATCGACACGCCCTCGACCTTCAGGACGCCCCGGGTGTTCGTCAGGTTCAGCCAGCCCGCCGCGTCGAAGCCGTCCCTGATGTCCTCCCAGGGGTTGTGGATCACGCCCACGGCCGGCGGGTTGCCGTTCAGGCCGTGCCGGCCGCTCGTCTTCTCCAGCAGGTAGCGGGCGGGGTTGCGGAGCCTCGGGCCGTAGTAGTCGTTGGAGCCGAAGACGTACGCGCCTGGGAACTCCATCAGCGGGCCGAGCGCGTCGAGCACGTCGGGGACGCCCTCCGGGTCGGAGAGGTTGTCGCCCGTGTTGATCACGAAGTCCGGGCGCAGCCCCGCCAGCGACTGCAGCCAGCGCTGCTTCTTGCGCTGGCCGCGCACCATGTGGATGTCGGAGACCTGGAGCACGCGCAGCGGACCCATGCCCGGCGGGAGGACCGGGACCGTCACCCGTCGGAGGCGGAAGGAGCGGGCTTCGAAGCCCGCCGCGTAGGCCACTCCGGCGGCGCCTGCCGCCATGATTCCCAGGGGTACTCCATATCGCGCGCGCATACGACCATCGTGTCAGACCCCGCGGTATGCCCGGGACCGGCCGCCCGGGAAATCAATGGGCGTTCGCGCCCCGGTACCTGAGACAATCGGCCCCATGACCACCACGCTCAAGTCGAAGCTGCAGGACGACCTCAACGCCGCGATCAGGGGGCGCGACGAGCTCCGCTCCTCGACGCTCCGGCTGACGCTCACCGCGATCACCAAGGAGGAGGTCGCGGGCAAGGAGAAGCGCGAGCTCTCCGACGACGAGGTGCAGAAGGTGATCACCCGTGAGGCCAAGAAGCGCCGCGAGGCGGCCGAGGCCTTCGCGCAGGGCGGCCGCGCCGAGCAGGCCGAGCGGGAGAAGGCGGAGGGCGAGATCCTTGCCGCGTACCTGCCGAAGCCGCTCAGCGACGACGAACTGAACGCGATCGTCGCCCAGGCCGTCGAGGAGGCCAAGGCGGGCGGCGCCGAGGGGCCGCGGGCCATGGGCGCCGTGATGAAGATCGTGAACCCGAAGGTGGCCGGCCAGGCCGAGGGCGGCCGCGTCGCCGCCGCGGTGAAGAAGCTGCTGCAGGGCTGAGACGCGCCACCGGCGTCTGATCACGCCGGTGGCCCGCCCCCGGACACCGCGTGCACGACCACGGGGCCGCACCCTCTCGCAGAGGGTGCGGCCCCGCCGTTTCACGGCCGCCGCGTCACGGGGGAGGGGTCACCCCCGGTGCCCCCCGTTGCCGTTCCCGTGCGTGCCGCCGTTGGTCTGGCCCTCGATGAAGTTGTCGGGGAAGGAGAAGGTCGGGGTCGGGACGGTCCCGCCGGTGTCACCGCCCTGGCTTGTTCCCCCGTTTGTCGGTCCGCCGATCAGTCCCCCGGTCCGTCCCCCCGTGTTGTCCCCCTTCCTGTCGCGTCCCCCCTGATCGCCTTTTCCCTGGTCACCACCGTCCCCCTGGTCGTCCGGGATGTCGACCAGCTGGAAGTCCGGGGCGTCCTTGCCGGCGAGGGCGCCGGCCATGGCGTCCCGCCAGATGGGACCGGGGACCTGACCGCCGAAGACGAGATCGCGGTAGACGCCGCCGATGGTGATCCCGGTCATCTTCACGTTCTGCTTGGCGCTGCCCACCCAGACCGCGCCGGACATGTTCGGGGTGTAGCCGACGAACCAGGCGTTCTTGCGCTCGTCGGTCGTACCCGTCTTGCCCGCGCTCTCACGGTCGTTCAGGCCCGCCTCCTGGCCGGTACCGGAGTCGACCACACCGCGCAGCAGCGTGTTGACCGTGTCGGCGGTCTTCTCGCTCATCGCGCGCGAGCAGGTGGACTTGGGCACCTCGAGCGACTTCTGCTCGGTGCCGACCTTCTGGACGATCGACTCGATGGCGACCGGCGTGCAGTACATCCCGCGGGAGGCGAAGGTGGCGTAGGCGCCGGCCATGGTCAGCGGGGAGAGGCCGATCGAGCCGAGGGCGATCGACGGGGTCTCCGGGAGCTTCGAGCCGTCACCCTGCACCACGTGCAGCGCGTCGGTCATCTTCACCACCGGGCACAGGCCGATGTCGGAGATGAGCTGCACGAAGTAGGTGTTGATGGACTTGGCCATCGCCTCCTTCATGCGGTACGGGCCCTTCTCCGACTCGTTCTCGTTCTCGACCGTCTCGTTCTTGGTGTTGACGTACGGGTTGCTGCTGCACCGCTGGACGGGGCTCGGGTAGTTCATCTTGTACGGCGCCGAGTACTCCTGCGTCGCCGGCTTGCCGCCCTCGATCGCGGCCGCCGCCACGAACGGCTTGAACGTCGAACCGGTCGGGAAGCCGTAGTTCGAGCCGCCCAGGTCCCGGTCGACCGAGAAGTTGTACTCCGTCTCGTTGTTGCCGTAGCCGAACGGCTTCGACTGACCCATGGCCAGGACCTTGCCGGTGCCGGGCTCGACCAGCGTGGCGGCCGCCGCGACCTTGTCGGACTTGTAGACGTGCTCCTTCAGCGAGGCCTGGACGGAGTCCTGGGCCTGCGGATCGAGCGTCGTACGGATGGTCAGTCCGCCGCGGTTCCAGAGCTTGGCGCGCTGCTCGCGGGTCTTGCCGAAGGTCGGGTCGGTCAGGAAGACGTGCTCCACGTACTTGCAGAAGAACGCGGAGCCCTTCGTCGCGGTGATGCAGCCGTTCTTCGGCTGGCTGACGTGCAGTCCGAGCGGCTTCTCCTTGGCCCGGTCGGCCTCCGCCTGGGAGACGTTGCCGACCTCCGCCATGCGCTGCAGCACGGTGTTGCGCCGCTTGGTGGCCTCGGCCTCGTCGTTCACCGGGTCGTAGCGGCTCGGGGACTGCACGATGCCGGCCAGCAGCGCCGACTCCTGCAGGTTCAGGTCCTTGGCGTGCTTGGAGAAGTAGCGCTGGGCGGCCGCCTCGACGCCGTAGGCCTGCTCGCCGAAGAAGGTGATGTTCAGGTAGTTCTCGAGGATCTTCTTCTTGCCCAGCTTCTCCTCGATCTGGATCGCGTACTTCAGCTCCTTGACCTTGCGGCCGAGGGTCTGCTGGGTGGCCTCGGCGACCTTCGTCGGGTCGTCGCCGGCCTCCTCGATGAAGTAGTTCTTCACGAGCTGCTGGGTCAGCGTGGAGGCGCCCTGGGAGACGCCGCCGCTCTGCGCGTTCTTGTTCAGGGCGCGCAGCACGCCCTTGAGGTCGATCGCGCCGTGCTTGTAGAAGCGCGAGTCCTCGATCGCGACGATCGCCTTCTGCATGTACGGCGAGATGTTCTTGAGGTCCACCACCGTGCGGTCACGGGAGTAGACGGTCGCGATCTGGGTCCCCCGGCTGTCCAGTATGGTCGTGCGCTGACTGAGCTGGGGGCTCTTGAGGTTGGCCGGAATCTCGTCGAAGCCCTTGACCGAGCCCTTGGCCGCGAGGCCCAGCGCGCCGGCCGCGGGCAGCGCGATGCCCGCCATCACGGCTCCCGCGAGCACACTGACTCCGAGGAACTTGGCGGCCTGCTGCGTTGCCGACAGGCCACCGCTCGAGCGCTTCTTTGCCATGGGGGCAGCCTAATCCGTACTCATGAGCGTTCCGAGGGAGCGGCCCTCCGTCGGGATGTTCGGGTGCCGGATCGTGACGTGCGCGCCTCCGGCCCGGCGGCCCGGGGCCGCTGTCACGGCACGGCGAAGCGGGGCCTACGTTCTCATTCGCCGGACAGGCGCACAGGCCTTGGCCTAAGCTGCTCGTAACTGTCACAGCGGCGCGGCCACACATCAATACGTCCGGCGAACCCGAATCGTTCCGGAAGTACCCCTGAATCTTCGGCGGGGCGTGTCCGATTCCGCCTCGTGTGTCACCTGACGCACCGTGTGGCACACCACAGCCGTCCCGGTATGCCGGGATGGTCGCGCATGTCGTCAGCTCACTCCCCCGGGTGATCTGCCGCTTACCCATAGTCCGTTCGGACCATTCAAGATTGGGCCCGAAGGGGGTGTTGCGCTGTGCCCACCTTCCGTAACGTCCTCAACTGGCGGCGGTGAATATGCCGCTGCCGCCGTGGGGGAGCCTCGATTCGGGAGAGGACGGCGCCGGTATGGGCTGGGTAACCGACTGGAGTGCGCAGGCTGCCTGCCGCACTACTGATCCGGATGAACTGTTCGTGCAGGGAGCAGCGCAGAACAGGGCCAAGGCGGTGTGCACCGGATGTCCGGTACGTACCGAGTGCCTGGCCGACGCGCTGGACAATCGCGTCGAGTTCGGCGTGTGGGGAGGCATGACGGAGCGGGAGCGCCGCGCACTGCTGCGCCGGCGGCCCACGGTGACCTCCTGGCGCAGGCTGCTGGAGACCGCACGCTCGGAGTACGAGCGCGGCGCGGGCATCGTGTCCCTCGACAGCGACGAGGTGTACGAGAACTACGCGGCGGTCAGCTGAGGGCACATGCCACTGGGTGTCGCCCCGGAACCATTCGGGGCGAGCGCGGTCGAGGCGTGCGTGGTTGAGGCGACGGCCGCTCCAGGAGCGGCCTCGGCCCCGGCCGGCGGGTACGCGTCGGCGTGACGCTGCCCGCTGGGCAGGTGGCCGCCGGGCCGACGAGCGACAGTGGTCCGTCGGAGTGGCAGTGGCCCGTCGCAGCGGTGACGGGGTGTCGCGGCGGTGCGGCCCCCGACGCGGCGTGGGTGACAGGCGCTCTGGCTAGCCGCGTGCGCCCGCTGTCCGAGCACGCGACCGACGCGCATGCCTGCCACGAGCGGTCACGCGCGCGCGAACGCGCGGTGCGTGCCGTCCGCCGGACCCGCGCGGACGACCGCCACGTACGCGTGCACGCCGAGCGGTAAGCGCTACGACAGTTCCGTACGCCCCGCCGCCAGCCGGTCGCCGATGTCGCGCAGCCCCGTGAGGTCGTGCACGTCACCGGGCAGCGCCGGTACCTCGACGACCGCCACTTCGGGATGACGGGCGAGGAAACGGTCACGCGTGCGCTGCTCGCGCGAGAGCAGATGCATGCGCTCGGCGTGCAGTCTCAGCAGGCCTGCGGTGAGCTGGTCCACAGTCCGCTCCGGGTCCGCGGCGGGGGAGCCGTCGTCGGTGCCGGCGGGGGAGCCGTCGTCCGGAGCCGATGGCGTGGCAGCGGGAGTTTCTGAACTGCCTTGCGTGTCGGGAGAGTTACGAAGTCCAGCTTTCCCGTCCCCCTGATCCACAATGCGGGGGTCCTCAAGATTTTCCGCGGCGTCGAGGGCCCGCTCCGCGGACAGCCGCCCGGCGCCGCTGCCGTGGACCCGGTTCAGCACCAGCCCCACCAGCGGCATGGCCTCCGCGGCCAGCCGCTCCACGAAGTACGCCGCCTCGCGCAGCGCGTCCCGCTCCGGCGCCGCCACCACCAGGAACGCCGTACCGGGCGCCTGGAGCAGCTTGTACGTGGCGTCCGCGCGGGTGCGGAAGCCGCCGAAGGTGGTGTCCATCGCGGCCACGAACGTCTGCACGTCCTTCAGCAGCTGACCGCCGAGCAGCTTGCCCAGGGTGCCGGTCATCATCGACATGCCCACGTTGAGGAAGGCCATCCCCGCGCGGCCGCCCAGCTTGGCCGGAGCGGTCAGCAGACGGATCAGCCGGCCGTCCAGGAAGGAACCGAGCCGCTTGGGCGCGTCCAGGAAGTCCAGCGCCGAGCGGGACGGCGGGGTGTCGACCACGATCAGGTCCCACTCGTCCCGCGCCCGGAGCTGCCCCAGCTTCTCCATCGCCATGTACTCCTGCGTGCCCGCGAAGCCCGCCGAGAGCGACTGGTAGAAGGGGTTCGCCAGGATCGCGGCCGCCCGCTCACTGTCCGCGTGCGCCTCCACGACCTCGTCGAAGGTGCGCTTCATGTCGAGCATCATCGCGTGCAGCTCGCCGTCGCCCTCGGTGCCCTTGACCCGCCTGGGCACGTTGTCGAGGGAGTCGATGCCCATCGACTGGGCGAGCCGGCGGGCCGGGTCGATGGTGAGGACGACCACCTTGCGGCCCCGCTCGGCCGCCCGCAGGCCCAGCGCCGCCGCGGTCGTCGTCTTGCCGACGCCGCCCGAGCCGCAGCACACCACGATCCGGGTGCCCGGGTCGTCCAGCAGCGGATCGACGTCCAGCACGCGCGCGGGGGAGAGATGAGGTCGGGCGGCGTCCTGCGCCTCGGCCGGGTCCACGCTCATGACAACCCCTGCTTCCGCAGCTCGGTGGCGAGTTCGTACAGGCCCGCGAGGTCCATGCCCTCCACGAGCAGCGGCAGTTCGTGCAGCGGCAGCTCCAGTTCGCCGAGGACCGCGCGCTGCTCCTGCTCCAGCGCGTGCCGCTCGGCGTACTCGGCCGCCTGCTCCAGCAGCGGGTCCACCAGCCGCTCGGCGTGCCCGCCGCGCCGCGCCCCGCCGAGCCCGGCGGCCGACAGGGACCGCGCGACGGAGGCGCGCGGCACGGTCCGTACGAGTTCCAGGTCCTCCGCGTCCAACACCCCCGGCCGGACCATGTTCACGATGACCCGGCCCACCGGGAGCCGCGCCGCGCGGAGTTCGGCGATCCCGTCGGCGGTCTCCTGGACGGGCATCTCCTCCAGCAGCGTCACCAGGTGCACCGCCGTCTCCGGCGACTTCAGCACCCGCATCACCGCCTGCGCCTGATTGTGTATCGGGCCGATCTTGGCGAGTCCGGCGACCTCGTCGTTGACGTTGAGGAACCGGGTGATGCGGCCGGTGGGCGGCGCGTCCATCACCACGTAGTCGTAGATGAACCGCCCGGCCTTGTCCTTGCGGCGGACCGCCTCGCACGCCTTGCCGGTCAGCAGGACGTCCCTGAGTCCCGGCGCGACCGTGGTGGCGAAGTCGATCGCGCCGAGCTTCTTCAGCGCCCGGCCCGCGCCGCCGAGCTTGTAGAACATCTGGAGATAGTCCAGAAGGGCGAGTTCGGGGTCGATGGCGAGGGCGTACACCTCCCCGCCACCGGGTGCGACCGCGATCTTCCGTTCCTCGTAGGGCAGCGCATCTGTCTCGAAGAGCTGTGCGATGCCCTGCCGACCCTCGACCTCCACGAGAAGCGTCCGCTTCCCCTCGGTCGCGAGGGCCAGCGCGAGTGCGGCGGCGACCGTCGTCTTGCCGGTCCCGCCCTTGCCGCTGACGACCTGGAGCCTGCTCACGTATTCGAGCCTAACCAGTCCGGCCGATGTCCACGCGGGAGGCTGTGGACAACCGCGCTCCCGACCGGCCCCCGGGACCCCCTTCCGCCGTCCTCGCGTCCGGCGCCTTCCGCTCCCTGCCCGGCGTACGGCACACCCGTGCACCGGTGCCCGCCGCGGGCGACGGAGGCCGTGGTCGGCCGCCTGACCGGGTGACCGCAGCGGCTACAGTCGGCCCATGACCAAGAAGTGGGAATACGCGACCGTGCCGCTGCTCGTCCATGCCACGAAGCAGATCCTGGACACCTGGGGCGAGGACGGCTGGGAGCTCGTCCAGGTCGTGCCCGGGCCGAACAACCCCGAGCAGCTCGTGGCCTACCTGAAGCGGGAGAAGCAGGCGTGAGCGCGGTCGAGGAGAAGCTGGCCGAACTGGGCCTGACCCTGCCGGAGGTCGTGCCGCCGCTGGCCTCGTACCAGCCGGCCGTGCGGTCCGGCGTCTACGTCTACACCGCCGGCCAGCTGCCGATGGTGGAGGGCAAGCTGCCGGTCACCGGCAAGGTGGGCGCCGAGGTCACGGCCGAGGAGGCCAAGGAGCTGGCCCGCACCTGCGCGCTGAACGCGCTGGCCGCCGTGAAGTCCGTCACCGGCGACCTGGACCGCATCGCGCGCGTGGTGAAGGTCGTCGGCTTCGTCGCCTCGGCCGCTGACTTCACCGGGCAGCCGGGTGTCGTCAACGGCGCCAGCGAGCTGCTCGGCGAGGTGCTGGGCGAGAAGGGCGTGCACGCCCGCAGCGCGGTGGGCGTCGCGGTGCTGCCGCTGGACGCCCCGGTGGAGGTCGAGATCCAGGTCGAGCTCGACCGGTAACCTCTCTGACCTCGGGTGCCTCTCGAACATTCGCCCTACACGGGATAGCCTCCGGCCATGGCGAACGGTCAGTGGTATCCCCCGGAGTGGCCCGACCGCATCCGCGCGCTCGCGGACGGCACCCTCGTGCCGGTGACCCCGAAGCGCGCGGCCACCGTGCTCCTCCTGAAGGACACCGCGGCCGGTCCGGCCGTCCACATGCTGCGCAGACGCGCCTCCATGGCCTTCGCCGGAGGCGCGTACGCGTATCCCGGCGGCGGTGTCGACCCGCGCGACGACGACCGCCTGGTCCGCTGGGCCGGTCCCACGCGCGCGTGGTGGGCCGAACGGCTGGGCGTCGACGAGAGCGGCGCCCAGGCCGTCGTCTGCGCCGCCGTGCGGGAGACGTACGAGGAGGCGGGCGTCCTGCTCGCCGGCCCGGACGCCGGCTCGGTGGTCGGGGACACCACCGGGGACGACTGGGAGGCCGACCGCGCCGCCCTCGTCGCGCGCGAGCTGTCGTTCGCCGAGTTCCTGGACCGCCGCGGCCTGGTGCTCCGCTCCGACCTGCTGGGCGCCTGGACCCGCTGGATCACCCCGGAGTTCGAGTCCCGGCGCTACGACACCTGGTTCTTCGTGGCCGTCCTGCCCGAGGGCCAGCGCACCCGCAACGCCTCCACGGAGGCCGACCGCACGGTGTGGATCCGCCCCGAGGAGGCCGCAGCCGGGTACGACAGGGGCGAGCTGCTGATGATGCCGCCCACCATCGCCACCCTGCGCCAGCTCCTGCCGTACGACACGGCGGCCGGGGCGCTCGCGGCCGCGCCGGCGCGGGACATGACCCCGGTGCTGGCCAGAGCCCGCCTGGTGGACGGCGAGATCGTCCTGTCCTGGCCCGGCCACGACGAGTTCACCAAGCATGTCCCGGCGAGTGGGACGGCCACCGGCGGGGCACCTGGGACGGAACGCGGGACGACGGCCCCGAGCACCGGAGGAGGCCCCGCATGACGGACGCAAGCGCCCTGCCCGGACAGCCCCGGGGCGGTGTCCTCACGGGTCCGGCGACCGAACGCGCCGTCAACGTGCTCGCGCCCAACGCCTCCGCGATGACCCTGGACGGCACCAACACCTGGATCGTCTCCGAGCCCGGCTCCGACCTGGCCGTGGTGATCGACCCCGGGCCGCTGGACGACGGCCACCTGGGCGCCGTCGTCGACACGGCCGAGAAGGCCGGCAAGCGCATAGCCCTGACCCTGCTCACCCACGGCCACCCCGACCACGCCGAGGGCGCCGCCCGGTTCGCCGAGCTGACCCGCACGCGCGTGCGCGCCCTCGACCCGGCGCTCCGGCTCGGCGACGAGGGCCTGGCCGCCGGTGACGTGATAGCGGTCGGCGGTCTGGAGCTGAGGGTCGTACCGACCCCCGGGCACACCGCGGACTCGCTCTGCTTCCACCTCCCGGCCGACCGGGCGGTGCTGACCGGGGACACCGTCCTCGG
Source organism: Streptomyces sp. NPDC003720 (assembly GCF_042875075.1). Classification (NCBI taxonomy): domain Bacteria; kingdom Bacillati; phylum Actinomycetota; class Actinomycetes; order Kitasatosporales; family Streptomycetaceae; genus Streptomyces; species Streptomyces sp. NPDC003720. The sequence continues at coordinate 491,662 of NZ_JBIANZ010000004.1, forward strand.
GCGCGGCACGACCGTCGTGGCCCACCCGGACGGCCGCCTCGGCGACTACCTGGACTCCCTGCGCCGCCTGCGCTCCCTCACCGTGGACGACGGCGTCCACACGGTCCTGCCGGGCCACGGGCCGGTCCTGGAGGACGCCCAGGGGGCCGTCGAGTTCTACCTCGCCCACCGCGCCCACCGGCTCGCCCAGGTCGAGACGGCCGTCGAGGACGGCTACCGCTCCCCGGCGCAGGTCGTCGCCCACGTGTACGCCGACGTCGACCGCTCCCTGTGGCCGGCGGCGGAGCTGTCGGTGCGGGCCCAGATGGACTACCTGAGCGAGCACGGACTCATATAGCGGTCCCGTACGCCGGGTGCCCGTCGGGCCGGGCTCCCGCAGGCCGCGGCCACCCGCAGGGCGGGTGGCGCAGGCCCGCGGGGCCGCTCAGAGCCGGTCCTCCGGCCGGGGGGCCTTCACACCGTGCACGCGCGCGTACTCGGCGGCCAGCCAGGGGCCGAGGTCGTCCACGTACGACCGCAGTACGTCCGCGTCGCCGACGGGCTCGTAGCCGCACTCCGCCGCCCGGCGCATTTGCGCGGCCCGCTCCGGGTAGTGGGCGCCGAACGCGCCGGCCATCTCGCGCAGGTCGCTGGTCCAGCCCCGCCAGCGGGGCATCACGAGGGTGAAGCCGGTGCGCACGAGGTGCCGGGACATGAAACGGACGAGCGGCCGCAGCGCCTCCTCGGTGCCTGCCGTCCGCTCGATCCGCTCGCGCCAGCGCGGCAGCAGCAGGGCGAGGTCGCCGTTGGTCTCCCGGGCCAGCAGGGAGTCGGGGCGGTACCGGGGCAGGTGCGCGGCGAGGTCGTCCCCGAGCAGCGGTGTGCACAGGCAGGCGACGAACCAGCCCATGTCGTGCCGCTCCATCTCGCTCAGCAGCCGCCCCCGGCCGTACAGCAGCGCGCCGACCCCGTCGATCTGCGGGAACTCCTCGTCGAGGCGCTCGCCGAAGGCCCGCACGTCCTGCCGGTCGGCGTCCGTCGGCTCCTCGCGCAGCGCAAGCAGCAGATCGAAGTCGCTGCGCCCGGGGCGCGCGGTGCCGCGCGGGATCGACCCGTAGAGGTACGCGCTGTGCAGCCGCGCCCCGAGGAGGTCCGGCAGCCGGTCGCGCGCGGCGGCCACGACGGGGCGGAACGCGTCCGGCACGCGCGCGAGGGAGCCCTCGCGGACGAGGAACCCCTGCGTGTCGAGTCCGGGACGCTGAACGGTGTCGGTCATGCGTTCACTGTGCCCGGTGCGGGGCCCCGGGGCGGGCGATTTACGGGCTGTCGGCATTGAGGGCGATGGGCCTTTCGCATGCCCCGCGCGGGGCATGCGAAAGGCCCCGCGCGGGGCGGCAAGGCCTCACGCGGGGCGGCAAGGCCTCACGCGCGTGTGCGGGCGGTCAGCGGGACCGCTTGGCCAGGCGCTCCACGTCCAGCAGGATCACGGCACGCGCCTCCAGGCGGAGCCACCCGCGCCCGGCGAAGTCCGCCAGCGCCTTGTTCACGGTCTCGCGCGAGGCGCCGACGAGCTGGGCCAGCTCCTCCTGCGTGAGGTCGTGGACGACGTGGATGCCCTCCTCGGACTGAACGCCGAAACGGCGGGAGAGGTCCAGCAGGGCGCGCGCGACACGGCCGGGGACGTCGGAGAAGACCAGGTCGGACATGGCGTCGTTGGTCTTGCGCAGGCGGCGGGCGACGGCGCGCAGCAGGGCGCCGGCCACCTCCGGGCGCACGTTCAGCCAGGGCTGGAGGTCGCCGTGGCCGAGGGCGAGCAGCTTGACCTCGGTGAGCGCGGTCGCGGTCGCGGTGCGCGGGCCCGGGTCGAACAGCGACAGCTCGCCGATCAGCTCGCTGGGGCCGACGACGGCGAGCATGTTCTCGCGGCCGTCGGGAGAGGTGCGGTGCAGCTTGACCTTGCCCTCGGTGACGACGTACAGCCGGTCACCGGGGTCGCCCTCGTGGAACAGCGAGTCACCACGCGCGAGGGTCACCTCACTCATGGAGGCGCGGAGCTCCGCGGCCTGCTCGTCGTCGAGCGCCGCGAAAAGCGGATTGCGCCGCAGAACGTCGTCCACGAGTTCTCTCCCTTGTCGACCTGCTCAGGGGACCATGATCCCCCGGCTACCAGGGGACCGTGTTCCCCGTTTTGCCGGGCGGTCCAAACAGTGTGATCTGTCACAAGGATGCCGCACAGATGTCCCGGGGTACGCGGCAGGGGTCCAATCGGGGGCCGATCCCCCGGGTCCGGGGCGGATGTCGGTGCCGGGCTTTAGGCTGGCCGGGTGTCCAAAACGCCGGTGAGAGCACAGGGCAAGGGGGCTGCACGGGTGGTTGCACGTCGAGATTCCGCTGTGGGCGAACAGGGTCCCGGCAGTAGTAGTAAAAGCGACAAATCGTCCAAAAAGGTCGCACCGGCCGAGAAGGCAGTGGGCGCCGAGAAGGCCGTGCCGGTGAAGAAGTCCGCGCCGGTCAAGAAGATCGCCGTGAAGCCGCCGGCCGGGGAGTCGCGCACCGCGCTGGTCCGCCGCGCCCGCCGCATCAACCGCGAGCTCGCCGAGGTCTACCCCTACGCCCACCCGGAGCTGGACTTCGAGAACCCGTTCCAGCTCCTGGTCGCCACGGTCCTGTCGGCCCAGACCACCGACCTGAGGGTCAACCAGACCACCCCGGCGCTCTTCGCCAAGTACCCCACGCCCGAGGACCTCGCGGCGGCCAACCCGGAGGAGGTCGAGGAGATCCTGCGCCCCTGCGGGTTCTTCCGGGCCAAGACCAGGTCGGTCATAGGCCTCTCGAAGGCCCTCGCCGAGGACTTCGGCGGCCAGGTGCCCGGAAAACTGGAGGAACTGGTCAAGCTGCCCGGCGTGGGCCGCAAGACCGCCTTCGTCGTCCTGGGCAACGCCTTCGGGCGCCCCGGGATCACCGTGGACACGCACTTCCAGCGGCTGGTCCGGCGCTGGCAGTGGACCGACGAGACCGACCCCGACAAGATCGAGGCGGCCGTCGGCGCCCTGTTCCCCAAGAGCGACTGGACCGACCTGTCCCACCACGTGATCTGGCACGGCCGCCGCATCTGCCACGCCCGCAAGCCCGCCTGCGGCGCCTGCCCCATCGCCCCGCTCTGCCCGGCCTACGGCGAGGGCGAGACCGACCCGGAGAAGGCGAAGAAGCTCCTGAAGTACGAGAAGGGCGGCCTCCCCGGCCAGCGACTGAAGCCGCCGCAGGCCTACCTCGACGCCGGCGGCAGGCCCGCGCCGCCGCTGGGGGCCGGATGACGGAACGATCTCGGTGCCCTCGGGCGTTGGACACGGCAGGACGGGGGTGGCGATGACGTACACGCACGAGACGCACGACACGCACAGAGGGCCGGTGACACTGAGCGAGGAGGGCCTTCCCGACTGGCTGGACCCGGTGGTGCGGGCGGCGCGGACGGTCCAGCCGCTCCAGCTCAGCCGCTTCCTGCCGCCGGAGAACGGCTCGGGACGGCAGTCGGCCGTGCTGATCCTCTTCGGCGAGGGCGAGCGAGGCCCCGAGCTGCTGCTCATGGAGCGGGCCGGCTCCCTGCGCTCCCATGCCGGCCAGCCGTCCTTCCCGGGCGGCGCCCTCGACCCGGAGGACGGCGACCCGGCGGGCGACGGACCGCTCAGAGCCGCGCTGCGCGAGGCCGAGGAGGAGACCGGCCTCGACCCGTCCGGCGTCCAGCTCTTCGGCGTGCTGCCCGCGCTCTACATCCCGGTCAGCGGCTTCGTCGTCACCCCCGTGCTCGGCTGGTGGCGCGAGCCCAGCCCGGTCGGCGTCGTCGATCCCAACGAGACGGCCCGCGTCTTCACCGTCCCCGTGGCGGATCTCACGGACCCCGCCCACCGGGCCACCGCCGTCCACCCGAGCGGCCACCGGGGTCCGGCATTCCTGGTCGAATCGGCCCTGGTCTGGGGTTTCACCGCCGGAGTGATCGACCGTCTGCTGCACTACGCGGGCTGGGAGCGGCCCTGGGACCGGGACAAGCAGGTCCCGCTCGACTGGCGGTCATGACAGGGTGAACCCCGTGCTGTGTTCGCCCGAGGGCAGTGACGTCGGCGGCTGCGCCGCGGGCCCTCGGACCCCCGGCCGAGGCTGCTGGGACCGGAGTGGAGTAGGCGAGGCCTGAAGCAGTGAACGTGCTGGACATCCTGTTGCTGGCCGCGGCCGTGTGGTTCGCGGTCGTGGGCTACCGCCAGGGCTTCGTCGTCGGCATCCTGTCGGTGATCGGGTTCCTCGGCGGCGGCCTCGTCGCCGTGTACACGCTGCCCGTCATCTGGGACGCCGTCTCCGACAACGCCCCGGTGGGCACCACCGCGGCCGTCGTCGCCGTGGTCGTCGTCATCGTCTGCGCCTCCGTCGGCCAGGCCCTGACCACCCACCTGGGCAACAAACTGCGCCGCTACATCACCTGGTCCCCGGCCCGCGCGCTGGATGCCACCGGCGGCGCCCTCGTCAACGTCGTCGCGATGCTGCTCGTCGCCTGGCTGATCGGCTCCGCCCTCGCCCAGACGACCCTGCCGACGCTGGGCAAGGAGGTCCGCAGCTCCAAGGTGCTGCTCGGCGTCTCCGAGGCGCTGCCCGCGCAGGCGGACACATGGTTCCAGGACTTCACCTCGGTCCTCGCCCAGAACGGCTTCCCGCAGGTCTTCAGCCCCTTCTCCAACGAGCCGATCAAGGACGTGGAGCCGCCCGACCCGGCCCTGGCGAACAGCGCGGTCGCCACGCGCGCCCAGCGGTCCATCGTCAAGGTCACCGGCACCGCGCAGAGCTGCGGCAAGGTCCTTGAGGGCAGCGGCTTCGTCTTCGCCGACCGGCGTGTCATGACCAACGCGCACGTCGTCGGCGGCGTCGACGAGCCCACCGTCCAGATAGGCGGAGTGGGCCGCAAGTACGACGCGAAGGTCGTCCTGTACGACTGGAAGCGCGACATCGCCGTGCTCGACGTACCGGACCTCACGGCGAACGCCCTGAAGTTCAGCACCCAGGACGCGTCCGGCGGCGACGGCGCGATCGTCGCGGGCTTCCCGGAGAACGGCTCCTACGACGTGCGGGCCGCGCGGGTGCGCGGACGCATCACCGCCAACGGCCCGGACATCTACCACCGCGGCACGGTCGGCCGGGACGTCTACTCCCTGTACGCGACCGTCCGTCAGGGCAACTCCGGCGGCCCGCTGCTCACGCCCGACGGCAGGGTCTACGGAGTGGTGTTCGCCAAGTCCCTCGACGACGCCGACACCGGCTACGCCCTCACGGCGGACGAGATCCAGCAGGACATCGCCCGGGGCCGCACCGCGAACCAGCAGGTGGGCACCGACAGCTGCGCCCTGTGATCCCGGAGGCGGGGGACCGGCCGCGGTGACGACCCCGTGCGGCGGATCAGCCGCGCGGGTGACGCAGACGTACCGAGACCCAGCGGGCCCGGCGGCGCAGGATACGCGGAATTCCCACCCTGAGGTCCGCCTCCGCGAGCCGCGGAGTGCCTCGCTGCGGGGAGCTCAGCCCGGAGGCCGAGCGGCGGTTGCGGGGTGCGTCACTGTAGTCGTGCGTCCAGCCCATACCCCGACATCTGCCCCGCCCGAAGGTCGATAACCGCGTCCGCGCCCCCCAATTGGCCTATGCGGCGGGCATGTGGCCGTTCGCGGAACGGGTGTTCGGCGGACGGGTACCCACCGCGTCCGTCCCCTCACCGGTCCGGTTCGGGATCCCGCAGCCAGTTGACCAGTTCCGCGGAGAAGGCCGCCGGGTCCTCCTCGTGCGGGAAGTGCCCGAGCCCGTCGAACAGCCGCCAGCGGTACGGGGCTTCGACGTACTCGCCCGAGCCGGCCGCGCTGCGCGTGCGGGCCACCGGGTCGAGCGAGCCGTGCAGATGCAGCGTGGGCACGCGCACCGGCCGCTTCATCCTGCGGTTGAACTGGATGCCGTCCGGGCGGACCAGGGAGCGCACCAGCCAGCGGTACGGCTCGATCGAGCAGTGCGCGGTGGACGGGATGCACATGGCCCGCTGGTAGTTCTCCACGGCCTCGTCCTCCGGCAGCCGCGGCCCGGACCACTCCCGGATCAGCCGGCCCACCAGCGCGCCGCCGTCGGCGGTGAGTTGGCGCTCCGGGATCCAGGGCCGCTGGAACCCCCAGATGTAGGAGCCGGCCGCCGTCTGCCGGGCGTCCCGGAGCATCGCGGCACGCCAGCGCCGGGGGTGCGGCATCGAGACGACCGCGAGCCGCCGCACGAGCTTGGGCCGCATCGCCGCCGCCGTCCACGCCAGATAGCCGCCCAGGTCGTGGCCGACCAGCGCGGCGTCCGGCTCGCCGAGGGAGCGGATCACCCCGGTGACGTCCAGGGCGAGGTTGGCGGGGTCGTACCCGCGCGGGGTGCGGTCGCTGCCGCCGACCCCCCGCAGGTCCATCGCCACCGCCCGGTAGCCCGCCTCGGCGAGCGCGACGAGCTGATGGCGCCATGTCCACCAGAACTGCGGGAAACCGTGCAGCAGCAGCACCAGGGGGCCGTCGCCGAGCTCGGCGATGTGGAACCGCGCGCCGTTGGCGGCGACGTCCCGGTGTGTCACCTTCTCCCCGGAGGGAAGGTCGATCCGTACGGCCGCTGCCGCGGCGGGTTCCGTCATGAGGACGAGCGTGCCACAGCTTCGATGGCCTGGGGCGCACGCTCCTGCGGAAGCTCGGGGCGCGGGTGCGGTTTGGCGTTCTGCAGGACGCTCGCCGACTCCTTCACGGACGCGGCGACCTTCTGCGGGCCCTGGCTCTTCTTCGCCTTCTTGGCGAACATCACGCCGATCAGCGCGAGCAGCGCGGCGACCAGCACGTTGGCCGCGAAGGACAGCAGGAAGCAGACCGCGAGGTTCCAGCCGCTCCAGGTGCGGATGCCGTACGCCAGCGCGAAGTTGAGCATGGGCAGGGAGAACAGCAGCAGCATGCCGGCGGCGCTGAACGCGCCGCCGCTGGTCGCCCCCCGCTTGACGTCCTGCTTGAGCTGGGCCTTGGCCAGCGCGATCTCGTCGTGCACCAGCGCAGACATCTCGGTCGTCGCCGAGGCGAACAGCTGGCCGATGCTGCGTTCGGCGCCGACCGGGCTGCCGTCGGGTGCGCTCATCGCGTTCTCCCTTTGAAGTCTCGCGTGCCGTGTGACGTCTCGAGTGCCGTCTTGATTTGTACCGTCTCGTCAGATCATGCCGGACGGCCGTCCTCAACGCCTGCCCCGCCCCGTACTTCCTATAGCCCGTGGCGCGCCGCGGCGGCCTTCTCGGCGGCGATGCGCCGGTGGTCGGCGGCCTTGCGCTCGAGGATCTCCGCCATCCGCAGGTGGTACGCCGGGTCGTCCTGCTCGTAGACGTCCGGGATGCCGTCCTCGTCCTCGTCGCGCTCCTCGTCCTCCCAGAGCCTGCGGTACCGGGCGTTGCGTATCTTCAGCAGCACCGTGGCGCACACGGCCGCGATCAGCGAGCCGCAGAGGACGGCCGCCTTCACCTCGTCGGTGAGCGCCATGTCGCCGTCGAAGGCCAGCTCGCCGATGAGGAGCGAGACGGTGAAGCCGATCCCGGCGAGCGAGGACACCGCGAAGACGTCGGCCCAGGCGAGGTCCTGGCTGAGCGAGGCCCGGGTGAAGCGCACGGTCAGCCAGGTGCCGCCGAAGATGCCGAGCGCCTTGCCCACGACCAGCCCGAGCACCACGCCGAGCGTCTCGGGCCGGGTGAAGACGTCCCCGAGCGCCCTGCCGGACACCGACACGCCGGCGCTGAACAGCGCGAACAGCGGTACGGCGAGCCCGGCCGACAGCGGCCGCACCAGATGCTCGATGCGCTCGCCCGGCGAGTGCTCCTCGCCCTCGCGGGTGGTGCAGCGCAGCATCAGGCCCATCGCCACGCCGGCGATGGTGGCGTGCACGCCGCTGTTGTACATCAGCGCCCAGACGACCACCGCGAGCGGCACGTACACGTACCAGCCGCGCACCCCCGCGCGCAGCAGCAGCCAGAAGACCACCAGCCCGGCGACGGCTCCGCCGAGCGCGGCCAGGTCGATCCGTTCGGTGAAGAAGACGGCGATGATCAGGATCGCGAAGAGGTCGTCGACGACCGCCAGGGTCAGCAGGAAGGCCCGCAGGGCGCTGGGCAGCGCGGTGCCGATGACCGCGAGGACGGCCAGCGCGAAGGCGATGTCGGTGGCGGTGGGCACCGCCCAGCCGTCGGTGGAGCCGTGCCCGGCGAGGTTGGTCAGGGTGTAGACGAGCGCGGGTACGGCCATCCCGCACAGCGCCGCGACCACGGGCAGCACCGCCGCCCTGGGATCGCGCAGGTCACCGGCGACCAGCTCGCGCTTGAGCTCGATCCCGGCGACGAAGAAGAAGACGGCGAGCAGCCCGTCGGCGGCCCAGTGCGCCACGGACAGGTTCAGGCCGAGCGCGGCGGGGCCGAAGTGGAAGTCGCTGACGGCCTCGTAGCCATGGCTCAGTGCCGGGATGTTCGCCCAGACCAGCGCGGTGACGGCGGCGGCGAGCAGCAGGACGCCGCCCACGGTCTCGGTGCGCAGCGCGTCCGCGACCACGGTCCGCTCGGGCAGGGACAGGCGCCCGAGGACCTTGCGGCCGGTCGAGGTGGAGGACGCGGTGTCACGGGGGGCGGCCACGGTGGGGACCTCCGGGTGTGGTGGGCAGGACTGAGCACATGCCGACCAGACTTCCCGGCGCACCTTGAGGCTCTTTCACATCGAGCACTGCCGAGGTTACCCAAGGTCGTCGCGGGATGCACCCGGCGATCCGAACATCAGACGCAAAAGGGGCACCCGGCGTGTTCGCGCCGGGCGCCCCTTCCGGCCGGTCCCGCGGCCGTGCGGACGGCGCCGCCGCCCGCGGTGCGGCCCTAGTCCTCGCTCGGCGCGGCCGGGAGCTTCGCCTGGATGAAGTCCATGACCGTGGAGTCGGTCAGCGTCGTGACGTCACCGAGCTGACGGTTCTCGGCGACATCCCGCAGGAGCCGGCGCATGATCTTGCCGGAGCGGGTCTTCGGCAGCTCCGCCACCGGCAGGACCCGCTTCGGCTTGGCGATCGGGCCGAGCGTGGCGCCCACGTGGTCGCGCAGCGCGCCGATCAGCTTGTCGTCCTCGGACGCCGAGCCGCGCAGGATGACGAAGGCGACGATGGCCTGGCCGGTGGTCTCGTCGGCGGCGCCGACGACGGCCGCCTCGGCGACCGACGGGTGCGAGACCAGCGCCGACTCCACCTCGGTGGTGGAGATGTTGTGGCCGGACACCAGCATCACGTCGTCCACCCGGCCCAGCAGCCAGATGTCCCCGTCGTCGTCCTTCTTCGCGCCGTCGCCGGCGAAGTACTTGCCCTCGAAGCGCGACCAGTAGGTGTCGATGAACCGCTGGTCGTCGCCCCAGATGGTGCGCAGCATCGACGGCCACGGCTCGGTGAGCACGAGGTAGCCGCCGCCTCCGTCCGGCACCTCGTTCGCCTCGTCGTCCACGACGGTCGCGCTGATGCCGGGCAGCGGGCGCTGCGCCGAGCCGGGCTTGGCCTCGGTGACGCCGGGCAGCGGCGAGATCATCATCGCGCCGGTCTCCGTCTGCCACCAGGTGTCCACGACCGGGGTGGCGTCGGCGCCGATGTGCTTGCGGTACCAGATCCACGCCTCGGGGTTGATCGGCTCGCCGACGGACCCGAGCACCCGCAGCGACGACAGGTCGAACTGCGCGGGGATGTCGTCGCCCCACTTCATGAACGTGCGGATCGCGGTCGGCGCGGTGTAGAGGATCGTGACCCGGTACTTCTCCACGATCTCCCAGAAGCGCCCCTGGTGCGGGGTGTCCGGGGTGCCCTCGTACATGACCTGGGTCGCGCCGTTGGCCAGCGGCCCGTACACGATGTACGAGTGCCCGGTGACCCAGCCGACGTCCGCCGTGCACCAGTAGACGTCCGTCTCCGGCTTGAGGTCGAACACCGCCCAGTGCGTGTACGCCGTCTGGGTCAGGTAGCCGCCGGAGGTGTGCAGGATGCCCTTCGGCTTACCGGTGGTGCCCGAGGTGTAAAGGATGAACAGCGGGTGCTCCGCGTCGAACGCCTCCGGGGTGTGCTCGGCGGACTGCCGGTCCACCAGCTCGTGCCACCACACGTCCCGCTCGCCGTCCCAGGCGACGTCCTGCCCGGTGCGGCGCACCACGAGCACGTGCTCGACGTTGTCGACCTTGGTGATCGCCTCGTCCACGGCGGGCTTGAGCGCGGAGGGCTTGCCGCGCCGGTAGCCGCCGTCGGAGGTGATGACGACCTTGGCGTCGGCGTCCTGGATCCGGGTGGCGAGCGCGTCCGCCGAGAAACCGCCGAACACCACCGAGTGCGCCGCGCCGATCCGGGCCGAGGCCAGCATCGCGATCGCGGTCTCCGGGATCATCGGCATGTAGATGGCGACCCGGTCGCCCTTGCGGACCCCGAGCTCCAGCAGCGCGTTGGCCGCCTTGGAGACCTCGTCCTTCAGCTCCGCGTAGGTGATCGAGCGGCTGTCGCCGGGCTCGCCCTCGAAGTGGATGGCGACCCGGTCCCCGTGCCCGGCCTCCACGTGCCGGTCCACGCAGTTGTACGCGACGTTCAGCTCGCCGTCCTTGAACCACTTCGCGAACGGCGGGTTCGACCAGTCCAGCGTCTCGGACGGTTCCTTGGCCCAGGTCAGCCGGCGGGCCTGCTCGGCCCAGAAGCCGAGCCTGTCAGCCTTGGCCTGTTCGTACGCCTCGGCCCCGACGTTGGCGTTCGCGGCCAGGTCGGCGGGCGGCGCGAAGCGTCGCTCCTCCTTCAAGAGGTTGGCCAGGCTTTCGTTGCTCACGACATCTCCCTTTCCCAGGGTGTCCGTTGTGTCCCAGGCCACAGCTCATCAGACGCGGGGGTCCGATGACAAGGGTCGACGGCCAAATTGGTTTAGACCTGTCGACCCGGCTCGGGGATCAAACGGGACTTCGCAGCTCCGGGGCCGTCCCGGTCTCCTGTCCAGCCTCCTCTTCCGCCTCCTTTCCCGCAGCTCCCTCCACATGCTCGAACACCGCGGCGCCGTCCCCGCTCCCGTCGAGCAGATAGGCCTGCGCCTCGCCCACGTGGAAGTACATCCCGTGCAGCTCCAGCGCACCGGCCTGCAGGGCACGCGCGATCGTCTCGTGCGCCCGCAGGTGCTCCAGCTGCTGGACCACGTTGGTCAGGCACAGCTGCTCCACGGCGTCGGCGGGCGGCCGCCCGGCCAGCCGGGGCCGGTCACCGTGGTCGCCGGCCAGCCGGGCGAGGCTCGGCCGCCCGTGTCCGAGCCACCGCTTCAGCGGGGTCGCCGGGCCGCCGGGCTCGGCGGCCAGCAGCGCCTGCATGGCCCCGCACCCGGAGTGCCCGCACACCGTGATCGACCGCACCCCGAGCACGTCCACCGCGTACTCGATGGCGGCCGCCACCGAGTGGTCGCCGTGCTCCTCGCCCGGCGGCGGCACCAGATTGCCGATGTTGCGGACGACGAACAGGTCGCCGGGACCGCTGGCGGTGATCATCGACGTGACCAGCCGGGAGTCGGCGCAGGTGAGGAAGAGCTGCGAGGGCTGCTGCCCCTCCCGCGCGAGCCGCGCCAGCTCCTCGCGCACCAGCGGGGCGGTGTTCCGCTGGAACGAGCTGATGCCACGGGCGAGTTCGTGGGTGACGGGTGTGCTGGGGACCTGTGCGAAGCAGGCCCGGTGGTTGCGCCAGGGCGTCCACGGCCGGCACCGGCACACCGCGGACGGACCGGGATCCGACGAGCGGACTCCGCCCCGCCGACCGGTCAGCTCGGCGGTGCCGCCCCGCGCGGTGTGCGTGTTCTGCCAGTCCTGCAGCGACTCGTACGCCGCGTGGTCCATGAACGAGCCGTCCAACTCCACGACGGCGTGGACCCCTTGGGGTACGAGATGCAGGGCTCTGCTGAGCCGGGGCACGGCGAGGAACGTCAGCTGGCCCCGGACGTGTACGTGATGGACTCCTTCCTTCTCCGTGTGCGTGATGCGGGTGTGGGCGAGGCGGTGCAGGGCGAGGGCGACCGCCACGCCGACCCCGAGGGCCACACCCTCCAGGACGCCGAGGACCACCACGCCGAGTGTGGTGGCGACGTACACCAGCACTTCACGGTGGCGGGTCACCGTGCGGATGTGGTTCAGGGACACCATCTGGATGCCGACGGCCATCACCAGGGCGGCGAGCGAGGCGAGCGGGATCCACTCCAGGAGCGGGACCATCAGCAGTGCGGCGGCTACTACGAGAACGCCGTGCAGCATCGTGGAGTTCCGGCTCACCGCACCCGAGTTCACGTTCGCGGTGCTCCGCACGGCCACCCCCGCCACGGGCAGTCCGCCGAGCGCCCCCGAGACGATGTTGGCGGCGCCCTGGCCGAGCAGTTCGCGGTCGAGGTCCGAGCGCCCGACCAGAGGCCCGGGCCGGGCGGCGACCAGCTTGTCCACGGCGACCGCGCCGAGCAGTGACTGCACACTGCACACCAGCGTGGTGGTGAGCACGGCGGCGGCGATGCCGAGCCCCGGGCCCTCGGGCAGCCCGGCCAGCGCGTGACTGCTCCAGGACGGCAGGTCCACCCGGGGCAGCACCAGTCCGGTCAGCGTGGCGGTGACAGTGGCTCCGGTGACGGCCACCAGGGCGGCCGGGACCCTGCGCAGCAGCCGGCCGGCGCGGCCGGGGAGGCGCGGCCAGGCCAGCAGCAGGGTCAGGGTCAGCGCGCTCATCGACAGGGCGGCCGGGTCCAGCTCCGCGAGTTGAGCGGGCAGGGCGCGCAGGTTGGCGAGGACGGAACTGTCCGGGCTGCCGCCGAGCACGATGTGCAGCTGGGCGACGGCGATGGTGACGCCGATGCCGGCGAGCATGCCGTGCACCACGGCGGGACTGACGGCGAGTGCGCCGCGGGCCACGCGCAGGCAGCCCAGGCCCAGTTGGGCGAGGCCGGCGAGGACAGTGATGCCGCAGGTGGTCCGCCAGCCGTAGCGGTGGATGAGGTCGGCGGTGACCACGGTGAGTCCGGCGGCGGGGCCGCTGACCTGCAGCGGGCAGCCGCCGAGCCGGCCGGCCACCAGCCCGCCGACCGCGGCGGCGACCAGGCCGGCCTGGAGCGGGGCGCCGGTCGCGAGGGCGATACCGAGGGACAGGGGCAGGGCGATCAGGAAGACCGCGATGGACGCGGACACGTCGGCGCCCTGGACGAGGCGGCGGCGCGGGGCGCGGGGCGGGCTGTGCGGCCGGTGTGAGTGGTGGGTGTGGGTGGGTGCGCAGGCGGTCATGGTCCCGTCTCCTCCGGGTGGCGCGGTCGCGTACGGGGTGGTGCCCCGTCGGTGGGGGGCTCGGTCGCGGCCGTGGGATCACGGCGTGCAGTGGCGGGATCAACGCTTCGTAAACGAACCGTAATGCAGAGTAAAGGTCATGCATAGCTTTTAGTCGCAAATGGGGTAAACAGTCACCTCTGCGGGCGAAGCGATCATTTCATCGGCTTGTCGTACTAATTCCTTCTCGGGCCCGTGCGACCTTGGCGGCGCTGTCGGCACAACCCGGCACATCACCTGAAAACGCCCTCATCAGCGTTTGCCTGAGAGAAGGAAGAAGGTGGGGCGGAAGATGGCCGCCACCCAGAGGATCGCCGTGGGCGCCATGGTCGCCGCGGCCTGTACCGCGTCGCTGGCCGGTTGCTCGTCCGGCGGCGACGGCCCGAAGCAAGGAGCGTCCGGCCCCAGGCAGGGGGCGCCTGCGCCCAACAGCGTGCTCCGTCTGATCGGTGACGGGTCCACCGCGTACACCGGAGGGCAGCCGCACCTGCCCGTCCCCGAGCGGCTCAAGCCCGGTCAGAAACCTCCCCAGTTCGTGGTGTTCTCCTGGGACGGCGCGGGGGAGGACAGCCAGAAGCTGTTCTCCCACTTCCGCAAGGTCTCCAAGGAGAACAACGCGACCATGACGTACTTCCTCAGCGGCGTGTACCTGCTGCCGGAGGAGAAACGCGAGCTCTACAGACCGCCGCAACACGCCCCGGGCAGCTCGGAGATCGGCTTCAACGACGCGCGGGGCATCTCCGACACCCTCAAGCAGGTGCGGCTGGCCTGGCTCGAGGGCAACGAGATCGGCACCCACTTCAACGGACACTTCTGCGGTCCCGACGGCGGCGTCGGCGAGTGGTCGGTGCAGGAGTGGAAGAGCGAGATCGCCCAGGCCAAGCAGTTCGTGAAGAACTGGCGGACCAACACCGGCATGGAGAAGACCGCCCCCCTGCCCTTCGACTACGACAAGGAGCTGATCGGCGCCCGGACCCCTTGCCTGGAAGGGCAGAAGAACTTCAGGAAGGCGGCCCGCCAACTCGGCTTCCGCTACGACTCCAGCGGAGTCGGCGACCAGGTGTGGCCCGATAAGAAGGACGGCCTGTGGGACCTGTCGATGCAGCTGGTCCCCTTCCCGGGGCACACCTACGAGCAGTTGACCATGGACTACAACTTCATGGTCAACCAGTCCGGCACGCAGACCCAGGGCGACCCCGACATGTACGACTACTGGGGCGACCAGATGCGTGACGGCCTGCTCAAGGGCTTCTACCGCGCCTACGACGGCAACCGCGCGCCGTTGATCATCGGCAACCACTTCGAGTCCTGGAACGGCGGCACCTACATGCGCGCCATCGACGAGGTGGTGAAGGAGGTGTGCAACAAGCCCGAGGTGCGCTGCGTCTCCTTCCACCAGCTCGCCGACTGGCTGGACGCGCAGAACCCGCAGACACTGGCCAAGCTGCGCACCCTGAAGGTGGGCGAGGCACCCCGGCAGGGCTGGGCGTCCCTCATGTCCGGGCGGCCGGCCCCGGCGCCCAAGGGCGTTCCCGGGGCGCCGGCGGTCAAGCAGTAGGCGTCATACCGGAGCCGCCAGGCCCTCGCCGAGCACGAACCCGGGGTCGATCTGCGCCGCCAGATCGACCCCGGTGCGCTCGTTGCCCCAGGCCTCCGCGTTGCGCAGGTGGAAGTGGACCATCTGGCGCGTGTAGCGCTCCCAGTCGCGCCGTTCGTACGTGGCGTCGGCGGCGGCCCGGAGCGTCTGCAGGGAGCGGACGTTGGCCTCCTCCAGAAGACCGAACCGGGGCGGGCGCCCCTTCTCCATCGCACGCACCCAGTCCGAGTGCCCGACCGTCACCAGCAGGTCGTCACCGGCCTCCGCGCGGAGGAAGTCGACGTCGTCCTGCCCCTGGACCTTGTTGCCGACGACCTTCAGGGCCACGCCGAAGTCGCGGGCGTACTCCTTGTACTGGCGGTAGACGGAGACCCCCTTCCGGGTCGGCTCGGCGACGAGGAACGTCATGTCGAAGCGGGTGAACAGGCCGGACGCGAAGGAGTCCGAACCCGCCGTCATGTCGACCACGACGTACTCGTCGGGGCCGTCGACGAGGTGGTTGAGGAACAGCTCCACCGCTCCCGTCTTGGAGTGGTAGCAGGCGACCCCCAGGTCGGCGTCCGTGAAGGGGCCGGTGACCATCAAACGGACCGCGCCGCCGTCGAGTTCCACCGGACGCGCGCAGGCGTCGTACACCGCGTTCGGCTCCCGCACCCGCACCAGCCGCGAACCCTCGCCGGGCGGGGTCGTCTTGATCATCGTCGCGGCCGAGGCGATGCGCGGGTTGGAGCCGCGCAGATGGTCCTTGATCAGCGGCAGCCGCTCGCCCATCGCGGGCAGCGCGGCCGCCTGCGCCTCGTCGAGGCCGAGCGCCGGGCCGAGGTGCTGGTTGATGTCGGCGTCGATGGCGAGCACCGGGGCGCCCGCAGCCACGAGGTGGCGGATGAAGAGGGAGGAGAGCGTGGTCTTGCCGCTGCCGCCCTTCCCGACGAAAGCAATTTTCATGTTCACCAACAGTAGTGAACCGATAGCTCTATGTGTCGAGAGGAGTGAAGAAGACCACTCCTTCGTGGGGTGGGGCGGTCGGGTGCGTAGGGTCGTACTCATGAGTACGACAGGCGCGACCGCCGATCCGCTCGCGGCCCTGGGCTCGCTGCCCGGCGTGGCCGAGTCCGTGGAGTCCGTGCGCAAGGCCGTGGACCGGGTCTACGGGCACCGGGTCATGCGCCGCCGCAGCAACGAGATCACCTCAGAGGCCGCGCTGCGCGGCGCCCGCGGCTCGGCCGCGCTGTCCGGCGCCGACTGGGCCCTGGAGGAGGTGCGGCGGCGCTCCGACTTCAGCGCCGACGCCGAGGCGATGGTCGTGGGCGCGGCGCTCAGGCTGACCGCCGAGGCGGGTCAGCTCCTGTCCATCTGGCGGCAGTCCCCCCTGCGCGTGCTGGCCCGGCTCCATCTGGTGGCCGCCGCGACCCAGGGCGACGACGTCGGCCGTCCGCGCCAGGCGGGCGAACCGGTCGACGAGCCGCTGCTCGAGCTGCCGCTGCCGGACGCCAGGGAGGTGTCGGGCCGGCTGGAGGGCCTGGCGGACCTGATCATCGCCGGCTCCTCGGCGCCGGCGCTGGTCACCGCGGCGGTGGTGCACGGCGAACTTCTCGCGCTGCGCCCCTTCACCTCGCACAACGGCCTCGTCGCGCGCACGGCCGAGCGGATCGTCCTGATCGGCAGCGGCCTCGACCCCAAGGCGGTCTGCCCGTCCGAGGTGGGTCACGCCGAGCTGGGACGCGCGGCCTACCTGGCCGCGCTCGACGGGTACGTCTCCGGCACCCCCGAGGGCATGGCCGCCTGGATCGCCCACTGCGGCCGCGCGGTCGAGCTCGGGGTGCGCGAGTCCACCGCGGTATGCGAGGCGCTGCAGCGCGGGGCCGCCTGAGCCCTGAGCGCGGGACACATGGGAAAGGCCCCCGCGAGGGGGCCGGACAGGGGTTGCGGCGGTACGAGTTCTCGTACCGCCGCTGGCATGCTCACCGGGTTACCAAGCGTCCTCGATATCTGCCCATCAGGTCGGGGTCTTTGCCCGTCACCTGGTGCGGCTGGCCCGTAATCGACGGGTCGACGTCGCGTGGGTGCCCGGTGTTCATGCGGGGTCCGTGGGGCCAGTGCGTAGTAGTAGGGGATCCTCACGGATGTCCTGTGGTCTCGCGGGCCTGAAACCTTTGTACTGCACCCCCGGAGTAAGTGGAACCCCTGCCCGCACTTCTTTACTTTCAGGTCCAAACGGCGGTAAACCGGTCAGGTGGCGGCGACGCCCCTGCGCCGGCTCGCGTACCAGACGAGGCCCGCGGTCGCGGCGGCCGCTCCGAGGGCCGCCGCCGCCACGAGAGCCGGACGCGGCGGTACCGAGAATCCGGGGATCCGCTGCTTGAGCCGGACCGGCCGGGCGAACTCCATGACCGGCCACCCGCGTGCGACCGCCTCGCGGCGCAGCGTGCGGTCCGGGTTCACGGCGTGCGGGTGCCCGACCGCCTGGAGCATGGGCAGGTCGGTCGCCGAGTCGCTGTAGGCGTAGCAGCGGTCCAGGTCGTACCCCTCGGACACGGCCAGTTCCCTGACGGCCTCCGCCTTGGTCGGGCCGTACGCGTAGTACTCCACCTCCCCGGTGAAGCAGCCGTCGTCGCCCACCACCATGCGCGTGGCCACCACGCGGTCGGCGCCCAGCAGGTCCCCGATCGGCTCGACCACCTCGGCGCCCGAGGTGGACACGATCACCACGTCGCGTCCGGCGGTGTGGTGCTCCTCGATGAGGGAGGCCGCCTCGTCGTAGATGATCGGGTCGATCAGGTCGTGCAGGGTCTCGGCGACGATCTCCTTCACCTGCTGGACGTTCCAGCCTCGGCACATCGCGGAGAGGTACTGGCGCATCCGCTCCATCTGATCGTGGTCGAGGCCGCCGGCCAGGAAGACGAACTGGGCGTACGCGGTACGCAGCGCGGCCCTGCGGTTGATCAGCCCGCCCTGGTAGAAGGACTTGCTGAAGGTGAGCGTGCTCGACTTCGCAATGACCGTCTTGTCCAGGTCAAAGAAGGCTGCTGCGCGGGGCAAGGAGTGGTTTTCCACGTCCCTGAGCATATGCGCCCACCATTCGGCGTAAGGTGGGGCGCGTGGGTTTGCCTGAGAAGGCTCTCGGGTACACCATGGAAGTCACGGATCGTTCGCGACCGTGCTAACCCGGTCCGACTCCTCCCCCCCCGAGTCGGCCGTGGGGACGACCCCCGCTCTCCCCCCCGGCGGGGGTCGTCGCATGTCCGGACGCATTTTCTCCCCTTTTCAACATGTCTCGCGACCGGTCGCGCCCGATGCCGACCGGACTCTGCCGTGCCCGTGAGTCGTCACTCTGAGTAATTGAAGCGCTGCTCTGTGGAAGTCGCGGAGAGGGCGGCTCAAGGCTCACCGGTATGGGTGACCGCGATATTCACAACCGCTGAGTTGTACACGGTTTTCCACCAAGATCCACACGATTTCCCGGATCGCTGCACCGTGATTCCCACGCACTCCGACGCCGGCGAGTTCATGGCCGGTTCCGATTGCCGGAGTGCCTATGGCCGGTTTCTGCCGCCTCGCACAGAGCGCCGCTCGCCGGTCCTTCACATCTTTGGGAATCGCGGGGCCGCGGAGGCCGCGCGGAGGACATGGGAAGGGGGAGCGCACGTGACCGGAACCGTCGCCCACGACCCGGCACCGGCCACCGGAGGTCTGCCGGGACGGCCGCTCATCGTCACCGAGGACGCGGATCTGCTGGACGATCTGCTGCGCCTGTGCGCGGCCGCGGGCGCCACGCCCGAAGTGCATCACGGTGTACCCGATCACGGCGGTGGCTGGGAAGCGGCCCCGCTCGTCCTGGTCGGCGACGACGCGGCCCGCCGCCTGCGCGGAGCGGCGCGCCGGCGCGGAGTGGTGCTGGTCGGCCGCGACCAGGACGACTCCGGGGTGTGGAGAAGGGCCGTGCAGATCGGCGCGGACCACGTCCTGATGCTGCCCGACGGAGAGCAGTGGCTGGTCGACCGGATCGCGGACGTCGCCGAGGGCGTCGGCCGTCCGGCCCTGACGGTCGGGGTCGTCGGCGGCCGGGGTGGGGCCGGTGCGTCCACACTGGCCTGCGCCCTCGCCGTCACCGCCGCACGCGAGGGGCTGCGCACCCTTCTCGTCGACGCCGATCCGCTGGGCGGCGGACTCGACGTGCTCCTCGGCGGTGAGAGCGCCGAGGGATTGCGCTGGCCCGCCTTCGCCGCCTCCCGCGGCCGGGTCGGCGGCGGCGCGCTGGAGGAGTCGCTGCCCCGGTTGCACTCGCTGCGGGTGCTCAGCTGGGACCGCGGCGACTGCGTGGCCGTCCCGGCCCAGGCCGTCCGCGCGGTGCTCGCGGCCGCGAGGCGGCGCGGCGGCACGGTGGTCGTCGACCTCCCGCGGCGTCTGGACGACGGGGTCGCCGAAGCCCTCGCCCAGCTCGACCTGGCCCTGCTCGTCGTCCCGGCCGAACTGCGGGCGGTCGCGGCCGCCGGCCGGGTCGCATCGGCGCTCGGCATGGTCGTCGGGGACCTCCGGGTGGCGGTGCGGGGGCCGTACGCGCCCGGCCTCGACGACCGCGAGGTCGCCCGGTTGCTGGGCCTGCCCCTGGCCGGCGAGGTCCCCGTCGAACCGGCCCTGCAGCGCGCGCACGGCACCGCCAAGCCGCCCGCCGCGACCGGCCGCGGCCCGCTGGCCCGCTTCTGCACCGCCTTCTGGGAACAGGCACTGGCCGAGACGGGAGGCCCACGATGACCTTGCCCGGACTCGACCGGGCCGACGTCATGGCCCTGCTGGACGGGGTCCGACGCCGGCTGGCGGAGAGCGGCGCCGAACCGACCCCGGCGCGCGTCGCCCAGGCACTGCGCGAACAGGGCCGGGTCCTCGGGGACGCCGAGGTGCTCGGCGCGGCCGAGCACCTGCGGTCGGAGCTGGTCGGGACCGGTCCGCTGGAGCCGCTTCTCGCCGATCCGGGCGTCACCGACATCCTGGTGTCCGCGCCCGACCGGGTGTGGGTGGACCGCGGCGGCGGCCTGGAACTGACGCCGGTGACCTTTCCGGACGCGGCGGCCGTACGGCGTCTCGCGCAGCGGCTGGCCGCCGTGGCCGGACGCCGGCTGGACGACGCCAGGCCCTGGGCAGACGCCCGGCTGCCCGACGGGACCCGGCTGCACGCGGTGCTGCCCCCGGTGGCCGTCGGCTGCACCTGCCTGTCCCTGCGCGTCGTGCGACCTCGGGCGTTCACGCTCGGGGAACTGGTCGAGGCGGGCACCGTACCGCCCGGCGGGGACCAGGTCCTGCGGGCGCTGCTCGCGGCCCGGCTGTCCTTCCTCGTCAGCGGCGGCACCGGCAGCGGCAAGACGACTCTGCTGAGCGCACTGCTCGGTCTGGTCCAGCCCGGTGAACGGATCGTGCTCGCCGAGGACTCGGCGGAGCTGAGACCGGACCATCCGCACGTCGTACGGCTGGAGACCCGGCCGGCCAACCAGGAGGGGGCCGGCCTCGTGACCCTGGAGGACCTCGTCCGCCAGGCGTTGCGGATGCGGCCCGACCGGCTGGTCATCGGCGAGGTGCGGGGCCCCGAGGTGGTGCACCTGCTGGCCGCGCTCAACACGGGCCACGAAGGCTGCGGAACCGTGCACGCCAACGCCGCCGCCGACGTGCCCGCCCGGCTGGAGGCGCTCGGCACGGCGGCCGGACTCGACCGGGCGGCGCTGCACAGCCAGCTGGCGGCCGCGCTGTCGGTGGTGCTCCACCTCGTGCGGGACGGGTCCGGGCGGCGCCGGATCGCCGAGGTGCATGTGCTGGAGCGGGACGACTCGGGCCTCGTGCGGACGGTGCCGGCGTTGCGCTGGGGCGTGCGGGCCTTCACCCGGGAGCGGGGCTGGGAGCGGCTGCGGGAGCTGCTGAGCGGCGCATCCGGGAGCGAGCGGGACGAGAGGAGTGACGGAAGTGAGCACTGAGACGTCGATGGGGGCGGCGGCGGCCTGTGTCGGGGCCGCGGCCTGGCTGCTGGGCGGACGGCACCACGGGACGCGGCGCGCGAGGCTGCTGCTGGCCGGGGGCGCGGGGGTGGCGACCGGCCCGCTCTCCTGGGAGCGGGCCGTGGGTGAACTGCGGCGACTGCAGGGACGACTGAGGCCCGAATGGTGGTCGCTCGCGGCCGGGCTGCTGCTCGCACTGCTGGGCGCCTCGGTGATTCCGGTCGTCGCGGGGGCGGCCGGGGTGCCGGTGCTGCGCAGGACGCGGCTGGCCCGGCAGGCCGGACGGGCCAGGGAGCGGCGCGCGGACGCGGTGATCGGCCTGTGCGGCGTGCTGGCCGGGGAGGTGCGCGCGGGACGGCAGCCCGGTGAGGCGCTGCTGCGGGCCGCCCGCGATTCCGGCGGGCTCGGGGAGGCGCAGGACGGCGTGGTCGCGGCCGCGCGGTTCGGCGGCGATGTGCCGGGCGCGCTGGCCGTCGCGGCCCGGCAGCCGGGCGCGGAGGGGCTGCTGGGTCTCGCCGCCTGCTGGCGGGTGGCCGTGGACCAGGGCGCCGGGCTCGCGGACGGCCTCGAGCGGCTGGACGGGGCTCTGCGTGCCGAGCGGGACCAACGGGCGGATCTGAGGGCCCAGCTGTCCGGGGCTCGGGCGACGGCGCTGCTGCTCGCTGCGCTGCCCGCCCTCGGGCTGCTGCTCGGCTCGGCCATGGGCGCCCACCCCCTGCGGGTGCTGCTGCACAGCGGGGCGGGGCTTGGCTGCCTGGTGGCGGGAGCGGTGTTCGAGGGCGCCGGGGTGTGGTGGGCGGGGCGGATCGTACGGGGAGCTGAGGCGGCATGAGCGGTGAAGTCGTCCACAGGCTGGGGACAGTCGCGGCCGGTCTGCTGAGCGTGGGCTGGGCGGCCCGGTGGCTGGTCATGGCCCGGCGCCGGCGCCGGGCGCGACGCAGGGTGGCCGAACTGCTGGCCTTGGTGAAGGCCGAGTCGAAAGCGCCCTTCGAGGTCGGGAACCAAGTGCGGCGGTGGCTGCCGGTCGTGGGGGCGATGTGCGGGGCGTGGGTGCTGGCCGGCGGCGCGGCCGGCGCGGTCGTGGCGCTCGCCGTGGGCGCGGGGCTGTGGCGGTGGCGGCTCCGGCGATCGGAGGCGGGCCCCGCGGAGGAGGTCGACAGAGCGCTCGCGGCCCGCCAGCTCCCGCTCGCCGCGGATCTGCTGGCCGCCTGCATCGCGGCCGGGGCCGGGCCGGTGATCGCCGCACAGGCGGTGGGCGAGGCCCTCGGCGGACCCGTCGGGGACGCGCTGGACCGGGGCGCGGCGGAGGTGCGGCTCGGCGGCGAACCGTGCGACGCCTGGCGCCGGTTGGCCGGTCTGCCCGGCGCCGGGGCACTGGCCCGGCTGCTGGAGCGGGCCGACGAGTCGGGCTTGCCCGCCGCCGGTCCCGTGGCCCGCCTCGCCTCCGACGCGCGGGCCGAATGGGCCAGAGCGGCCACGGCGCGGGCGCGCCGGGCGGGCGTCCTGGTCTCCGCGCCGGTCGGGCTGTGCTTCCTGCCCGCCTTCATCGCGATCGGCGTGCTGCCCGTGGTGATCGGGCTGGCGGGCGGCGTGATGGGAGGAGGTGGCGGCTGACGGCAGGCGCGAGGGAAGCGGCCGCGGGCGACGCGGTGACGGTGACGGCACGGGACGCGGATGGCGCGGTCCCGGAAACGGACGAGAACGCTGGAACGAGGGGAGTTCGAGATGCGTAGGTTCGACAGGCGCAGGTTCGGCTTGCGCCGGAAGGCCGGAAGGCTGTGGGTGCCGGTGCGGGAGCGGTGGCGCGCGGACGGGGGGATGGTGACCTCGGAATACGCGATGGGCATCGTGGCCGCGGTCGGGTTCGCGTTGCTGCTCTACGAGGTAGTCACCAGCGGCCAGGTCAAGGCGGAACTGCAGGCCATCGTGAAACGGGCCCTCAGTGCGCGGATGTGAGCGGGGGTCGGACCGCGGGTTCGTGACCGCGGAGTCGGCCGTGGTGCTGTCGGTGCTGGTGGCGTTCACCATGGCGCTGGTCTGGGGGCTGCTCGTGGTGGCCGCCCAGATCCAGTGCGTGGACGCCGCCCGCGCCGGCGCCCGGGCCGCCGCCCGGCAGGACCCGGCCGACGCGGTGGTGGAGGTGGCCCGGCAGGCGGCACCGCGCGGGGCACGGGTGACGGTCGGCCGGGCGGGTGACCAGGTCCGGGTGACGGTGGTGGCCAGACCGCCGGTGCTGTCCGGACTGCCGTTCGAGGTACGGGAGGAGGCGGTGGCAGCGGCGGAGGAGACCGTCGGCGCGGGCGCGCAGCCGGGCACCGACACCGGTACAGGCCCCGGCACGGGCGCCGGTGCGGGATCCGCTGCTGGAGCAGGCGAGAGCAGAGGCGCCGACACGGGGACGGCCACCGGTGCCGCCGTGGGTGCCGGCATCGGTGCCGGTGCGGTAGCCGGAGTCGCCGCGGAGCCCGGGTCATGAGGCGCCGGCGAGTCGAACATGGCAGCGAAGCCCGCTGCTCGGACCGGGGCTCCGCCACCGTCTGGAGCGTCGGGGTGATCACCGTGCTGTGTGTGGTGTTCGGCGCCGTGCTCGCCCTCGGGCAGGCGGTCGCGGTGAGGCACCGGGCAGCCGGCGCTGCTGACCTGGCGGCGCTCGCCGCGGCGGACCACTGGGCCGAGGGCACCGCCGGCGCCTGCGCCCGGGCTCAACGGGTGGCGGCGGCCCAGAGGGTCAGGCTGGTTCGGTGCGTGATCGCGGGCGACACCTCGGACGTCACAGCGGCCTCGGGGCGCGGACCCTTCACGGCGGAGGTCAGGGCCAGAGCCGGGCCGCCCGGGCCCCTGCCCGCGGCGCCGGGCACAGCCGCTCCTAGACCGCCTGCTTGATCCGAAAGGCGCCCACAAAGCCGAGAGAGGCCCTGGTGCCCTGGTGCCCCGGTGCTCCCGGTGCTGCCGGCCCTCCCGGTGTCCCGGCACCCAGGTGCCGCAAAGCCTCAGAAGCTCAGAGCCCGGTGCCGCGAAGCCCCGGATCTCAGCCCTGCGTCACCGAGTCCTCCTGAGCCTTGTCCTCCGGGGCCTCGCGCAGCAGCACCGTGAGGAGCCGAACCGCCCCCCGTTTGTGCAGCGGATCGTTGCCGTTGCCGCACTTGGGGGACTGGATGCAGGAGGGGCAGCCCGCCTCGCACTCGCAGGAGGCGATGGCCTCCCGGGTCGCGGCGAGCCAGGCGCGGGCGGTGTGGAAGGCGCGCTCCGCGAAGCCCGCGCCACCCGGATGGCCGTCGTAGACGAACACCGTCGGCAGGAGGGTGTCCGGGTGCAGCGGGACGGACACCCCGCCGATGTCCCAGCGGTCGCAGGTGGCGAACAGGGGGAGCATGCCGATGGACGCGTGCTCGGCGGCGTGCAGGGAGCCGCCCAGGATCTCCGGGGTGATCCGTGCCTCGTCCAGCTGGTCCTCGGTGACCGTCCACCACACCGCGCGCGTGCGCAGCGTACGAGGAGGGAGGTCGAGCTTCGTCTCACCGAGCACCTCACCCGTGATGAGCCGTCGGCGCAGGAAGGAGACCACCTGGTTGGTGACCTCGACCGAGCCGTAGCAGAGCCGGCCGGAGCCCCAGGGGATCTCGACGTCCGTCTCCAGGACGGAGATCGACGTGGTGTCCCGGGCGACCGTCGAGTACGGCGGGTCGGCCTGCTCGACCAGCGCGACCGAGTCCTCCAGGTCGAGCGAGCGCACCAGGTAGGTGCGGCCCTGGTGCAGGTGCACCGCGCCCTCGTGCACCGCGGAGTGCGCGGCGCCCGCGTCGACCGTGCCGAGCAGGCGGCCCGTGCCCTCCTCCACGATCTGCACCGGCCGCCCGCCCGCGCCGCGGATGTCGGTCAGGTCGGCGGCCCGCTCCCGGCGTGTCCAGTGCCAGGCGCGGGTGCGGCGGCGCAGCAGCTTCGCGGCCTCCAGCTGGGGCAGCAGCTCCGCGCAGGCGGGACCGAACAGGTCGAGGTCCTCCTCGGTCAGCGGTATCTCCGCCGCCGCGGCGCACAGATGCGGGGCGAGGACGTACGGGTTGTCGGGGTCGAGGACGGTCGATTCCACCGGTTGGTCGAACAGGGCCTCGGGATGATGGACGAGGAAGGTGTCCAGCGGGTCGTCGCGGGCCACCAGCACCGCCAGGGCGCCCTGTCCGGAGCGGCCCGCGCGGCCCGCCTGCTGCCACAGGGAGGCGCGCGTGCCGGGGTATCCGGCGATCAGGACGGCGTCCAGCCCCGAGACGTCCACGCCCAGCTCCAGGGCCGTCGTGGCGGCGAGTCCGAGGAGTTCGCCGGAGTGCAGGGCGCGTTCCAGGGCCCGGCGCTCCTCGGGGAGGTAGCCGCCCCGGTAGGCCGCGACACGCCGGGCGAGGGAGCGGTCGACCTCGGCCAGACGCTCCTGGGTGATCACCGAGATCAGCTCGGCGCCGCGCCGGGAGCGCACGAAGGCGACCGAGCGCACGCCCTGCACGGTGAGATCGGTCAACAGGTCGGCGGTCTCGGCGGTGGCGGTACGCCGGACGGGTGCGCCCTTCTCGCCGTGCAGCTCGGTGAGCGGGGGCTCCCACAGGGCGAAGACCAGCTCCCCGCGCGGGGAGGCGTCGTCGGCGACCTCCACGACCGGCAGGCCGGTGAGCCGGCCGGCGGCCACGGCGGGCTCGGCGGCGGTCGCGGAGGCCAGCAGGAACACCGGCGAGGAGCCGTAGCGCGCGCACAGGCGGCGCAGCCGGCGCAGCACCTGGGCGACGTGCGAGCCGAACACGCCCCGGTAGGTGTGGCACTCGTCGATGACGACGTACTTGAGCGCCTTCAGGAAGGAGGACCAGCGGGGGTGGGAGGGCAGTATCCCGCGGTGCAGCATGTCGGGGTTGGTGAGGACGTAGTTCGCGTACTGGCGGACCCACTCCCGTTCCTCGAACGGGGTGTCGCCGTCGTACACGGCCGGGCGTACGGCGCCGGCCAAAGGTTGTGAAAGTTCCTTCACCGAGCGGCACTGGTCCGCCGCGAGCGCCTTGGTGGGCGCCAGGTACAGGGCGGTCGCCCCGCGGCCGTTCGGGGCCTCGGAGCCGTCCAGCAGGGTGGACATGACCGGCACCAGGTAGGCGAGGGACTTGCCGGAGGCGGTGCCGGTGGCGACCACCACCGAGTCGCCGTCCAGCGCGTGCTCGGCGGCCAGCGCCTGGTGGGCCCACGGGTGCTCGATGCCGCACGCCTGCACGGCGGCGATCACCTCGGAGCGAATCCGGTCAGGCCAGACGGCATGCCGACCCGCACGCGGGGGCAAGTGCTCCGTATGAGTGATGCGCGCGGATCGGCTCGGCCCGGAGGCGAGCCGGTCCAGAACGGTGCCCGGAGACGGGCGGGACGCCGGGTCCGCCATGGGTCGATCGGATCGGTGATTCTTGGCCATCGGCACCGAGTGTGTCACCGGCGTGACGGACAATGGAGCCAAGGCGTCGTGCACACATGCCGGTAAGTGATTGAATGCCATCGCGGCTGGCGGTGCGCCCCGGGGGCCGCAAGCCGATGTTCCCGAGGGGCGACCGCTCGATAGCAAGGTGCTGGAGGATCCGTGGACCTGTCCCTGTCGACCCGTACCGTCGGCGATCGTACGGTCGTCGAGGTCGGTGGCGAAATCGATGTATACACCGCGCCCAAGCTGCGCGAGCAGTTGGTCGAGCTGGTGAACGACGGCAATTTCCACCTCGTCGTCGACATGGAGGGCGTGGACTTCCTCGACTCCACCGGACTCGGCGTGCTGGTCGGCGGCCTGAAGCGGGTGCGTGCCCACGAGGGCTCGCTGCGCCTGGTCTGCAACCAGGAGCGCATTCTGAAGATCTTCCGCATCACCGGCCTCACCAAGGTGTTCCCGATCCACACCTCGGTCGAGGAAGCGGTGGCGGCCACCGACTGACCCCGGCCGGCCACCCGGTCCAGGCCGCTCGCCGGTCGGGACATCGGTCGGCCCCGCCCCGGGCCGGTGGGTCCGGGGCCACTAGTTCAGCAGGGGGTGCGGGCTCTCGGCGGCCCCGCCCCGGACCGCACGCCCGTAGTCGCGAGGGGGATGCATGGCCACCGTCGAACTCCGCTTCAGCGCGCTGCCCGAGCACGTCAGGACCGCCCGGCTGGTGGCGGCAGCGGTGGCGCGCAGGGCCGGAGTGGACGAGGCCGTACTCGACGAGGTGCGCCTCGCCGTGGGCGAGGCCTGCTCCCGTGCCGTCGGACTCCATCAGAGCAACGCCATCACGGCGCCCGTGAAGGTGGCGCTGATCGAGGACGAGAAGCAGTTCTCCATCGAGGTCGGCGACGAGGCCCCGCACGCCGCTCCCGCGGAGCGGGTGGCCGGCGGAGCCGCCGCGGACGCGGACGTGGAGGCCGAGGAGGACGAGATGGGCCTCGCGGTCATCAGCGGCCTCGTCGACGACGTGGAGGTCACGACGGGCCGCGACGGCGGGCTGATCCGCATGAGCTGGCCCACCGCCCCGTCGGCCGTCACGCTCGTCTGATCCGGCGCCCCGCGCGTTCGGACACCCGCGCACAGCGCATCGAAGGGCCCTGCTGAGCAGGGCCCTTCGTGCTGTCTCCAAGCGTGCCCGGTAATTCGTGAAAGAATTCACGATCAATAGCTGATAATTTGATCAAGCATCAATGTGGCCGTCAATGCCTTTGAGGCATTACCTCTTTCGGGTTCGATGGCGGGAACTCGATCATTTGCTGAAGAGCGCCAGAAGGCGAATTCCGTTTACCGTCCCCTGTTTAGATCACTCTGGGGTACCTACAATCCGTCCACATCTTGAGCTCAGCCCAAGCGTCAAGGAGGACGAATGGCGGGGCTTTCTACCCCTCATCAGTTTGGCCACCCCACAACCCTCGCGGCCGCGGTACTCACGGACGACAACCGGATCATCGTGGCGGTGATCGCGGCCGTCGCCCTGGCCGCGCTCGCCGTCGCAGGCGTCCTGGTGCGCCAGGTGCTGGCGGCGGGCGAGGGCACCGACAGCATGAAGGAGATCGCCGGAGCGGTCCAGGAAGGTGCCAAGGCGTATCTCGCCCGACAGTTGCGCACGCTCGGCGTATTCGCCGTCGTCGTGTTCTTCCTGCTCCTGCTGCTGCCCGCGGACGACTGGAATCAGCGTGCCGGACGATCGGTGTTCTTCCTGATCGGCGCGGTGTTCTCAGCGACCACCGGCTATATCGGCATGTGGCTCGCCGTGCGCAGCAATGTGCGCGTCGCCGCCGCGGCCCGGGAAGCGACCCCGGGCGAAGGCGAACCCGAAAAGGATCTCACCACCGTCTCGCACACCGCGATGAAGATCGCATTTCGCACAGGCGGCGTCGTCGGCATGTTCACGGTGGGTCTCGGCCTGCTGGGCGCCTCGTGCGTGGTGCTGGTGTACGCGGCCGACGCGCCGAAGGTGCTAGAGGGCTTCGGCCTCGGCGCCGCCCTGATCGCCATGTTCATGCGAGTCGGCGGCGGCATCTTCACCAAGGCCGCCGACGTCGGCGCCGACCTGGTCGGCAAGGTCGAGCAGGGCATTCCCGAGGACGACCCGCGCAACGCCGCGACCATCGCCGACAACGTGGGCGACAACGTCGGCGACTGCGCGGGCATGGCGGCCGACCTGTTCGAGTCGTACGCCGTCACCCTGGTGGCCGCGCTGATCCTCGGCAAGGCCGCCTTCGGCGACTCGGGGCTCGCCTTCCCGCTGCTGGTGCCCGCCATCGGTGTGATCACCGCCATGATCGGCATCTTCGCGGTCGCGCCGCGCCGGGCCGACCGCAGCGGCATGACCGCGATCAACCGGGGATTCTTCATCTCGGCGGTGATCTCGCTCGTGCTGGTCGCGGTGGCGGTCTTCCTCTACCTGCCCGCGAAGTACTCCGGCCTGAGCGGCGTCAGCGACGCGGCGATCCGCGCGAAGGACGGCGATCCCCGGATCCTCGCCCTGGTGGCCGTGGCGATCGGCATCCTGCTCGCCGCCGTGATCCAGCAGCTCACCGGCTACTTCACCGAGACCACCCGGCGCCCGGTCAGGGACATCGGCAAGACCTCTCTCACGGGCCCGGCCACCGTCGTGCTCTCCGGCATCTCGGTGGGTCTGGAATCGGCCGTCTACACCGCCCTGCTCATCGGGCTCGGCGTGTACGGCGCGTTCCTGCTCGGCGGCACCTCGATCATGCTGGCGCTGTTCGCGGTGGCCCTGGCCGGCACCGGCCTGCTCACCACGGTCGGCGTGATCGTCGCCATGGACACCTTCGGGCCGGTCTCGGACAACGCGCAGGGCATCGCCGAGATGTCCGGTGACGTCGAGGGGGCGGGCGCCCAGGTGCTCACCAACCTGGACGCGGTCGGCAACACCACCAAGGCCATCACCAAGGGCATCGCCATCGCCACCGCCGTCCTCGCGGCGTCGGCGCTCTTCGGCTCCTACCGGGACGCCATCACCACCAACGTGCAGGACGTCGGCGCCAAGCTCACGGGCCCCGGCTCACCGATGAGCCTGTCGCTGGACATCTCGCAGCCCAACAACCTCGTCGGCCTCATCGCGGGCGCCGCGGTCGTCTTCCTCTTCTCCGGACTCGCCATCAACGCCGTGTCGCGTTCGGCCGGTTCGGTGGTGTTCGAGGTGCGGCGGCAGTTCCGGGAGAAGCCCGGAATCATGGACTTCACCGAGAAGCCCGAGTACGGCAAGGTCGTCGACATCTGCACCAAGGACGCCCTGCGTGAGCTGGCCACGCCCGGTCTGCTCGCCGTGATGGCGCCGATCTTCATCGGCTTCACGCTCGGCGTCGGCGCGCTCGGCTCCTACCTCGCGGGCGCGATCGGCGCGGGCACGCTCATGGCGGTGTTCCTCGCCAACTCCGGCGGCGCCTGGGACAACGCCAAGAAGCTGGTGGAGGACGGCCACCACGGCGGCAAGGGCAGCGAGGCCCACGCCGCCACGGTGATCGGCGACACGGTCGGCGACCCCTTCAAGGACACCGCGGGGCCGGCGATCAACCCGTTGCTGAAGGTCATGAACCTGGTCTCGCTGCTCATCGCGCCCGCGGTGATCAAGTTCTCCTACGGCGACGACAGGAACCTCGGCGTGCGGATCGGGATCGCGATCCTCGCGCTGCTGGTCATCGTCGTCTCGGTGTACGTGTCCAAGCGGCGCGGGATCGCCGTGGGCGACGACGAGAGCGCCGAGCGGGTATCCAACTCACCCGACGCGGCGGTGGTTTCGTAGCCCGCATCCAACGGGCCTGCGCAACCGGCGGGCGGGCGGCACGTACTGACGTGCCGCCCGCCCGCTGCGTGTGTGCGCCGCCGCCCAGGCCGTGAGCCTTCTCTCCCATGGTGCAAAGAATCACAAAAGCAGACTTCCGGGGCTTTCGGCATGTGGGGGCTGTCGGTATGCCGTGTAGATTCCGGGGGCCGAGAGCCATGGAAGGGACCGATCCGGTGAACAAGAAGCTCACGGCCGCACTGTCCGGCGGTGCGGTACTGGTAATGGCGTTGTCGGGATGCAGCGGCAGCAAGGACAGCGGGCCCGACCCCAAGCTGGTCGCCTGGGCCAAGACGGTGTGCGACGCGGTGCCCGGGCAGGACGCCAAGATCAGGGAGGCGAACGCCTCGATCGCCAAGATAGCCACGGACAGCAACCTGCCGCCCAAGACCGCCAAGAGCACGTACTCGTCGGCCTTCCAGGACATGGCCGACGGCTACAAGGGGCTGGCCGCCGCCATCAACAGCGCCGGTGCGCCCCCCGGGGTCGAAGACGGCGCCAAGCGCCAGAAGGACGCCGCCAAGAACCTCGCCGGCCTCGCCACGGCCTACGGCGACCTGAAGAAGAAGGTCGACGGACTCGACACCAAGGACCAGGGCAAGTTCGCCAAGGGCCTGCACGAGGTCGCCGACCAGACGAAGCAGATCGGCGAGCAGAGCAACAGCGGCACGGAGGCCCTGAAGCGGCTTGAGCAGGGCGAGGTGAAGCAGGCGATCGCCGAGCAGCCGAGCTGCAAGGTCGCCGCCTCCGGCTCCGCCACCACGTCGGCCACCACCGGCTGACCCGCCCGCCGGGCGAGCCTCCCGACGGACACGCGGACACGCGGACACGGGCGGGCGGCCGGCGTCCGAGGCCGGCCGGCTCCGGTGCCTCACGGGCATCGCGGGCCGAGCCGCCAGCGCCGGAGCCGCCGCCCCGGGTACCGCCGCTTCGTCGCAGCCGCCGAGGTCGGCACCGGCTCGACCGCCGGTAGCCCACGGGCCCTCGCCCGGGCGGGCACCTCGGGCCGGCGGACACGGGCCGCCCGCCCGCGCCGCGGCGGCACCGGCCGGCCGTGCCGGGCCACAATGGTGACGTGACTGACTCCGGCCTCGCCCCCCTGCCCGCCAACGACCGGCCCGACGTCGCCGCACGCCTGCGCGACGCCCTGCTGGCCGCCTCCTTCACCGCCGACGGGCTGCTCGATCTGCTCGGCGCTCCCGCCTACGCGGCGCTGGCCCGCAGTGAGACCGTGCCCGCTCTCCGGGCCACCCGCGGCGACACGCCGCTGGAGACGCTCGTACGCCTCTTCCTGCTCCAGCAGCCGGTGCCCCACGCGCGCGTGGCGGCCGTGCTGCCGGTCGCGGAGGCGCTGGAGGGCGGCTGGCTCGCGTCCGTGGCCGGTGACGAGGTCGCCGCGACCGTCGACGTGCGTCCCTACGGCGGCCCGGACGGCGAGGACTGGTTCATCGTGTCCGACCTGGGCTGCGCGGTCGGCGGGGCGGGCGGCATCGGCCGGCGGGACGAGGGCGTGGTCCTGGGCGTCGGCGGCGCCTCCATGACCCTGGCCGGCATCACCGTGCGCACGCCCGTCGCCTCCGCGCTCGACCTCGGCACCGGTTCCGGCATCCAGGCCCTGCACGCCTCCTCGCACGCCACGCGCGTGACGGCCACCGACGTCAACCCGCGCGCGCTCCACATCACCGCGCTCACTCTGGCGCTCTCCGGCGCGCCCGCCGCCGACCTGCGCGAGGGCTCGCTGTTCGAGCCGGTCCGGGACGACGAGACGTTCGACCTGATCGTTTCCAACCCGCCCTTCGTGATCTCGCCCGGCGCACGGCTGACGTACCGCGACGGCGGCATGGGCGGGGACGATCTGTGTCGCTCGCTCGTTCAGCAGGCGGGGGAACGGCTGACCGAGGGCGGGTTCGCGCAGTTCCTCGCCAACTGGCAGCACGTCGCGGGGGAGGACTGGCAGGACAGGCTCAGGTCGTGGGTGCCGCGCGGGTGCGATGCCTGGATCGTGCAGCGCGAGGTGCAGGACGTCACGCAGTACGCCGAGCTGTGGCTCAGGGACGCCGGCGACCACCGCGGCGACCCGGCGGAGTACCAGGCGCGCTACGACGCCTGGCTCGACGAGTTCGAGGCGCGCAAGGTCAAGGCGGTCGGCTTCGGCTGGATCACCCTGCGCAGGACCGGGGCGACGGAGCCGTCGATCACGGTGGAGGAGTGGCCGCACTCGATCGAGCAGCCGCTCGGGGAGGCGATCCGGGCGCACTTCGACCGCCTCGACTACCTCCGGGACCACGACGACGCCGCGCTGCTCGAAGGCCACTTCAGGCTGACCGCCGAGGTGGTCCAGGAGCAGGTCGGGCTGCCCGGCGCGGAGGACCCCGAGCACGTGGTGCTGCGCCAGCACCGCGGAATGCGCCGCGCCACGAAGGTGGACACGATCGGCGCGGGCTTCGCGGGCGTGTGCGACGGCAGTCTGAGCGCCGGCCGCATCCTCGACGCGATCGCCCAGCTCGTCGGCGAGGACCCGGTCCGGCTGCGCGACCGCACCCCCGAGCAGATCCGGCTGCTGGTCGAGCAGGGCTTCCTGGAACCGGAGCGCTAGCCGGTCCGGGCCCCGGGACGCCGTGCCGGGGCCCGGTCACGCCCACGCGTCCCGCCGCCGTACCACCGGTCCCCGAGCCGCCGTAGCCGCGTCCGGACCGCCGTCGTATGCCGCCGGCACAGGCCGGAACGCGCCGGTGCCGGTAAAACGGCCGGAAAAATACGGGCGCGCTCGTGCCGGGGGCTGTCCGCACGCGTGCTCGGTGACCCGGCGGCCTTCCGTTCACCCCGATGTCGCCCGCCCGTCTCCCGTGCGTGCCACCCTCCCCGCGCCGGGTACGGCACTCGGCGCGGGAGGGACGGGCGGGGTCATGGAAAGCGGACCGGCGATCTTCGCGGGAGTGGTGTTCGCCCTGTTCGGGGGCGCCCTGCTGGTGTGGACCGGCGTACGGGTGCGGCACCGCGAGCCGGTCGCCCACGGTGTGAGCCCGGTCGCATCGGCCACCCTCGCGGGCACCGCCGGGGTCGTCGCACTGGGCCTCGCCGCGTACTGCCTGACCCGCCTCTGACGTCGGCGGCCGTGGTGCCGCACCGGTAATGGGAGCGTCACGCTCCGGACAGGACGGCGGGGACAGCCGTGGAGTCCGGGCGGCAGGAATGCCGGTAGTCGGGTTACCGTTCGAGTGGCCGTTGTGGGCTTTTCCCGTTTGACACGGGGGCGGGATGTACCGTCACACTCCGCAGCGTCACAAGAGCCAGAAGCACGGCGCGACCCCGAAGCGAAGACCGGGGGGAGCGGCCGGCGTCGACCGGAGAGAAGAGCGAAGTTGTCCCCGACCAGCGAGACCGCACAGGGCGGCCGCCGACTCGTCATCGTCGAGTCGCCTGCCAAGGCGAAGACGATCAAGGGCTACCTGGGCCCCGGCTACGTAGTCGAAGCGAGCGTCGGGCACATCCGCGACCTTCCGAACGGTGCCGCGGAGGTACCCGAGAAGTACACCGGCGAGGTACGCCGGCTCGGTGTGGACGTCGAGCACGACTTCGAGCCGATCTATGTCGTCAACGCGGACAAGAAGGCACAGGTCCGGAAGCTCAAGGACCTGCTGAAGGACTCCGACGAGCTCTTCCTCGCCACCGATGAGGACCGCGAGGGCGAGGCCATCGCGTGGCACCTCCTCGAGGTCCTGAAGCCCAAGGTCCCGGTCAAGCGGATGGTCTTCCACGAGATCACCAAGGACGCGATCCGCGAGGCCGTCGCCAACCCCCGCGACCTCAACCAGCGCATGGTCGACGCACAGGAGACCCGCCGCATCCTCGACCGCCTCTACGGCTACGAGGTCTCGCCGGTCCTGTGGAAGAAGGTCATGCCGCGGCTGTCGGCCGGCCGCGTCCAGTCCGTCGCTACCCGGCTCGTCGTCGAGCGCGAACGCGAGCGCATCGCCTTCCGCTCCGCCGAGTACTGGGATCTGACGGGCACCTTCGCCACCGGCCGCGCCGGTGACCCCTCGGACCCCTCGTCGCTGGTCGCGCGTCTGCAGACCGTCGACGGCAGGCGGGTCGCGCAGGGCCGCGACTTCGACTCCCTGGGTCAGCTCAAGGGCGCGAACACCCTGCACCTCGACGAGGCGAACGCCCGTGCCCTGGCCGCCGCGCTGGAGAACACCCGCTTCTCCGTGCGCTCCGTCGAGTCCAAGCCCTACCGCCGCTCGCCGTACGCCCCGTTCCGTACGACGACGCTGCAGCAGGAGGCGAGCCGCAAGCTCGGCTTCGGCGCGAAGGCGACGATGCAGGTCGCCCAGAAGCTGTACGAGAACGGCTACATCACGTACATGCGTACGGACTCCACGACGCTGAGCGAGACTGCGGTCGCGGCGGCCCGCGCCCAGGTCACCCAGCTCTACGGCGCCGACTACCTGCCGGACCGGCCGCGTACGTACGCCGGGAAGGTCAAGAACGCGCAGGAGGCGCACGAGGCGATCCGGCCCTCGGGTGATCGTTTCCGCACCCCGGCCGAGACCGGCCTGACCGGCGACCAGTTCAAGCTCTACGAGCTGATCTGGAAGCGGACCGTCGCCTCCCAGATGAAGGACGCGACCGGGAACAGCGTGACCGTGAAGATCGGCGGCACCGCGGCCGACGGCCGGGACGTCGAGTTCAGCGCGTCCGGCAAGACGATCACCTTCCACGGCTTCCTCAAGGCCTACGTCGAGGGCGCCGACGACCCGAACGCCGAGCTGGACGACCGCGAGCGCCGGCTGCCGCAGGTCGCCGAGGGCGACGCGCTGTCCGCCGAGGAGATCACGGTCGACGGCCACGCCACCAAGCCTCCGGCCCGCTACACCGAGGCCAGCCTGGTCAAGGAGCTCGAGGAGCGGGAGATCGGCCGCCCGTCGACGTACGCGTCGATCATCGGCACCATCCTCGACCGCGGCTACGTCTTCAAGAAGGGCACGGCCCTGGTGCCGTCCTTCCTGTCCTTCGCCGTGGTCAACCTGCTGGAGAAGCACTTCGGCCGGCTGGTCGACTACGACTTCACCGCGCGCATGGAGGACGACCTCGACCGCATCGCCCGCGGCGAGGCGCGTGCCGTGCCGTGGCTGAAGCGGTTCTACTTCGGCGAGACGGCGCCGGACAGCGGCTTCGCCGCGGGCGCGGCGGACGCCGGCAACGGCGACGGGGACCACCTCGGCGGTCTCAAGGAGCTGGTGACCGACCTGGGCGCGATCGACGCGCGCGAGGTGTCCTCCTTCCCGGTGGGCAACGACATCGTGCTGCGGGTGGGCCGCTACGGCCCCTACATCGAGCGCGGCGAGAAGGACACCGAGCAGCACCAGCGCGCCGACATCCCGGCCGACCTGGCGCCCGACGAGCTGACCGTCGACCTGGCCGAGGAACTGCTGGCCAAGCCGAGCGGCGACTTCGAGCTGGGCACCGACCCGGTGAGCGGCCACCAGATCGTCGCCAAGGACGGCCGTTACGGCCCCTACGTCACCGAGGTGCTGCCCGAGGGCACCCCGAAGACCGGCAAGAACGCGGTGAAGCCGCGGACGGCCTCCCTCTTCAAGTCGATGTCGCTGGACACGGTGACCCTCGACGACGCGCTGCGGCTGATGTCGCTGCCGCGTGTCGTCGGCGCGGACGCCGAGGGCGTGGAGATCACCGCGCAGAACGGCCGCTACGGCCCCTACCTGAAGAAGGGCACCGACTCGCGCTCGCTGCAGGCCGAGGAGCAGCTCTTCACCATCACGCTGGAAGAGGCGCTGGCTATCTACGCGCAGCCGAAGCAGCGTGGCCGGGCCGCCGCCAAGCCCCCGCTGAAGGAGCTGGGCGAGGACCCGGTGTCCGCCAAGCCGGTCGTGGTCAAGGACGGCCGCTTCGGGCCGTACGTCACCGACGGGGAGACCAACGCGACCCTGCGCTCCGGCGACAGCGTCGAGACGATCACCCCGGAGCGCGGCTTCGAACTGCTCGCCGAGAAGCGGGCGAAGGGCCCCGCGAAGAAGACGGCGAAGAAGGCCACCGCGAAGAAGGCCGCTCCCGCGAAGAAGACCGCGGCCAAGAAGACGGCGGCGAAGAAGACGGCGGCGGCCGCGAAGAAGACCACCGCGAAGAAGACCACGGCCACGAAGACGACCGCGAAGAAGGCGACGGCCTCGAAGGCGACGGCCGCGGGCACGGAGGACTGACACCCCGCCGGGTCGCCGGCCGGACCGTCACTCCGGCCGGCCCCGCCTCCGGTCCGGCGCCGGCCCCGCGGCTCCGGCTTCGCGAAACGAACGCCCCGGCATCACTTTGATGTCGGGGCGTGCACACGTCAGGAGTGATGGGTGTGGTGTCGGCGCCTGCGGATAGGCTGAACGCATGACGCGAGCCGAGCAGCCAACGGCCCCCACGCCAGCACCGGACGACGCCCTGGTCGCGGACTCCCGCGAGCGCGCCGTCCGCTCACTGCTGCGCCGACCCCAGGTGAAGCGCCTGTGGAGCGCGCAGCTCGTGAGCGGTGTCGGTGACTGTCTCGCCCTCCTCGTACTGATCGTCCTGGTCCTCCAGGCGGCCGTGTCCGAGGGCTCCTTCGGCGGGGGGTACCGGGGCGCGGCGTTCGCAGTGGCGACCGTCTTCGCGGCACGCATCCTCGCCACTCTGCTGTTCGGCGCCGTCCTCCTCGGCCCGCTGACCGCGCTCACCGCCCAGGACGGTCCGCTCGACCGCCGCTGGACGATGGTCGGCGCCGACGGCCTGCGGGTCGCGCTGCTGATCGTCGCGCCCCTGTGGATCGACTGGATCCCTGACAACGCGCTCGCCGTCCTGCTGGTGACCGTCTTCGTCACGGGCGTCGCGGAGCGGCTGTGGACGGTGTGCCGGGAGAGCGCGGCCCCCGCCCTGCTGCCCGCCCCGCCCCCGGAGGGAGCGACGGTACGGCCGCTGCCGGACCACCTGGACGCCCTGCGCCGGCTCGCGCTGCGCACCGCCTTCCTGGCCGTCCCGCTGGCCGCCGCCGTCCTGGTCGTGGCCGCCCTGCTGAACAACCTGCTCGGCACCGGCGTGGCCTGGTTCGACCAGCACCAGGCGGCCCTCGGCTCCTATGTCGCGGCCGGCCTGTTCGCCGCGTCCCTGTCCGTGCTGACCTCCCTGGAGCTGCCGGACACGCGCACCCCGCGCGCGCGGTCCCCGCTGGAGGGGCTGCGCCGCCCGCGCACCGGCACCGGTGTCGACAAGGGCCGCACCGGCGCCATCCCGCTGCTCGTGCCCGCCTGCGCGGCCGTCGCCGGAGCCATCGCCGCCGCCGTCGCGGTGTGCGTGCTGCACGCCAGGGACCTGGGCGGCGGCCCGGTCCTCTACGGCCTGCTGGTCCTCGGCCTGACCGGCGGAGTCGCCGTCGGCATCCGCACCGCTCCCTCGGTGCTGCCGTCGCTCTCGCGCCGCCGGCTCCTCGCGCTCGCCATCGCTTTCACCGGCATCGCCCTGCTGGCCGCCGGGCTGGTACCGGACGTCACCACCGTGCTGCTGATCGTCACGCTGGCCGGCATCGGCGCGGGCATCGCCGCCAACACCGGGCACGCCCTGCTGGACCAGGAGACCGAGGAGTACCGCAGGGCGCGCACCACCGAGCACCTGCACGCGGTCGTGCGCATCTTCATAGCGCTCGGCGCCCTGATCGCGCCCGTCGTCGCGGGGCTCATCGGCCCGCACCGGCTGGAGAACGGAAAGTTCGTCTTCGCGCACGGCGGCGCCTCGTTCACGCTCATGCTGGTCGGCGCGCTGCTGCTGCCGGTGGCCGTGATCGTCCTCGCCAAGGCCGACGACCGTTCCGGCGTCCCGCTGCGGCACGACCTCAAGGACGCGCTGCTGGGCGGTGACGACCCGGTCACCACGCAGACGGCGGGCGGTTTCTTCATCGCCCTCGAGGGCGGCGACGGCGCCGGCAAGTCCACCCAGGCCGAGGCACTCGCGGAGTGGATCCGGGCCAAGGGCCACGAGGTCGTGCTGACCCGCGAGCCGGGCGCCACGCCGGTCGGCAAGCGGCTGCGCTCGATCCTGCTGGACGTGTCCTCGGCAGGGCTGTCCCACCGCGCGGAGGCGCTGCTGTACGCGGCCGACCGCGCCGAGCACGTCGACACGGTCGTACGTCCCGCCCTGGAGCGCGGCGCCGTCGTCATCTCGGACCGGTACATCGACTCGTCCGTCGCCTACCAGGGCGCGGGCCGCGACCTGTCCCCGACCGAGGTCGCCCGCATCAACCGGTGGGCCACCGACGGACTCGTCCCGCACCTCACCGTCCTGCTGGACGTCGCGCCGGAGGCCGCCCGCGAGCGGTTCACCGAGGCCCCCGACCGGCTCGAGTCGGAGCCGGCCGAGTTCCACGCGCGCGTACGGGCCGGTTTCCTCACCCTCGCCGCCTCCGACCCCGGTCGCTACCTGGTCGTGGACGGCGGGCAGGAGCCCGAGGCCGTCACCACCGTGATCCGGCACCGGCTCGACACGGTGCTGCCGCTGTCCGAGGCCGAGATCAAGGCCCAGGAGGAGGCGCGGAAGAAGGCCGAGGAGGAAGCCCGCCGCAAGGCCGAGGAGGAGGCGGCGCGCAAGGCCGAGGAGGAGCGCCTGGAGCGTGAGCGGCAGGAGCAGCTCGCCAAGCTGCGCGCCGAGGAGGAGGAGCGCAAGCGCCGTGAGCTGGAGGAGGCGCAGCGCCGCGAGGCCGAGCGGCAGGCGGAGGAGGCCCGGCAGCGGGCCGAGGAGGCCGCCCGCCGAGCCGAGGAGGAGCGGCAGCGGCTGCTCGCCGAGGAGAAGGCCCGCGCCGAGGAGGAGGCCCGCCGCCGGGCCGAGGAGGAGCGGCGGCGCCGGCAGGCCGAGGAGGAGGCCCGGCTGCGCGCCGACGAGGAAGCACGGCAGGCCCGCCTGCGCGCCGAGGAAGAGGCACGGCGCCTGGACAAGCAGCGGAAGGCCGAGGAGGCGCTGCTGCGCGCCGAGGAGGCCCGCCGGCAGGCGGCCGCCGCGGCCGCCGCGGCCGACACCGCGGCCCGCCGTCCCGGCGCGCAGCAGCCGAAGGTCCCGGGCATGACGCCCGACGCGGCGACCGTGGCGACGCCGGTGGTCTCGCCGGGCACGGCGGAGACGGTGCCCACGCCCGTCGTCTCGCCGGGCGACGACGAGACGGCGGTGCTGCGGCCGGTGCGCGAGGAGCGCGCCGAGGACGCGCGCACGGCCGGCCGCGTCCCCGACTCCGAGGTGACGGCCGAGCTGCCGCAGCCGCCGGCCCCTTCGGGCGCAGCGGACGAGACCGCCGTGCTGCCGCCCGTGTCGGCCGACGAGACGGCCGTACTGCCGCCGGTGCCTTCCGGCGCCGCCGACGAGACCGCCGTGCTGCCGCCGGTACGGGACGACGACCCCGCGCACCGGGTGCCGCCCGGCTACTTCCGGGAGGACTCCGCGGACGGCCGGAGCGCCGCCCGTCCCGACGGCGGCGAGGACCGCACGCGGGAGATGCCCCAGATCGGCGCCGACGGCACGCCCCGGCGCCGCCCCCGGTCCGACTGGGCCGAGGAGACCCCGCTGGACGACCTGCCCTCCCTGGCGGACGAACTGCTCGGGTCCTACGGCGACCGTGAGCCGGAGCACGACGAGTCCGGCGACGACGAGCCCCGCCGGCGGCGTGGCCGCGGCCGGCGCGGCTGAGCGCCGACGCCGAGGGCACACCGGAGAAGGCCTGCCGAACGGGCAGGCCGGGTGAGGAACACCGGGTGGCGCCCGCCGGACCCCACGGGGTACCGGCGGGCGCCACCGTCGTTGTCAGTGCCCGCCCGCACAATGGAGGGCGGAACGCGGAGTGTGACGAAAGGACGGCGCGACCCATGACCGTGTGGGACGACCTCGTCGGACAGGACAAGGTGAGCGCGGTGCTCGACGGCGCCGCGCGGGACGCCGACGCCCTCGTCACGGCCGCCGTTGAGAGCCGGCCGGCGCCGGAGGCGTCGAGGATGACGCACGCGTGGCTGTTCACCGGCCCGCCCGGAGCCGGCCGCAACCAGGCGGCGCGGGCCTTCGCCGCGGCCCTGCAGTGCGTGAGCCCGGACCGCGCCCTCGGCGGCACCCCCGGCTGCGGGTTCTGCGACGGCTGCCACACCGCGCTGCTGGGCACCCACGCCGATGTCAGCACGGTCGCCGCCGTGGGCGCCGAGATCCTGGTGAAGGACATGCGGGACACGGTCCGCAAGTCGTACACCGCGCCGGCCAACGGCCGCTGGCAGATCATCCTGGTCGAGGACGCCGAGCGGCTGAACGAGAAGTCGGCGAACGCCGTCCTGAAGGCCGTGGAGGAGCCCGCGCCCCGCACGGTGTGGCTGCTGTGCGCCCCCTCGGTCGAGGACGTCCTGCCCACGATCCGCTCCCGCTGCCGCCACTTGAACCTGCGCACGCCCTCGGTCGAGGCCGTCGCCGACATGCTCGTACGCCGCGACGGCGTCGAACCCGCGGCAGCCATGGCCGCCGCACGCGCCACCCAGGGCCATGTCGACCGGGCCCGCCGCCTGGCCACCGACCCCGCCGCCCGCGAGCGCCGGGCCGCCGTGCTCCGGCTCCCGCTGCGGCTGGACGAGATCGGGGCCTGCCTCAGGGCGGCGCAGGAGCTGGTCGACGCGGCGGCGGAGGACGCCAAGCAGCTCGCCGAGGAGATGGACGGCAAGGAGACCGAGGACCTGAAGGCGGCGCTGGGCGCGGCCCAGGGCGGTCGGCTGCCGCGCGGCACGGCGGGGGCGGTGAAGGATCTCGAGGAGATGCAGAAGCGCCGCAGAACCCGCACCCAGCGCGACAGCCTCGACGTCGCGCTCGGCGATCTCACCGGCTTCTACCGCGACGTTCTCGCCCTCCAGCTCGGCTCCCGCGTCGCCATCGCCAACGGCGACGCCGAGGACGCCCTGGACCGGCTGGCCCGCGGCAGCAGTCCGGAGGCCACGCTGCGCCGCATCGAGGCGATCGCCGCCTGCCGGGACGCCCTGGACCGCAATGTGGCCCCGCTGCTCGCGGTGGAGGCGATGACGATGGCGCTGCGGGCGGGGTGAGCCGGGCGTACGGTGGTTGACGGCTTCGTCCTCCGTACGAGGCCACGTCCCGTACGCCGCGTACTCATCGCGTCGCTCAGCGTTACGATCGGCTGATGCACACCTGGCCCTCCCTCCGCCGGCCCCTACGGACCGGCCGGACCAGCACCGGAACGCGCCCCCGGTCCCGATCCCGGGTGACGGCCCGGGTCGCGGGCGCCCTGGTCGCGGCCGCCGCGCTGCTCGTGTCCGCCTGCTCCGCCGGCAGTACGACGACGTCCACCGGCGCGGCGGAGGCGGCGCTGGCCGCGCTGCCGCGGACCACGCCCCCGGCACTGGCCCCGTACTACGACCAGCACCTGCGCTGGCGGGCCTGCGGAGTCGCCGGCTTCCAGTGCGCCACGATGAAGGCGCCGCTCGACTACGCCGACCCCGGCGCGGGCGACATCAAGCTGGCCGTCGCGCGCAAGGGCGCCACCGGCAAGGACAGACTCGGCTCGCTGCTGGTCAACCCGGGCGGCCCGGGCGGCTCCGCCATCAACTACCTGGAGCAGTACGCCGGGATCGGCTACCCGGCCGAGGTCCGCGCGCTCTACGACATGGTCGCGATGGATCCGCGGGGCGTCGCGCGCAGCGAGCCGGTCGAGTGCCTCGACGGGCGCCAGATGGACGCCTTCACCCAGACCGATGTGACCCCCGACGACCAGCAGGAGACGAACACGCTGGTCGCGCAGTACCGCAAGTTCGCGGAGAGCTGCGGGGCGCGCTCGGCGCGGCTGCTGCGGCACGTGTCCACCGTCGACGCGGCGCGGGACATGGACATCCTGCGGGCGGTGCTGGGCGATTCCAAGCTGAACTACGTCGGGGCGTCGTACGGCACCTTCCTCGGCGCGACGTACGCCGGTCTGTTTCCGAACCGGGTGGGCCGGCTGGTCCTGGACGGCGCGATCGACCCCTCGCTCGACTCCCGCCGGGTCAACCTGGACCAGACGGCCGGCTTCGAGACGGCGTTCCAGGCGTTCGCGAAGAACTGCGTGCACCGGTCCGACTGCCCGCTCGGCGGCAAGGGCACGACCCCCGCGCAGGTCGGCGACCATCTCAAGGCCTTCTTCCAGAAGCTGGACGCCCACCCCGTCCCGGCGGGCGACGCGAGCGGCCGCAGACTCGGCGAGTCCCTGGCCACCACCGGTGTGATCGCCGCGATGTACGACCAGGCGGCCTGGGGGCAGCTCCGCGCGGCGTTGTCCTCGGCGATGCGGAAGAACGACGGCGCGGGCCTGCTCGCCCTCTCCGACAGCTACTACGAGCGGGACGCGAAGGGCCAGTACAGCAACCTGATGATGGCCAACGCCGCCGTGAACTGCCTCGACCTGCCGCCCGCCTTCACCGGCCCCGCGCAGGTGGAGAAGGCGCTGCCCGCGTTCGAGAAGGCGTCCCCGGTCTTCGGCGAGGGCCTGGCCTGGGCCTCGCTGAACTGCGCGTACTGGCCGGTGAGGGCCGTCGGCGAGCCGCACCGGATCGAGGCGAAGGGCGCCGCCCCCATCGTGGTCGTCGGCACCACCCGCGACCCGGCGACCCCCTACCGCTGGGCTCAGTCCCTGGCCGCCCAGCTCTCCTCGGCCCGCCTCCTCACCTACGTCGGCGACGGCCACACCGCCTACGGCCGCGGCAGCTCCTGCATCGACTCGGCGATCAACGCCTACCTCCTCAACGGCACCCCGCCACCCCCCGGA
Organism: Streptomyces sp. NPDC003720; assembly: GCF_042875075.1. Lineage (NCBI taxonomy): Bacteria > Bacillati > Actinomycetota > Actinomycetes > Kitasatosporales > Streptomycetaceae > Streptomyces > Streptomyces sp. NPDC003720. The sequence goes on from NZ_JBIANZ010000004.1 coordinate 534,690, forward strand.
AAACGCTGCTCGTAGCACCCGTACCCGCCCCGCGGCCCCCCTGCTCCGGGGCGGGTACGAAGCACCCCACGAAACTGTGTAGACTTACCGACGTTGCTGATCGCACCATGGTGCGGGCAACGCGCCGCTTTAGCTCAGATGGCCAGAGCAACGCACTCGTAATGCGTAGGTCTCGGGTTCGAATCCCGAAAGCGGCTCCGAGAAACCCCAGGTCGCATGTTGCTGACCTGGGGTTTTCTGTTACACGCCAGTTGAGTCCTGGGGTCAGGCCACGAACTCCTTAGCCCAGAAGGTCCGGTAGATCAGCTTGCGCGAGACCTCCATCAGGTAGGTGATGGCGCGGACCTCGATCTCGGTGAGTTCGGGGTGCCATATGTCGAACAGCAGCACCGCGCGGCCTTCGGCACTGTCGTTCCACACCTCGTGCTCGAAGGAGTCGTCGAAGACGAACGCCTTGCCGGTCTCCCACTCCCTCGTCTCGCTGCCGACTCGGAACCGGGCGCCCTGCGGGGTGACCAGGCCGAGGTGGCAGCGAAGGTGAGCGTTGGTGAAGCCGGTGTGCGCCGCGATGTGCGTGCCGGGGTCCAGGACCGAGAAGTACGTCATGCCGCAGCCCAAGGCGCCCGGGATCGGTTCGAGCACCTTCACGGTTTTCGGGCAGGCGTCGATGTTCCTGGGGTAGGACTTGGCCGAGTGGTAGAGATAGTGCGCAGACCACCGACCTTCGTCGGCGAGTTCGGTCGGATTGGCGACGACCCGTTTGCCCGCCAGGCCGCCCAAGCTCTCGAACTCCCGTGTGATGTCCTCCGTGGCCGCTTCCACCTGCGACAGCCACGGGAAGAGGTCGTCGTCCCACCAGGCGACCTCGGACAGGCCGGGGACGAACAGGTTCGGTTCCTGACCGCCGCTCATGTGCTCGCTCACCTTGCCCTGGAGCACGATGTCCAGGCCGGTGAGGACCCGTTCCAGTGAGGCGCGGTCGACTTCCTGCTCCTCGATCCATCGCTCCAGGTAGGCCGGGCTCTCGGCAAGCCACGGTTGCATGCGTTCCTCCAGGCGTCGTCGGTCGTGGATGCGGCCGGAAGGCCGGCGGACGAGATCAGTTGCCGGTGAGCATCGCGCTGAGGCTCTCCAACGCGCTCGCTCGCGTCCGTTCACGCGCCGGGCTCTTCGACACGAAACCCGTGAGCGTGCGGCGCAGTGTGTCGCCTGCGGTGTGGTCCACCCGGCCGATGGTGTGGACGGTGTCCGACTTGACCATCACCAGCCGGTTCGGCTTCGGCACGATCGCGACGGGGCTGGACGTGCTGCGCTCGATCCGTGCCTCCATCCGCAGCACCAGGTCGTTCTCGGCGGTCTCGTCCTCGGTCACCGGCTGAGGATCTTCATCGATCAGCTTCAGCTCACCACCCCAGGAGGGACGCCACCGGTCGTGAAGAAAGAGGATGAACTCGCCCTGCCGGCCCAGCCCGGCATCGTTGTGCCAGCCGAGTCGGCTGCCCGCCGGGTACTTCCAGAAGGCGAACATGATCCGGTCCCAATCGGTGCCTGCCGCACCGTAGAAGTGGGCGTACGCACGCACCACCCGGGCCAGTTCCTCGTACACCCGGGGCTGTCCCAGGGCGCCCGGTGTCCCCAGATCCGGACCGAAGCGGCTGCCTCGGGAGCGGAATGCCGACCCGTCCTCGGCCGAGATGACGCTCTCCCGCAGGGTGAACGCCGCGCTTTCCATGAGGTCCTGAGCCGCGGCGAAGTCCGGTGGGCTCAGGAAGTCGTCGATGACGATGTAGCGGCGTCCCCGCTGTGTTTCGTGCACGTTCCCCACCTCCGCGATCAATGGGTCTGGTACTGGGCCCCGTACCGAGCCGTCCGGGCCGCCAGGACCGCTTCTCCCCAGCCCGCAACGCACCGCCGCTCAGGAGCGAGCAGCACCTGGTCGGGGAGCTCCGCGCCGATCATGTCCTCAAGCCGGGTCGCGAGGGCGATCCAGTCGAGAGAGCCCAGGCCGAGCAGCGAGAGGTCACGCGTTCGCAGTTCGGCGTCTTCGGCCAACTCCTCCGCCTCCGGGGCAGCGATCCCCCGATCGGCCATGACCTCCACGACCAGCCTCGCGACCAGCAGTTCACAAGCTCGCAGCTGCGCCGCGTCCGTCATCCGCCCGCCTTCCGTATCGTCTCGATCAACGCGCCCCGGTCCCACTTGCCCAACGCGGTCAGCGGGAACCGCTCACAGACGACCACCCGCGGCACCGGTACGTCGGCCGGGGAGCGGGCCAGGGACGCGAGCAGATCCTCTGCGGACGCGTCCCCCTCCACCACGGCGTGGAAGTCCTCGGTCTCGGGGCTGTCGCCGCGGGGCAGGACCAGCAGGCACACGTCCGTCACTCCCGGCACTGAGCGCAGGATGTGCTCCGTCACGTCGGCACGGATGAACCTGCCGTTCAGCCGCAGCGGTCCGCGGGCCCGCTCCTCGAAGTGCACGCAGCCGTCGGCGTCGTGCCGGACGACGTCGCCGGTGGCCCATTGCGTCAGAGGGGCGCGTTCGTCGCCGAAGTAACCCTCCACCGGTGCGGACGACCGCAGGATCAGCTCTCCGCGCTCGCCCGGTGGCGGCGCGACGATGTCGACTCCCGGTACCGGGCGGCCCATTCCCCGGTCTCCGAAGAAGGTGCCCCCGGTCTCGGTGGAGCCGTACCCGCGCAGCAGCGGTACGCCGAACCGCTTCCTGAACGCCTCGTCGAGGTCGTCCGGCACCGGGCCGGCGCCCGCCATCGCGGCACGCGGGCCGGACTCGCCGTGCTGTCGGGTCTCGGCCAGCAAGCGGGCCAGAGGCGGGGTGACGGCCAGCACCGTCACGGTTCCGGAGTCGGCCTTTCGAGCCAGGGTGCTCGCCCGGACGAAGGGTGTCACGTCGACGTCGCATCCGCTGAGGAGCGCGCTCATGGTGACGCCCCAGCCGAAGGAGTGCCCGAGCGGCACCGGGATCGCCACACGGTCGCCGGGGACCAGTCCCAGACCCGCCCGGTAGCCCTCCGCGTCCTGCAGCACGCTGGCCACACCGCGGCGGGCGATCTTGGGATGGCCGGTGCTGCCCGAACTCAGGTGGAGCACCGCTGTGGTGTCCAGCCGGATGGCCCTGTGCTCCGGGGCGGCGGGGAGCACGGACAGGGTCTCCGTGATCTGGCAGGCGTCGAGACAGGTCTGGACGGCCTCGCCGCCCTGAAGGGATTCCTGGAACGGTAAGGGCAGGGGCACCGCGTCCAGCTGCCAGGCCGCCATGGCGGCCATCACCAGATCGCGGCCCTGCAAGTGCTTCAGCACCACGATGTTGCCGGGCTGCACGCCGGCCTGCTCCAAGCGGTCGCAGAGCAGGTGGAAGGTGGACCCGCCGGCGTTGATGCGTTCGCCGTCGACATGGGCTCCGTGCGCCAGAACGCGCGTCACCAGATCCTGACGCCCCTGCGACATCACCGTACCGCCTTCGGCTTCCGCGCCTCCGCCGGGCCGAGGCCGGAGGTCATCACCCGGTCGATGGTGAGGATGGGCAGGACCGTCGCCACGCTGCCGACCACGCCGACCCACAGCGTCGCGGTGACACCGATCGCCGAGCCGAGCCAGCCTGCTACCAGCGCCGCCAGCGGCATGCTGCCCCAGACGACGAAGCGGATCGAGGCGTTCATACGGCCCAGGAGATTCTTGGGGCAGAGCGTCTGCCGGAGGCTGACCTGGGTCACGTTGAAGAGCAGCGCGCCGACGGTCATGCCGAACTCGCCGAGCAGCAGGACCGCTCCCGCGAGGATCTTGCCGTGCGGGGCGACGACGGCCGCCACGGGGTTGGCGACCGTGAAGAACGCCGCCGTGAGCAGACCACAGGACATCACCGCCCCGGCGCTGAAGCGTTGCCGGGCCTTGGGGGCGAGCAGCGCCCCCAGCACGCCGCCCGCGGCACCGCAGGTCATGACGAGTCCCAGCATGAACGAGTCGAAGCCGATGGTGCGCATGACGAGGACGGGTACCAGCGTGGAGACCACGGTGGCGAAGAAGTTCGACACCCCCATGGAGACCGCCAGCCGCCGGATGACGGGCTGGTCCCGGACGAACCGCAGGCCCTCCCCGACGTCGGTCAGCAGGCGGCGCTCGGACCCGGCGGCCGGCGCCGGCCGCTGCTCGGCGTCTTTGGTCACGCTCAGGGAGAGGAAGCTGACGAGATAGGTGAAGGCGTCCACGAGCATGACGACGGGCGCGCTGACGACCCGCATGAGCAGGCCGGCCAGGGCCGGCCCACCGAGGGTCGACACCTGGGCCGTCGCCTCGAGTCGTGCGTTGGCGGCGCCGATGTCCTCCTCGGGTACCAGGACCGGCACGTACGACTGGTAGGCGACGTCGAAGAAGACGCTCACCACGCCCACGAGGACGGCGACGACGTAGAGCACCTCTATCCGCAGGTGACCCGTCAGCCAGAGCAGCGGGACCGCGAGGATGGTGACGCAGCGTGTGAGCGCGGCCCACATCATCGTCTTGCGCTTGAGCAGCCGGTCCACCCATGCACCCGCGGGAAGGCCGATGAGGAGGTAGCAGACCGTGGACGCCGCCGCGAGTACTCCGACCTGCCGGGTGTTGGCGTCGAGGAGTTCGACGGCGGTCACGGACAGGCCGAGGGTGCCGATCCGGGTGCCGAACTGCGAGAGCGTCTGACCGGCCCAGAAGCGTCTGAAGTTCGTGGATGCCACGGAGTAGGTGCTCACGACACTCGCTTTCGGCCGCCCGCTCCCACGGGGACGTCGGTGCTCGCGTCGGGGTCCAGGAAGACCGAGCCGCGCAGGCGCAGGCCCGAGGCACTGGTCAGATCCTCGACGTGTCGTTTCCTCACCACGTAGCGGTCCTTGCCGTAGATCAGGTAGCGATGCTGGTTACTGTCGCCGGTGAAGTTCACCGTCATGACGTTGGCGCCGGCTTCCAGGCCCCTGGACTGCCCGCCGGCGGAAGTCTTCTCCAGAGCGCTCACGGACGGGATCAGCATCTGGGGCCGGTGGAGCCGCAGGACGGCGATCGTGTTGAGCGCGAGCTCGTTGGAGCCGGCGGGCTCCAGCTGGAGGGGCGTGTTGGGCGCCGGTACGAAGGGAGCCACACTGCACATGTGCGCCCCGAGCGACTCGGCCAACTCGACGTCGTCGACGATGCTCTCCAAGGTCTGCCCCGGCAGACTGGAGATCAGGCCGGTCCCCACCCGGAAGCCGAGGTCCATCAGATCCCTGAAGCAGCGCAGGCGCTCGTCCAGTGACTCGTGGCGGATCGCCTGGTGCAGGTCGGGGTCGCTCGTCTCGTGCTTGAGGATGTAGCTCGTGGCCCCCAGGTCGCGCAGGCGCTCGTACTGGCTCCGGCGCAGGTTGCCGAGATTCAGGAGGATCTCGACCCGGCCGTCGAACAGCTCGCGGATGCGCGGGATGGCGTCCTCCATGGTGGCCAGGTTGCGAGGCGTCTCGCCGCCCTGGAGGAGGACGATGTCGATCCCGGCGTCCCGGATGTCGCGGGCGCGCTTCACGATGTCGTCGCTGCTCATGAAGTAGCGGTCGTTCTCCGGCGTGTTGTCCCTGCGCATCGGACAGTAGTCGCAGTTCACCCGGCACACATTGGTGATCTCGATGACGCCGCGCAGGATCACGGTCGGCCCGTAGTACTCCTCTCTGAGCCGCCGGGCCTCGGCGAAGAGCTCCTCCTGAGCCGGACCCGTAGCAGTGAGGTACGACCGTATTTCACTTCGAGTCAGCATCGCGATACCTCGTTCGATCGTTCAGTTCGGACGGCTCGTTGACGGGGAGTTGCGGCACGTCGAGGTGGACCACCTGTTCGGCGGCGAGTCCGGAGTCCGCGGTCTCCCGGAAGGTGCGGTGGACGGTCGCCAGGTCCGGTTCGAAGACGATGGTCGACACCTGGCCGTTGACGGTCACGGTGATCGTTCGACCGGGAGAGATCCGGTCGCCGCACAGATGGAGCGTGACTCGCTGAGCGCCGCTCGCCGCTATCTCGATCCGGTCCGGGACGGTCCACCGGGCGTGGATGTCGCCCTGCCGTTGCGGCCCGATGCCGCCGAGGGCCACCCAGTGGGCCCGGCCATGGGCGTCCTCGTCGGCCCGGTGGCGGATCTCAAGAGGCTGGGACCCGCGCCGCGCCCCACCCAGCCACTGCTCGATCCTGCTGAACAGCGGAGTGTCCGGCGTGAGTCCGAGTGTGTCCAGGCCGTGCGCCCCGTCCGGGACCTCGACGTACCGCACGTCTCGATGTCCGAGATCCTGCAGGATGCGGACGGACTCACGGTCGAACTCCGCCGGAATACGGGTGTCCTGGCCGCCGTGCACGACGAAGAGCGGTAGCGGAAGAGTGTTGGGCAGCAGAGCCCTCGTCCGTGCGTCCGGCCCGAACGACTCCCAGATGGAGAGGGCTCCGTTGAGCGGGACGGCGGCGGCGAAGGAGGGCCAGAACCGCATGCCGAGGTTCCAGGTGGCCAGTCCGCCCATGGAGACGCCGGTGAGGACACAGCGGTCCGGGTCGGCGTCCAGCGCGGTCCGGGCCCAACGGAGGGCGGCGAGCGGGAAGTCGCGGCCGGCCAGGTCCCAGCGGGGCATGCTGAACCGGCTGCCGAAGATGCCGGCCAGGTCGAGGTTGTTCGACGTCTCCGCGGGCTGCTGCGCCGTCGGGGCGAGGACAGCCATCGACAGCCTGTCCCCGAGGGCGGTGAAGTAGGGCAGCACCTGCTCCCCGCTGCCGCCCGCCCCGTGCAGGACGATCAGAGCTCCGAGCCGCCGACCCGACCGGTATGGCGGTACGTGCACCGCCATGTCGGTGCGTCGGCCGTGCTCGTCCGACAGCTCCACCGTGCCCGACCATTCACGCCATTGCCGACCGTCGCAGTGGCCGAGCAGCTTGCGCAACTGCGCCGCGTCGACGCCGTGACGGCTGAGTTCGGCGTGTGCCTTCTCCAAGTCGGGGTGCAGGGACAGGGCCCGTGCTTCACTCGGCATCATGCGCGGACCGGCCTCTTCCCGTCGCGGACCGCGTTCTGGTGAGCGGCCGCGAAATCCAGGCGCCCGAGCCGGACGGGCGTCCGGCTGAGGCGGCGCGCCTTCACCGAGGCCAGGAAGAACGCTGCCGACAGATCCGCGGCGGGGACCGGGAACTCCAGGTAACGCGCGCCCTTGGACCGGGCCACGGGAGCGGCTGCCGAGAGCACGAGGCCGACGTCCGAGACCGAGTGCGCCGGAAAACCGCTCAGTACCAGGCGGTGACGGTCGTGAACCCAGTGCACGGCGTCGGGGGAGTCATCGGTGAGCAGATCGGCCACCAGCGGATCCCACGCCGACTGCTCCGGCAGGTCCACTGTGAGCCGACCGCAGCCGGTGACGGAGGCTTCGCCGTACGGCGCGTCGTCCGGTACCCGCACCTCGAACCGGTGCACCAGCGGACCGGTCGATCGCAGCCGCAGCATGCGGGCCAGCGCGGCCTCGGGCTTGTGCGGTTCGACCCAAGCGGCCAGTCCGGCGTACCCGTCGTCCCGAGCGGCGTCGCGCAGCGCGAACGCCAGCTGCAGCGCGGCGCCGCTCCCGCGCAGGGGCCCGCTCACGAACACGCCCTTGAGTAGGAGGCGGTTCCCCCACTTCATGCTGCGGTGAACGGCTCCCAGGCCACCGTCCGGCGAATCGAGCCCCAGCCAGAGGTAGTCGTCGCCACTCATGAGTTCCCTTGTCAGGGTCGGAGCGTCCAGCTCTTCGAGCTCTACGATCCGCAGCACGCCGTCGACGTCCTCCGGTGTCAGCCGGCGCACCCGGCCGGTCGTCGTGGGCCGCCGCGTGCCCTCGGGGGCAGTCATGCGAGCGGCAGCTCTCGACTCAGTGCCAGGTACGGGAATTCCGTGGGCGCGGGCTCTCGCGAGTCCGCCGGGAGCGGCACCTTGGCCATGCGCTTGCTTGAGCTCCGCGCCGCCATGAAGTTGAAAAGGACGCTGGAAGGCATGAAACGTTTCTCGAGATCTCGGATGATCCACGAGAAAGTGTCGGAGTGGAACGGGTAGAACGTCGGAGCGAGCAAATCCTCGTCGGCCATTCCAAGCTGCCTGGCCATGCCCGTCTGGGGCAGGACGCGGTAGCCGACATGCATGACCAGTTCACCGTCCTCCAGCATGGAATTGATGTACTGGATACTGTTGCGCACGCTCTCCTCGTTGTCTCCGGGCCCGCCGAAGACGACATTCACTCGGGCGGGTATCCCGTGTTTCCTGCACCGTTCGAGACAGCGGTCCACATGCCGCGTGTCGAACGTCTTCCCGAGGAGCTTCATCACCCGGTTGTCGAGACTGTCGGGGGAGATCACCACGAATTCGACCCCGCTCCCCGCAAGGAGTGCGGCAAATTCGTCGTCGAAGGGCTTCGGAGTGAAATACGCCGACCAGGTCAGGCCGGGCAGAGCCAGCTCCGCGATGAGCTTGACGACTTCCTTGGCATAGCGGAGTTCACTGTTGAAGATGCCATCGGTGAAGAAGACTCGGCGAATTCCCGCGGCGTGTATCGCCCGTAGTTCCGACGCGATGAGGTCCAGGGGCTTCAGGTCACCACTGTTGTCGCCGTTGAGATACGCGTACGGGCAGTAGACGCACCCCTGATAACAGGTCTTCCGGCGCGTCTCCACCCCGATCATCGCGCCCTCGAACCTGGTGTAGACCTCCATGAGCGACTTCGGGTGCCGCAGCACCTCCGTCAGGAAGCCCTCGTAGCGGCGGCCGGTGATGTTCTTGCCCAGCCCGCGGTGATCCTCGGGTGCGGCCAGGATGTCGAGCATGGCCTGTTCGCCGGGACCGATGACACCTACGTCGAAGCCGAGCAGGGCCCGTAGCTGATCGGCGAACAGGGTGTATCCCGGGCCCCCGCCGACCAGGAGGGGGCGACGGCCGCCGGCCTCTTCCAGAGCCGCGCGCACTCTGTCGACGAATCGGATGTAGTGCTCGACATGGCCGTCGCAGGAGATGTCGATCGGGTCGATGTTGCGAATGGTGAATCCGATGACGTCCCAGGATTCGGTGGCCCAGGCCAGGTCGTCCACGGCTCCGGGATCCTCGACGAAATCGATCAGGCGGGTCTGGTGGCCTGACAGGTCGAGAGCGTCCTGGACGCACCGCAGACCGATCGGAAAGATCGGTTCGTTGCCGGGCATGGGGAGACTGGCCAGATTGACCAATGCGACACGGGCCATCTCGGTCCTCTCTGGAAGGCGCTGCACTGCGACGAACACGCGAACAGCGGGGGCAGGCCCCGGGAAAGGCGACCTGTCCCCTCTGTCCGTGGATTGCTGACCCGGCGCGCAGGAGAGTGGACGCCGCTATGCGACGTGCTGCCTCCTGCGCGTCGTGGCTCGGATCAGGCGCAGGAGGGCGACGACATCGCGTGCAGGAAGTCGGAGTCGACGAGGTCGAAAAGCGCCTCGCAGAGCTTGTCGAAACGCTCCGGCTCGATCGCCATGAGGACCTGGACGGCCTCCTTCTCCATCAGCATGTTCGACGCTTCGAGGGTTTCGCGGGGGTTGTTGGCCAGTTTCGCCGCGAAGTCCTCGTCGTGGCTGAGGCGCCCGATGAGCGCCTCCATCGTGAGGGCCGCCTTGTTGGCGTCCGAGATCTGCTCGGCGGAGTACTCGACTACTTGCTGTGACATTTGTCCTCCTCTTCCCCCGTGCACCGGGGGACAGGCAGCAACGGCGGAAAGCGAGTCGCATGAGAGCCGGCCTCGGGTGATCGAACGCCGCGAGCCGAACCGTTTACGTTCATTGGCTGACCACCCGTGATCGAGCTCAGCTTGCGACCCTGTAGATCCTTGTTGATCGGGTGACGAATGTCATCGACGCCCCACGTGTTTGGCTCAAAAGGCCCGAGTGACACGGCAATGTTTGAAGTCGCGGGTGACGGGCTGTTGCAGGCAGGGAGCAGGACGACCGGACGCTATGGGCGACCTATGGATGCGTGCAGCAGCCAACTGATGGCGTGATCCCATCGCTTTCCAGCCTCGGGGCGCTTTGTGTGGACGCCCTTTTCCGCCGGTTTACCGCGTACGTATGAATAACCCTCGATCAACCTCTACGTCCAAATCCGAAACCAGATCGAATCGGAATCTTTGCCGTTGATTGATAGACGGGGAGTCGAGTTGTCTGTGTGACCGCGGCAGAGGACGGGACGGGACCCCGGTCGTTCACCTCTGCCGACCGGGGTCCTTCTGCGTCCCCGGACCAGGCCTGCGGCGACACTCCCCCGAGTTACGCGTGCGACGCGCGCGCCGTCGGGCCGGATCCGATGGAGTGATCAGATCAGGGCTCGCCAACGGATCGCTAACATATGGCCAACGGTTCGTCCGCAAGCCGCCGACAGGCCGGCCGGAAGCAGGACCGGGGGAAGGCAGTGGGCAGCGTGGAGCGGCGGTACGAGCTGCGGTTCGGACTGCTGGGGCCACCCGCCCTGTACGACCGACAGCCGTACGGGATTTCGTACGAGCCCTCCGCCGGCCCGCACGGCGAACCGCACGGTGGTCCCGGCTCCCTCGACACTGCCCCGGACGGCGGATCCGACACCCGGCCCCGTGCCATCGGCAGCCCCAAGATGCGCGCCCTGCTCGCCGCGCTGCTGCTGGAGCCCGGCCGGGTGGTCTCGACCGAGTCGCTGAAGGACGCCCTGTGGGGCGGGGCGCCCCCCGTCTCCGCGCGGGCCTCGCTGCACAACCACGTCACCCGGCTGCGCCGGCTCCTTGACGATCCCGGGCGGCTCAGAAGCGTGGCTCCCGGATACCTGCTGCGCGTCGACCAGGGCGAGCTGGACGTACACGTCTTCGACGCAGGCGTCACCGCGGCGCGTGCCGCCCACGCCCGAGGGGACTGGCCGGACGTCCTGCGCGCCGCCGCCTCCGCGCTCGCGCTCTGGCGCGGGACTCCGCTCGGCGGGCTCTCCGCCGACCTCGGCGGCCACGCCCTCGTGCAGCGTCTGGAGGAGGCCCGGCTGCTGCTGCTGGAGTGGCGCTACGACGCCGAACTCGCCCTCGGCGGCGCGCGGTTGGCCGACATCGTGCCGGAGCTGACGGCCCTCGTCGCCGAGTATCCGCTGCGCGAGGCCTACCACCGCCGGCTCATGCTCGCCCTGCACCGCACCGGCCGGCAGGCCGAGGCCCTCGCCGTCCACCGCGACCTGCGCGCCCGCCTGATCGAGGAACTCGGTGTCGAACCCGGCCCGGCGGTCCGCGAGGCCCATATCGAGGTCCTTCGGGAGGTTCCGGCGCCGACGTGGGGTGAGAGGGGCCAACCGGAAGGCTCCTCTCCGAACGGGCGCGCCTGCGTCCCGGTCGACGGCGGGCCGGGCGGCCGTGACGCTCGCGTCCCGTCCGGAGAGGAGGCGGCTGTCCGTGCCCTCCGCGGCACACCGGTACTCGCCCTCGGTGCCTCTGCCCCGCAGGGGGTGCGCGTCGGTCAGGGCGACACCGGCAGCTCCGACGTGCCGGACGCCGAGGGTGGCGGTGCGGTCCTGTCTCCGTCCGGGGATCCGGGGTACCCCTCGGCCCAGCGCCCCGTCCCGGCGCAGCTCCCGCCCTCGCCGCCCCACTTCACCGGCCGGCTGGCCGAGCGCCACGGCCTGCGGCGGGCGCTTGCCGCGCGGGGCAGCAGACTGGCCGTGATCAGCGGCATGGCCGGCGTCGGCAAGAGCGCGCTCGCGCTGCACGTGGCCCACGAGCTGCGGGATCGTTTCCCCGACGGTCAGCTCCACGTCAACCTGCACGGCGCCACGCCCGGCATGACCCCGCTCACCCCGGCCCAGGCGCTCGCCGCCCTGCTGCGCGACCTCGGTGCCGAGTCGCGGAACATCCCCGAACAGCCGGACGCCGCGGCCGCGTTGTTCCGCTCCCTGCTCGCCCCCGCCCGCGTGCTGCTGATGCTGGACGACGCGGCGAGCGCCGCCCAGGTGCGGCCCTTGCTGCCGGCCGGGCCCGGCTGCGCGGTGATCGTCACCAGCCGGTCGCCGCTGACCGCCCTCGACGGCGCCCGGCGCTTCCCGCTCGGCCCGCTGACCGGCGAGGACAGCGCCGCGCTGCTGCGGGCCGTGAGCGGGCGCGCGGAACTCGACGCGGGGCACCCCCTGATCGAGCTGACCGGGAGGCTGCCGCTCGCGCTGCGGGTGGTCGCCGCCCGGCTGGCCGCCCGCGGTGCCCTCACCCCGGATGTACTGGCCGGTCAGCTCGCCGCCTCGGGCAGCAGGCTGTCCCACCTGGAGTACGACGACCTGAGCGTCCGCCGGTCCCTCGCCGTCGCCCACGACGCGCTCGCCGCCGCCGACCGCGAGGCCGACCGGGACGCGGCCCTCGTGCTGCGCCGCATCGGGGAACTCGACCTGCCGACCTACGGCGCCCTGCTCGTCGCCCGCCTCACCGGCACCGACGGGCGCCGCGCCGAGGCCGCCCTGGACCGGCTGGTCGACGTGGCCCTGCTGGAGGAGACGGAGTACGGCCGCTACGCCCCGCACGACCTGGTCCGCGATTTCGCCCGCGAACTGGCCGGTGCGAGTGGCGGGCCGGCCGCCGGCGCCGAGCCCGACCTCACCGCTCTGAACTGGTACGCGGCGGCCGCCGAGCGTGTGCTGACCGCCGTCGTGGAGCCCGGCCTCGACCAGGACGACCGCCGCCGGCCCACCCCGACGCAGCCGCCGGGCCACGCGGCGGACGTGGCGGCCCTGCCGGCCTTCGAGTCCGCCGACCAGGCCTTCGCCTGGGGCGACATGGAACTGGAGAACGTCGTCGCGCTGGTGGAGCGCAACGCCGGCACGGCCGACGTCCGCCGGGCCGCAGGCCTCTGCGCGCTGGTCCGGCTGTTCTTCCCCTATGTGCTGCGGCGCGGCCGGGTCGCCGAGATGGAGGTGCTGGGGCGGGCCGCGCTCGACGCGGCGCGCGGCCTCGGGGACGCGCCGGCGGAGGCGTACGCGCTGGGCGACCTCGCCGGGCTGCACTTCCTGACCGGCCGGCAGAACGACGCCCTCGCCCTCACCGACGAGGCCCTCGCGATCTGGCGCCGGATCGGCCCGGTCTCCTGGATCCGGCGCAGCCTGAACAACCGCGGGCTGCTGCTGGAAGGGCTCGGCCGGTTCGCGGAGTCCGAGGACGCGCTGCGGCAGAGCCTCGCGTACTCCCGCCGGCTCGACGACCCCTACGGAGAGGCCATCACCCACAGCCACCTCGGCAACCTGTACGAGCACACCGACCCGCGCGCGGCGATCGAACGGCACCGGCGCTCGCTGGCGATCGGGGACGCGATCGGCGCGGTCATCGTGCGGCACTCGGCCCACTGCAACATCGGGTACGCCCACCTCGCCCTCGGCGAACCGGCGGCGGCCGCACGGCACTTCGAGGAGAGCCTGCGCATCCTCGGCGGACACGGGGACTGGCCCGGCGAGTCGCAGACCCGGCTCGGTCTGGTCCGCGCGCTGCGGCGGCTCGGGGAGACCGGGCGGGCCGCCCGGGAGTGCGCTGAGCTGCTGCGCCGGGCCGACGCCCGCGCCGACCGCTACATGGGCGGTCTGGCCCGCCACCAGCACGGGCTGCTGCTGCGCGAGCAGGGACGGCCGGCGCAGGCGCGCGAGGTCTGGCACGCGGCCCTCGCGGCGCTGGACGGCACCGACGAGCAGACGGTCCTGGAGGAGCTGCGCGAGCTGGTGGCCGCCACCCCGGTGTGCTGACCGGCCCTCACTTGGCGTCGGCGTAGCACTCCACGACCGCGGTCGTGAACGGGAAGCGCACCGGTGTCTCGCCGAAGGTGAGCCGTCCCGCGAGGCGCGAGGCCTCCTGGATCGCCTCGACGACCGCGCCGGCCTCGTCGGCGGGACAGTGCACGATCACCTCGTCGTGCTGGAAGAAGACCAGCTCGGCCGCCAGGTCCGCGCAGGCCCGGCGCAGCCCGGCGAGCAGCAGCAGCGCCCAGTCGGCGGCGCTGCCCTGCACGACGAAGTTCCGGGCGAAGCGGCCGCGCGCACGGGAGTCGCCGGAGGCGTGCCCCGGACCCCAGCCCGGGCCGGCCGCCCGGTCCCCGGTGTCGTCGTCGCCGACCGGGATGCCCGCCTCCTCGGCCGCGTCCTCGCCCGGGCCGGCCACGGGCGGGCAGGTGCGGCCCAGCCAGGTGCGGACGAGCCGGCCCTCCTCACCGGCCCGGGCGGCCTCGTCGACGTAGGCGACGGCCCTGGGGAAACGGCGTCTGAGGGCGGCGAGGTTCTTCAGGCCGTCACCGGACGTCTGGCCGTAGACCGCGCCGAGCACGGCGATCTTGGCCTGGTTCCGGTCGCCGGAGAAGGCGCGGTCCGAGACGGCCTGGTACAGGTCGTCCTCGCGTCCGGCCACCTCCATCAGGCCCGGATCGCGGGAGATGGCGGCGAGGACGCGCGGCTCCATCTGGTCGGCGTCGGCCACCACGAGCCGCCAGCCGGGATCGGCGACCACGGCCCGCCGGATCACCTTCGGGATCTGCAGCGCGCCCCCGCCGTTGGTCACCCAGCGCCCGGTGACCGTGCCGCCGGCCAGGAACTCGGGCCGGAAGCGGCCGTCGCGCACCCAGTCCTGCAGCCAGGACCAGCCGTGCGCCACCCAGATGCGGTACAGCTTCTTGTACTCCAGCAGCGGCTTCACCGCCGGGTGGTCGACGGAGGCGATCTCCCGGCGGCGGGTGGAGCGGACCTTGATGCCGGCCCCGGCGAAGGCCTTGACCACGTCGGCGGGCAGGTCGGGCCGCACGCGGCGGCCGAAGGCGGCCGACACCTCGTCCGCCAGTTCGGCCAGGCGCCTCGGCTCGCCGCCGCCCGCGTACCGCTCGCCGAGCAGGTCGCGCAGCATGTCGCGATGGACCTCGGCGCTCCAGGGCAGACCGGAGCGGTTCATCTCGGCGGCCACCAGCATCCCCGCCGACTCGGCGGCGGTCAGCAGCCGCATGCGGTCGGGGTGGGCGGTCCGCTCGTGCCGCCGCTGCTGCTCGGCGTAGACGGCGAGGAGGTCGGTGAGGGGCAGGCGGTTGCCGGCCGGCTCGAACAGCGGGGACTGGGCCCCCGGTTCGGCCTGCCGCTGCGGCGGGTCGGGCGGTACGGGGCCGCCGCGGAGGCGGGCCAGGGCGGCGGCGGCCGAGCGCGGCTCGCCGTATCTGCCCTCGTGGCCCAGCAGGAGCGTCTCGGCGTCCTCGATGTCGTAGCACCGCTCCACTCGCACCCCCGTGGCGAGCAGACGCGGGTAGACGTCGGCGGTCGACCGCCACACCCAGCGCGTCACCTCCGGACGGCTCCGCACCGCCCCGGCGAGATCGCTCTCCCGCCGCACCGGCCCGGCGGGCAGCCCGTCGGGGCCGAGGGGGGCGACGTCCACGCCACCGTCCTCGGCCGCCGCGAGAGCCCACCGGCCGGACATGGAAGGAGTCTGTCAGGGGGCACTGACAATGGCCTTGACCTGCCGGTTCGTGCGGTTTCAGGAGCAGGGGCCACGAGCGGCGTGAGGCGTGAGGCGTGAGGCGTGAGGCGTGAGGCGTGAGGCGTGAGGCGTGAGCGTGAGGGGCGAGGGGCGGGGGGCGAGGGCAGGGCGTGCGACGGAGCCGCGTGCTGCCCGGGATCAGTCCGTCGCCGCCTCCTCCGCGTCCGCCGCCGCCTTCTTGTGCTCCAGCAGCGTGGCCAGCACCCGGCCGACGAACTCCTCGGTCGCCGCCTTGGCGACGCCGAGGCCGCTGAGGACGCCCGTGCCGTTCTCGTGTTCCAGCAGGGCCAGCAGAAGGTGCTCGGTGCCGATGTAGTTGTGGCCGAGCCTGAGGGCCTCGCGGAAGGTGAGCTCCAGGACCTTCTTGGCCTCGGGGCCGTAGGGCACGAGGTCGGGGGCGTTCTCGGCGGCCGGCGGCAGCGCCGCGGCCGCGGCCTGGCGCACCGTGTCCAGCGGGACGCCCTGGGCGGTGATCGCCTTCGCGGCCACGCCCTCCGGTTCGGCCAGCAGGCCGAGGACCAGGTGCTCGGGGCGGCCCTCGGAGTGGTGGGCGGCCACCGCCTCGTTGTGCGCGGACATGACCACGTTCCGCGCGCGGGGGGTGTAGCGGCTGAAGCCCTGGCTGAGGTCGAGGTCGGCCGACTCCTTGGGCACGAACCGCTTCTGCGCCGCCTGCCGGGTGACGCCCATGCTCTTGCCGATGTCGGTCCAGGACGCGCCCGAACGCCGGGCCTGGTCGACGAAGTGACCGATCAGGTGGTCGGCCACGTCACCGAGGTGATCGGCGGCGATCACCGCGTCCTGGAGCTGGTCGAGGGGTTCGGGGTGAACCTTCTTGATCGCCGCGATGAGATCGTCGAGGCGTACGGATGCCGTGATGTTCGGATTGGTCGCCATGTGTCAACCGTAGGTTGCGCTCCTAGGGGTGTCAACCGATAGTTGACACCTTCCCGAGGGCGAGTCTCCAAGTTGTCCACAGGGTGTGGACGGATTCGCGCACGCTGTCGGCGGTGCATGGCACGATCGACGAGTGACCAGCACTGCCAGCACCGTCGAGCGGGCCTTCCGCGCCGCCCTGTACGAAGACGCCGACGCCGGACTCGACACGGGTGCCTCCCTGCTCGCCGCCGACCCCGCGGCGGACGCCGAACTCGTGCGCCGGGGCGAGGAGTGCGTGGCGGCCGCCTGGCGGCGCGGCTGGCAGCCCGCCGACGTCGTGCGGCTCGTGCGGCGCCAGCTGGACGAGGTCCACCTGGCCCTCGTGTCGGGCCTGATCCGGGCGCAGTCCGGGCAGGACCGGCCCCGCGGGCGCCGCTGGGCCGCCCAGATCGAGGCACTCCCGGATTCCGCCGCGCGAGCGGGCGACCGCTTCTCGCACGCCACCGCGGTACTGGAGCTCTACCGCTTGCTGCTGCGCCTGCCCACGCTCGAGGTCCTGGAGGAGCCCCGCCGTGATCGGGGACCCGGCGCCTCCCGCACGCTCACCCGTATCCGGGCGCTGCTCGCCAAGGCCGAGGCCACCGGCTACCCGGAGGAGGCGGAGGCTCTCTCGGCCAAGGCGCAGGAGCTGATGGCCCGGCACAGCGTCGACGAGGCGCTGCTCGCCGCCGAGGCCCCCGCGCCGGACGCGCCCGGCGCCTGCCGCATCGGCGTGGAGCCGCCGTACGAGCAGGCCAAGGCGGTGCTGCTGGACGCGGTGGCCACCGCCAACCACTGCCGCGCCGTGTGGAACGAGGCGCTGTGCTTCTCCACGGTCGTCGGTTTCGAGGCCGACCTGGAGGCGGTCGAACTCCTGCACACCTCGCTGCTGGTGCAGGCCACTCATGCGATGACCAGGGCCGAGGCCGCGCAGCGCGCCGGCGGCCGCAAGCGCACCAAGACCTTCCGGCAGTCCTTCCTCGCGGCCTACGCGCACCGGGTCGGCGACCGCCTCGCGGCCGTGGCCGGAACCCAGGTGACCCAGGACCTGCTGCCGGTCCTGGCCACCCGGGAGATGGCCGTCACCGACCGGCTCGGGCGCATGTTCCCCGAGACCACCACGACCCGGCTGCGCGGGGTGAGCGACGCGGCGGGCTGGACGGAGGGCGCGCGGGCCGCGGACGAGGCCCAGGTCATAGCCCGTCCCCGGCTCGGCTGACCCGTCGGGCCCGCGCGCTCCGCACCGGCCGGGTGTCAGTCCCCGACCTGCTGGAAGGCGCTGACGGAGGCGTCCGGGGTGCCGCCGGAGCCCTTGGTCGCGACGGGCCCGTAGGACCACGGGAAGCTGCGCGTGGTCTTCGTGCCGGGCAGGGCGATCTTCACCGACTTCGCCGCCAGGCCCGCCTTGCCGCCCGCCCCGCCGCGCACGTAGGTGATGGTGAAGGTCGCCGAGTCCCCCTTGGCGAGCTTCAGCTTCTGCGCCTTGGCCCCCTCCTGCACGGGAAGGGCGACCTCACCGCCGCCGGTGCTCAGCGCGGCGGCGGCGAAGTGGTCCAGGGTGCAGGGGGTGCTCTGGTTGGTGATGCTGACGGGCACCTCGCCGGTGTCCCCGGCGGCCGGGGCCACGCTGGCCGACCCGATCTGCACCGAGACCCCGCCGATCTCGCAGGCGGAGCCGCTCTTGCCGTTCTTGCCACCGCCGCCGTCGTCGCAGGCGGTCAGCAGCAGGGCGGCGGCGAGGGCGGTGACGGTGAGCGGAATGGCGCGCATGAGCAGGTCCCATCGAGGTCGTGACGGTCTCCTCGCATCATGACGGCTGCGGCGGGGGCCCGCTCACGCACCCCACGGAATTCACCGCTTCAGGTTGGTCGGCATCCCGGAGGGCAGCTTGCCGCCCTCGGCCTTGGTGTACGTTTCCTCGCCGAGCTTGCCGGACCAGGTCACCTTCAGGGCGTCCTTGCTCACCGAGTCGACCATGCCGCTGCTCCAGTCCTCGCTGCCGTCGACGCAGTTCAGGTGGATCATCCGCATGCCGGACTCGGTGCCGGCGGTACCGGTGCACGTGGATCCGCCCGTCGCGAAGAGCGCGGCCTTCTCGCCGGTGATCACCAGGGCCACGATCGTCCCCTTGGCGGTGGTGACCCAGCTGCCCTGGAGTTCATCGGAAGCGCCCGTGACCTTGCCCGTCGGGCCGCTGCCGGACTCCGAGCCGGCCGTCGGCGCCGGGGCCGGTGAGGACTCGTCGTCGCCGCCCCCGCTGCACGCGGTCAGCGCCAGCGCGCTCACCAGCAACGCCGCCGCGGCCGCCGTCCGCGTCCTTGCAGTCGCCGTCATCACGTCAAGCTCCCAAGCTGTAGCGAACCGGCCGCCCCGGGGCCGTCGTCCCGCCCGGGACGGCGCCCCGAACCGGAGGGACCGCAGCAAGTTACCAGCCGTTACGCCGAGCGCTTCCGGACGCCGTGCGGAAATCCCCGCACTCCCGCCCGCCCGGTACGGGTAGGAGAATCCCTACGGTTGACGCGTAGGGAAACACCTACCTATTCTGGGGTCATGACCATCACGCACGCCTCCTTCGTCACCCTCCCCGTCTCCGACCAGGACCGGGCCCTGCGCTTCTACCGGGACGTCCTCGGCATGGAGGTCACCGCCGACCGGCGGCTGCCCCAGGGCCGCTGGCTCCAGGTGGCCCCCGCGGGGGCGCAGACCGTCCTCACGCTCTCCGGGCCGGGGATGGGCGGTTTCACGCCCGGCTCCGCGCAGGGGATCATGTTGGTCACGACCGACGTCGACGCCGACTGCGCCCGGCTCGCCGCTGCCGGGACCGCGGTGCAGGGGCCGGACGAACTCCCCTGGGGGCGCATGGCCTCCTTCACGGACCCCGACGGCAACGGTCTGATGCTGCTGACGGAGAAGGAAGGTTTCTGACGCTCCATGAACCGGACCGCCCCATGAATCCGGCCGCCCCATGACCGGGACGGACACCGCCGCCGAGGACCGCGTCTTCGCCGCGCTCGCCAACGCCACCCGCCGCGAGGTGCTGCGGCTGCTGCGCGAGCGCGGTCCGCAGGCCGTGCAGGTCCTGGCCGAGCACTTCGACATGCGCCGCCCGAGCCTGTCCGAGCACCTCAAGGTGCTCCGGGACGCCGGCCTGGTCTCCGAGCAGCGCTCCGGCCGGCAGCGCATCTACCGCCTGGAGGCGGCCCCCCTCGCCGAGGTGCAGGACTGGCTCCATCCGTACGAGCGGTTCTGGCGCGACCGGCTGAAGGGCCTCGGCGAACTGCTCGACCGCATGCCCGACGATGACCACCCATGAGCACCGCACCGCCCGGTGACGCCGACGACCTCACCACCGTCCGCGTCGACCAGTTCTTCCCGCATCCGCCCGCCAAGGTCTGGCGGGCCCTGACCGAGCCCGCCCTGCTGGCCCGCTGGCAGATGCCCGGCGCCGAGGACTTCCGGCTCGAGGTCGGCCACCGGTACCGGATGACCTCGGTCCCGCGCCCGGGCGCCCGCTTCTCCGGTGTCGTCGAGGTGCGGGTCCTCGCCTTCGTCCCCGAGCGGATGCTGTCCCTCCGGTGGGCCGACGCGGACCCCGCCGGTCCCGCCGACTGGACCATCACGTGGACGCTGGAACAGGAAGGGCGCGGCACGCGTCTGTTCCTAGTGCACGAGGGATTCGATCCGGACGACCCGGCGCAGCTGATGGCGCGGAAGATCATGGACGGGGGCTGGAGAGGGCATGTGCTGCCGTCTCTCGGACGCACGCTGGAACGGTTTCGGTAAAGCGGACGTCAAAGCTGTAATCACGGCGACACACCCCGTGCACGTGCATCTGCTCATGCATCCGCACATGAACGCAGCTATGATCCGGGACAGTTGACCAAGACACATCCATGGCCACATCAGCCAAGTGCACCACCGGGGAGCGACCTGTGAACCGCGACGTTGACGGCGTGTACGGGGGGTTCGACGTGTACAACGGCATGGCAGCCACACAGCTGGACGGAGTGGCCTGGCAGAAGAGCAGGCACAGCAACTCGCAGGGTTCCTGCGTGGAGTTCGCGCGCCTGCCCGGCGGTGACGTGGCGGTGCGCAACTCGCGCTTCCCGGACGGGCCCGCACTCGTCTACACGCGCGCGGAGATCGAGGCCATGCTCCTCGGCATCAAAGACGGCGAGTTCGATCACCTCGTGGCCGGCTGAAACGTCTCAGCGCCCCACGGACCCGCGGCGACCCGGTGTACGCGCGTAGACACCGGGCGTGACTCGGCCCCGCCCGGTGTCAGTCGGCCGGCCGGAGCCGGAACAGCGCCCAGACGACCTTGCCGCCGAGCGCGCCCGCGAGCGGTTGCCAGCCCCAGCCGTCGGCGAACGAGTCGACCAGGAACAGCCCCCGCCCGGACTCGGCCGAGAAGTCGTCCGAATCGCGCGGCGCCGGTGTCTCGTCACTGGGGTCGCGCACCGCGCACACCAGCCGCTCGGTCCAGCGCAGCAGATGCAGGCGCACGGCGGGCGGCGGGGGACAGGCCGGGTCCGCCGGGCCGGACGCCGCGGACCGCCGGGCCTCGCCGGACGGGCGCTGGTGCGGGAGGGGCAGGCCGTGCCGCAGGGCGTTGGTGACGAGTTCGGAGACGACGAGGCATATGTCGTCGAAGCGGTCGCCCACGTCCCACTGGTCCAGGGTGCGGCGGGTGAAGCGCCGGGCCTCGCCCACGGCCTCGAAGCGGGCCGGCAGGGCGCAGGAGGCGGCATCGGAGACGGCCGCTGGGTCCAACGGCGGAAGGCCCTGCCGTAACGGCTTGAGCATGGTCGATCCATTCGTCCCCATGCGAGGCACTCCCGGAATTCGCGGTCGTAGCGATGCAGCGGTGGCGCGGCACCATGGTTTCGGATGCGACTGGCAGATGCAAGGGCAGATGCACGTGCACGTGACCGAAATGATCCCGCCCGTACCGCTTCTTGGCCATTTTTTCTGCCACATTGGACCATGCGACTGTCAGAGGTCCGTACCTCTGCCTGCGGAAAACGGCTGACCTCTTTCCGTTTCCGTAACCGGACGAGTACTGCTCGAAGTGTTTTAGTGGCAGACTGCGGCCCCTGAAGACGGTTGGGGAGGCTGGCGAACGTGAGCGCGGGAGAGCCCGGATCGGTGGTGCGGCGCATGCTGCTCGGCTCGCAACTCAGGCGGCTGCGTGAAGCACGGGGGATCACGCGCGAGGCGGCGGGTTACTCGATCCGCGCGTCCGAGTCGAAGATCAGCCGGATGGAGTTGGGCCGGGTGAGCTTCAAGACCAGGGACGTCGAGGATCTGCTGACGCTGTACGGCATCAGCGACGAGGCGGAGCGGGAGTCGCTGCTCTCCCTCGCCCGGGAGGCCAACGTGGCCGGCTGGTGGCACAGTTACACCGACGTGCTGCCGAGCTGGTTCCCCACCTACGTGGGCCTGGAGGGCGCGGCCTCGCTGATCCGGGTGTACGAGGTGCAGTTCGTGCACGGCCTGCTGCAGACCGAGGAGTACGCCCGCGCGGTGGTCCGGCGCGGCATGAAGGGCGCGAGCCCCGCCGACGTGGAGCGGCGGGTCGCGCTGCGCCTCGAACGGCAGAAGCACCTGCTCGCGGACAACGCCCCCGAGTTCCACATCGTCCTGGACGAGGCCGCCCTGCGCCGTCCGTACGGCGGGCGTGACGTGATGCGCGGCCAGCTCCAGCACCTGATCGACATCTCCCAGCGCCCCAACGTCCGGCTCCAGGTGATGCCGTTCGGCTTCGGCGGCCACTCCGGCGAGAGCGGCGCCTTCACTATCCTCAGCTTCCCCGACACGGACCTGTCCGACGTGGTCTACCTGGAGCAGCTCACCAGCGCCCTGTACCTGGACAAGCGTGAGGACGTCGCCCAGTACGAGCAGGCGCTCAAGGAGCTCCAGCAGGACAGTCCGGGCCCGGACGAGAGCCGGGATCTTCTCCGGGGACTCCTTCAACTCTCTTAAAACACAAGTACGATGACGTGTGATCAGACCGTGACGTCGCTCCTGTGTCTGCTACCGATTGAGGGATCACATGCCGTCCTACTTCAGCGACCTGGCCCAGCAGTACATCGACGGTGAGTGGCGCCCGGGCACCGGTTCCTGGGACGTCATCGACTTCAACCCGTACGACGACGAGAAGCTGGCCTCGATCACGGTGGCGACGGTCGACGAGGTCGATCTGGCCTACCGCAGTGCCGCCCGTGCGCAGAAGCAGTGGGCCGCGACGAACCCCTACGCCCGCCGCACGGTGTTCGAGCGGGCGCTGCGGCTGATCGAGGACCGCGAGCAGGAGATAGCCGACCTGATCATCGCGGAGCTGGGCGGCACTCGTGTGAAGGCCGGCTTCGAGCTGCACCTGGTCAAGGAGTTCCTGCGCGAGGCGGTCCACCTGGCGCTGCGCCCCGAAGGGCGGATTCTCCCCTCCCCGGCCGACGGCAAGGAGAACCGCGTCTACCGCGTGCCGGTGGGCGTCGTGGGCGTGATCAGCCCGTTCAACTTCCCGTTCCTGCTGTCGATCAAGTCCGTGGCCCCGGCCCTCGCGCTCGGCAACGGCGTGGTGCTCAAGCCGCACCAGAACACCCCGATCGCGGGCGGCACCCTGGTCGCGAAGATCTTCGAGGAGGCGGGGCTGCCGGGCGGCCTGCTCAACGTCGTCGTCACCGACATAGCCGAGATCGGCGACGCCTTCATCGAGCACCCGATCCCCAAGGTCATCTCCTTCACCGGCTCCGACAAGGTCGGCCGGCACGTCGCCACCGTCTGCGCCTCCCACTTCAAGCGCGCGGTGCTCGAACTCGGCGGCAACAGCGCGCTGGTGGTTTTGGACGACGCCGACATCGACTACGCGGTGGACGCGGCCGTCTTCAGCCGCTTCGTGCACCAGGGCCAGGTCTGCATGGCGGCGAACCGGGTCCTCGTGGACCGCTCGGTCGCCGAGGAGTTCACCGAGAAGTTCGTCGCCAAGGTCCGGACGCTGAAGGTCGGCGATCCGCGCGACCCGCAGACCGTCATCGGCCCGGTGATCAACTCCCAGCAGGCGAGCGCCGTCTCGGGCACCGTGGACCAGGCGCTCGCCGAGGGCGCCACCGCCCTCGTGCACGGCACCACCACCGGCAACCTGGTCGAGCCCAGCGTGCTCACCGACGTCCCCGCCGGCTCCGCACTGCTCCAGCAGGAGATCTTCGGCCCGGTCGTCTTCCTCGTCCCCTTCGACGGCGAGGAGGAGGCGGTCCGCATCGTCAACGACACCCCCTACGGCCTCAGCGGCGCCGTACACACGGGCGACATCGAGCGCGGTGTCGCGTTCGCCAAGCGGATCGACACCGGCATGTTCCACGTGAACGACGGCACCGTGCACGACGAGCCGCTGGTGCCGTTCGGCGGCGAGAAGCACTCCGGCCTCGGCCGGCTGAACGGCGAGACGACCGTCGAGGCCTTCACCACCGTCAAGTGGATCTCGGTGCAGCACGGCCGCAGCGGCTTCCCCTTCTAGAGGCGCCGGCGTCATTTCGCGCGTGCCGGGCCCTTGCGGACGGAAACTGACCGCAAGGGCCCGTAGCTTCGTCGGTGTCAGGCAAGAGGACCCGATGGAAGGGCGGCGGTCATGGTCACACACGTGGCGGCGGAGACGCAGGGCGACGAGCGCGGGGCGCTGCT
This sequence comes from Streptomyces sp. NPDC003720, assembly GCF_042875075.1. Taxonomy (NCBI): domain Bacteria; kingdom Bacillati; phylum Actinomycetota; class Actinomycetes; order Kitasatosporales; family Streptomycetaceae; genus Streptomyces; species Streptomyces sp. NPDC003720. The sequence goes on from NZ_JBIANZ010000004.1 coordinate 558,793, forward strand.
GGCGTTCCTGGAGGAGCAGCGGGGCGGCATCCGCAGGGCGCTGCTGGGACTGACGGAGGAGCAGGCCCGCTCCCGTCCGACCGCCAGCGAGCTGTCGCTCGGCGGTCTGCTCAAGCATGTCGCCGAGGTCGAGCAGAGTTGGCTGGCCCGGGCCCGGCAGGAGCCGCCGGCCGTACAGCGCGACCAGTCGAACTGGCACGAGTGCTTCCGGCTCACCGACGACGAGACGGTCGCGGGGCAGCTCGCCTACTGGGAGGGGGTCGCCGCCGACACGGAGAAGTACATCCGGTCCGCGCCCAGCCTCGACGACACCTTCCCGCTGCCGCCCGACCCCTGGTTCCCGCCGGAGGGCCGGGTCTCCCTGCGCTGGCTGTGCCTGCACCTGATCCGCGAGACCGCCCGGCACGCCGGCCACGCCGACATCATCCGGGAGTCCCTGGACGGGAAGACCGCCTTCGAGCTGGTGGCCCTGGAACAGCGGGGCTGAGCCGCGGCCATAACCTGGACGGCATGTCAGCGATCCGTCTTCTCGTGCTGGGCGCGGTCCGTCAGCACGGGCGGGCCCACGGCTACCAGGTCCGCGGCGACCTGGAGTACTGGGGCGCGCACGAGTGGTCCAACGCCAAGCCGGGCTCGATCTACCACGCCCTGAAGCAGATGGCGAAACAGGGGCTGCTGCGGGCGCACGAGGTCGCGCCGTCCACCGCGGGCGGTCCGCCGCGCACCGAGTACGAGATCACCGGCCAGGGCGAGGCGGAGTTCTTCCGGCTGCTGCGCGACTCCCTGGTCTCCTACGACCAGAAGATGGACGTCCAGTCCGCCGCCATCGGCTTCCTGGTCGAACTGGAGCGGGCCGAGGCGCTGGACCTGCTCCGGGAGCGGATCCGGCGCATCGGCCGGTGGCGGTCCGCCGTCACCGGTGACTACCTCCCCGAGGGCGGCCCCGGACAGCTCGGCCACATCGGCGAGATCATGAACCTCTGGGTGCACACGGCCGACTCCGACGCCGCCTGGACCCAGGGGCTCATCGGCCGCCTGGAGGCCGGCGCGTACACCTTCGCGGGGGAGGGCGAGCCGTTCGTGGGCGTCCTCGCCGAGGGCCAGGACAACCCGTACGCCACGGGGGAGCGGCACCCGGGGGACGACCGCTGACCCGGCCCGGTCCGGACGAGGTCCCCTAGTGGTGGAAGCTGGTGGCCGCCTCCCGGTCCTTGGTGAGGGGGTGCGGCTGCCGGCGCAGCTCCGGCAGCAGGCGGGCCAGGTCGTCCACGAACAGGTCCGCCAGGTCGTGGGAGAAGCCGTTGCGGCACACCACCCGCAGCACCGCCAGGTCCTCGCGGTCGGGCGGGAAGGTGTAGGCGGGCAGCAGCCAGCCGTGCTCGCGCATCCGCCGGGAGACGTCGAAGACGTCGTAGGGCAGGCCGGCCTGGGTGGTGAACGCGAACACCGGCAGCTCGTCCCCGCGCGTCAGCAGCCTGAAGTCGCCGAGCGCCTCGATCTTCCCGGCGAGCGCCCGCGCCACGTCCCGTGTCGTCTGCTGCACCGCCCGGTAGCCGTCGCGGCCCAGCCGCAGGAACGAGTAGTACTGCGCGACGACCTGGGCGCCGGGGCGGGAGAAGTTCAGGGCGAACGTCGGCATGTCGCCGCCCAGGTAGTTCACCCGGAAGACCAGCTCCTCGGGCAGCGCCTCCTTGTCCCGCCACAGCGCCCAGCCGACACCCGGGTAGACCAGGCCGTACTTGTGCCCGGAGGTGTTGATCGACGCCACCCGCGGCAGCCGGAAGTCCCACACCAGGTCCTCGTCGAGGAACGGCGCGATCATCGCCCCGGAGGCCCCGTCCACGTGCACCGGGACGTCAAGACCGGTGCGCTCCTTGAGGGCGTCCAGGGCCGCGCACAGCTCCGCGATCGGCTCGTACGACCCGTCGAAGGTGGAGCCGAGGATGCCGACGACACCGATGGTGTTCTCGTCGCACAGCTCGGCCGCCGCCTGCGGGTCCAGGTGGAACCGGTCGCCCTCCATGGGCACCAGCCGTGCCTCCACCTCCCAGAAGTTGCAGAACTTCTCCCAGCAGACCTGGACGTTGACGCCCATGACCAGGTTCGGGCGGGCTCCCGGGTAGCGGTCGGTGTTGCGCTGCGCCCAGCGGCGCTTGAGCGCCATCCCGGCCAGCATGCAGGCCTCGCTGGAGCCCGTGGTCGAACAGCCCACGGCGGCCGACGGGTCCGGGGCGTTCCACAGGTCGGCGAGCATCGCCACGCACCGCCGCTCCAGCTCGGCCGTGCGCGGGTACTCGTCCTTGTCGATCATGTTCTTGTCCCGGCACTCACCCATCAGCACCCCGGCCTGCGGCTCCATCCAGGTGGTGACGAAGGTGGCCAGGTTCAGCCGCGAGTTGCCGTCCAGCATCAGCTCGTCGTGGACCAGCTGGTACGCCGTGGACGGCGGCAGCGGGGTGTCCGGGAGCCGGTGCGTGGGCGGGGCCTCGGTCATCCCGCCGACCGGATTGGCCTCACCGAAGAACGGGTTGACCGACATCAGGCGTTCTTCGTGCTTCTCCGAACCTTTGTGCAGGGCCATGACGTGCCTCCAGACGGGGGGATGGGATCAGCGGACGGAGCCGCCGTCACCGCGCAGCTGCATCTGCGGCCGCCCGGTCACCAGCAGCCAGGCCGGCAGCGACGCGATGCAGAGCAGGGCGATGATGGCGGGGGAGGCCACCAGGACGGCGGCCGTGAACAGGCTCACCCAGCCCTGCCGGGTGATCGCCAGCAGCATGCCCAGCACGCACGCGGACACGCCCACCGCGGCGGGCACGGCCGGGACCAGCGCGTGGGCGCTCAGACCGAGCGCGGAACCGACGAAGACGGCGGGGAAGATCCGGCCGCCGCGGAAGCCGCAGGAGGCCGCGACCAGCAGCGCCGCCAGCTTCACCACGGCCATGCCGGCGAACTGCCCGGCGGACCAGCCCGTCGGGTCGTGCGCCAGCTCGCCGACCTCCGTCAGCCCTTTGAACAGGGTCAGGTGACCGCCCACGGCGGCCAGGGCGCCGAGCACGACACCGCCCGCCGGCAGCATCAGCATCGGGTGCCGCAGCCGCTGGAAGGCCGCGTGGACGAAGGGGAAGGCGCGCACGGCGCACATGCCGAGCAGGGCGGCCACCGAGGCGAGCACCAGGACCGCCAGCAGGTCCGTCCAGCGCGGGCGGCCCAGCGGCGGCAGCCCCAGGTCGAAGGCCGGCCGGTACAGCAGCGAGGTGGTCAGCGCCCCGACGGCGGCCGCGATCAGCGGTGCGAACAGGTTGTCCCACAGCAGCCCGCGGACCGGCCGCCCGGCCAGCGCCTCGGAGATGACCAGGGCCGCCGCCACCGGGGTGCCGAACAGCGCGCCGATCGTCGCCGCCTCCGCCAGCATCGGCCACAGCGCGCCCGGCATCCGGGACAGCAGACGCCCGCCGAGCCAGGCCGCCAGGCCGACGTTCACGGCGATGATCGGGTTCTCGGGGCCGAGGCTCGGGCCGCCCGCCAGCATCAGCCCGGTCGCCAGCACCAGTCCCGGCAGCACCGGCGGCGGCAGCACCGGTGCGTCCAGACCGGTGGTCGCCGGATCCGGACCCGCGTGGCCCGGCACCTTCCACACCACCAGCCCCACGGCGAGCCCGGTGGCCACCAGCATGACGAACATCCACAGCACCGAGTAGGGGCCCACGCCGAGCGCGTGCGGCAGCGGCCTCCACAGCACACGCTGCAGCTGCTCCGCTCCGAGGCTCAGGCCGACGTAGACGAGGCTCGCCGCCACGCCGACGGCCACGGCGGGCAGGATCAGCGGCAGCAGCGCCCGTGCCGGGCTCGCCGGCCGGGTCGAGCGGGCCTGCTGCCCTGTGTCCTGGGTCACGTCGTCACGATAGGCGGACACGACGCCGCCAACATCCGGAGCGCGTCCGGCTTGCACCTCACGTGACGTGAGGCCTCAGCGTGGTGGCCGTACCGACGACGAAGGAGCGGAAAGTGAGCTACTCCGTGGGACAGGTCGCGGGGTTCGCCGGAATCACGGTGCGCACCCTGCACCACTACGACGAGATCGGCCTGCTCGTGCCCAGCGAGCGCACCCACGCCGGCCACCGGCGCTACAACGACGCCGACCTCGACCGGCTCCAGCAGATCCTGTTCCACCGGGAACTCGGCTTCCCGCTCGACGAGGTCGCGGCCCTGCTCGACGACCCGGACGCGGACCCGCGCGCGCACCTGCGCCGCCAGCACGACCTGCTGACCGCCCGGATCGAGAAGCTGCAGAAGATGGCCGCGGCCGTGGAGCACGCCATGGAGGCACGCACGATGGGCATCAACCTCAGCCCCGAGGAGCGGTTCGAGGTCTTCGGGGACAACGACCCCGAGCAGTACGCCGAGGAGACCGAGCGGCGCTGGGGCGGCACCGCGGCCTACGCCGAGTCGCAAGCCCGCGCCGCCCGCTACACCAAGGACGACTGGCAGCGCATGCGGGCCGAGAACGACGACTGGACCGCGCGCTACGTCGCCCTGATGGCCGCCGGCGGACGGCCGGACGACGAGGCGGCCATGGACCTCGCCGAGGAGCACCGCCGGCAGATCGACCGGTGGTACTACGAGTGCCCGCACGCCATGCACCGCTGCCTGGGCGCGATGTACGTCGCCGACGAGCGCTTCAAGGCGTACTACGACTCCACCCGGCCCGGCTTCGCCGACCACCTCAGCGAGGCGATCGCCGCCAACGCCGACCGCCACACGGCGTGATCCGCCGGCCCGGGACGCCTACTCCCGGGCCAGCACCACGGCCGTGCCGTAGGCGCACACCTCCGTGCCCACGTCCGCCGCCTCGGTGACGTCGAAGCGGAACATCAGCACGCCGTTGGCGCCACGCGCGCGTGCCTGCTCGACCAGCCGCTCCATGGCCTGGTTGCGGGTCTGCACGAGAGTCTTCGTGAGCCCCTTCAGCTCGCCGCCGATCATCGACTTCAGCCCGGCGCCGATCTGGCTGCCGAGGTGCCGCGAGCGCACGGTCAGCCCGAAGACCTCGCCGAGCACCTGCTGCACCCGGTAGCCGGGCACGTCGTTCGTGGTCACGACCAGCACGTCGGGCTGCGGCCCCTGGCCGCCGCCGTAGTCATCGAGTCCCATGAGCCACAGCTTTCTCCCGGTCGCACCGCAGTGCATCCTGGAGACACAGGTGGAACCCGGGGCGGTCGCTCCACGTTGGTAGCTTTGTGCGGCCCCCCATTGACGCCGTAGCCGCCTCACCCCCTCAGGAGCCCGGACCCGTGACGACACTCGCCCTCGGCCCGAGCTGGCTGGACCCCCAGTACCTGCTGGACACCTACAGCATCTGGGGCCTGCTGCTCATCGTGTTCGCCGAGTCCGGCCTGCTCATCGGCTTCTTCCTGCCGGGTGACTCGCTGCTGTTCACCTGCGGTCTGCTGATCACCTCGGACAAGCTGGACTTCCCGCTGTGGGGCGCGATCGCCCTGATCTGCCTCGCCGCGATCCTCGGCGACCAGGCGGGCTACATGTTCGGCAAGAAGGTCGGGCCCTCCCTGTTCAGCCGGCCGGACTCACGGCTGTTCAAGCAGGAGAACGTCGCCAAGGCGCACGAGTTCTTCGAGAAGTACGGCCCGAAGTCCCTGGTCCTGGCCCGCTTCGTGCCCATCGTGCGCACGTTCACGCCGATCGTCGCCGGCGTCAGCGGCATGCGGTACCGCTCGTTCCTGACCTTCAACGTCATCGGCGGCGTCCTGTGGGGCGCGGGCGTCACCCTGCTCGGCTCCTGGCTGGGACAGCACGCGGTCGTCAGGGACAACATCGAGGCGATCCTCATCCTGATCGTCCTCGTGTCGGTGATCCCGATCGCGATCGAGTACCTGCGCGCGCGCAGCAAGAACAAGAAGGCCGCGCAGCGGGAGGCGGCCGAGGACCGGCCCGCCCGGCAGCACCCGGTGCCCCAGTTCCACGGGCAGCCGTCCATGGACGACGCGACGACCCGCCTGCGCCGCATCGAGCCGGAGGAGCCCTACCAGCAGCCTTACGGGCAGCAGCACCAGCAGGAGCGTCGGCACTGGGACCAGGGCGGCTACGACGGCGACCGTCACCACGGCCAGGGGCAGCACCAGCAGCCGCGGTACGACCAGCACCCGCAGGGTCAGGGGCACGGCCAGAACGGACCCCGGTACGACCAGGACGGGTACCACCGCGGCGGATACGACCAGAACCAGTACGGCCAGAACGGGTACGGCCAGAACGGACACGACCCGAACGGGTACGACCCGAACCAGTACGACCCGAACCAGTACCCCTACGGCGGCCAGGGCGACCACCGCTCCCGCTGAGACCGTCAGAAACCGCGGGTCCGCTTCGCCGCCCGCCGCTTGCCGGCGGAGCCGACCCGCAGGGTCAGCCGGGAGATCTCCGACCCCAGGTTGACCCCGATGGCGATCGCCATGGCCAGGGACGCCGCCTTGGCCAGCGACACCAGCCCCTTGTCGACCTCGTTCTGCGCAATGTTCAGCAGCCCGAAGTAGGTGGCCGAACCCGGCAGCAGCGGCCCGATGGCCGCGGTCGTGTACGGCAGCGCCGACGCGAACCGGAACCGGGACAGCAACTGCCCGAACAGCCCCACCAGCCCGGCCGCCACCGCCGTCGAGGCCACCGGTGAGATCCCGCCCGCGTTCGGTGAGTGCATCGCGCCGTACACCGACCAGGCCACGCCCCCGTTGAGCGTGACCGCCAGCACGGTGGACCGCTCCTGCTGCAGCAGCACGGCGAACGTCAGCGACAGCACCATGGAGGCGGCGATCTGGACCAGCGGCCGCTCGGTGATGCCGCCCAGCGCCGCGTCGGGATCCAGCTTGCCGCCCACCTTCACCCCGAAGTACAGGACGACCAGCACCCCGACGACGATGCCGACGAAGAAGTACATGACCTCCAGCAGCCGCGCGGACGCGGTGATGTAGAAGCCCGTCAGACCGTCCTGCACCCCCGCCACCAGCGCCCGCCCGGGCAGCAGCGCGAACAGCCCACCGGTGACCACCGCGGACGCGTTGACGCCGATGTGCGTCAGCGAGAACGCCACCCCCATCGCGGCCGGCGGCATCGCCGCCACCGTGAACTGGTAGAACTCCGGCAGCCCGCGTCCCGCGCACAACCAGGCCAGCCGGTCGCCGAGCATCGCGCCGAGCGCGGCGGCGACGAACACGATCACATCACCGCCGACCAGCACCGAGGCCGCACCGGCCAGCAGCCCGCTGGCCAGGGTCAGCGCCCAGCCGGGGTACGGGTGCCGGTTGCGGCGGATCTCCGCCAGCCTGCGGTAGGCCTCCTCGAGGGAGACATGGGTCTCCGGGTCGGTCAGGTCGTCCACCAGGTGGAACACGGCCGCCAGCCGGGTGTAGTCGGTGCCGCGCCGCCGTACCGTGCGCGAGGCCGTCACCGGGTCGTCCACCAGCGAGGGCTGGTAGGAGATCGACAGCAGCGTGAAGGTGACGGTCGGCTCGCACCGGTCCAGGCCGTAGGACCGGCACACCGCGAACATCGCGGCCTCCACGTCCTCGGCGCCCTCGCCGCCGGCCAGCAGCAGCTCACCGATACGCAGGGTCAGGTCGAGCACGCGCGGAACCGCCGGGCCCTCGTCCTCGGTCCGCTGCACGGGCTCGGGCGCCGGCCGCTCGGTCACCGGCATGCGCAGCATCGTGCGCATCCGGTCCTGCCAGGGCGCGTCCTTGATCAGGCTGACCGCGGGCACCCCCGTCGCCGGGGTGAATGCCGCCAGCGCGTCCTTGGCGCTGTAGGTGCGCGGCAGGCTGAACGCCGAGCCCTCCGGCTCGGCGCTCGGCGGCTGCGGCGCCTGCAGCCCCTCGGGCACCGCGAACTCGGACGTGGTCTCCGACTCGCCCGCGCCCCTGGGGACCGCCAGTCCCTCGGGAAGGGCGAACTCGGACGTGATCTCCGGGTCGTACGTGGTCCGCGCCTCGTCCGACCGGGGCTTGCGGTCCTCCGCCTCCGTCACCTCGCACCGCTTCCTGAACGACACCTTCCGCAGGCCCCAGTATGCGCACGCACACGCAGACGGGCCGCGCCACCCCACCAGGGTGCCGCGGCCCGTGTCGGGCAAACCGGCCGGTCAGTGGCCGCCCTGCTCCTTGAAGCGCTTGTACGACCGCTCGATCTCGATCTCGGCGTCCGTGCGGCCCACCCAGTTGGCGCCCTCGACCGACTTGCCGGGCTCCAGGTCCTTGTAGACCTCGAAGAAGTGCTGGATCTCCAGGCGGTCGAACTCCGACACGTGGTGGATGTCGCGCAGGTGCTCCACACGCGGGTCGGTGGCCGGGACGCACAGCAGCTTGTCGTCGCCGCCGGCCTCGTCCGTCATCCGGAACATGCCGATGGCGCGGCACTTGATCAGGCAGCCCGGGAAGGTCGGCTCGTCAAGAATGACCAGCGCGTCCAGCGGGTCGCCGTCCTCGCCGAGGGTGTTCTCGACGAAGCCGTAGTCGGTCGGGTAGGCGGTCGAGGTGAAGAGACGACGGTCCAGGCGGATCCGACCGGTCTCGTGGTCCACCTCGTACTTGTTGCGCGAACCCTTCGGGATCTCGATCGTGACGTCGAACTCCACCGGTGGCTCCTCCATGATCAACACATAGTTCTGGTGATTAAGTGTCCCTCACGCAGGTGTGTGATCGCGAAAGGGGCTGGTGGTCGTGCCAGAGCAGAGGCCTTGGCGTGCCGCGGGACCGCATGTGCGGCGGATCGCGGACGCCGTACGACCGCGCCTGGCGCGTGCCGCGACGGCCGCGAAACCGCGGATCGCGCGGCTGACGAAGGCCGTGCGCCCGAAACTCGCGCACCTCCCCCGCCGGCGGGCCGACAGGACCTGGCAGTACACCGCGGGCGCCGCCACCGCCGGGCTGGCACTGGCCGCCGCGGTGGTGACCGCCGCCGGTCCCTGGGACGCCAACGGTCAGCGTACGGCCGAGCGGGACCGGGCGGTCGCCCTGGAGCGATCAGGTGGCGCAGATCACGGCGGATCCGGCACGAACGCCCAGACCCCCCAGGCCGCGCCGAGCGCCGCGGCCGTCCTCGCGGGCCTGGGCGGCACCACCGGCACCGTCAGCACCAAGAAGGCCCCGCCCGGCCGGCAGGCCCTCACGGACGTCCTCGGGCCCCTGCTGGACGCCCCGGCGCTCGGCTCCGGCCGCGGCGCGGCCGTCGTCGACGTCACCACCGGCACGCGGCTCTACGCCGCCGGGGCCGACCAGGCCCTCACCCCCGCCTCCACCACGAAGATCGCCACCGCGGTCGCCGCGCTGTCCGCCCTCGGCTCCGACCACCGCTTCACCACCCGCGCCGCCCTCGAACCCGACACCGGGGAACTGGTCCTGGCCGGCGGCGGCGACCCCACCCTCACCGCGCACCGCGACGCCGGCGACTGGGCGAGCCTGCGCACCCTCGCCGCCGACACCGCCGCCACCCTCGCCAAGCGCGGCATCCACAAGATCACGCTCTCCTACGACACCACGCTCTTCTCCGGCCCCGCCCTGCACCCGATCGGCGTCAACGACAACCTCGCCCCGGTGAGCGCCCTGACCGTCGACGAGGGCCGCACCGACGCCTCCACCAGCGGGCCCGCGGCCCGCGTCGCCGACCCGGCCGCGGACGCCGCCCGCAAGTTCGCGGGCTTCCTGCACGATGCCGGCGTCGAGACCACGCCCCCCGGCCCCTCCAAGGCCACCGGCCGCGCCGAGACCCTCGCCACCGTCTCCTCGCCCACGCTCGCCACCCTCGTCGAGCGCATGCTCACCAACAGCGACAACGACATCGCCGAGACCCTGGCCCGCCAGACCGCCCTCGCGAGCGGCCAGGCGGGCAGCTTCTCCGGCGGCGCCAAGGCCATCGCCCTCCAGCTGCGCAAGCTCGGCCTGCCGCTGGCCGGCGCCTCCTTCCACGACGGCAGCGGCCTCGACCGCGAGGACCGGCTGACGGCGAACCTCCTCACCGCCCTCCTGGTCAAGGCCGGCGACCCCGCCCGCCCGGGCCTGCGGCCCGTCCTCACCGGCCTCCCCGTCGCCGGCTTCACCGGCACCCTCACCGACCGCTACACCGACGGCGCGGCCGGCGTCGTGCGGGCGAAGACCGGCACCCTCACCGGCGTCAACACCCTGGCCGGCACGGCCGTCGACCGCGACGGCCACCTGCTCGCCTTCGCCTTCATGGCCTCCGGCACCACCAGCGCCCAGGAGGCCCAGTCGGCCCTGGACCGGACGGCCACCGCCCTCGCGGGCTGCGGCTGCGGATAGCCACCACCGGCCCGGGCGGCCCCTGCCGCGGGCGACCCGGAACGCCTCGCACGGCCTGCCCGAAATGGGACCGCTCACGTACCGTTGACGCATGACGAGCTTCGGTGGCACCGCATCTCCCGGGATGGTCGACTGGAACCTCGCGGTGGCGACCGCGACACGGCTCGTACGACCGGGCCCCGAAGTCAGCCGCGACGAGGCGAGGGACGTCGTCGCGGAACTGCGCCGGCACGCCAAGGCCTCGGAGGAGCACGTCCGGGGCTTCACCCGGCTGGCCACCGAGGAGACCCACGACACCCCCGTCCTCGTCGTCGACCGCCCCGGCTGGGTCCGGGCCAACGTCGCCGGCTTCCGGGAACTCCTCAAGCCGCTCCTCGGCAAGATGCAGGAACGGCGCGGCGGCAACCCGGGCAGCGCCGTCCTCGGCGCCGTCGGCGGCAAGGTCACCGGCGTCGAACTCGGCATGCTGCTGTCCTTCCTGGCCTCCCGCGTCCTCGGCCAGTACGAGACCTTCGCCCCCGCCTCCCGCGACCTGCCCGCAGGGGAGAACGGCGGCGGCCGGCTGCTCCTCGTCGCGCCCAACATCGTCCACGTGGAACGCGAACTCGACGTCCACCCCCACGACTTCCGGCTCTGGGTGTGCCTGCACGAGGAGACGCACCGCACCCAGTTCACCGCCGTGCACTGGCTCCGCGACCATCTCGAGGGCGAGATCCAGTCGTTCTTGGCGGAGACCGACGTCGACCCGATGACCGTCCTGGAACGCGTCCGGGAGGCCGCCCAGTCCCTCGCCGGCGGACGTCCCGAGGGCGAGGAGGACGACGGCGGGCGCTCCTTCGTGGAACTGGTGCAGACCCCGGCCCAGCGCGAGATCCTCGGCCGCCTCACCGCCGTCATGTCCCTGCTCGAAGGGCACGCCGACTTCGTGATGGACGGGGTGGGCCCCCAGGTCGTGCCGAGCGTCGCCGAGATCCGCGAGAAGTTCCAGCAGCGCCGCGCCAAGGGCGCCTCCCGGCTCGACCTCGCCCTGCGCAAGCTGCTCGGCCTGGACGCCAAGCTCAGGCAGTACCGCGACGGCGAGCGCTTCGTGCGCGCCGTCGTCGACCAGGTCGGCATGGACGGCTTCAACCGCGTCTGGACCTCGCCCAACACCCTGCCCACCAAGGCGGAGATCGCCAAACCGGCGGACTGGGTCGCACGGGTGCACCGCAAGGCCGAGTCGTGAACCACGCCGCGACGCCGTGAGACGAATCCGGCCGACGGCAGGCGAACGCCCCTCCAATCACCCGTCCGAGGGACCGTGAGCCATGGGTAGGCGTGCAATGCTCGGGGAACGGCCCGCTTCTGTCACCATCGACACACTCTGAGTGACCGACCCTCGGGCTCACCCCCCGAAAACTTCATGAAGGGAACCGGACATGGGTCCCCATCCATCGGTCGCGGCGATACGCCTGGCGGTCCGCCGCGTCCTCCACGACATCCTGACCGACCACACAAGCAGCACCGGGCAGGTCCGGACCGCCGCCGGGCGGGGTCCGGCCGAGCGGCCCCCCTCCCCGCTCGTGCTCGTCGCGTGCTCCGGCGGCGCCGACTCCATGGCGCTCGCCTCCGCCCTCGCCTTCGAAGCCCCCAAACTCGGCATCCGCGCCGGCGGCATCACCGTCGACCACGGCCTCCAGCCCGGCTCCGGACTGCGCGCCGACGAGGTCGTGCTCAAGCTGCGCGGACTCGGCCTCGACCCCGTCGAGTCCATCGCCGTGACCGTCGGCCGCGAAGGCGGGCCCGAGGCCGCCGCCCGCGACGCCCGCTACGCCGCCCTGGACGCGGCGGCCGAACGCCACGGCGCCACCGCCGTCCTGCTCGGCCACACCCGCGACGACCAGGCCGAAACCGTCCTGCTCGGCCTCGCCCGCGGCTCCGGCATCCGCTCCCTGTCCGGAATGGCCGCGGTCTCGGGGGCCGGCGGCCGTTACCGGCGCCCCTTCCTGACCCTGGACCGGCAGACCGCCCGCAAGGCCTGCATGGCCCAGTCCCTCTCGGTCTGGGACGACCCGCACAACACCGACCCCGCCTACACCCGCTCCCGGCTCCGGCACGAAGGCCTGCCCGCCCTGGAGAAGGCCCTCGGCAAGGGCGTGGTGGAAGCGCTCGCCCGCACCGCCCAGCTCTCCCGCGACGACGCCGACGCCCTCGACACCTGGGCCAGCCAGGCCGAGCCCTCCGTGCGCGACGCCACCGGCCTCCTGGAGTGCGCCAAGCTCTACGCCCTCCCGCCCGCCGTACGCCGCCGCATCCTGCGCCGCGCCGCCATCGCGGCCGGCGCCCCGGCCGGGTCCCTCTTCGCCCGCCACATCGAGGAAGTCGACCGGCTCATCACCGGATGGCGCGGCCAGGGAGTCATCAATCTCCCGGGCAAAGTCGTCGCCCGCCGCCAGGGTGGCAGACTGGTGATTCGGCAGAGCTGACATCGCGGCTCCGGAGGGACCCCTCCGGAAGGCGGGGCAGCCGGAGCACGCGAGTGCGGCCGTAAGTGCGGGACGACCGAAAGTGATGCGGGTGGACGCGAACGACATGGGTGCCGACCTTCAGCGGGTACTCATCACCAAGGAAGAGATCGACGCGAAGCTGGCCGAGCTGGCCGCGAAGATCGACGCGGAGTACGCGGGCAAGGACCTGCTCATCGTCGGCGTCCTCAAGGGCGCGGTGATGGTCATGGCGGACCTCGCCCGGGCGCTGTCCACCCCCGTCACGATGGACTGGATGGCCGTGTCCTCCTACGGCGCGGGCACCCAGTCCTCCGGTGTCGTCCGCATCCTCAAGGACCTCGACACCGACATCAAGGGCAGGCACGTCCTGATCGTCGAGGACATCATCGACTCCGGCCTGACCCTGTCGTGGCTGATCAACAACCTCGGCTCGCGCGAGCCCGCCTCCCTCAAGGTGTGCACGCTGCTGCGCAAGCCGGACGCCGCGAAGGTCGCCATCGACGTCGAGTGGGTCGGCTTCGACATCCCGAACGAGTTCGTCGTCGGCTACGGCCTCGACTACGCCGAGAAGTACCGCAACCTGCCGTTCGTCGGTACGCTCGCGCCCCACGTCTACGGCGGCTGAGCCAACCGGGCCATTCCCTGTAGGACGACCGGGAACCCCAGCGGGTTTCTCCGCGTTGGAGCATGCAGAGACGGGATTGCCGGCCGTCGATGCCGCTCCGTGCGGCTTCGGACAACGATGCTGGGGTACCGTCAGAAGAACTGTCTTATCAAACTCACTATGGCAGGAGGGACGGGGCGACACCGCTCCGTATGGATGGACGTGAAGCGATACTTCCGTGGGCCGGTCATGTGGATCGTGCTGGCCGTCCTTGCCGTGGTCGTGTTGATGCAGGTCGTCGGCTCGTCCGGCGGCTACAAGACGGTGGACACCGGCCAGGTCGTGGCGGCGATCAACGACAACAGGGTCCAGTCGGCCAAGCTCACCACCGGTGACGAGCAGACCGTCAAGGTCGAGCTCAAGGATGGTCAGAAGGTCGACGGCAGCTCCAAGATCCAGGCGAGCTACATCGGCGACCAGGGCGTGACCATCGCCAGCACGCTGCAGAGCAAGTACCAGGAAAAGCAGATCCCGGACGGCTACACGGTGTCGCCGTCCAAGCAGAACCCGTTCCTCGGCGTCCTGCTGTCCCTGCTGCCCTTCGTCCTCATCGTGGTCGTCTTCCTGTTCCTGATGAATCAGATGCAGGGCGGCGGCTCCCGGGTCATGAACTTCGGCAAGTCCAAGGCCAAGCTCATCACCAAGGACACCCCGAAGACGACGTTCAGCGACGTCGCCGGCTGTGACGAGGCCGTCGAGGAGCTCCACGAGATCAAGGAGTTCCTGCAGGAGCCGGCCAAGTTCCAGGCCGTCGGCGCCAAGATCCCCAAGGGCGTGCTGCTCTACGGCCGTCCCGGCACCGGCAAGACCCTGCTGGCCCGCGCCGTGGCCGGCGAGGCCGGAGTCCCCTTCTACTCGATCTCCGGCTCCGACTTCGTCGAGATGTTCGTCGGTGTCGGCGCCTCCCGGGTCCGCGACCTGTTCGAGCAGGCCAAGGCGAACGCCCCGGCGATCGTCTTCGTCGACGAGATCGACGCGGTCGGCCGCCACCGCGGCGCCGGCCTCGGCGGTGGACACGACGAGCGCGAGCAGACGCTGAACCAGCTGCTCGTCGAGATGGACGGCTTCGACGTCAAGGGCGGCGTCATCCTGATCGCGGCCACCAACCGGCCCGACATCCTCGACCCGGCCCTCCTGCGCCCCGGCCGCTTCGACCGGCAGATCGCCGTCGACCCGCCGGACCTGCAGGGCCGCATGGAGATCCTCAAGGTCCACCAGAAGGGCAAGCCGGTCGCGCCCGACGTCGACCTGGCCGCCGTCGCCCGCCGCACCCCCGGCATGACCGGCGCCGACCTCGCCAACGTGCTGAACGAGGCGGCCCTGCTCACCGCCCGCGGTGACCAGAAGCTGATCGACAACAAGGCGCTGGACGAGGCGATCGACCGTGTGGTCGCGGGCCCGCAGAAGCGGACCCGGATCATGTCGGACAAGGAGAAGAAGATCACCGCGTACCACGAGGGCGGTCACGCCCTGGTCGCGGCGGCCTCCCCCAACTCCGACCCGGTCCACAAGATCACCATCCTGTCCCGGGGCCGCGCCCTGGGCTACACGATGGTGCTCCCGGACGAGGACAAGTACTCGACCACCCGCAACGAGATGCTCGACCAGCTCGCCTACATGCTGGGCGGCCGTGCGGCGGAGGAACTGGTCTTCCACGACCCGACCACCGGCGCCGCCAACGACATCGAGAAGGCCACCAACCTGGCCCGCGCGATGGTCACGCAGTACGGCATGACCGAGCGGCTCGGCGCGATCAAGTTCGGCGGGGACAACAGCGAGCCCTTCCTCGGGCGTGAGATGGCTCACCAGCGCGACTACTCCGAAGAGGTCGCCGCGCTGGTGGACGAAGAGGTCAAGAAGCTCATCGAGACCGCTCACAACGAGGCCTGGGAGATCCTGGTCGAGAACCGCGACGTGCTCGACAACCTCGTCCTGGCCCTCCTGGAGAAGGAGACCCTGGGCAAGGAGGAGATCGCCGAGGTCTTCGCCACGATCCACAAGCGCCCGCCGCGGCCCGCGTGGACCGGCTCCTCCCGCCGCACCCCCTCCACCCGCCCGCCGGTGCTCTCCCCCAAGGAGCTGGCACTGACCAACGGTGCGAACGGCGCGACGGCGGCCATCAGCACGGCCAAGTCCACGGCCTCGGACACCGCCCCGGTGACCGAGCAGACCCCGGAGGACCGCCCCGAGAGCTGACGTTCCGGCCGATGGGCCCGGAATGAACGCCGCACCCCCCAGGTTCTAGCCTGGGGGGTGCGGCATTTTCTTGTGCCCGCGGCAAGACGTACAGGAACGAGGCATCAGATGACCGACCCCGTGACGCTGGCCGGCGAAGGCTTCATCGGCGAGTTCGACGAGAAGCGCGCCGAGAGCGCCGTTCGGGAACTCCTGATCGCGGTCGGCGAGGACCCGGACCGCGAGGGGCTGAGGGACACCCCGGCCCGGGTCGCGCGGGCGTACCGGGAGCTCCTGGCCGGTCTGTGGCAGGAGCCCGAGGACGTGCTGACCACGACCTTCGACCTCGGGCACGACGAGATGGTCCTGGTGAAGGACATCGAGATCGTGAGCCTGTGCGAGCACCACCTGCTGCCGTTCCACGGCGTGGCGCACGTCGGTTACATCCCGGCCGAGAACGGCAAGATCACGGGACTGTCCAAGCTCGCCCGCCTGGTCGAGGTGTTCGCGCGCCGCCCGCAGGTGCAGGAGCGGCTCACCACGCAGATCGCGGACTCCCTCGTCCGGATCCTCGAGGCCCGCGGCGCGATCGTCGTCATCGAGGCCGAGCACATGTGCATGTCCGTACGCGGCATCCGCAAGCCCGGCGCCAAGACCACCACCTCGGCGGTCCGCGGCCAGCTCCGGGACGCCACGACCCGCGCCGAGGCGATGAGCCTGATAATCGCGCACTGACACGGCCGCCGGGCCGTTACGGCTCCTTGAGGGCTCCCGCCGGGGCCGGTGGTCAGGCCACCGGCTCCGCGCCCGTGCGGTCCTGGTCGTCGTCCTCGGGGAGCTTGCAGACCCGCTCTAGGAACATGGCCGACGCTATGACGGCGATGCCCGCCAGGACCGAGAAGCCGGCGTAGACGGCCTGGTCGCGGCGGGCGGGGATGTCGAGGAGTTCCAGGAGGAAGACGCCCGTGCCGCCGTACATGCCGGCGACGAGGGCGGCCACCAGGGCGCTGGCCTGGCCGAAGACGACCGCCCGGGCGGCCATCAGGGGGTCGACGCCCTTGGCGCCCGGCCGGCGCTCGCGCTGCGCCTTGAGGCGGGCCCGCAGCGAGAGCGCCGTGGCGAGCAGGACCACCGCGATCAGGGCGAGGACGACGGGGGCGGCCAGGGGGACGCTGGGCAGGGTCCCGACCGAGTTCCAGAGGCGGGCGCCCGCCCAGGACAGGACGCCGGCCACGACGAACACGCCTGCCAGCACCCTGATGCGCAGCTGTTTCACGGTGTCCCTTCAGCTCCCCCGGACCGTCCCGGACTGTGGTCGTCTTGACCTTAACGACTACTCGGGCAGTCGGAGTTCCAGGTCCGCGCGTGCTTCGACGCCGTGGCGGGTGACGCCCGACAGCAGATCGGCCACCGGGCCCCGGCCGGGGAGCTGCGCCTGGGGGTCCACGTCGTGCCAGGGCGCGAGCACGAAGGCGCGTTCGTGGGCGCGCGGGTGGGGGAGGGTCAGCAGCGGGTCGTCGGAGGTGACGTCGGCGTAGGCGACGATGTCGACGTCCAGCGTGCGCGGTCCCCAGTGCTCGTCGCGGACCCGGTGGAAGGCCTCCTCGACGGCGTGCGCCCGCTCCAGCAGGGAGGACGGGGGCAGCGTGGTCTTGAGCACCACGACCGCGTTGAAGTAGGAGGGCTGCGAGCCCGGTTCGACGCCCCAGGGTTCGGTCTCGTAGACCGGGGAGACGGCCTTCACGCGGACGCCGGGGGTGTCCTCGAGGGCGTCGACGGCCCCCTGGAGGGTCTCCAGGCGGTTGCCGAGGTTGGAGCCGATGGAGATCACGGCCCGCTTGGGGTTGCTCAGCGTGGTGTCGGCGGCGTCGACCTGCTCGACGACCGCGGCGGGCACCGGCTGGACGGTCGGGTCGCTGTGACCCTGGGTGAAAGGTCGGGTCATACTCGGCTCCGGGTGATGGTGACGGTCACGTCGTCGAAGGGCACGGTGATCGGGGCGTCCGGCTTGTGGACGCAGACCTCGACCTCCTCGACCCCTTCGTGCTTCAGGCAGGTCTGGGCGATCCGCTCGGCGAGGGTCTCGATGAGGTTCACCGGCTCTCCCTCGACCACGGCCACGACCTCCTCGGCGACGATGCCGTAGTGCACGGTCTTCGTCAGGTCGTCGTCCGCCGCGGCCGGCCGGGTGTCCAGGCCGAGGACGAGGTCGACGAGGAAGGTCTGGCCTTCCTCGCGCTCCTTGGGGAACACGCCGTGGTGCCCGCGGGCCCTCAGGCCGCGCAGCGCGACACGATCCACGCGAATCACTCCTGCAATCGTCGGGAACGGCCGGGCGGTGCCATGTGCGGACGGCACACCGGCCTGGGACGAATCTACCTGCGGGCGCCGGCGGAGCCGGGGCGCCGGGGCGCGGCGCGGGCCGGCGCCCGGAGGTTTCATCGCGCGTTCTCCCTGGGGAACCCGGCCACGTCATGGGCTGGTAGCGGCTCCTACCCCAGGTTCGTGATTCCAACCACTTCCGGGCTCCCGCGGGCCGCGCGCCGGCTCAGAGCAGGGAGTCGTCGTCCGGATTCACGCCGTTGACCCCGTCCTGTCCGTTCTCGTCCTCCTCGTCGGACTCGGTCAGCACGGGTGAGGCGTGGTGGGCCCAGAGCTTCCAGCCGGTGGGCGTGCGGCGGAAGACGTTCGTGGCGACGACGAGCTGACCGAGGAGGGGGCCGAGCTCCGCGCCCTCCTCGGGGGCCGGGCCGCCGCTGAGGATGTTCTCGGTGCAGGTCACCAGGGCGGTGTCGCCGGTGACCGAGACGTGCACGTCGGTGAGGAAGAACTGGATGTAGTCGGTGTTCGCCATGATCAGCGCGTACGACCTGAGGACCTCGGCGCGGCCGGTGAGCACCGGCCAGCCGGGGTGGACGCAGGAGACCACGCCGGTGTCGGCCGGATCGTGGTACTCCTCGTCGACGCCCAGGTCGGTGGGCACGAGCCAGAGGGAGGTCAGCTCCTCGAAGTCCCCGCGCTCCATCGCCTCGTAGAAGGCGGTGTTGGCGGCCTCCACCTGCTCGACGTCGGTGTGGGGGGCGCTCACCGGGTTCCTTCCGCCCCGTGCTCGCCGCCCGCGCCCCGCGGGGACCGCTCCGCGCGCGCTCCCTCCACGGCGCGCGCGACCCGTACCGCGTCGGCGCTGGCGTGCACCTCGTGCACACGGACCGCCCAGGCGCCGGCCTGTGCGGCGAGCGCGGAGACGGCGGCGGTGGCGGCGTCGCGTTCCCGGGCCGGCGGTGGCGCGCCCTGCGGGCCGGCGAGGACCCGGCCGAGGAACCGCTTGCGGGAGGCGGCGACGAGCAGCGGGTGGCCGAGGGCGCGCAGCCGGTCGAGGTGGGCGAGGAGGGCGAGGTCGTGCTCGGCCTCCTTGGAGAAGCCGAGGCCGGGGTCGACGACGATGCGGTCGGGGGCGATGCCGCCCGCCAGTACGGCCTCCACGCGCGCGTGCAGTTCGTCCACGACCTCGGCGACGACGTCCTCGTAGGCCCCCTGGACGTTGCCGCCCTCGAGGAAGCCGCGCCAGTGCATGACGACGAAGGGCGCGCCGGCGGCGGCGACCACGGGGATCATCGCGGGGTCGGCGAGGCCGCCGCTGACGTCGTTGACCAGGGCGGCGCCGGCGGCGAGGGACTGCTCGGCGACACGCGCGCGCATGGTGTCGACGGAGACGACGACGCCTTCGGAGGCGAGACCGCGGACGACGGGGATGACGCGCCTGAGTTCCTCGGCCTCGTCGACGCGGGTGGCGCCCGGGCGGGTGGACTCGCCGCCGACGTCGACCAGGTCCGCGCCCTGGGCGACCAGCTCCAGGCCGTGCTTGACGGCGGCGCTCGTGTCGAACCAGCGGCCGCCGTCGGAGAAGGAATCGGGGGTCACGTTCACGACGCCCATGACCGCACACCGGTCCCATGCCGGAAGGCCCGCCACTCGGCCGCGTCCGCTGAGGTTGTTCATACCTTCAGCGTAGGCCCAGGGCGGTGCCGCGAACGCGCGGTGGCGTCTGTGCCGGTGCCGGGCGCGGCGGCGGCCGGACCGTCCGCCGGGCGGCTCAGGCCGCCCGGACGTCGTGCTCCACGACCGCGTGCGCGCAGGGGCGCCGGACGGCCGCGCCGCGCCGGCGCAGGAAGCGCGGCAGCGGCAGGGCGAGGTCGACGAAGCCCTCGGCCTGCATGGCGGCAAAGCCGATGCGGGGCAGGTCGGACGAGGCGCGGTAGACGACGAAGCGGGGCTCCCACCGGGGCTGGAACTTGGCGTTGAACTTGTACAGCGACTCGATCTGGAACCAGCGGGAGAGGAAGACGAGCAGCCCGCGCCAGGCGCGCAGCACCGGTCCCGCGCCGATCTTCTCCCCGCGCGCGAGGGCGGAGCGGAACATCGCGAAGTTCAGCGAGACCCGCGTGACGCCGAACTTCGGGGCGGCCTGGAGGGCGGCGACGATCAGCAGTTCGTTCATGCCGGGGTCGGCGCTGCGGTCGCGCCGCATGAGGTCCAGCGAGACGCCGTCCTCGCCCCAGGGCACGAAGTGCAGGATCGCCTTCAGGTCGCCGTACTCCCCGGGCTCCTCCTCGCGCTTGTGGGCGGTGGCGATCAGGCAGTCGCCGTCGGCGGGGTCCCCGATGCGGCCGAGCGCCATGGAGAAGCCGCGTTCGGTGTCGGTGCCGCGCCAGTCCTCCGCCGCCCGGCGGATGCGCTCCAGTTCGGCGTCGCCGAGGTCACGGATGCGCCGTACCCGGGTCTCGTAGCCGGCCCGCTCGATGCGCTTGACCATCTGGCGCACGTTGCGCATCGCGCGTCCGGCCAGCGAGAAATCCGCCACGTCGACCACCGCCTCGTCGCCCAGCTCCAGGGCGTCGAGGCCGGTCTCGCGGGTCCACACCTCGCCGCCCGTCTCGGAGCAGCCCATGACCGCGGGCGTCCAGGAGTGCGCCCGCGCCTCGTCCATGAAGCGCTCGATGGCGCCGGGCCAGGCCTCGACGTCGCCGATCGGGTCGCCGCTGGCGAGCATCACGCCGGAGACGACGCGGTAGGTGACGGCCGCCTTGCCGCTGGGGGAGAAGACGACCGCCTTGTCCCGGCGCAGCGCGAAGTGGCCGAGGGAGTCGCGCCGGCCGTGCCGGTGCAGCAGCGCGCGGAGCCTGGCCTCGTCCTCCTCGGTGAGCCGGGCGGCCGGGTGCTCGGGGCGGAAGGCCAGGTAGACCGTGGTGGCCGTGGTGAGCCAGCCGAGCGCGCCGAGGGAGAAGGCGACGGTCCACGAGGTGCTGCCGGTGTAGTCCACCGGGCCCTCGAAGCCGAACAGGCCGTACAGGACGTGTGTCAGGCGGTCGGCGAGGCTCGGGTCGCCGACCGTCCGGTCCGGGTGGACGCTGACGATGACCAGGCCGAGGGCGAGCGAACCGGCGCTCATCAGGACGAAGTTGGCGAGCGCGCGCCAGCGGCTGCGGGGGTCGGGCAGGGCGGCGAACTCGTCGCGGTGGCGCAGCAGCGGCACCAGCAGCGCCACCGATATGAGCATGCCGATGAGGGAGTGCCGGTAGCCGAACTGGGCCACCGCGCCTGCCGGGAGGAGCGCGACGGCGGCCCGCCACGCCCGGCGCTTGCGCCTCCGGAGCCCGTGCGCGAGCAGCAGCAACAGCACGCCGGCGCTCAGCGAGAGGGCCGCGGCGAAGGGGCCGAAGGAGCCGGGCAGCACCTCGGCCATGGCGTGCATACGGCTGTGGCGGAAGCGGGGGAAGACGCCCGCGGCGATGTCCAGCACGCCGACGACGGCGCACGCTCTGGCGACCAGGGTGGGAACGGCCTCGGGGCGCGGGCCGCGCAGGATGCGCCGCGCCCGGCTTGATCGGCTCGGAACCTCGCCCGACATTTCCCCATCTATCCTGACAGACATCGCATCCCGTAGTTCTGCGAGAGACCTTGAACCCGGTGCCGATCGGGGCATCCGGCGACATTGCGCCCTCTAGGACGGTGTCTCGGGGAGAGAGGTTCACTCCCCTCCGGAAAGCCGGGTCAAAGGCCAAGGAAAGCCCCGGACAAGCCCTCGCGACGAGGTGTGGGCTGGACACGGGCGGAAAGCGCAGGCGGAAACAGCCCATGGGTCTCACGAGCAACAAGGTGCTGCTGCTGGCGATCGTGCTCGCCGCGGCTCTGTTCGTCGCCACGGTGTGGCTGTGGCCACGGCTCGCCCGGCGGAGCTGGCGGGCCGTCAGCGGGCGCGTCGGTCTGCTCCTCGCCACCCAGCTGGCCCTCTTCGCCTCCCTGGGGATCGGCGCCAACCAGGCCTTCGGCTTCTACGCGGACTGGGCGGACCTGTTCGGCCGGGAGACCGAGCAGGGCGTCGTCGTCGACCACTCCTCGGGCGGCGGCCCGGGCGGCCCGCTGCAGGTGCTCTCCACCTCGTCGGTGCCGGGCGTGACGGGCGGCCCGCGCACGGCCGGACAGATACAGCGGGTCGCCATCGTGGGCCGCGGATCCCGCATCGCCTCGCCCGCCTACGTCTACCTGCCCCCCGAGTACTTCCAGCCGCGGTACCGCACGCGTACGTTCCCGGCGGCGGTCGTGCTGACCGGTTACCCCGGCACGGCGCAGGCGCTGGTGAACAAACTGCACTATCCGCGTACGGCGCAGGAGCTGGCCAAGGACGGGCGGATGCAGCCGATGATCCTGGTGATGCTGCGGCCGACCGTGGCGCCGCCGCGGGACACCGAGTGCGTCGACGTCCCGGGCGGCCCGCGGACGGAGACGTTTTTCGCCAAAGACCTCCCCGAGGCCGTGCTCGCCCACTACCGGGTGGGGAAGCGGCCCGGGAGCTGGGGCGTCATCGGCGACTCCACCGGCGGTTACTGCGCGCTGAAGCTGGCCATGCACCACCCGGGCGTGTACGCGGCCGGAGCGGGCCTGTCGCCGTACTACAAGGCGCCGGTCGACCCGACGACCGGTGACCTCTTCCACGGCGACCGGAACCTGCGCGACCGCGCCGACCTGTGGTGGGTCCTCAAGCACGCCCCCGCGCCGGACACCTCACTGCTCGTCACCAGCAGCCGCGTCGGCGAGCACAACTACCGGGACACGCTCAGGTTCATAGACCGGGTGAAGGCCACGAACCGGACCCGGATCTCGTCGATCATCCTGGACAGCGGCGGGCACAACTTCAACACCTGGCGACGGGAGATCCCGCCGACGCTGCAGTGGATCAGCGGACGGCTCAGCGACCGCTGATCCCCGGTGCCGCCGTGGCCGGCGAAGCCGTGGGTGTGGCCGTGTTTTTACGGGGCGGGGACCCATGATTCGCCTACGCGCGGTAAGTTTCTGGCCATGCCACGTGGACGCCACCGCCATTCCCCGCCTCTGCACCGGCTGTTGCCACCGTCGGCGATCGCCGGAGTCTCCGTCGTCTGCGCGCTGGGTCCCTGGGTGTTCTCCGAGACCACGGTGCTGCGCGTGCTGGCCGCGGCCGCCGCGGCGACCGCCGTCGCCGGCGCCGTCGTGATGCGCCGCTGGGACACCCACGCGGGCAAGCAGGTCGCCGACCTCACACGCGCGCGTGCCAGCGACGAGTGGCGCTTCGAGGAGCGGGTCGCCGAACTGGAGACCGACCTGGAGGAGTCGCGGGAGCTGCGCACCAAGCTGGAGCGGCGGCTGCGCGCCAAGCGCGCGGAGCTGGCCGGGCTGCGCAACGAGCACGCGGCCCTGCTGCGCCGCTACGCGACCGCCGAGACCGAGCGGGCGAGCGCCCTGGAGGGGCGCCGGCTGCTGGAGATCGAGGCGGGCGAGCCGTCCGGCGCGCTCGCGCTGCCGCCCGCGCGCAGCGCCGAGCCGGAGACACCGACCGAGCCCGAGTCCCCTGAGACCGCCGACGCGGCGGTCACGGTGGAGCCGGCCGGGGCGCAGAAGCCGGAGCACGACGCGGTGTTCTCGCCCGAGGGCTCGCGGCTCTACCTCCGGGCCGCGACGGCACTGGCCCGGTTCGACGCCGGGACCGACGCCGAGGGCGAGACTTCCGCCGGAACCGACGCCGAGGCCGAGGCGTCCGCCGCAACCGACGCCGAGGCGTCCGCCGGGCTCGATGCCGAGCTTTCCGCCGACCCTGACGTCGACGCCTCCCCCGAGGAGCCCGCGAATCCGGACGCCGAGGCTCCCGGCAGGGCCGTCACCGACGCCGCGTTCGTGAAGTCCGCCGCCGGAACGCCGGCCGGGCCCCGGTCCGCCGCGCCCGCGCCGCGCGGGGCGGCCGCCAAAGGAGAGGGCGCCCCGGAGGGCGTGACCGAGGCGGCCGGCTCCCCCCGGAGCGAGGGCGCCGTCCAGGAGGACGAGGCGCGGGGGAAGCCCGGGGCGGCCGGGGAGCACACGCGCCCGGCCGCCACCACGACGGCGCCGGCCGAGCCCGCCAAGCCCGCCGGCCGGCAGCCCGCGGGGCACTTCACGGTGCCGACCGCGGTGGCCGTCGTACCGGCCGCGCCCGCCCGGCGTCCGGCGGTCGAGGGCGGGTTCGACTTCTTCGGCACCCACAAGCACACCTCGTCCGAGGCGCTGGAGTCCGTGCAGAACGAGGACCTGGCGGACGTCGTCGGTCAGGAGGCCCTCGCCCTGCACAAGGCCGAGGCCGAGGCCGAGTTCAAGACCGCCGACGAGCAGGCGCGCGGCGTCGGCCAGGTCATCGACCTGACCGCGCACGACGAGACGGAACAGATCGACGTCCAGGGACTGCGCAGCGCGGCCTCCTGAGCCCGCACGGCGAACCCGTGAGCCCGGCGCCCCGCGAGGGGAGCCGGGCTCCGTCGGGTCCGGAGGCCGCCCCGCTCAGGACATCCAGCGGTCCGGGCGGGCGTCCCGGCGGCCGGTGCGGGAGCGCTCCGCCTGGGCGCGCAGCAGCCGGGCGGCCTCGTCCGCGTCGCGCAGCCGGGCCGTGACGGTCCGGCCGGCCCCGGTGTCCACGTGCACGTCGGCGAGCCGCCACAGCCGCCGCCAGGGCCCCTGGGTGAGCCGTACGCTCTGCACCTTGGCATGCGGAACCAGGGACAGCCGGCGGCGCAGCAGGCCGTGCCGGGCGGCGAACACCGCGTCCGTGACCGCGAGGCCGTGCCCGCGCCACCACACCGGCACGCACCAGCGGGCCCGCCGCGGCGGCCGGGCCGGCGACGCCGGGACGCTCACACCGGGCAGCACGCGCGCTGTGACCGACTCGGCGACGGCGCGTGGGGCGACCGGCACCAGCACCGAGTTGTCCGATCCGGCCACGTCCAGCTCCACCCGCACCCAGCCCAGCCGCCGCCACAGCAGCGGCTCCACGACGCGCACCGTCTGGACCCGGCCCGGCGGGACCGTCTCGTGCGCGCGGTCGAGCAGCCCGTGGTCGATGCGCAGCCCGTCCGCGGACTCGCCCACCGACCAGTCGTACTCGGCGACGAACCGGCCCGCGCTGCTCGCGCCGGCGGCGCCCAGCAGCGGCAGGGCGGTGGCGAGGACCGTCCACACGCTGTGCGTGGCGAGCCACAGCAGGGGCGGTACGACCAGGGCGGCGGCCAGTGAGCCCCAGGTGGCGCCCGTCAGCAGCAGGGAGACCACCAGCGCGCGCGGCGGCACGCGCAGCAGTTGCCGCGCCGGCGCCTCGCCGACCTCGCGCGCGGTCTCGGGAGCGAAGCCCGCCGCGCGCGCGAGCAGTTCCGCGCGCAGGGCGCGCGCCTCCCGCTCGCCCAGGAAGGCCAGTTCGTCCTTCTTGGCGGCGCCGACGACGTCGATGCGCAGCTTGGCCACCCCCGCCACCCGCGCGAGGAGCGGCCGGGTGACGTCGACCGCCTGGACGCGCTCCAGCCGGATGTGCGCGGTGCGCCGGAACAGCAGGCCGGTGCGGATGCGCAGTTCGCCGTCCGTGACCGCGAAGTGCGTGAACCACCAGGACAGGAAGCCGTACAGACCGGCCGCCGGGACCAGCACGCTGAGCCCGACGAGCAGCATGGTGCCGGTCAGCCGCGCCAACTGCTCCTGCGCCGCGCTCGGGTCGTGCACGGCCCAGCCGGCGAGGACGGCGACCGGCGCCCAGGCCCGCCGGAACGGGGTGACGGGGTGCAGCCGCCGCTCGGCGGCCGGCGGGCGGTCCGGCGCGTCGCCGGGGGCCGGGGCCGTCACAGCCCCGCCGACCGGGCCTCGCCCAGCTCGGTGAGCCGGTCGCGCAGCCGTTCCGCCTCGGCCGGCTCCAGGCCCGGGACGACCGCGTCGGTCGCCGCGGCCGCGGTGTGCAGCTGGACGCTGGCCAGCCCGAAGTAGCGCTCCAGGGGACCGGAGGTGACCTCCACGAGCTGCATCCGCCCGTACGGCACCACGGTCTCCTCACGCCACAGCACGCCGCGGCGGATCAGCAGGTCGTCGGCGCGCTCGGCGTACCGCCAGGAGCGCCAGTTGCGGCCCAGCAGCCGCCAGCACCACACGGCCAGGGCCGGGGGGAGCAGCGCGAAGGCGGCCCAGGCCGGTCCCGCGAGCAGGCCCGGCAGCAGCCCCGCCGCCAGGGCGAGCACGCCCGTCCACACCACCAGCAGCAGCCGGCGCATGCGCAGCAGCCCCGGCGGCAGTCCCCGCCACACCGGCTCGTCCCCCGCCACCCCGGTCTCCGCCGGGCTCCCCGTCTCCATGGGGCCAGCGTACGTAGGGGAGACTGGGTCCATGACTGCGACGGAGACCACGGTCGGCGTCGGCGGCGCCGCCGAGAGCACCGACATGGTGCTCAACATCGGCCCCCAGCATCCGTCCACGCACGGCGTGCTGCGGCTCAAGCTGGTGCTGGACGGCGAGCGCATCCAGCACGCGGAGCCGGTGATCGGCTACATGCACCGGGGTGCGGAGAAGCTCTTCGAGGCGCGCGACTACCGGCAGATCATCATGCTCGCCAACCGCCACGACTGGCTGTCGGCGTTCTCCAACGAGCTGGGCGTGGTCCTCGCCGTGGAGCGGATGCTCGGCATGGAGGTCCCCGAGCGCGCCGTGTGGACGCGGACGCTGCTCGCCGAGCTGAACCGGGTGCTCAACCACCTGATGTTCCTCGGGTCGTACCCGCTGGAGCTGGGCGGGATCACCCCGGTGTTCTACGCGTTCCGGGAGCGCGAGGTGCTCCAGAACGTGATGGAGGAGGTCTCCGGCGGGCGCATGCACTACATGTTCAACCGCGTCGGCGGCCTCAAGGAGGACCTGCCGGCCGGATGGACCGCACGCGCGCGTGCCGCCGTCGCCGCCGT
Organism: Streptomyces sp. NPDC003720; assembly: GCF_042875075.1. Taxonomy (NCBI): domain Bacteria; kingdom Bacillati; phylum Actinomycetota; class Actinomycetes; order Kitasatosporales; family Streptomycetaceae; genus Streptomyces; species Streptomyces sp. NPDC003720. The sequence goes on from NZ_JBIANZ010000004.1 coordinate 585,704, forward strand.
GCGCTCCCGCATGGACGTCTTCGACGACCTGGTGCTCGGCAACGAGATCTTCCGGGGACGCACCAGGGGCGTGGGGGAGCTCTCACCGGAGGCCGTGCACGCCTACGGCGTGAGCGGTCCCATCGCGCGCGCCTCCGGTGTCGACTTCGACCTGCGCCGCGACGAGCCCTACCTGGCGTACGGCGACCTGCAGGACGTCCTGAAGGTCGTCACCCGGGACGAGGGCGACTGCCTGGCCCGCTTCGAGTGCCTGCTGGAGCAGACCCACAACGCGCTGGACCTCGCCGACGCCTGCCTGGACCGGCTGGCCGGACTGCCGCCGGGGCCGGTCAACCAGCGGCTGCCCAAGGTGCTGAAGGCGCCCGAGGGGCACACCTACGCGTGGACCGAGAACCCGCTCGGCATCAACGGCTACTACCTGGTCAGCAAGGGTGAGAAGACCCCGTACCGGATGAAGCTGCGCTCGGCGTCGTACAACAACATCCAGGCGCTGACCGAACTGCTTCCGGGGACGCTGGTGGCCGACATGGTGGCGATCCTCGGATCGATGTTCTTCGTGGTGGGCGACATCGACAAGTAGCCCCCGGGTGGCGCGCGCGGCTCAGGCGAGCGGGTCCGGGACGCCGACCGGCTGGAGCAGCCAGCCGAAGCCGCCGAGTCCGTCCGGGGCGGTCAGTTCGGCGGCCTCCCCGGCGCTCGCCAGGGCGCGCACGTAGGCCGCCGGGTCCGTGGCGGCCAGCGTGAGCGGGGGGCGCGCGCCGGTGAGGTCCAGGGCGTGCAGGGCGTCGCGTTGCGTGAGCAGCCGCGCGGGCGGTGAGACCTCCGCGCGCGCCGCCGCGCACGCGTCCAGCGCGACATGCGCCGTGATGTCGCAGGAGCCGTCCGGCACGGGCGCCGTCTCGCGCCCCGCCCGGAACCCGGTGAGGGTCCCGAACGGCGGGCGCGCGCCGGCGGTGTGCGCGTAGTCCACGGCCACCGCGAGCCCCCGCTCCACCCGGTCCACCGCGGCCGCCCAGGCCGTGTCCCTGGGCCGTCCGATCTCCGCGCGCAGGCCCTGCTCGCAGGGCAGCGGCCACCACCGGGCCAGCCAGTCCGCGTCCGCCCCCGACACCGGCTCCCCGAGCCGTTCCGTGCCGTCCGCCGCGACGAGCACCAGCCGGGGCACGCCCGCCGGGTCCACCTCGGCGACGTCCACCGGCACGTTGTCCAGCCACTCGTTGGCGAACAGCAGCCCGGTGACGCGCTCCGGGGGCTCGCTCAGCCAGGCGATCCGCTCGTCCAGCCCCGCGGGGCGTGCGGCGAGCTCGACGGCGTACCCGCGCGCGCGTGCGGCCACGCCGGCCGGCAGCGCCGCGAGCACGGCGGTGACCAGCTCACCGCGTCCCGCCCCCATGTCGACGAAGTCCAGGGCGGCCGGCCGGCCGAGCGCCTCGTCGACCCGGCACAGCAGCCGGGCCACGGCGCGCGCGAACAGCGGGGAGGCGTGCACCGACGTACGGAAGTGCCCGGCCGGGCCCTCGGGCCGCCGGTAGAAGCCGTCCCGCCCGTACAGCGCCTCCTGGGCCGCCTGCCGCCACCCGCGTCCCTCGCGCCCGCTGCGCGCCGCCGCCTCGTCCGTCACCGGGACAGACTAGGCGCACAGGTGATCACTTCCTCCACCTTGCGGAGTACGCGGGCCTCCCGGGGATCGGCCCTCCGGTTGACCCGTGCACTCATTTCATTTCCCTACTCTGGGTTACGTGCAGCGCCTCTATGACTTTCTCCGCAGGCACCCGACGTGGGTCGACAGCTTCTGGGCCGTCGTCCTGTTCGGGCTCTCCGGTGTGAGCGTGGTGAGTCTCAGCAGGGCGCCGGGGCACCACATGCCGGTCGCCGGAGGGCTGGCGGTGTCCGCCGTGCTGTGCCTGGTCGTGGCGCTGCGCCGCCGTTATCCCGAGCCGATGCTGCTGCTGGCCCTCGCCACCGGACTGGCGCAGCTGGTCCTGGACATCGAGTCGACCGTCGCCGACTTCGCGATGCTGGCGATCACCTACACGGTCGCGACGATGGGCGCGCGCTGGGCCTCCCGGCTCGCTCTCACCGTCACTCTGTTCGCGGCGACCCTGGCCCAGATCCGCTGGCCCGCCCCGCACACGGGCCTGCTCGGCCAGGTGGCGATCGCGGCGTTCCAGACGGTGCCGTTCGCCCTGGCCTGGGTGCTCGGCGACTCCATGCGCACCCGCCGCGCCTACTTCGCCCAGCTCGAGGAGCGCGCCGCCCGGCTGGAGCGGGAGCGCGAGGCGCAGTCCAAGGTCGCGGTCGCCGCCGAGCGCGCCCGGATCGCGCGCGAGCTGCACGACGTCGTCGCGCACAACGTGTCGGTGATGGTGGTGCAGGCCGACGGCGCCGCCTACGTCCTCGACGCCGCCCCCGACCAGGCGAAGAAGGCCCTGGAGACCATCTCCTCCACCGGCCGGCAGGCCCTCGCCGAGATGCGCCGCCTGCTGGGCGTGCTGCGCACCGGCGAGCACCAGGAGACGGGGGAGTACGTCCCGCAGCCGGACGTCGACCAGATCGACGACCTCGTCGAGCAGTGCCGCACCTCGGGCCTGCCGGTCGACTTCAAGGTCGAGGGCACCCCGCGCCCGCTGCCCAGCGGCGTGGAGCTGACCGCGTACCGCATCGTGCAGGAGGCGCTCACCAACACCCGCAAGCACGGCGGGCCCAACGCGGGCGCGAGCGTGCGCCTCGTCTACTTCGACGACGGGCTCGGCCTGCTCGTCGAGGACGACGGCAAGGGCGCCCCGCACGAGCTGTACGAGGAGGGCGGCGCCGACGGGCAGGGGCACGGCCTGATCGGCATGCGGGAGCGGGTCGGCATGGTCGGCGGCACCCTGGACGCCGGACCGCGTCCTGGTGGAGGCTTCCGCATCAGCGCGCTGCTGCCGCTCAAACCGGCGCACTGACGACGCCGCACGCCCCCTGTTGACACCTGTCACGCCCCCGGGCGCGACCCCTGATCCGACCTCGCACGACCCCCGCACGACCTTCGACGACGACTGGAAGAGGACCCCGATGACGATCCGCGTGATGCTCGTGGACGACCAGGTGCTGCTGCGCACCGGGTTCCGGATGGTGCTCGCCGCCCAGCCGGATATGGAGGTCGTCGCCGAGGCGGGCGACGGCGTCGAGGCCCTCCAGGCGGTCCGCTCCACCGGCGTCGACGTGGTCCTGATGGACGTCCGCATGCCGAAGCTGGACGGGGTGGAGGCCACCCGGCGGATCTGCGCCGAGCCCAACCCGCCGAAGGTGCTGATCCTGACCACGTTCGACCTGGACGAGTACGCCTTCTCCGGTCTGAAGGCGGGCGCCTCCGGCTTCATGCTCAAGGACGTGCCGCCCGGCGAGCTGCTGACGGCCATCCGCGCCGTGCACAGCGGGGACGCGGTGGTGGCGCCCTCCACCACCCGGCGCCTGCTGGACCGGTTCGCGCCGATGCTGCCGTCCGGCGCCGGCGCACCCAAGCACAAGGAGCTGGAGCGGCTCACGGAGCGAGAGCGCGAGGTCATGGTGCTGGTCGCGCAGGGCCTGTCCAACGGGGAGATCGCGGCCCGGCTGGTGCTGTCCGAGGCGACCGTGAAGACCCATGTGGGCCGCATCCTGACCAAGCTCGGCCTGCGGGACCGGGTGCAGGTGGTGGTGCTGGCGTACGAGACCGGACTGGTGCGGGCCGGCGGTCACGGCTGACCGGGCCCGGCGGGCGGCCCGCGTCGGTAGGGTCGCCGTCATGCTCCTGTGGATCAACGGCCCCTTCGGGGGCGGCAAGACGCAGACCGCGTACGAGATCCAGAGCCGCCTGCCCGGCAGCGTCGTCTGCGACCCCGAGCACGTCGGATTCGGCCTGCACCGCATGCTCCCGCCCGGGCTGCGCGGCGACTTCCAGGACCTGGCGTCCTGGCGGCAGGGCGTCGTCGAGGTCCTCGACCTGGCCCTCACCGGGCACGGGGGCGTGGTCATCGCCCCGATGACGGTGACCGACCCCGGCCACTTCGCCGAGACGGTCGGCCGTCTGCGCGGACTCGGCCACGACGTACGGCACTTCACCCTGCTCGCCGAGCGCGAGACGGTGCTCGGGAGACTGCGCGAGCGCGGCCTCGGGCGCCTCCTGCGGCTCCCCGGCGGGCGGAAGGCCCGGTCGGGCCGGGAGACCTGGGCGGTGAGCCGGCTCGACCACTGCCTGAGCCGGCTGCGCGAGCCGGAGTTCGCCGAGCACCTGTGGACGGACCGCGTCACCGTGCCGAGGACGGCGGACCGCATCGCCGTCCTGGCCGGCCTCACCCTCCGCCCCCACCGGGGCGGCCCGGTGCGGACCCGGCTGCGGCAGGCCCGGGTGGGCCTGCGGCACATCCGGTTCGACTGACCCGCCGCCCGCCGCCCGCCGCCCGCCGCCCGCCGCCCGCCGCCCGCGTCCCCCCCCGCTTACGGCGCCGCCGGCAGCCGGGCCGCGAAGTCCGCGACGGCCGCCCGCACGTCGTCCGCGGTCCACTCCAGGCCCGCCGAGCGGAGGGTGACCTCGGTGCACGCGACGCCCGGCCCGGCCTCCTCCCAGCCGTTGGCGAAGAGCAGCACCGAGGTCTCCTCGCCCTGCCGTACCGCCGCCTCGGCCACCACCTCGGGCCGGTACGGCAGCAGCACCTGGAACTCGTGGGTGTGCGGCACCTCGGGGTGCACGCGCGCCCACGGCAGACCGGCCGCGGCGAACCCCTCGCGCAGCGCGGCCGCGACCACGCGCGCGTGGCGCACGTACTCCGGCAGCCGGGGCAGCTCCCGGTCCAGCCCGACCAGCGCCGACAGCGCGGTCGGGAACTGCTGGAAGACCATCCCGCCGTACCGGTGCCGCCAGGTCCTCGCCTGGTCGACCAGGGACCTCGGGCCGGCCAGAGCGGCGCCGCCGAAGCCGTCGAGGGACTTGTAGAACGACACGTACACGCTGTCCGCGAGGCTGGCTATCTCGTCCAGGGGCCGGCCGAAGTGGACGGTCGACTCCCACAGGCGCGCACCGTCGAAGTGCACCACCGCGTCCCGCTCCCGGGCCGCCGCCACGATCTCGGTCAGCTCCTCCCAGGAGGGCAGCAGGAAACCGGCGTCCCGGAGGGGCAGCTCCAGCATCAGCGCCCCGAAGGGCTCGGGGAAGTCGCGGACCTCCTCGGCCGTGGGCAGCCGGGGATCGCTGGTCAGCCGCACCGGACGCAGGCCGGCCACCTGGCTGAGCGCGTGCCGTTCGTGCACCTCGGGGTGGGCCAGGCCGTGCAGCGCCACGGTGGTGTCGCCGGTGCGGGCCGCCCAGCAGCGCAGGGCGACCTGCTGGGCCATCGTGCCGGTCGGGAAGAACGCGGCGGCCTCCGTGCCGAGCAGCGCGGCGACCCGCTCCTCCAGGGCGGCCACGACCCCGTCGCCGTAGACGTCCGCCGGTTCGTCCAGGTCGTACACCGCCGGGGCGGCCTCCTGCAGCAGCGCCAGCCGCTCGCGCATCGTGCCCCGCCAGCCCGCGCGCGACAGCACCCGCCGCGCCTGCCTCTGGGCGACCCCGCGCCGCTCGCGCAGCCGCTGCGCCGCCGACCGCTCCCCGCCCTGCTCCGCCGTATCGCTCATGCGGGGGATCATGCCCTGCGCGGCCCCGGCGGGGCAGCCGGGTTTCCCCGTTACCGCGCCGTGGCGAAGCCCACAGCCTGTGGACGACCGGCCGCGCCGTGCCGGATAGCGTTAACATGACGAGAAATCGTCCGGTACCCAGAGCGGACTGGAACGGGAAGGCCACCGTCGCGTGAGTACAGTCCACCAGCCAGACCTCAAGGACCGCCCCGCGCGGCTCACCGTAGGCGTCGTCGGCGCCGGACGCGTGGGCCCCGCCCTGGCCGCGTCCCTCCAGCTCGCCGGGCACCGCCCGGTGGCCGTGTCCGGAGTCTCCGACGCCTCCCGCAGACGGGCCGAGACGATGCTCCCGGACGTGCCCCTGGTGCCGCCCGCCGAGGTCCTCCGGCACGCCGACCTGGTACTGCTCACCGTCCCCGACGACGCCCTGCCCGGCCTGGTCGCCGGCCTCGCCGAGACCGGGGCCGTACGGCCCGGGCAACTGCTCGTGCACACCTCCGGCCGGTACGGCGCGAAGGTCCTCGACCCCGCCCTGCGCGCGGGCGCGCTGCCGCTGGCGCTGCACCCGGCGATGACCTTCACCGGCACCCCCGTCGACGTCCAGCGCCTCGCGGGCTGCTCCTTCGGCGTCACCGCGCCCGAGGAGCTGCGGCTGGCCGCCGAGGCCCTGGTCATCGAGATGGGCGGCGAGCCCGAGTGGATCGGCGAGGAGAACCGCCCGCTGTACCACGCGGCCCTCGCCCTCGGCGCCAACCACCTGGTGACCCTGGTCGCCCAGTCCATGGAGCTGCTGCGCACGGCCGGCGTCTCCGCCCCCGACCGGATGCTCGGCCCGCTGCTCGGCGCCGCCCTGGACAACGCGCTGCGCTCCGGCGACGCCGCGCTCACCGGCCCCGTCGCGCGCGGGGACGCCGGGACGGTCGCGGCGCATGTCGCCGAGCTGCGCAAGCACTCCCCGCAGGCCGTCGCGGGCTACCTGGCGATGGCCCGCGCGACCGCCGACCGGGCGCTCGCCCACGGCCTGCTGAAGCCGGAGCTCGCCGAGGACCTGCTCGGCGTGCTGGCCGGCGGGGCCGACGGCACGAACGGGACCAACGGCACCGAGGGGAACGCCTGATGACCACCGCCCTGCTCAGCACCGCCGAAGAGCTGCACGCGCGCGTGCGCCGCGGCCGCCGTGCCGTCGTGATGACCATGGGAGCGCTGCACGAGGGCCACGCCACGCTGATCCGCACCGCGCGCGAGATCGCCGGACCGGAGGGCGAGGTCGTCGTCACCGTCTTCGTGAACCCGCTGCAGTTCGGCGCCGGCGAGGACCTCGACCGCTACCCGCGCACCCTGGACGCCGACCTGAAGCTCGCCGAACAGGCGGGCGCCGACGCCGTGTTCGCGCCCGCCGTGGACGAGGTGTACCCGGGCGGCGAACCCCAGGTGCGGATCACCGCGGGCCCCATGGGCGAGCGCCTCGAAGGCGCCTCCCGGCCCGGGCACTTCGACGGGATGCTCACCGTCGTCGCCAAGCTGCTGCACCTCACCCGCCCCGACGTCGCCCTGTACGGCCAGAAGGACGCCCAGCAACTGGCCCTGATCCGGCGCATGGTGCGCGACCTGAACTTCGGCGTGGAGATCGTCGGCGTCCCGACCGTGCGCGAGGAGGACGGGCTCGCCCTGTCCAGCCGCAACCGCTACCTCTCGCCCGGCGAACGCCGCACCGCCCTCGCGCTGTCCCGTGCCCTGTTCGCCGGCCGGGACCGGCACGCCGCACAGGAGGCGCTGCGCGCCCGGGCACGCGAGGTGCCCTCCACGCACGCGCGTGCTGAGGCGCTGAGCGTCATGGGCGAGTCCCGCGCGGCGGCCGACGCGCACGCCGTCGCCACCGCCGCGCCCGGCGGCCCGGCGGCCGTCCGCGCCGCCGTGCACCAGGTGCTGGACGAGGCCGCCCGCCTCGACCCGCCGCTGAGGCTGGACTACCTCGCCCTGGTCGACCCGTCCGACTTCACCGAGATCGGCGCCGGCTTCACCGGCGAGGCCGTCCTCGCCGTGGCCGCCCGCGTCGGCACCACCCGGCTGATCGACAACCTGCCCCTCACCTTCGGATCCCTCGGAGCCGCCTCGTGACCAGCACAGGCATACGACTGCACGCCCCCGCACCCGGGTGGAGCATCTCCGCGGACGTGGTCGTCGTCGGCTCCGGAGTGGCCGGGCTGACCGCTGCGCTGCGCTGCGAGGCCGCGGGCCTGACGACCGTCGTCGTCACCAAGGCACGCCTCGACGACGGTTCCACGCGCTGGGCGCAGGGCGGCATCGCCGCCGCCCTCGGCGAGGGCGACACCCCGGAGCAGCACCTCCAGGACACCCTGGTGGCGGGCGCCGGCCTGTGCGACGAGGAGGCCGTGCGCATCCTCGTCACCGAGGGCCCCGACGCCGTACGGCGGCTGATCTCCACCGGCGCCCACTTCGACACCGACGACGAGGGCGGCATCGAGCTCACCCGCGAGGGCGGGCACCACCGGCGCCGCATCGCGCACGCGGGCGGCGACGCCACCGGCGCGGAGATCTCCCGGGCCCTGGTCGAGGCGGTGCGCGCCCGTGGCCTGCGCACCGTCGAGAACGCGCTCGTGCTCGACCTGCTGACCGACGCCGAGGGCCGGACGGCGGGCGTCACCCTGCACGTGATGGGCGAGGGCCAGCACGACGGCGTGGGCGCGGTGCACGCCCCCGCGGTGGTCCTGGCGACCGGCGGCATGGGCCAGGTGTTCTCCGCGACCACCAACCCCTCGGTGTCGACCGGCGACGGCGTGGCGCTGGCGCTGCGCGCGGGCGCGGAGGTCAGCGATCTGGAGTTCGTGCAGTTCCACCCGACCGTGCTGTTCCTCGGCGCGGACGCCGAGGGCCAGCAGCCGCTGGTCTCCGAGGCGGTGCGCGGCGAGGGCGCCCACCTGGTCGACGGGGACGGCGTGCGCTTCATGGTGGGGCAGCACGAGCTGGCCGAGCTGGCGCCCCGGGACATCGTCGCCAAGGGCATCACGCGGCGGATGCAGGAGCAGGACGCCGAGCACATGTACCTCGACGCCCGGCACTTCGGCGCCGAGATGTGGGAGCACCGCTTCCCGACCATCCTGGCCGCCTGCCGCGCCAACGGCATCGACCCGGTGACGGAGCCCGTACCGGTCGCCCCGGCCGCCCACTACGCCTCCGGCGGCGTCCGCACCGACGCCCGGGGCCGTACGACCGTGCCCGGCCTGTACGCGTGCGGCGAGGTCGCCTGCACCGGCGTGCACGGCGCCAACCGCCTCGCCTCCAACTCCCTGCTCGAAGGCCTCGTCTACGCCGAGCGCATCGCCGCCGACATCGCCGAGACCCGGGCGGGAGGCGGCCTGGCCGTGCGCGAGCCCGCGACGCTCGCGCACCCCGAGACGCCCGGCCACCCGCTGCTGGCCCCGGAGTCCCGGTTCGCCATCCAGCGGATCATGACCGAGGGCGCCGGCGTGCTCCGCTCGGAGCGGTCGCTGCAGCGGGCCGCGGACCAGCTCCAGCGGCTGCACGGCGAGGCCCGCGACGCCCTGCGGGAGAACGGCAAGACCGCCGAGCCCGGTGTCGACACCTGGGAGGCCACCAACCTCCTGTGCGTGGCCCGGGTCCTGGTCGCCGCCGCCCTGCGCCGCGAGGAGACCCGCGGCTGCCACTGGCGCGAGGACCGCGCCGAGCGCGACGACGCCCACTGGCGGCGCCACATCGTCGTACGGCTCGGCCCGGACCGGTCGCTGGCCGTGCACACCACGGACACCGCAGACTTCCCCCTTACCCGGCCCCAGCGTTCCCAGGAGCAGTGACACACGTGAGCACCGACGACCTTCCCCTCGCCCCGACCGGCGGCTGCGGCGACGGCTGCGCCTGCGGCGCCGAGGGCGACGAGGAGTACCTGGAGTGCGGGCTCGACCCCGCGCTCGCCGAACTGCTGGCCGCCGCCGGGCTCGACCCCGTCGAGGTCGAGGACATCGCCAACGTCGCCATCCAGGAGGACCTGGACGGCGGGGTGGACGTGACGACCGACTCGACCATCCCCGAGGACGCGGTCGCCACCGGCGACTTCACCGCGCGCGAGGCCGGCGTGGTGGCGGGCCTGCGGGTCGCCGAGGCCGTGCTCTCGGTGGTCTGCACCGACGAGTTCGAGGTAGAGCGGCACGTCGAGGACGGCGACCGCGTGGAGGCCGGGCAGCGGCTGCTGTCGGTCACCACGCGCACGCGTGACCTGCTCACCGCCGAGCGCAGCGCCCTGAACCTGCTGTGCCGGCTGTCCGGCATCGCGACCGCCACGCGCGCGTGGGCGGACGTCCTGGAGGGCACCAAGGCCCGCGTCCGCGACACCCGCAAGACCACTCCGGGGCTGCGCTCCCTGGAGAAGTTCGCCGTGCGCTGCGGCGGCGGGGTCAACCACCGCATGTCCCTCTCGGACGCGGCCCTGGTGAAGGACAACCACGTGGTCGCCGCCGGGGGCGTCGCGCCCGCCTTCAAGGCCGTGCGGGAGGCCTTCCCGGAGGTGCCGATCGAGGTCGAGGTCGACACCCTGCACCAGCTCCGCGAGGTAGTGGAGGCGGGCGCCGACCTGGTCCTGCTGGACAACTTCACGCCGGGCGAGTGCGCCGAGGCCGTCGGCATCGCCGGCGGGCGGGCGCTGCTGGAGGCCTCCGGCCGGCTCACCCTCGACACCGCGCGCGCGTACGCCGAGACCGGGGTGGACTTCCTGGCCGTCGGCGCCCTGACCCACTCCTCGCCGATCCTGGACATCGGCCTGGACCTGCGCGAGGCGGAGTAACGCCCATGCTGCTCACGATCGACGTCGGAAACACGCACACCGTGCTCGGGCTGTTCGACGGCGAGGACATCGTCGAGCACTGGCGCATCTCCACGGACGCGCGCCGCACCGCGGACGAGCTGGCGGTCCTGCTGCAGGGCCTGATGGGCATGCACCCGCTGCTCGGCGAGGGCCTGGGCGCCGGCATCGACGGCATCGCCATCTGCGCGACCGTCCCGTCCGTGCTGCACGAGCTGCGCGAGGTCACCCGCCGCTACTACGGCGACGTGCCGGCGGTGCTGGTCGAGCCGGGCGTGAAGACCGGGGTGCCGATCCAGTTCGACAACCCCAAGGAGGTCGGCGCCGACCGGATCATCAACGCGGTCGCGGCGAACGAGCTGTACGGCGGCCCGGCGATCGTCGTCGACTTCGGCACGGCGACCACCTTCGACGCCGTCTCCGCGCGCGGGGAGTACGTCGGCGGGGTCATCGCGCCCGGCATCGAGATCTCGGTGGAGGCCCTCGGCATCCGGGCCGCGCAGCTCAGGAAGATCGAGGTGGCCCGGCCCCGGAACGTGATCGGCAAGAACACCGTCGAGGCCATGCAGTCGGGCGTCGTGTACGGCTTCGCCGGGCAGGTCGACGGGGTGGTGAGCCGGATGGCCCGGGAGCTGGCCGACGACCCCGACGACGTCACGGTGATCGCCACCGGCGGTCTCGCGCCGGTGGTGCTGGGCGAGTCCGCGGTGATCGACGAGCACCAGCCCTGGCTGACCCTCATCGGCCTGCGCCTGGTCTACGAGCGGAACGTCTCGCGGCTGTGAGCCGACCGGCGCCCGATGGGGCGCCGGTCGCCGCCGTTCACACGAGCGGGTGACACCGGTCGGGGGAAACCCGGCGGCGACACGCGGCGACACACAGCCCGATCCGTCACTTTTGTCCGATTAGCGATAGCGTCGCCGCATGCCCACGCCATACGGATCCCGCGGCGGCATGGCGTTCGGCGCACAGGAGCTGCGTGTGCTCCGCCGCGCCCTCGCCCTCGCCCTTCACCCCGGCCGAGCGTCCGCCGAGGACGTCAAGGACTGCTTCCGGCTCGCCGCGTCCCTGGACGAGGCGATGCGCGAGGCGGCCCGGCTGCGCGCCTTCCTGGTGGCCGATCTCGACCGGTACCGCGCCGCCCTGCCGGGCACCGCGGCCGGCTACCTCTCCCTGCTGGAGGAGGTGCTGGCGACCGGGTACCGGCCGGTTCCGGACGATCTGGCCGCTCTGCGGGCGCTGCGCGGGAACCCTCGGGGCGCCGCCCTGCTGGAGCGCTGCCGGTCGCTCGCCGAGCAGGACGTGCGGGCCCGCTTCGCCCAGGGCGCCCGCAAGGTGCCGGCGCCCGCCGTGCCGCCCGCCAGAACGCGTCTGCTGGCCGTCTCGGGCGGCGCGGGGGACGAAGTGGCCCGAGCGGCCGAGGGGCAGGAGAAACCCGCTCAGAAGCCCGCTCCCAAGCCCGGCCAGGCCCCTCCCGGGCGGCCCGAGCGCCCGGCCGGGGAGCCCGCCCCCAAGCGCCCCGTCCCGACGCCGGGCGAGGTCTTCCCGCGGCGCAAGCCGCCCGCGCCGCCCGCGGGCCCGGCGCAGACGCGCCAGCTCGCCGCGGGCTGAGACGCCGCGCCCACCCCGCCCCTTTCGTCCCGGCCCGCATGGCTACCCTGGTGTCATGGACTACGTCTCCGCGCTCGTGCCCCCGGTCGTCATGGCCGTGTTCTTCATCGGTGTGGTCAGGGTGATCGTGAAGACCCAGGGCGGGGCCGCCAAGGCCAAGGAGGACGCGGCCGTCGACGCCGCCCTCGCGCGCGTGGAGGGCGGTCGCGAGACCCCCGCCGCCGGCGAGGCCTGAGCCGCCCCGCAGACCCCGGCCCGTCAGGGCGTACGCCTCCGCGCACCCTGGTGCTTTGCGAGGCGTGCGCCCTTTTTGTATGCCTTGGCGACCTAAGTGCACGTCCGGCGGGCCTTCGGCTGATTCTCCCACTATTGTTCTGTGCTGTGCCTCGCCCATTGGGAGAACTCGAAGACGCGGTCATGACGCGGGTGTGGAAGTGGAACCGCCCGGTGACCGTTCGAGAAGTCCTGGAAGACCTCCAGCAGGAACGGTCCATCGCGTACACCACCGTGATGACCGTTTTGGACAATCTCCATCAGAAGGGCTGGGTGCGCCGCGAGGCGGAAGGACGGGCCTATCGATATGAGGCCGTCTCCACCCGCGCCGCCTACGCCGCCGCGCTGATGAACGACGCCTGGTCGCAGAGCGACAACCCGGCCGCCGCTCTCGTCGCCTTCTTCGGGATGATGAGCGAGGAACAGCGCCAGGCCCTCAGCGACGCCGTGCGCATCGTCCAGCGACCGGAAACCGCGCCGGCCCCGCAACCCGTACAAGCGCCGGAACCCGCTCAAGCGCCGGAACCCGCGGGTCCCCGCGAAGCGCGGGAAGAGCAGAACCCCGGCGCGGCGGAGGACACCTCCGGGCGATAGCGTCCGCTCATGTCCGCAGAACGTCCCGAAGTCCCCGCGAAAGCCATCACCGTCCGCCGGGCCCGGACCAGCGATGTCCCGGTCGTGCGCCACCTCCTCGACGCCTACGTCCGCGACCGCATCCTGCTCGACAAAGCCATGGTCACCCTTTACGAGGACATCCAGGAGTTCTGGGTCGCGGAACGCGACGACAACGCCGAGGTGGTCGGCTGCGGCGCGCTGCACGTCATGTGGGAAGACCTGGCCGAAGTCCGCACTCTGGCGGTGCGGCCGGGCCTCAAGGGCGCCGGAGTCGGGCACCAGTTGCTGGAGAAGTTGCTGCAGACCGCGCGCTGGCTCGGTGTTCGCCGCGTTTTCTGTCTGACCTTCGAAGTCGACTTCTTCCAGAAGCACGGCTTCGTGGAGATCGGTGAGACGCCGGTCGACACCGATGTGTACGCGGAGCTGTTGCGTTCCTATGACGAGGGCGTCGCGGAGTTCCTGGGTCTCGAACGAGTGAAACCGAACACCTTGGGCAACAGCCGGATGCTTCTGCATCTGTGATCGCCATTGCCTCGGTGCCCTATGTCCGAAACGCGCATGTTTCCGGACCGCGGCGGGCCCCCGGGTCTCTCCCAGGGGTTTGTGTTTTTCCGGCAAAAGCGGTTTGCTTTCCGACGTACTGCAGTACTGCATTAACAGGGGGCGGCGAAACGGCGGGCGCCGTACACACCCTGGCCCTCAACGTTATCGATGAAAGGAAATCCGGTGGCACAGAAGGTTCAGGTCCTTCTTGTCGACGACCTCGACGGCGGCGAGGCGGACGAGACGGTTACGTTCGCACTGGACGGCAAGACGTACGAGATCGATCTCACGACCACCAATGCGGACAAGCTGCGTGGCCTTCTCGACCCCTATGTGAAGGGCGGGCGTCGTACCGGAGGCCGTGCCGCGGGCGGACGTGGAAAGGCGCGCGCCGCTTCCGGTGGCAACCAGGACACGGCGGCGATCCGCGCCTGGGCGAAGGAGAACGGCTACGAGGTCAACGACCGCGGCCGTGTTCCCGCGTCCATTCGCGAGGCCTACGAGAAGGCCAACGGCTGATTTCCCCGGCAGGCGGGCGGCCGGGCGTTCGCGCGTCCCAGCCGGACGCGGTGGCAGTGCGTCGCCAGCGTTTCCACCAGCCGTACGAGATCGGGGGCGCCTGTCGGGCCCCCCACGGCCGGCATCGTCGGCAGCGAGGCCTCGGCCTCACCCCCCGGCCCGGGGGGCCGCAGCCACACGGCGGCCCCCTGCACGGGAACGGAGCCGTGCCCGGCCGCGGAACCCCGCCCCGGCGGCAGCGCCGCCCCTGAGCGGGCCTCTCCGGGCCGCGCAGGCGCCTCCATGAGGCCGCCGGCTCCCAGCGCCCGCAGATCCAGCGCGACCCCGCGCCACTCCAGCCACTCCAGCACCCCCGGCAGCTCCTCCGCGCCGCCCACGGACACCAGCAGCCGCATCCGCTCGCCCCACAGGGCCACCGGGGAACCCGGCCCGAGGTGCCGGAGCGCGGGGGCGCCCGCCTCGGCCGGCACGTCCAGGACGTCGAAGTGCACCCCTGTGACCAGCATCGGAGGCCGTCCGGGCACGGTCGGCCAGCCCAGCTCGTTCTCGTACCAGTGCAGGGTCCCGGTGTCCGGGCCGCCCGGCACCCCGGCCGCCCGCGGGGCGGACGGCACCGGATCGAGCGGTCGACGGGGAAGGGGGACCGATGAGGTCATGGGGACCGAGCCAGCCATGCCGGGTGCAACCGCCGGACCGGGCCGCTGGTTACGCTGGGCGCTCCGCCCGTCGCGCGGTGTGCGGGGAAAAGGGGCGCTCGGGAGCCCGGGCAGGCGCAAGGTTGTTCGCCCATAGCGGAGGGAACCGGTGGGCGCGGCATGGAGTGTCCGTCCCAGCGGGTAAGACATGCCTAGTGGGAGGGGGCGACACGCAGGACGGACGGCCTCACGTTCGCCATCGGCGTACTGGCGACTGGGGTAACTGCCTGGCCTGCGGGAACATCGTCTCGCACCATCGGGTTGGGACAGATGTCGGCGTTCGGGGTCAGGAGGCCATCGACGGTGTCGGCAGTTGGAATGAGCGGTCCCCGCTTGCGGGACTAAGCTGCGGAAGGACAGGGAGGGGAAGTTCCCCCCACTGCCTGACCGCTCTGAGGAGCGATTAACGATGTTCGAGAGGTTCACCGACCGCGCGCGGCGGGTTGTCGTCCTGGCTCAGGAAGAAGCCCGGATGCTCAACCACAACTACATCGGCACCGAGCACATCCTCCTGGGTCTCATCCACGAGGGCGAAGGTGTCGCCGCTAAGGCCCTGGAGAGCCTCGGCATTTCGCTTGAGGCGGTCCGCCAGCAGGTGGAGGAGATCATCGGTCAGGGCCAGCAGGCCCCGTCCGGTCACATCCCCTTCACTCCCCGTGCCAAGAAGGTCCTGGAGCTGTCGCTCCGCGAAGCCCTTCAGCTGGGCCACAACTACATCGGCACGGAGCACATCCTGCTCGGCCTGATCCGTGAGGGCGAGGGCGTCGCCGCCCAGGTCCTGGTCAAGCTGGGCGCAGACCTCAACCGGGTGCGGCAGCAGGTGATCCAGCTGCTCTCCGGTTACCAGGGCAAGGAGACCGCCACCGCCGGCGGCCCTGCCGAGGGCACCCCCTCGACGTCCCTGGTCCTCGACCAGTTCGGCCGGAACCTCACCCAGGCCGCTCGTGAGTCCAAGCTCGACCCGGTCATCGGGCGCGAGAAGGAGATCGAGCGGGTCATGCAGGTGCTGTCCCGCCGTACCAAGAACAACCCGGTGCTGATCGGTGAGCCCGGCGTCGGCAAGACCGCCGTCGTCGAGGGCCTCGCCCAGGCCATCGTCAAGGGCGAGGTGCCCGAGACCCTCAAGGACAAGCACCTCTACACCCTGGACCTCGGTGCGCTGGTCGCCGGCTCCCGCTACCGCGGTGACTTCGAGGAGCGCCTGAAGAAGGTGCTCAAGGAGATCCGCACCCGCGGCGACATCATCCTGTTCATCGACGAGCTGCACACGCTGGTCGGTGCGGGCGCCGCCGAGGGCGCCATCGACGCGGCCTCCATCCTGAAGCCGATGCTGGCCCGCGGTGAGCTGCAGACCATCGGCGCCACCACGCTGGACGAGTACCGCAAGCACCTGGAGAAGGACGCGGCCCTCGAGCGCCGCTTCCAGCCCATCCAGGTCGCCGAGCCGTCCCTGCCGCACACGATCGAGATCCTCAAGGGTCTGCGTGACCGGTACGAGGCCCACCACCGTGTCTCCATCACGGACGAGGCGCTGGTGCAGGCGGCCACCCTGGCCGACCGCTACATCTCGGACCGCTTCCTGCCGGACAAGGCGATCGACCTGATCGACGAGGCCGGCTCCCGGATGCGCATCCGCCGGATGACCGCTCCGCCGGACCTGCGCGAGTTCGACGAGAAGATCGCCGGCGTCCGCCGGGACAAGGAGTCCGCGATCGACTCGCAGGACTTCGAGAAGGCCGCGTCCCTGCGCGACAAGGAGAAGCAGCTCCTGGCCGCCAAGGCCAAGCGGGAGAAGGAGTGGAAGGCCGGCGACATGGACGTCGTCGCGGAGGTCGACGGCGAGCTGATCGCCGAGGTCCTCGCGACCGCCACCGGCATCCCGGTCTTCAAGCTGACCGAGGAGGAGTCCTCGCGTCTGCTCCGCATGGAGGACGAGCTCCACAAGCGGGTCATCGGCCAGGTCGACGCCGTCAAGGCGCTGTCCAAGGCGATCCGCCGTACGCGCGCCGGTCTGAAGGACCCGAAGCGCCCGGGTGGTTCGTTCATCTTCGCCGGCCCGTCCGGTGTCGGTAAGACCGAGCTGTCCAAGGCCCTCGCCGAGTTCCTCTTCGGTGACGAGGACGCGCTGATCTCCCTCGACATGTCGGAGTTCAGCGAGAAGCACACGGTGTCGCGTCTGTTCGGTTCGCCCCCCGGCTACGTGGGCTACGAAGAGGGCGGCCAGCTGACCGAGAAGGTCCGCCGCAAGCCGTTCTCCGTCGTCCTGTTCGACGAGGTGGAGAAGGCCCACCCGGACATCTTCAACTCGCTGCTGCAGATCCTGGAGGACGGTCGTCTGACCGACTCCCAGGGCCGGGTCGTGGACTTCAAGAACACGGTCATCATCATGACGACCAACCTCGGCACCCGGGACATCTCCAAGGGCTTCAACCTGGGCTTCGCGGCCCAGGGCGACACGAAGTCCAACTACGAGCGCATGAAGAACAAGGTGTCGGACGAGCTCAAGCAGCACTTCCGCCCCGAGTTCCTCAACCGCGTCGACGACGTGGTCGTCTTCCCGCAGCTCACGCAGGAGGACATCCTGCGGATCGTCGACCTGATGATCAGCAAGGTGGACGAGCGCCTGAAGGACCGGGACATGGGCATCGAGCTCTCCCAGACCGCCAAGGAGCTGCTGTCCAAGAAGGGTTACGACCCGGTGCTGGGCGCCCGGCCGCTGCGCCGCACGATCCAGCGCGAGATCGAGGACACGCTCTCGGAGAAGATCCTCTTCGGCGAGCTGCGCCCCGGTCACATCGTGGTCGTGGACACCGAGGGCGAGGGCGAGTCCCAGACCTTCACCTTCCGCGGCGAGGAGAAGTCGGCGCTGCCCGACGTCCCGCCGATCGAGCAGGCGGCCGGCGGCGCCGGTCCGAACCTGAGCAAGGACGCGTAACCCCTCCGGGGTCACGATGGACGAAAGGGGCTGCCCCGGGACTTCGGTCCCGGGGCAGCCCCTTTCGCGTCGTCCGTCACTCGTCCGTCAGGACAGCTGGCCGTCGTAGTCCGGCAGCTTGTACGTCTTCTCGGCGTGGCCGCCCGAGAGGTCCGTGGCGCTGTTGCCGATGTTCGCGACGATCGTGTAGCCCCGCTTCTCGATGTCGGCGCGCTGGGCGGTCTTGTAGGCGGCCACGTCCTTGAAGAGGTCGAGCAGGCCGCGGACGCGCAGCCCCGAGACCTCGTAGCCGTCGTGCTCGAGGTTCCACTTCGTGGGCGCCTCGATGATGCCCGGGCGGGCGGTGACGAAGAAGAGCGAGACGCCGTGCTCCTGGGCGTACTCGGCGACGTTCAGCACCGGCTTGTTGGCGGGCTGCGGGAAACTGAAGCCGAAGTCGGTCTCCAGGGTGGTGTTGTCGACGTCGAAGACGATCGCCTGCTTCTCGCCCGGCCTGGCGGCGGCGATGCGGTCCTTCAGGTAGGGCAGGGCCTGGTCCATGACCGCCTGGCAGTCCTTCTGCCAGGTGGCGTAGTCGGCCTTGGCGGCCGTTGCGGAGGCGGCGGCGGTGCCGCCCGTGCCGGCGGCCGTACCGGCCGCTTCGGCGGGGGCGGCCAGCGCGGCGAGCGCGGCCACGGAGACGGCGGTGACGGATATACGGCGCGCCCAGGGGCGTCTGGTCATCGGTGGGGGTCCTCTCACGTCCGTACTGAACGGCCAGAACGGTGGACTGTCAGGGGCATGATCAGTGCTGAGGATGGCGCGAGAGGAACCGTAGGGTTACTGAACGGTAGTCGTACAGGGGTCTGCGTCACATTTCGCGGGCCGGAGAGGGCCGGCTGACGGAGCGTCGGCTTCCGGATTCGCCCCGGACCGCCAACTTCCGCACCCGGCAAGCGAGTAGCGCACGTCACATTCAGGGGCCTCCACGGGTCCCGGCGCGGTGACAAGCCGCACAGGGGAAATGCCCTGTACTAACCGGATTAGTGACATGTGCTATCGGTGCAAAACGGGACATTCCCACGCTCGTGCGGCAAAGAAATCGCAGCTCAGAGGGGGTGGTGTCCGAAGGGTCAGGGTCTGTCAAGAAGTGGGATGTTTTGCTGCCCTCTACTACGTACCGCCGTAGAAAAAGGGCTTTGTGGCGGACTGAGGTGGTGGGTTACCAATGAATGGCCGAAGCGGCGAACGCCTGTACGCCGCACGGCCCCTACGTTCCCTAGTCCACGGAGTTTCGATGTTCCAGCGCTTCACGTCCCGTTCTTCGCGTACGTCCTCGCTCCGCACCCGCGTGGCCGTCCTGGCTGCCGGCATCGGTGCCACGGCCGTGGTGGGGACCGGGGTCGCGAGCGCGGCCACCCCGTCGGCCGCCTCCTGGGTCGACCCGGTGAAGAAGTACACGCTGTCCGCCAGCTTCATGCAGGACGGCAGCCACTGGGCGCACAAGCACAGCGGTCAGGACTTCGCCGTCCCGACCGGCACCGAGGTTCTCGCCGTGCACGGCGGCACCGTGGTCAAGGCCGGCCCCAACGGCGCCGGTGACGGCCCCGCCTACGGCAACGCCGTCGTCATCAAGCACGACAACGGCACGTACTCGCAGTACGCGCACCTTTCCCGGATCGACGTGAAGATCGGCCAGGCCGTCAAGACCGGTCAGCACATAGCCCTTTCGGGCAGCACCGGCAACTCCACCGGCCCGCACCTGCACTTCGAGATCCGGACCACCCCGAACTACGGTTCCGCGGTCAACCCGGTGGACTTCCTGAAGGCCCACGGCCTGAAGGTCTGATCTACCGCTCCCCGTGGGCGCCTTGATGCGCCTGCGTGACGAGATCCACGGCGACTTCGAGGACGGCCGCGCGCTTCTTCTCGAAGTCGCCTTCCAGGTCCCGCATCACGAACATCCCCGCGTGCAGCGTGAACAGCGCGCTCACGCAGCGGACCTGGTCGACGAGTTGGGCCTCGGGGTCGATGATGATGTCCCTGAGGCTGGTCATCCGGTCCTTGAAGGACTCGCCGATGCGCAGCTCCCGCACCGTCGCCTGGTTCTCCTGCATGAACCGGAAGAGCGGTTCCGCTCCGGCCAGCGCCTGGCTGTAGCGCCGCACGATCTCCTGCTTGGTCTCCAGCGTGTGCGGCCGGCTGCGGCCCCACTCGATCAGGTCCTCGATCGGCTGCGTCAGATCCTCGAAGAGGCTGACGATGATCTCTTCCTTCGTCTTGAAGTGGTAGTAGAGGGCCGCCTTCGTGACGCCGAGACGCTCGGCGATCTCGCGCAGGGAGGTCTTCTCGTAGCCCTGCTCGACGAAGAGTTCGAGCGCCACGTCCTGGATGCGCTGGCGGGTGTTGCCGCGGCGCTGCTGCTTGGTGCCGTCCATGGTGACGCCCATCCTCGTACTCCTCGCGCTCCCGCAAAACTTACTTGACGACCGGCTAGTGACGGGTCTACCTTCCCCCACTGTAGTGAACTAGCCGGGCGGCAAGTAAGGGGCCGCCGGGGGGAGTGGGAGAGATGGCGGACACACAAGCGGTCGCGGCGGACCGGAAACAGCCCGGGCAACCGGGGAAATCGCAGGAGAAGCAGCCCAAGAGCGTGCGGGTGGTGCTGCTCGCGCTCATGATCGCGATGATGCTCGCGATGCTCGACAACATGATCGTGGGCACCGCGATGCCGACGATCGTCGGTGAGCTCGGCGGCCTCGAGCACCTGTCCTGGGTGGTGACCGGCTACACGCTGGCGACCGCGGCGGCGACCCCGATCTGGGGCAAGCTCGGTGACATGTTCGGCCGCAAGGCCACCTTCCTCAGCTCCATCGTGATCTTCCTGATCGGCTCCGCGCTCAGCGGCATGGCCCAGGACATGGGCCAGCTGATCGGCTTCCGCGCCGTGCAGGGCCTCGGCGCCGGCGGTCTGATGGTCGGCGTCATGGCGATCATCGGCGACCTGATCCCGCCGCGGGAGCGCGGCAAGTACCAGGGCATGATGGCCGGCGTCATGGCGCTGGCGATGATCGGCGGCCCGCTGGTCGGCGGCACCATCACCGACAACTGGGGCTGGCGCTGGTCCTTCTACATCAACCTGCCGCTCGGCGCCGTCGCGCTCGCGCTGGTCAGCGCGGTGCTGCACCTGCCGAAGAAGCGGTCCAAGGCGGGCATCGACTACCTCGGCGTCCTGCTGCTGACCGTCGGCATCACCTCCATCGTGCTCGTCACCACCTGGGGCGGCACCGAGTACGCCTGGACCTCCGCGCGGATCATGGAGCTGATCGGCATCGGCGTGGCCGCGCTGGTCGGGTTCGTGTTCTGGCAGACCAGGGCCGCCGAGCCGGTGCTGCCGCTGCACATCTTCCGCAGCGGCAACTTCACCCTGATGTCGGTCATCGGCTTCATCACCGGCTTCGTGATGTTCGGCGCCACCCTCTTCCTGCCGCTGTACCAGCAGGCGGTCCAGGGCGCGTCCGCGACCAACTCCGGTCTGCTGCTCCTGCCGATGCTCGGCGCGATGCTGGTGACCTCGATGGTGGCCGGCCGGGTCACCACCAACAGCGGCCGCTACAAGGTCTTCCCGATCGTCGGCGGTGTGCTGATGATCGTCGGGCTGTACCTGCTGTCGCTGATGGACACCGGCACCACGCGGCTGACCTCCGGTCTCTACATGGCCGTGCTGGGCGCGGGCATGGGCTGCCTGATGCAGATCACCATGCTGGTGGCGCAGAACAGCGTGGAGATGAAGGACATGGGCGTGGCGTCCTCCTCCACGACCCTGTTCCGTACGCTCGGCTCCTCCTTCGGTGTGGCCGTCATGGGCGCGCTGTTCAACCACCGGGTGCAGGACGTCATGGCGGAGAAGGCCGGCGCGCTGGGCTCCAAGATGACCGAGAAGTCGGCGCAGCTCGACGCGGCGAGCCTGGCCAAGCTGCCGGTGCAGGCCCGGGAGGCCTACCAGCACGCGGTGTCCTCCGGTACGCACTCGGCGTTCCTGCTGGGCTCGGTGATCGCGGTCGTCGTGCTGGTCGCGGCGCTCTTCGTGAAGGAGGTGCCGCTCAAGGGCGGTCCCCAGAAGCCCGAGGTGACCGAGGCCCTCTGAGGCCCCGTCCGGTCCGAAGGCCCCCGGCGGTGTCCGCCCCGGGGGCCTTCGCCGTGCCGGGCGGTGGCCGGTGAACCGAGCCGGCCGGGGCCCGCGGCGGAGGCCGCTCTAACGCCCGCCGGACAGCGGCAGCATGGGATGGCTGCCGGTGTTGGTGGGGGCGTGCTCCGGGAGCCAGAGGACGGCCACCGCGCCCTCCGCCGAAGCGTGTTGCGGGGCCCCGGCCGGGCGCACGTTGCGGAAGGTCAGCCGGGCGCCCAGCACCCGGGCCTGGCCGGCCGCGATGGTCAGACCCAGGCCGTGGCCCTGGCCCGCACGGTCCTGGCTGCCGGTGCGGAAGCGGCTCGGCCCCTCGGCGAGCAGGCCCTCGGGGAAGCCGGGACCGTGGTCGCGCACCCGGATGACCCGGCCCTCGACGGTGACCTCCACCGGCGGCCTGCCGTGCCGGGCGGCGTTGGCCAGCAGGTTGAACAGCACCCGCTCCAGACGGCGCGGGTCGGTCGTGACCTCCGACTCGTGCACCACCCGTACGGTGATGTCCGGGTCCTTCGCCGCGACCCGCCGGGCGACGAACTCGCCCAGCATGATGTCCTGCAGCTCGGCGCGCTCGGAGGCCCCGTCCAGCCGGGCCACCTCCAGCACGTCCTCGACCAGGGTGCGCATCGCCTTGGCCCGGTCCAGGACCAGCTCGGTGGGGCGCCCCGGCGGCAGCAGCTCGGCGGCCGTCAGCAGGCCCGTCACCGGGGTGCGCAGCTCGTGTGCGATGTCGGCGGTCACCCGCCGCTCGGCCTCCAGACGCTGCCGCAGCGCGTCCGCCATGGCGTCCACCGCACGCGCGAGGTCGTCGGTCTCGTCCCGGACGACCCCGCCGATGGCCTCCCGCACCCGTACGTCCGTCTCCCCCTTGGCGACCTGGCCCGCCGCGGCCGCCGCCTTGCGCAGCCGCCGCGAGAGCTGCCCGCCGATCAGCACGCCGAGCGCGCTGCCGCCGAGCACGACCGCGATGGAGCCGATGACCAGCGCCTGGTCGAGGTCCTTCATCACGTCGGTGGAGCGGTCCGGGAAGTTGCTGTGCAGGGAGAGCACGTGCCCGTCCTTGACCGGCACGGCCGCCCAGATGTCCGGCCCGGTGCCGCGGTCGCTGACGTAGCTGGCCCGGCGGCCCTCGCGCACCTTGTCGCGCAGCGGGGGCGGCAGCTCCGGATCGTCGATCTTGATGCTCGGGAAGTTCGGCCGCCCGCCCAGCTCGTAGTTGCGCTGCGCGATCTGGACCCGCGCGTTGGCCAGGTCACGGGCGTTGTCCAGCATGGAGACCCGGGCCGCGTTGTGCACGACCAGGCTGAGCGCGATCGCCACCAGACCGGCGACCAGCGCGATCGCCGCGCTCAGCTTCCATCTCAGCCCGGTCCGCAGCCCCGCCCGTTCCACGCGCCGCATCGGGCGCCGAATGATCCCCCGCATGTCCCGCTCCGCTCAGGCCCTCAACTTGTAGCCGAACCCGCGGACCGTCTCGATCCGGTCCTGGCCGATCTTCTGGCGCAGCCGCTGCACATGGACGTCGACGACCCGGGTGTCCCCGCCCCAGCCGTAGTCCCAGACCCGCTCCAGCAGCTTGTCGCGGGAGAGCACGGTGCCGGGTGCGCCGGAGAACTCCAGCAGCAGCCGCATCTCGGTAGGGGTGAGCGCCACCGGGCGTCCGGCCCGGCGCACCTCCATGCCCTCGGTGTCGATCTCCAGCTCGCCGAAGACCAGCGGCCCGCCGTTCGGGTCCGCCGCGGCCCCGGAGCCGGGCGCAGCCCCGCCGGCGTGCCCGAAGCGGCGCAGCACCGCGCGGATCCGGGCGACCAGGACGGCGCCGTCGAACGGCTTGGTCACGTAGTCGTCGGCGCCCGCCTCCAGGCCGAGGACCACGTCGATGGAGTCGGCGCGCGCCGACAGCATGATCACCGGCACGGTCGACTCGTCCCGGATACGGCGGCACAGGCTGACGCCGTCCAGGCCGGGGACCATCACGTCGAGCAGCGCGATGTCGGGCCGGTCGGCCCGGAACGACTCCAGCCCGGAGAGCCCGTCGGGCATGGCGGTCACCGCGAAACCGTCCCGCTCCAGGGCGAGCTGGGTGGCCTCGCGGATGACGTCGTCGTCCTCGACGAACAGGACGTGGGTCTGGTCTGCCATCCCGGTGCTCTCAGTCCTCGTGTGCTTGTGGCCGGTCAGTTGTCGGGCGGGGGCGTCGCGTCCCCGCCGACGGACTTGCTGTAGTCGTTGTGGACGGGCTTCCCCTGGGCGAAGCGCCCCGCCCGCCACTCGTAGGGGATCACGTCCTCGCCGGACGGGCGCGAGATCGGGTCGCCCCTGCGGTACACCTGCCTGGTCACGGTGAGGACGCCCTGGACTATCTCCGCGTAGACCGGGGACTCCTCGGACCGGAAGACGTTCTTGTACGCGCCGTTCTCGTCCCGGTACACGTACGAGCCGACGCCCACCGCGTCCGTACAGGTCAGCACGTTGACGACGACGTCGCTCACGGCGCTGCCGGTCAGGTCGCCGTAGGACACGTCGACCGGGTAGTCGTCGCCGTTGCACGGCTTGAGATCGCGCTTGACCGAGGCCGAGACCGCCGGGTCGTGCCGCAGCAGCGCCACCGCGTCCACCCGCCGGTAGGAGTCGGACGGACTCGGCGGCGGGGAGGCGACGGCGCCCGCCACCGCGGAGGCGTGCGCCGGTCCCTCGTCCCGTGCGCCGGTCCCCCCGGTGCCGCAGGCGGCGGCGAGAAGGCCGAGGGCGGTGACCGAGGCCGCCGCCGCGATCACCGCCATGGAACTGCCTGGGGCCCGCTCGGGCCCGGCCCCGCTCAGGCCGCGCAACGCTCCCGCTCCTCACGCTCCAGCGCGCGTGCGTCCAGATCGCGGGCCTCCAGCTCCTCGCGGAGCCGGGCGAGCGCCCGGTGCAGCGTGCTCTTGACCGTACCCGCGGACATGCCGAGGGCGGCGGCCGTCTCCTCCGTGGACATCTGCTCCCAGTGTCGCAGCACCACGACACTGCGCTGCTTCGGTGCGAGCACCTTCATGATGTCCATCAGCAGGGCCCGGTCCGCGTGCTGCTCGGTGGCGTCCTCCACGGTGGACTCCGGGAGCTGCTCGGTGGGGACCTCCTCCAGCTTGCGCGCCCGCCACCACTCGGTGCGGGTGTTGATCATCACCCGGCGCAGATAGGCGTCCGCGAGCCGCTTGTCGGCGATGCCGTCCCAGCGTCCGTACGTGCGCACCAGCGCGGTCTGCAGCAGGTCCTGGGCGTCGACCGGGTCCGGGACCAGTCGGCGGGCGCTGCGCAGCAGCGCTTCCTGCCGGGTGCGGACGTACTCCTCGAACTCGAGCACCTCTCCCTGCGCCATGATCGACCGCCTCCGTTCCCCGTGTACTCCGGCCCCGTGCCGGAAGTCCCGCCGTGCTGCCTGCCCGTTGGTCCGCCGGGCACGGGAAGAAAGCTACGGAGCGGTTGTCACGAGGCTGTGCGGAGCAGCCTGCGGCCGGCAATCGGCTGTCCGTCGGTTGTGTAACGGAAGTAGGTACGGGGTAAGGAACGCGGGGCTTTTGTCCGGCTATTCGCCGTTTCGTCGACCTGGAGGTGTCGTAACGAAGGCCGGTGGGCCGTGACTTAAGCGTGCGTCAGGTCAGCGGCAGCCGGTACAGACCGCCCGGCAGCGGCTCCACCAGACCGTCCGTGACGAGCCCGTCGAGCGCGCGGGCGCGCTGCACCGGCTCGTGCCAGACCCGGTCCAGCGACGCCTGCGGCACCGGCGCGTGCGCCTCCCGCAGCACGGCGAGGAGCTTGCCGCGCACCTGGCGGTCCGTGCCCGCGTACGTCTGGCCCCGGCGCGGCGGGCCCTCGTGCTCCGGCTTGCCCGCGAGCCGCCACGCGCACTGCGCGGCGATCGGGCAGCGCGGGCAGCCCTCGTTCTTCGCGGTGCACACCAGCGCGCCCAGCTCCATGGAGGCGGCGGCCCAGCGCGCGGCCGTCCCCTCCTCCTCCGGCAGCAGCTCCCGGGCCAGCCGCCGCTCGGCGGCCGTGGTGGCGTTCGGCGGGTACTGGACGCCCGTCACCGCCCGCGCGAGGACCCGGCGCACGTTGGTGTCGAGCACCGGGTGGCGCTGTCCGTACGCGAAGGAGGCCACCGCGGCGGCCGTGTACTCGCCGATCCCGGGCAGCGCCAGGAGCTGCGCGTGGTCCGTCGGCACGTCACCGCCGTGCCGTTCCGTTATGGCCGCGGCCGCTCCGTGCAGACGCAGGGCGCGGCGGGGGTAGCCGAGCCGGCCCCAGGCGCGCACCGCCTCTCCGGGGGCCTCCTTGGCGAGGTCGGCGGGGCGGGGCCAGCGTTCCATCCACTGCTCGTACACCGGGAGCACCCGGCTGACCGGGGTCTGCTGCAGCATGAACTCGCTGACCATCACGCCCCAGGGACCCGCTTCCGGGCGGCGCCAGGGGAGGTCGCGGGCGTGGGAGTCGAACCAGGCGATCACGGGGGCGTGAAGCTTCTCAGTCATGGCCTTCCGATCCTGCCACGCCTCGCGTGTGTTGTGGCCGACGACGGCGCGGTCGCGGAGCGTCGCGTCGCGTGGCGGTGAGTGAAGAAGCCTTTCGTCCCCGGCAGTTGCCGGGATGATGATCCGGAAAAGTTGTCGTCCGGGCGGCGGGTGGCGCGAGCGGGAGGCTTGATCTCTCGTACAGTTTGCGCCGTGGGATCTCTGCGCAATCCGGTCGGGCCGCTCCCCTCCTCCATCTACTGGCGACGGAGGGTGCTGATGCTGGCCGTCCTCGCCCTGCTGGCGCTGCTGATCACGTGGATCGTGACATGGGGCGGCGGGGGCGGCAGGAACGGCGCCGACGGGCCGAACGGCAAGAATCCCGCGTCCACCATCACACCGGGACCCTCCTCGTCCGGACCCGCGTACAGCCAACACCCCGGCGGACGTGACGAGTCGGGCGGCGGCGGGGACACCGGCGGGAGCGGCTCCGGCTCCGACTCCGGCTCGGACGGCAAGGGCGGCTCCGGTTCGGCCGGGTCCGACGGCGGCCCGGACGGCGGCTCGGGCGGGGGCTCAGGCGGCGGTTCCGCCGCGGGCGGCGGCGGGGTCGGCACCGGTGACGCGCTGCCCGCGTCCTCCTCGCTGCCGAACTGCACGCCCGGCGCGGTCACGTTGACCCTGCGCAGCGTGCACAACTCCTACTCGCCCGACCAGACGCCGGAGTTCGAACTCGTCGCGAAGAACTCCTCGTCCGGCGACTGCAAGGTCGATCTCGGCCCGAAGAAGGCGGTGTTGACCATCACGCCGGCGGAGGGCGACGACGCGTACTGGTCCTCGGACGACTGCCCGAAGGGCGCGGCGAGCCTGCTCTTCCGGGTCGGCGCCGGCCAGAGCATCACGTACACCGTGAAGTGGGACCGCAAGCCGAGCGCGCCGGAGTGCGCCACGCCCCCGGCGGGGTCGGCGAAGGCGGGAACCTATCTGCTGGAGGCGAAGGCGCCGGGGTTCGCGAAGGCACGCGCCTCGTTCGTGCTGTCGGCCGACTAGCGCGGCGCCGCCGCTGGTGAGGCGCCCGGTGCCGCGGCCGGACACGGGCCGTCACGCCCCCGGCGCCACGCGTGCCCGCCGCTGAGCGGGCGCGCCCGCTCCGGTCAGACGTACCGCTCGAGGATCGACGACTCGGCCAGGCGGGACAGGCCCTCGCGGACGCTGCGCGCCCGGGCCTCGCCGACGCCGTCCACCGTCTGCAGGTCGTCCACGCTCGCGGCGAGCAGCTTCTGCAGCCCGCCGAAGTGCTCCACCAGGCGGTCGATGATCGCGCCCGGCAGCCTCGGCACCTTCGCCAGCAGCCGGAAGCCGCGCGGGGACACCGCGGAGTCCAGGGTCTCGGGGGAGCCCGTGTAGCCCAGCGCGCGTGCCACGGTGCCCATTTCCAGGAGCTCCGCGTGTGTCAGGGCGTCCAGCTCCGCCAGCGCCTCGTCCACCGTGCGGGACCGCTTGGCCGTCGGCTCGGGGACGTAGTCCCGGACGACGAGTTCGCGGTCGGGCTCCACTCCGGCGATCAACTCCTCGAGCTGGAGCGCGAGAAGACGGCCGTCGGTGCCGAGTTCGACCACGTACTCGGCGATCTCGGTGGCGATGCGCCGGACCATCTCCAGCCGCTGGGCGACCGCCGAGACGTCCCGGACCGTCACCAGGTCCTCGATCTCCAGCGCGGACAGCGTGCCCGCGACCTCGTCCAGGCGGAGCTTGTACCGCTCCAGCGTGGCCAGGGCCTGGTTGGCGCGGGAGAGGATCGCGGCGGAGTCCTCCAGGACACGGCGCTGGCCGTCGACGTAGAGCGCGATCAGCCGCATCGACTGGGAGACGGAGACCACCGGGAAGCCGACCTGCTTCGAGACGCGGTCCGCCGTGCGGTGCCGGGTGCCGGTCTCCTCCGTCGGGATCGTCGGGTCCGGGACCAGCTGCACGCCGGCCCGCAGGATCTTCGACAGGTCGGAGGAGAGCACGATGCCGCCGTCCAGCTTGCACAGCTCCCGCAGCCGCGTCGCGGCGAACTCCACGTCCAGGACGAAGCCGCCGGTGCACATCGCCTCGACGGTCTTGTCGGAGCCCAGGACGATGAGGCCGCCGGTGTTGCCGCGCAGGACCCGCTCCAGGCCGTCACGCAGGGGCGTGCCAGGAGCCACGGCGCTCAGCGAGGCGCGCATCAGGCGATCGGAGCCGGCGCTCCCACCGGACTTTCCGGGAGCTGCTGCCCGGTCGTTGGCTGCCACTGCACTCCTCCGGTCGCAGGTTCTGGGTGCTGCCGTCGCGCGCACTCGGTTCGTACGGACGGGCGAGACCTGGGCAAAGTCTACCGGCGGTCCTCCGCGTCCCGTGGGGCCTCTCGGCGACGGGAGCGCGGCAGCACCCGCAGCGCGTCCCCCATGTCGGCGACTTCCAGCACCTTCATCCCGGCCGGGACCTTGCCCGGATCGCCCGGAACGAGCGCGTGCGTGAAGCCCAGCCGGTGCGCCTCGGCGAGCCTGCGCTGCACGCCCGTGACCCGTCTCACCTCGCCCGCGAGCCCCACCTCGCCGATCGCGACCAGGTTCTTGGGCAGGGGGGTGTCGCTGGCGGCCGAGGCGAGCGCGAGGGCGATCGCCAGGTCGGCGGCGGGCTCCGAGAGCTTCACCCCGCCCACCGTCGCGGAGTAGATGTCCCGCTTGCCGAGCGCGCTGATCCGCCCCCGCTGCTCCAGCACCGCGAGCATCATCGACACCCGGGAGGTCTCCAGACCCGAGGTGGTCCGCCGCGGCGAGGGGATCTGGGAGTCCACGGTCAGCGCCTGCACCTCCGCCACCAGCGGGCGGCGCCCCTCGAGGGTGACCGTCAGGCAGGTGCCCGGGACCGGTTCGGCGCGGCGGGTCAGGAAGAGCCCGCTCGGGTCGGCGAGGCCCGTGATGCCCTCGTCGTGCAGCTCGAAGCAGCCGACCTCGTCCGTGGCGCCGTAGCGGTTCTTCACGCCGCGGACCAGGCGCAGCCGGGCGTGCCGGTCGCCCTCGAAGTGCAGCACGACGTCCACCAGGTGCTCCAGCAGCCGGGGACCCGCGATCGCGCCGTCCTTGGTGACGTGGCCCACCAGCAGCGTGGACATGCCGCGCTCCTTGGAGGCGCGGATCAGGGCGCCGGCCACCTCCCGCACCTGGGCCATGCCGCCGGGCGCGCCGTCGATCTCGGGCGAGGCGACCGTCTGCACCGAGTCCAGGATCAGCAGCGACGGCTTCACCGCGTCCAAGTGGCCGAGGACGGCCGCCAGATCGGTCTCGGCGGCCAGGTAGAGATGGTCGTCCAGGGCGCCGATGCGGTCGGCGCGCAGCCGCACCTGGCTCGCCGACTCCTCACCCGTCACATAGAGGGTGCGGTGCTCGTCACTGGCCGACTTGGCGGCCACGTCCAGCAGCAGGGTGGACTTGCCGACGCCGGGCTCGCCCGCGAGCAGGACCACCGCGCCGGGCACCAGACCGCCGCCGAGCACCCGGTCCAGCTCCGGCACGCCGGTCGTACGGGCGGTCGCCTGACGGCCGTCGACCTGGCCGATGGGCACCGCCGAGCTGGTGACGCGGCCCGGCGCCGTCGTGCGGACCGCGGGCGCGCCGTACTCCTCGACCGTGCCCCAGGCCTGGCACTCCGGGCAGCGGCCGAGCCATTTGGCGGTCTGCCAGCCGCACTCGGTGCAGCGGTAGGACGGTCGGTCCTTGGTGGTCTTGGTACGGGCAGCCATGCGGAAACCGTAGCCCGCGGCACTGACAGCGCCCCCGCGGGCCGTCCGGGAGCGGTCCGGTACCGGTCACGGCGCGTCCGCCCGTGCCGTGGAACGAAAGGTTCCTGTCCCCTTATGAGGGATCGTTTCACCCGTACGAATTAAAAGAGCTCAAGGCGCCGGAAGGAGCACTGCGCCGCCGCCTACGGTCGCACGGGTGATGAGCAGCAGTCCGGAGACGACGACCCGCACCACCGGCGCACATCGGACACACCGGGAGGCGCGCGACCGCGCCGCCGCGCGCACCCTCGCGCAGCGGCCGCCGGCGCGCTACGAGCCGTACCTGGACGGTCTGTTCACCTACTGCCTGTCCGTGTTGTGCGACCACGACGCGGCCACCGCCGCCCTCGGGGACGTCCTGGCGCTGGCCGAGCGGCGCGGACAGCGCGTCCCGGAGGCCGTCGACCAGCGGGCCTGGCTGTACGCCCTGGCCCGCTGGGCGTGCCTGCGCGGGCTCGCCGAGGCTCGGCAGAAACGCCAGGCCACGCACGCGTCGGGCCGCCCGGCCACCGCGAAACGGGACGCCGAGCCGCCCGTGGCGCCGGAGGTCCTGGAGCAGCGGCGCGGTGAACTCGCCCTGCTCGCCTGGCCGGAGGCGGCCGGCACCACCCCCGAGCAGCGCGAGGCGCTGGAGCTCGCCGTCCGCCACCATCTCGCGGAGCGCGAGGTCGCCGCCGTCCTCGGCATGGCGCCCGCCGCCGCGCGCGAGCTGCTGGCCTCCGCGGCCTGCGAGGTCGAGCGCACCCGCGCCGCGCTCGCCGTGGTCGAGACCGGCGGCTGCCCGAGCGTGGCCCACCTCACCGGGGACAGCCGGCTGGTCCTCAGCCCCACCCTGCGCCGCGAGCTGGTCCGGCACGTCGACGACTGCCCCCGCTGCCGCCGCACCGCCGAGCGCGCCGTCCCCGGCCGCTGGCCCGGCGCCACGGTCACCCCGGCCGAGCTGCCGGTCCTGCAGGCGCCCCGCGCGGCCCTGCACGTCGCCCTCGCCCACCACCCGCGCGCGCGTGGCGCGGCCGTGCCCCGCTTCGACCGGCGCGGTTTCCCGATGGACCCCAAGGACCGCGCGGCCCGCCGCGACCGGCTCCGCGCGCGTGCCGTCACCACGACCGTCGTCGCCACCGTGGTCGCCGCGCCCGTGCTCGCCCTGTGGGCCGCCTACCGCGGCGGTCCGGTGGGCGGCGAGGACGGCCGCCCGGGCGGCCCCGCGAGCGAGGCGCGGGGCCCCGACGCGTTCGGCGGCGACACCGGCGGTGGCTACGAGAACGCGGGCAACGCCCGCGTGAAGCCGTCCGGCGCCCCGGCCGGCAAGGGCACGGCGGACGTGTCCGTGGAGGTCGTCAGCGTCGGCGGAGCCGGCGGGAAGGGCGCCGGCCGGCTCGCGGTCGGCGCGCGCACCGACGGCGACGTCACGCTGATCACGCTCACCGCGTCCGGCCCGGAACCGGTCCGCTGGTCCGCGTCGACCCCGGCGTCCTGGCTCTACTTCAGCCGGTCGGGGGGAACGCTCCGGCCCGGCGAGACCTTCACGGTCAAGGTGTACGTCGACCGGCTGCGCGAGCCGTCCGGACACTGGCACGCGCGGGTGGCGGTGTCACCGGCCGGCGCCGTGGTCACCATCGACGGCTACGGCACCGCCCCCAGCGGCCCCTCGGCCCGGCCCTCGACGCCCGCCCCCGACCCGAGCCCCTCGGCCCCGGCCCACACCGACCCGCCGTCCAGTCCGCCCACCTCGCCCTCGGATCCGCCGTCCACCCCGGCCGACCCGACGCCGTCCGACCCGCCGAGCTCGCCCCCGCCGTCCAGCGACGACGCGGACCCGAGCCCGTCGGACGGTTAGGGACGCCCCGGGTCCGCCGGATGCGGGGCCACCAGCGGAAGCTGCGAGGCCAGCCGCTGCTCGCACAGCTCGGCCAGCCGGTCGTAGCCGGCCTTGCCCATCAGCTCGGTCAGCTCCGCCCGGTACGAGACGTACACCGGCTCGCCCGCGCCGTGCGCCGACGTCGCCGAGGTGCACCACCAGTGCAGGTCATGGCCGCCCGGGCCCCAGCCCCGGCGGTCGTACTCGCCGATCGACACCTGCAGCACGCGCGTGTCGTCCGGCCGCTCGATCCAGTCGTACGTCCGCCGGATCGGCAGCTGCCAGCAGACGTCCGGCTTGGTCTCCAGCGGCTCCCGGCCCTCCCTCAGGGCGAGGATGTGCAGCGAGCAGCCCGCGCCGCCCGCGAAACCCGGACGGTTCTGGAAGATGCACGACCCCTGGAAGGGCCGGGTCTGCCGCGAACCCTCCTCGTCCTCGGAGGTCCAGCCGTTGCGGATGCCCTCGTCGTGGTGCTGCCAGATCTCCGGCGTGAGCCTCGCCACGTGCCCTGCGACCCGCTTCTCGTCGTCCTCGTCGGAGAAGTGGGCGCCCAGCGAGCAGCACCCGTCGTCCGCGCGGCCCGCCTGGATGCCCTGGCAGCCGCTGCCGAAGATGCAGTTCCAGCGAGAGGTCAGCCATGTCAGATCGCAGCGGAAGACCTGCTCCTCGTCCGCCGGATCGGGGAACTCCACCCACGCGCGCGCGAAGTCGAGGCCCTTCTCGTCACTCGGTACCGGGGCCGTTCTGGGCGTCTTGCCGGACTTGGACGGTTTGTCGTCCTTCGCCTTTTTCGTCTTTGGCACGCCTCCAGGGTAAGTGGCCCGGGGCCGCCGCGGGGACCGAGGAGGGCGGATCTGGCAGTAGCGTGCCGTACATGAGACTCGGTGTCCTGGACGTGGGTTCCAACACGGTGCATCTGCTGGTGGTGGACGCCCACCCCGGCGCACGGCCGCTGCCCGCGCACTCGCACAAGGCCGACCTGCGGCTCGCCCAACTGCTCGACGACAGCGGCGCCATCGGCGACGACGGCATCCACCGGCTGGTCGACGTGGTCCGGGACGCGCTCCAGGCCGCCGAGGACAAGGGCGTCGAGGACCTGTTGCCGTTCGCCACCTCCGCCGTCCGCGAGGCCACCAACGCCGACGACGTCCTCGCGCGCGTGCAGGACGAGACCGGCGTACGGCTCCAGGTGCTCACCGGCGCCGAGGAGGCCCGGCTCACCTTCCTCGCCGTCCGCCGCTGGTTCGGCTGGTCCGCCGGCAAGCTGCTCGTCCTGGACATCGGCGGCGGCTCCCTGGAGATCGGCTACGGCATGGACGAGGAGCCCGACGCGGCCGTCTCCCTGCCGCTCGGCGCGGGCCGCCTCACCGCCGGCTGGCTGCCCGGCGATCCGCCCGCACCCGACGACGTGCGCGCCCTGCGCCGCCACGTCCGCACCGAGATCGCCCGTACCGTCGGCGAGTTCAGCCGCTTCGGCGCCCCCGACCACGTGGTCGCCACCTCCAAGACCTTCAAGCAGCTCGCCCGGATCGCCGGCGCCGCCCGCAGCGCGGAGGGCCTCTACGTCCAGCGCGAGCTCAAGCGGGAGTCCCTGGAGGCCTGGGTGCCCCGGCTGTCCGGGATGACCGCCGAGCAGTGCGCGGAACTCCCCGGCGTCTCCGAGGGCAGGGCGGGCCAGCTCCTCGCCGGCGCCCTGGTGGCCGAGGGCGCCATGGACCTGTTCGGCGTGGAGAGCCTGGAGATATGCCCCTGGGCGCTGCGCGAGGGCGTCATCCTCCGCCGTCTCGACCACATGGGCTCGGGCTGAGTGCCGAGGGGGTGCGGAACCGTATCCGCACATGCCGCCGCCGCGCGCGCGAGCGGCCCCCGGCCCGCCGGCGACGGCGCGGATGGCAAAGCTCACAATGGCGAACCGGCACCCCGCGTCCGGGCCGCCCTACCCCGTAAGGTGACGGACGTGGCTGAACCAAGGGACGTAAAGGTCGCCCTGTCGACGGCCTCGGTGTACCCGGAGTCGACGGCGACGGCCTTCGAGATCGCCGCGCGCGTCGGTTACGACGGCGTCGAGGTCATGGTGTGGACCGACCCGGTGAGCCAGGACATCGAGGCGCTGCGCCGGCTGTCCGACCACCACGGCGTCCCCATCCTCGCCGTGCACGCCCCCTGCCTGCTGATCACCCAGCGCGTCTGGTCCACCGACCCCTGGACCAAGCTCCAGCGGGCCCGGGCGGCCGCCGAGAAGCTGGGCGCCGACACGGTCGTCGTCCACCCGCCCTTCCGCTGGCAGCGGCAGTACGCCCGCGACTTCGTCACCGGGGTGTGGCGGATGGCGAACGAGACGGACGTGCGGTTCGCCGTCGAGAACATGTACCCGTGGCGCTACCGCGACCGCGAGATGCTGGCCTACGCCCCCGACTGGGACGTCACCAAGGACGACTACCGGCACTTCACGATCGACCTCAGCCACACCGCGACGGCCCGCACCGACGCGCTCGCCATGATCGACCGCATGGGCGACCGGCTCGGCCACGTCCACCTCGCCGACGGCCGGGGCTCCGCCAAGGACGAGCACCTGGTCCCCGGCCGCGGCACCCAGCCCTGCGCCGAGCTGCTGGAGCGGCTCTCGCACACCGGCTTCGACGGCCACGTCGTGATCGAGGTCAACACCCGCCGGGCGATGTCCAGCGCCGAGCGCGAGGCCGACCTCGCCGAGGCCCTCGCCTTCACCCGGCAGCACCTGGCCTCCGCCGTGCGGGTGCCCCGGCGATGACCGGCACCACCGCGCGCCGGCGGGGCCGGCCCCCGCGCACCGAGTCCGCCGGCACCCGCGACCGCATCCTGGCCGCCGCCCGCGAGGAGTTCTCCGAGCGCGGCTACGAGAAGACGTCCGTGCGCGGCATCGCCAAGGCCGCCGGGGTCGACTCGGCGCTCGTCCACCACTACTTCGGCACCAAGGAGCAGATCTTCGAGGCGTCCGTCGCGGTCGCCTTCGCGCCCGCGCTCGACGTGCCCGACGCGATCGCCGAGGTCCCGCCGGCCGAGGTCGGCGAGCGGCTGACCCGCTTCTTCCTCGGCGTGTGGGAGAACCCCACGACCCGTACGCCCCTGCTCGCGATCCTCCGCTCCGCCGTGAACAACGAGGCCGCGGCGGCCGTCTTCCGCCGCCTGGTCGCCACCCAGGTGCTGCGCCGGGTGGCCGCCCAGGTGGACCTGCCGGACCCGGAGCTGCGCACCGAGCTGGCCGCCGCGCAGCTCGTCGGCGCCGCGATGATGCGCCACGTGATCAAGCTGGAGCCGCTGGCCTCGGTGGACCTGGAGCAGATCATCGCGCGGGTCGCGCCCGTGGTGCAGAGCCATCTGACGCAGCCCTGACACCGCCGGCGCCCGTGGCCCGGCCCGGCCCCGGAACCCCCGGCCGTGAAACACGCGTCCCGCATTCCGGACATGCTTGTCCATCCCTTGGAGGGGCGGCGTACGCTCGGAGGAGTCAGAACTCTCTGGCAGAAGGTCTTCGAAGGAGCGAGCGACGATGCCCGAGCTGAGGTCCCGCACAGTCACCCACGGCCGCAACATGGCGGGCGCCCGCGCCCTTATGCGCGCCTCCGGTGTACCCGGTGCGGACATCGGCCGGAAGCCGGTCATCGCCGTCGCCAACTCCTTCACCGAGTTCGTGCCGGGCCACACCCACCTCCAGCCGGTCGGCCGGATCGTCAGCGAGGCGATCAAGGAGGCGGGCGGCATCCCGCGCGAGTTCAACACGATCGCCGTGGACGACGGCATCGCCATGGGCCACGGCGGCATGCTCTACTCCCTGCCCTCCCGCGACCTGATCGCGGACTCGGTGGAGTACATGGTCGAGGCCCACTGCGCCGACGCCCTGGTCTGCATCTCCAACTGCGACAAGATCACCCCGGGCATGCTGATGGCGGCCCTGCGCCTGAACATCCCGACGGTCTTCGTCTCCGGCGGCCCGATGGAGTCCGGCCGCGCCACGCTGGTCGACGGCACGGTCCGCACCCTGGACCTGGTCGACGCGATCTCCGACGCCGTCAACGACAAGATCTCCGACGAGGACATCCTCCGCATCGAGGAGAACGCCTGCCCGACCTGCGGCAGCTGTTCCGGCATGTTCACCGCCAACTCGATGAACTGCCTGACCGAGGCCATCGGCCTCTCCCTGCCCGGCAACGGCTCGGTCCTCGCCACCCACACCGCCCGCCGCGCCCTCTACGAGAACGCGGCCCGCACGGTCATGGACCTCACCCGCCGCTACTACGAGCAGGACGACGACACCGTCCTGCCGCTCAACATCGCCACCTTCCAGGCCTTCGAGAACGCCATGGCCCTGGACATCGCGATGGGCGGCTCCACCAACACGATCCTGCACCTGCTGGCCGCCGCCCAGGAGGCGGGCGTCGAATTCGGCCTGGAGCAGATCGACGCCGTCTCCCGCCGCGTCCCCTGCCTCGCCAAGGTCGCGCCCAACGTCGCGAAGAACCGCACGTACTACATGGAGGACGTGCACCGCGCCGGCGGCATCCCCGCCCTCCTCGGCGAACTGCACCGCGGCGGCCTGCTGAACGAGGACGTGCACGCCGTCCACAGCCCCTCCCTGTCCGACTGGCTGAAGACCTGGGACGTCCGCGGCGGCTCCCCGTCGCCGGAGGCCGTCGAGCTGTGGCACGCGGCCCCCGGCTGCGTCCGCTCCGCCGAGGCCTTCTCCCAGTCCGAGCGCTGGGAGGCCCTGGACGACGACGCCGAGGGCGGCTGCATCCGCTCCGTCGAGCACGCCTACTCCAAGGACGGCGGCCTCGCGGTCCTCCGGGGCAACCTGGCCGTCGACGGCTGCGTGGTGAAGACCGCCGGCGTCGACGAGTCGATCTGGACCTTCGAGGGCCCGGCGGTGGTCTGCGAGTCGCAGGAGGAGGCCGTCCAGCGGATCCTCACCCAGGAGGTCAAGGACGGCGACGTCGTCGTCATCCGCTACGAGGGCCCCAAGGGCGGCCCCGGCATGCAGGAGATGCTGTACCCGACCTCGTACCTGAAGGGCCGCGGCCTCGGCAAGACCTGCGCCCTGATCACCGACGGCCGCTTCTCCGGCGGCACGTCCGGCCTGTCCATCGGCCACGCCTCCCCGGAGGCGGCGTCCGGCGGCACCATCGCCCTGGTCCAGGACGGCGACCGCATCCGCATCGACATCCCGAACCGCACCATCGAGCTGCTGGTCGACGAGGCGGAGCTGGCCCGGCGCGACCAGGCGCTGGCCGGGGTGTACGCCCCGAAGAACCGCGACCGCAAGGTCTCCGCCGCGCTGCGCGCCTACGCGGCCATGGCGACCAGCGCCGACAAGGGCGCGGTGCGCGACGTGAGCAAGCTCGGCTGAAGCCGGGCACCGCGCGGGGCCGCCTCCACCGGGGGGCGGCCCCGCGCGCTGTGTCACCAGGCCGAGGGGTCCTTCGCGGGCACCGCGAAGACGGTGCCGTCGGGCGCGGTGGCGTAGACGTCGCCGTGCTGCACGAGCGGAGCGGGCGGCGCCGCCACCACCCGTGTCGCGTGCTCGCCCAGGCGCGCCCGCGTCTGCCCGACGAGTGTTCCCGTACGCGAGTCGACGGCGAGGAGCCGTCCGTCGCTCGCGGTGAAGTACACGTGCCGGCCGTCCGCGACCGGCGCCGAACCGCGGCTCACCGATGTCTCCAGGCGCCACGGAACACTCCGCTTCGCCATGTCGACGGCCTGCAGCCGGCCACCGGTGCCCAGGAGCAGGACCATGTCGCCGCGCACCGTGGCCTGAGCGCCGTCCAGGGCCACGGGAAGGTCCACCCGCCGCGACGACCGGGTCGCCGGATCGAAACGGACGACCGCCTTCGTGGAGCCGTAGACCGGGTCCACCGAGAGGAAGGAGACGGCCCCGCCCGCCGAACCGGCGGGTCTGAGGCTCCCCTTCAGCCGTGCCTGCCAGCGCACCCGCCCGGTTCCCGGATCCACCGCGGTCACGAGGGTGCTCGCCCCGTCGGCCGACGTACTGGCCGCGTACGCCAGCGGATCGCGCGGGAAGGCGGTGAAGGACGGCTTCGCCTGCCCGGCGATCCGGTGCGTCCACCGGGCCCTGCCCGTCGCCGCGTCCAGGCCCGTGACGGTCCCGTCGGGGGCCGTCAGCAGAGCCGTGTCCCCCGCGTACCGCACCGTCGTGCCGGCCGGCACATCGCGCCCCCACACCTCCTTGCCCGACGAGGGATCGAGGGCCGCCACCCGCGGCCCCCCGTCGGTGAACGGCTGCACCAGACCGGCCGACAGGACCGGCGCCCCGCTCACCGTCCGCACGGCGACGGAACGCCGCCACAACCGGGTGCCGTCGGCGGGGGAGAGGGCGTAGACCGCGCCGGGCTGGGCGCACAGCAACCTGCCCTCACCGTACGAACACCGGGGCATCCCGGTGCCCGCTGCCGCGGCCCGGGTGTCCCAGGCGCTGAACGCGGCCTTCCCCGTACGCGGCCCGGAGGCGGCCGGACCGGGATCGCCTCCCGCCGGCCGGACCGAGACCAGCACGCCGGCCACGACGAGCCCGAGCGCCACGGCGCCCGTCAACGCCTTGCCGGCCCTGAACCGGCGCCGCACCGGACGGCTCCCCGTCTCCTGGACGGCGACGGCTGGTTCGGGAGCCCTGGGAGCCTCACCCGTGCGCTGCACCGGTATGAACGCCTGCGTGTCGTACGACGCGGCGACCGACCGCAGCTCCCGCATCAGCTCGTCCGGAGTCGGCCTGTCCTCGGGCTCCTTGGCGAGGCAGCGCAGCACCAGCGGCGCGAGGGACTCCGGAACCCCGGTCAGATCCGGCTCGTCGTGCACCACCTGGTACGCCACGACGTACGGGCTGTCGGAGTCGAACGGCCCCCGCCCGGTCGCCGCGTGCACCATCACCGAACCCAGCGCGAAGACATCGGCGGCCGGGCCCACCTCCCGTGGCCGGCGGAACTGCTCGGGAGCCATGAAGGGCGGCGTGCCGATCAGTTTGCCCGTCTCCGTGCGGAGTTCACTGTCCTTCGGCCGGGAGATACCGAAGTCGATGACCTTCGGCCCGTCCTCGGCCAGCAGGACATTGCTCGGCTTGAGGTCCCGGTGCACCACGCCCACCCGGTGGATGTCGCGCAGGGCCTCCGCGAGCCCGGCCATGAGCCGGCGCAACTGCGCCGACGGCATGGGCCCGTTCCGCTTCACATGGTCCGAAAGCGTCGGACCGGGGATGAACAGCGTCGCCATCCACGGGCGTTCGGCGTCGGGGTCGGCGTCCACGACCGGCGCGGTGAAGGCCCCGCTCACCCTGCGAGCCGCGGCCACCTCCTGCCGGAAACGGCCCCTGAACTCGCGGTCCCTCGCGAACTCGGCGTGCACGACCTTCACCGCGAGCTTCAACCCGGAGTCGCTGCGGGCCAGATGGACCACTCCCATGCCACCGGACCCCAGATGCGACTCCAGGCGGTACCGGCCGGCGTACTCGGGAAGTTCCGCTTCCGCCCCCGCCCCGGTGCTGCGCTGCGGCGCCATGGACCACCCCCGTGCTCTTCGTCCGTGCGCGCGACGCACGGAGCCTAGTCGATGACTCGTACGGGACAGAGGCGGCTTGCTAGCGTCTGCGTGCGAGTCGCGTACACACGTCTCGCGAGTCGACTCACAGGGATGCAACGGGTCCCCATGGCGGTCATGGGGACCAGCGGGGGAGGAACACCATGTCCGTAGAGCCAGTCGCGGAGCCCGGGAACGAGGACGCCGGCGAGGCGGCGGTGACAGCCCAGTCGCTGCGCTACTACGCGGTCGCTCCCGACGTCCGCCTGAACGTCCGCAGCGGCCCCGGCACCAGCTACAACATCGTCAGGGTGCTGTCCTACGGCGCCAAGGTCCCGATCTACTGCCAGACCCCGGGCACGACGGTGACCGGCCCCTACGGCACCTCGAAGCTCTGGGACAACATCGACAACGGCGAGTACGTCTCCGACGCCTACGTGCAGACGGGCAGCGACGGCTACGTCGCCCCGCGCTGCGGCTGACCCCGCCAGGAGCCCGCCGGCCCCCGGAGCCATAATCGTCCCGTGAGCGACGAAACCGGCACCCCGGAGGACCAGGCGGGCTCCGCGCGCGGCGAGACCGCCGGCGGCGGCCCCCGCCCCGAACCCCTCCGCTTCTTCGGCACCTCCTGGGTGGACCACGACCACGGGTACGCGGCCCGCCGGGCCGGCGTGGCGGCCGGCTCCCTCGCCGCGGCCGTCGTCTCCTGCCTGGTGCTGCGCTTCGCCTACGACGGCCTCCGGATCGCCGGCACCGGCGCCTTCGTGACCGTGCTGATCATCGCCATGTTCGCGATCTGCAGCGCGCTGGCCTTCCGCAACACGTGGGAGGGCTTCGGCAGGCGCCACGACCCCCAGCGGCAGGCCTCGCTGCGCGGCCTGCTCGCCATCGGCTTCGTCGGCTCACTGCTGGCCTACTTCTTCCGCGCCCTCACCGAGGCGCCGGGCGAGAAGCTGCACCGCGAGGAGTACGACAAGGCCCGCGAGGAGTACGAGCGCCGGTCCTCCCGGCGCACGGGCGACCCGTCGAGGCGCAAGCGCCGCCGCTGACCCGGGCCCCGCGGCACGGCTCGCCGCCGGACCGCCCGTGAACCCGCCCGTGTCCCCGCCCTCCGGCGTGGACAGCATGGCGGTATGACCACGTCCCACACCGCCGAGCCGCCGCGCGGCCTGCGCGCCCACTCCTTCAACGCGGCGGCCGCCCAGTACGCCGCGAACCGACCCTCCTACCCGCCCGCCCTCCTGGACTCCGTGGCGGAACTGGCCGGGCGCCCCCTGGCCGGCGCCCGGGTCGTGGACGTCGGCGCGGGCACCGGTATCGCCTCCGCCCTGCTGCGGGCCCGAGGGGCCGACGTCCTCGCGGTCGAACCGGGGGAGGGCATGGCCGCCGAGTTCCGCCGCGCCCTGCCGGACGTCCCTCTCGTGCGGGGCGACGGCAACGCCCTCCCGGTCGCCGACGCCCACGCCGACCTCATCGCCTACGCCCAGGCCTGGCACTGGACCGACCCCGCCCGGGCGGTGCCGGAGGCGCTGCGCGTGCTGCGGCCGGGCGGGTCACTGGCGCTGTGGTGGAACACCGACGCCGTCGACGTCGAGTGGATCGCCGAGTCGGCCGAGCGGACCGCCCGCTTCTTCGGCGTCGACGTCCCCGCGGAGAAGCGCGGGGCCGGCGACCGCGCGCAGGCCGACCCCACCGGGCGCCTGCGCTTCACCCGCCGGGACATCCGCTGGAGCCGACGCGTCCCGCTGGACACCCATCTCGCCAACGTCGGCAGCCACTCGGCGTTCCTGGTCGCCCCGGCGGAACGCCGGGACGCCTTCCTCGCGCAGGAGCGCGCCCATCTGCTGAAGGTCTTCCCGGACGGCGTCGTCGAGGAGACGTACGACGTGCTCCTGCTCGTCGCCGGCAGGCCCTGACACCACATCACCCGAGGGAGCGATGCGGCGGCCGGTGCACACCGGCCGCCGCTTCCGTGTCCGGGCACACGCGCACGCCCCTTGACGGCGCCGGGCCGCCGGGACAATTATTCATCGCGTGATGAATTACTTGTCCGGCCCAACCGGACCCACGCCACCGGACGCCGTCCGCGCCGACGGCCTCACCGTCGTCCGCGGCTCGCGCACCGTCCTGAGCGACCTCGCCTTCACCGTCGCGCGCGGCCGGATCACCGGCCTTCTCGGCCCCTCCGGATGCGGCAAGTCCACGCTCATCCGCTCCGTCGTCGCCACCCAGGCCAAGGTCACCGGAACCCTCGACGTCCTCGGCCGCCCCGCCGGCCACCCCACCCTGCGCAGCCGCATCGGCTACGTCACCCAGGCACCCTCCGTCTACGACGACCTGACCGTCCGCCAGAACCTCGACTACTTCGCCTCGATCCTCGACCCCGGCCGCACCAGGGCCGACCGCCGCGACGACGTCGCCCGCGTCCTCACCGACGTCGCCCTCACCGACCACGCCGACGCCCTCGCCGGCAACCTCTCCGGCGGCCAGCGCAGCCGCGTCTCCCTGGCCGTCGCCCTCCTCGGCGCCCCCGAACTCCTCGTCCTGGACGAACCGACGGTCGGCCTCGACCCCGTCCTGCGCCGCGACCTGTGGAACCTCTTCCACGCCCTCGTCGCCGACCGGGGCGTCACCCTCCTCGTCTCCTCCCACGTCATGGACGAGGCGGAGCGCTGCCACCGGCTGCTCCTGATGCGCGACGGGCGGATCCTGGCCGAAGACACCCCCGACGCCCTGCGCACCCGTACCGGCACCGACACCGTCGAGGCCGCCTTCCTCCGCCTGGTGGACCAGGCCGCCGCCGCCGACCGCACCGAGGAGACGACCCGATGAGCACGACGCCCCCGGCGGCCGCCGTCCCGACCGGCGCGTTCAACGCCGCCCGCACCACCGCCACCGCGGCCCGGGTCCTGCGCCAGCTCCGGCACGACCCGCGGACCATCGCGCTGATGATCCTCGTCCCCTGCCTGATGCTGGTCCTGCTGCGCTACGTCTTCGACGCCAGCCCCCGCACCTTCGACGACATCGGCGCCTCGCTGCTCGGCATCTTCCCGCTGATCACGATGTTCCTGGTGACCTCCATCGCCACCCTGCGCGAACGCACCTCGGGCACCCTCGAACGCCTCCTCGCCATGCCCCTCGGCAAGGCGGACCTCATCGCCGGCTACGCGCTCGCCTTCGGCGCCGTCGCCGTCGTCCAGTCCGCGCTCGCCACCGGACTCGCCCTGTGGGTCCTCGGCCTCGACGTCACCGGCTCGGCCTGGCTGCTCCTGCTCGTCGCGCTCCTCGACGCCCTGCTCGGCACGGCCCTCGGTCTCTTCGTCTCGGCCTTCGCGGCCTCCGAGTTCCAGGCGGTCCAGTTCATGCCCGCGGTGATCTTCCCCCAGCTCCTGCTCTGCGGGCTCTTCACACCCCGCTCCGACATGCACCCCGTCCTCGAGGCCGTCTCCGACGTGCTGCCCATGTCGTACGCCGTCGACGGCATGAACGAGGTCCTCCACCACACCGACATGACCGCCACGTTCGTACGCGACGTGCTGATCGTGGCCGGCTGCGCGGTCCTGGTCCTGGCCCTCGGCGCGGCGACCCTGCGCAGGCGGACCTCCTAGGACCCGCCGGGCGGGGCGGCTCGTGTTCCGCCAGCCGGACAACGGCCCGCACCCCGCCGCCCCGGTGCCAGACTGAACCGCATGAGCCAGAAAGTCGCAGTCCTCGGCACCGGCAAGATCGGCGAAGCCCTGCTCAGCGGAATGATCCGGGCCGGCTGGGCCCCCGCCGACCTCCTGGTCACCGCCCGCCGTCCCGAACGCGCCGAGGAACTCCGCGCCCGCCACGGAGTCACCGCGGTCACCAACACCGAGGCCGCCAAGACCGCCGACACCCTGATCCTCACGGTCAAGCCGCAGGACATGGGTGCCCTCCTGGACGAACTCGCCCCGCACCTCCCCGCCGACCGCCTGGTCATCAGCGGCGCCGCCGGCATTCCCACCTCCTTCTTCGAGGAGCGTCTGGCCGCCGGCATCCCGGTCGTCCGCGTCATGACGAACACCCCCGCCCTCGTCGACGAGGCCATGTCCGTCATCTCCGCCGGCAGCCACGCCGGGGAGGCGCACCTCGCCCACGCCGAGGAGATCTTCGGCGGCGTCGGCAAGACCCTGCGCGTCCCCGAGAGCCAGCAGGACGCCTGCACCGCGCTGTCCGGCTCCGGACCGGCGTACTTCTTCTACCTGGTCGAGGCCATGACCGACGCCGGCATCCTGCTCGGCCTGCCCCGCGACAAGGCCCACGACCTGATCGTCCAGTCCGCCATCGGCGCCGCGGTGATGCTCCGCGACAGCGGCGAGCACCCGGTCAGGCTGCGGGAGAACGTGACGTCCCCGGCCGGCACGACGATCAACGCCATCCGCGAATTGGAGAACCACGGGGTGCGCGCCGCCCTCATCGCCGCCCTGGAGGCCGCCCGCGACCGGAGCCGCGAACTGGCCTCCGGCAAGAAGGACTGACCGACGACGACCGTCCCCGGGGCGGCGGGCGGCCTGGTCCCCCCACGGCCCCGGAGCCGTCTCCTACCGGACCGGGACGGGTTCGGGCACGGCCGGCATCAGGCCGATCGCCCGGAAGGCGGCGTCGACGGTCGGCCGCGCCACCGCCCGCGCCTTCTCGGCGCCCCGGCGCAGCACCCCGTCCACATAG
Source organism: Streptomyces sp. NPDC003720 (assembly GCF_042875075.1). Taxonomy (NCBI): domain Bacteria; kingdom Bacillati; phylum Actinomycetota; class Actinomycetes; order Kitasatosporales; family Streptomycetaceae; genus Streptomyces; species Streptomyces sp. NPDC003720. The sequence goes on from NZ_JBIANZ010000004.1 coordinate 629,927, forward strand.
GAGGGGTCCGCGCACAGCTCCCGGTGCCTGGCCTGCACCGGGCTGAGCGTCTCCACCACGGCCTCCGCGGTGTCCTTCTTCAAGGCGCCGTAGGAGTCGTAGCCCCCGGCCAGCGCCTCCGGGTCCGCGCCCGTGCAGGCGCCGAGGATCTCCAGCAGGTTCGCCACCCCCGGCCGCGCCTCCCGGTCGTACTCCACGTCCCGGCCGCTGTCGGTCACGGCGCGCATGACCTTCTTGCGCACCACGTCCGGCTCGTCGAGCAGATAGACGATGCCCGGCCCGGAGTCGTCCGACTTGCCCATCTTCGACGTCGGTTCCTGGAGGTTCATCACCCGGGCGGCCACCCCCGGAGGAGTGGCCCGGGGCACCACGAAGGTGTGCCCGTACCGCTGGTTGAAGCGCACCGCCAGGTCCCGCGTCAGCTCGACGTGCTGTGTCTGGTCCTCGCCCACCGGCACCTCGTCGGCCCCGTAGGCCAGGATGTCCGCGGCCATCAGCACCGGGTACGTCAGCAGCGACAGCCGTACGCTCCCACCCCGCTCGCGTTCGCGCGGCGCCTTCTCCTTGTACTGGATCATGCGGCGCATCTCGCCGTCCGTCGCCACGCACTCCAGCAGGTACGACAGACGCGTGTGCTCGTCGACGTGGCTCTGCAGGAACACGGTGCACAGCTCGGGGTCGAGCCCCGACGCCAGCAGCAGCGTCGCCGTCTGCCGGCTCAGTCTGAGCACCCGTGCCGGATCGTGGTCGACCGTCAGCGCGTGCAGGTCGACGACGCAGAACAGGGCGTCCGACCTGTGCTGGTCCACCTCGGCCCAGCGGCGCATGGCTCCCAGGTAGTTCCCCAGGGTCAGATGCCCGGTCGGCTTCACTCCACTGAAGACCCGTGTCATCCCTACTCCATCTCCTGGTCGAGACCGCCGTTCCGGTCGGCCGGCCCCCGGAGTCCTGGAGGAGATACGAGAACGGCCGCCGAAGCGGCGGCCGTTGAGTGCATACGTGAGTCGGCCGCCGTCAGGCGGCCCACCAGAGCTGGGTACACGTACGCGTGGTCATGAGGCCAGAGTACGCCTCCGGGGCGGGCCCGGGGGGTGAGTTGACACGCCTCAGGCCCGTGCGTAGTGTTCTCCGAGTTGTCCGACGTGAGCGCCGACCTCGGTCGGTCCCCGGACAGCGATTCCGCAGGTACCACCCACTTCATCGGCGTTCCGCGTCGACTGTTTTGGCGTGCGTATTAGCGAAATGAGGAATCCGCGTTCGAAAGGACGCAGGCCCCCGATTAGCTCGGGAGCCGGGAATCCGCTAAAGTCTCACTCGTCGGAACGGCCCAACAGCCGGGAAGACAAACCCGCCGACCGGGAATCGGACGCCGAAAGGATCTGATAGAGTCGGAACCGCCGGAAAGGGAAACGCGAGAGCGGGAACCTGGAAAGCACCGAGGAAATCGGGTCGAGAAAAGATCTGATAGAGTCGGAAACGCAAGAACGAAGGGAAGCGCCCGGAGGAAAGCCCGAGAGGGTGAGTACAAAGGAAGCGACCGTTCCTTGAGAACTCAACAGCGTGCCAAAAATCAACGCCAGATATGTTGATACCCCGTCTCCGGTCATCACGATCGGGACGAGGTTCCTTTGAAAAACACAGCGAGGACGCTGTGTGCGAGAGGATCATTCCTCCTCTCGCACCGCTCTCGTGGTGTTCATCCCGATTACGGGAAAACATTCACGGAGAGTTTGATCCTGGCTCAGGACGAACGCTGGCGGCGTGCTTAACACATGCAAGTCGAACGATGAACCACTTCGGTGGGGATT